>JAGVGJ010000032.1 GCA_020057115.1 Candidatus Omnitrophota bacterium | reverse complement strand
TGGAAGGTAGAAATATTAACCAAAACAATGACCCAGACGAGTATCAAAGTGCAAATCTAAATAGCGCTGAAGTGTCCAAAAAGGTCTGAAGATATACAACCATGGGAGACCTGGTATTTGGGGCTGAAGTCGAAAAGGAAGGTATGCTATCTATTAAGAATGGTCCAAAGGTTATCAAGGGTTTTTCTCGGTAAGAATCGCGGCGCTCCTAATGCTGTAGATAAAGAGCTATTTCGATGCTAATAATTATATACAATCCCGAGTAAAACAGCTATATGGCGAATAATATAATTATTGACAGATGGTATAAAAAAAGCAATAATGAAAACGTATAGGTTAAGGGAAATCCGTAAAATCGGATGCGGTCCCGCCGCTGTAACCGGGGACGAAAGTCATAATAGCCACTGCCGTATTTATATGGTGGGAAGGCGTGATGAGTAGATAGATCCGGAAGCCAGAAGACCTGCCTATATTTGAAGGTGGAGCGATCTTTAAATAACGCTCAAACCTCGCGGAAGGGTTAAGTAAATCAGGGTGCAACCCCGAGCATAGCGGAAGTTCGCTATAGTCGGGGTTTTTATTTTTGTGGGATCCATAACAACATAAGGGGGTGATTGAGGTGGAGAAAAAATCGCGTAGAATAAAGAAAAGCGTTATTGCATGCCGTAAAAAGTGCAAAGCGAACGGCGCAGGGTTATCGCATTATGTGCTTCTAGAGAAGGCTAGGAAATCGTAATGGTGCAACAATAGATGATAGATATGAAAACTCAGGCATATTTTAATACAGGTGAAGGGGATAGTCTTCAACCCATAGACATCGGTCATAGGGACTACGTTTGTGTGGTTTCCGCTGATACGGCATTCTGGGCGCTGGTAAGGAAAGATAGAGTATCCGGCACCCAGAATGAATCGTCGCTCTTAAGTGAATATTGTAAGAAAGCGAAGTCCTTCGCCGACGAAATGCATGCTTTACGGTTCAAGCTAAGACCCTCAGCCGTATATTTTAATCCTACCGACAGATGTAACCTCAATTGCTCTTATTGTTATATACCCGAAGACTTGCGTAAAAGCGGCACACATATGTCCGCTGCAAAACTTTTGAAGGCACTCGAGACGCTCAAGGGTTATTTCAAGTCCAGTCTTCCGCGGGAGCAGAAGCCTCAGATCATTTTCCATGGGGCCGAGCCGCTGCTCAATAAAGAAGCCGTCTTTACCGCGATAGACAGATATAAGAAAGACTTTCGTTTCGGCGTTCAGACTAACGGGACACTACTGGATGGTGATGCGCTGGAATTCTTGACCTCAAGAGATATAAGCATAGGCCTTTCTCTCGACGGCCATACAGATAGTATTGCCGATCGGTTGAGGCGGAATTGGCGTGGTGAAGGCGTTTCCAGAAAAGTAAAAGAGGTCATCAGCCGACTCAAGGGATACCAGAACTATTCCGTTATCTGTACAGTGACGCGGGAAAATGTGTCTTCACAGGTTAAAATAGTCGAACTTTTTCATCATATGGAAGTGCCGATCTGTATGCTCAATCCCGTCCGCTGCACGCTCCCAGGCGGTTACAGGCAGAAACCATCGGACGAAGACGCAGCGGCGCATTATATGAGCGCGCTGGATCGTGCCTATCAGCTTTATAAAAAGACTGGCCGTAAGCTGGTCGTGGCAAACTTCGCGAATATTTTGATAAGTATCCTGGCGCCCACAGCCAGGCGGCTTATGTGCGATATCTCGCCATGCGGGGCGGGGAGGTGTTTCTTCGCGGTTTCGAGTAAAGGCGATATGTTCCCTTGCAGCGAGTTCATCGGGGTAAAGAAGTTCAGAGGCGGCAATATCTTTAGGGATGATATACGCGCGGTTCTGAAGACAGCGGCGTTCAGATCTGTGACCGAAAGGCGTATTGAGGATATCGCGCCCTGTTCGCGTTGCGCCATCCGCCATTTTTGCGGGGCACCATGTCCAGCCGAAGCGTGGACCATAAACGGCCGAATGGATTCAAGGGGCGCGTTCTGCAGGTTCTATGAGGAGCAGGTCCGGTATGCGTTCAGGCTGATCGCCGACAATAATACAGATGCGTACTTATGGGATGGATGGGATAAGGGTACGCTGACAACGTTCAATTTAACAGGGAAATAACAGGTGTTGAGCATATATTTATGGTGAGACTCTTTTTAATACGGCATGGCGTAACGGAATGGAATAGGGATAGGCGCTATTGTGGCAGTAGAGATATTGGCTTAAGCCGTGAAGGCAGGTCTCAGGCCAAGTTATTGTCGGACAGTTTCAGCGCTGGCAGGTTTGATAAAATATATTGCAGTGACAGGAAGCGCGCGACGCAGACAGCGCGGATACTTTTTAAAAAGGCAAAAATAATCCCGAAGCGGGGTTTGCGTGAGATCGGCTTCGGTGTGCTTGAGGGATTGAGACATGAAGAGATCATCGTGAAGTACTCTTCTGCGTATGAGAAATGGCTGAACGACCCCTTCGTTAATAATATTTCCCGTGCGGAACCGATGCATGGTTTTAAGAAGAGGGTTGAGAGCGTCCTGTCGAAGATCATCCGGTTGAACTCCGGCAAGACGGTCGCCGTCGTATGTCATGGCGGAGTGATAGGAATATTTTTGAATGGGATATTAAAGAATAGGGGTTTTTGGCGCTGTGTACCATCACCGGCAAGCATTACCGTGGTAGAGCATGAGAACGGGAATCTTAGATTAAAAAAGTTCAACGATACAATTCATTTAAAGGTGAATGATGAGTAAGATAATATTTGTTTTCGGCGGCGCGCGAAGCGGAAAGAGCCGGTATGCGTTGGAGTTGGCAAAAAAATATAGAAAGAAGACGGTATTCATCGCTACTGCTACGGCGCTGGATGATGAGATGAAGGAGAGGATACGCCTTCATAAGGTGTCCAGGCCAAAAGGGTGGGGGCTTATCGAGGAGCCAGTGAATTTGAGCGATACCGTGCTCGGGCTGAAGCCGATATATGACGCGGCGATCATCGATTGCGTCGGATTATGGGTATCCAATCTTTTAATGGCCAATGTGAAAGACGGGGATATAGAGAAGAGGATAAAGGAGTTGGGCGCTAACATCAGAAAAGCCAAGACCGATATTGTTATCATCGTATCTAATGAAGTGGGCGAAGGGATAGTTCCGGGCGATCCGCTGTCGAGGCGATTCCGCGATCTGGTCGGCCTGGCAAATCAGATAATAGCGGCCAAAGCTGATGAGGTTATCATGATGAAGGCTGGGATACCAGTTAAAATAAAACCCTTCGACAGGCTCAGGGTTTTATGCTGAGCGAAGTCGAAGCATAAAATAGGCGGGCATATGAAGTTATTGAACGAAACGATATCAAAGATCGGAAAAATAGACAATTCGTTATCAGGGGAAACGCAGAAGAGGCTCGACAATCTGACGAAGCCGCAGGGGAGCCTTGGAAGATTGGAAGATTTAGCCAAGCAGATCGTCGAAATAACAAAGGTCAAGAAACCAGAGCTAAAACACAAAGTTATATTCACGATGGCCGGTGATCATGGCGTTGTCGCGAATAATGTAAGCGCTTTCCCGCAGGAAGTGACCCCTCAGATGGTCTACAATTTCTTAAATGGCGGGGCGGGGATAAACGTTCTCGCAAGGCACGTAGGCGCAAGGGTAGTTATCGTCGATATGGGAGTTGCGTGTGATCTTAACAGTAATCCGGAGCTTGTGATAAAGAAAGTCAATTATGGCACGAAGAATATGGCAAAAGGACCCGCGATGTCGAAGGACGAGGCTATTAAGTCCGTCGAGAACGGCATAGAGGCATTCAATGAGGCGCTGTCGGCTGGAATAGATATAGTTGGCACGGGTGATATGGGCATCGGGAACACGACTCCTTCGAGCGCTATCGTCGCCGTCATAACCGGCCGGAATGTGGAAGAGGTGACGGGTAGAGGCACGGGCATAGATGACAAAACCCTGGCCGGTAAGATCGCCGCTATCAAAGAGGCTTTGAAAGTAAATAAGCCGAACCCAAAAGACGGAATAGATATCCTGTCTAAGGTTGGCGGATTTGAGATAGGCGGCCTGGCCGGAGTAATACTGGCAGCCGCGGCGCACAGGATCCCGGTAGTTATAGACGGATTCATTTCCGGGGCGGCCGCGGTGATAGCATACACATTGGAGCCGAAAGTCAGAGATTACATGATAGCCGCTCATTGCTCAGTCGAGCAAGGCCATAAGGCGGCGCTCGCGTTTTTAGGGCTTAAGCCTATACTTGACCTGAATTTAAGGCTGGGGGAAGGAACAGGCGCCGCATTAGCCATGGGCATAATAGAGGCAGGCACTAAGATATTGAACGAGATGGCGACGTTCGAAAGCGCCGGTGTTTCCGAAAAGGGCGAATGAAAAGACTTCTAGTCGCTTTACAGTTCTTAACGATCATCCCTTTCAAAATTAAGGGAAAGGTTGACGATAACGATCTCGGGAGATCTCTTATTTATTTCCCGATAGCGGGTCTCTTAATAGGCCTTTTTCTGGCCGGCATAGCATATTTTTCAGCGCCTATTCCACCGCTTGTTACAAGCGCCCTGATCCTTATTGCATGGGTCGTTATAACAGGCGGCATACATTTAGACGGATTTGCGGATACCTGCGATGGTTTTTACGGAAACCGCCCCAAGGAAGATATTTTAAGAATAATGCGGGATAGCCGCGTTGGTACTATGGGCGCCGTGGGCGTCGCGCTCATCCTGCTCTTTAAATTTGCCATACTCTCAAGTATCCGCCCGGAAGACCTGTGGAAGGTTTTAATAATAGCGGTAGTATTTGCCAGATGGTCTCAAACGTTCGCTTGCGCTACATCCAAATATGCGCGGGGTGAGGGCAAGGCGAAATATTTTATAGAATACGCGAAGAAGGGCGATATCTTCATCGGGGCCGTATTTACGCTTCTTCTGAATTGGTTCCTCATCGGCATAAGAGGCGTCATCCTGTTCGTTATCATGTTGGCAGTGGTCTCTGTATTCATACGATACGCGAAGAAAAAGATCGGTGGTATGACAGGAGACACAGTAGGCGCCGCCAATGAAATAGCCGAGGCCGCGTCGCTTCTATTTAGCTTAATATTATTGGGTTATAGAATATGATAGATCGAATCCATGGCGGGAATTGTTCGAGGCGAGAGATCATAGACTTCAGCGTGAACACAAATCCATTGGGTTTGCCCGAAGGGTTGGTGGATATCATTTCAAAAAAGACTGATTTCGTCCTGCGGTATCCGGACCCGTCATCGGACCGGTTGAGAAGGAAGATATCGATATCGGACGACGTAACTCCTGAGAATATCGCTGTAGGCAACGGTTCAATAGAGCTCATTTATCTTATCCCCAGAGCTTTTAAAATAAGAAAGCCGCTCATCATTACGCCGACATTTAGCGAGTATGAATTCGCCGTCAGATCTAATGGCTCGAGACCAGCGTTTTTCAATACCTCCGAAAAAGATAACTTTAAGGTCGATTGCGGCAAGCTGGCAAAATGTCTGCCGCGCCACGACGCCTTATTTTTATGTAACCCGAATAATCCAACCGGTACCTTGTTGCATAGTGACGATGTAGTATATCTGTCCCGTTTCTTGAAGAAGCGTAGAGGCTTTCTGGTGCTCGATGAAGCGTTCATCGGATTTACCGGGCAAGCGAAGAGCAAGGCAGTCATATCGGAGGCGGTTAATAACGGATCGGTGGTTATTATAAGGTCGCTTACCAAATTATTTGCAATACCGGGATTAAGGCTTGGATACGTTATAGGGCGCAGAGATACGGTTGACAAAATCACTAAACTTCAATACCCGTGGAACGTAAACGGTCCGGCGCAGATCGCGGGCGAAACGATCATAGCTGATAGGGCGTATGTGGACCGGACGAGGCTATTTGTATCCAGAGAACGGCAATATATGGCCGAAAGACTGAGCAATATAAAAGGATTAAAGGCCTATCCGCCGTCGGCGAATTTTATTCTTTGTAAACTCGAAAAGGCCCCTATCCGCGGCGCCAGTGAACTGACGCGGCGGTTATTGCGTGAAGGCATCTATATCCGCGATTGCGGGAATTTCAGGGGATTGGGCGATAAGTTTTTTCGTGTAGCGGTAAGGAAGAGAGATGATAACGATCGGTTGATAAAAAGCATCGAAAAGGTCTTTAAATGAACCGCGCGAAAACAGTGCATATCTGCGGAACAGGCTCAGGCGTAGGCAAGAGCGTTATAGTTAGCGCCTTGTGCAGGATCTTTTTACAGGACGGACATAAAGTCTGCCCGTTCAAAGCGCAGAACATGGCTCTTAATTCTTTTGTTACCAAAGAAGGTGGCGAGATAGGCCGGGCACAGGCCTTCCAGGCCGAGGCTTGCCGGATCGAGCCGCATGTCGACATGAACCCTATATTGATGAAACCCACAGCGGACAAGCACGCGCAGGTGATAGTTCATGGAAAGCCTATAGCGAATATGAGCGCACTGCGTTATATACGGCATAAGAAACGACTGTCCAAAGAGGTCTTCGGCTCGTTCGACAGGCTTCGTAAAAAATATGAGCTGATAGTGATGGAGGGTGCCGGAAGCCCTGCCGAGATAAATTTAAAAGCGCACGATATCGTTAACCTCAAAATGGCTCGCTACGCCGGCGCGCCTGTTGTCTTAGTCGGTGATATTGATAAAGGCGGTGTCTTCGCGTCGCTTGTCGGGACGCTCGAGCTCCTGGAGCGCGAAGAGAGGGAACAGATAAAAGGATTTATAATAAATAAATTCAGGGGAGACATCAAGCTCCTTAAGCCCGGCATAGATTTCCTGGAAAAGAGAACGGGCATAAAAGTCCTCGGGGTCATCCCGTATTTTCACCCATCGGGCCGCAGTGGCATAAGAATATCAGAGGAAGACTCGGTGCCTCTGGATAATTTTAAAGGGTCGGATAGAGCCGGTCGGCGAAAGCTGAACATTGACGTGATATATCTTCCGCATATCTCTAATTTTACAGATTTTGACGCGCTGGAGAAGGAGCCGGATGTAAATTTGCGCTATATAAAAAACCCTGAGGCATTAAACAGACCGGATATTATTATAATTCCGGGGACGAAGAATACGGTAAATGACCTGCGATATCTTAAGGAGTCGGGACTCGCGAAAAAGATAATCGGCCTTATGGGGAAAGACGCATTACCCATATTGATGGGGATATGTGGAGGGTTCCAGATGCTTGGGACTAGGATACGTGATCCGCATCGAACCGAATCGTCTCAAAAAGAGACGAACGGATTAGGGATGCTGAAGATGGAGACGGTCTTCGGTAGAGATAAGGTCCTTTCGCAGGTTAAGGCAAAAGAGGCGTCCTCGGGGCTGGATGTATCAGGCTATGAGATACATCATGGCAGATCGAGGAATACCGGAAAACATAGTCCGGCTTTCAACATAATAGAGCGAAAGGGGAAAGCTGTCCGGGATACCGATGGCATAATAGCGATGGATGACAGGTTATTTGGAACATACATACATGGCATATTTGACGCAAATGCATTCAGAAGAGATCTTTTGAACAGGATAAGGGCTAAAAAATGCTGGGCTCCCCTGGTTAATAAAGCCAGCTTCGATCCCGATCATGAGCTGGATAAGTTAGCCGGCCTTGTCCGGAAGAACATAGACATGAAATGCCTCTATAAGATAATAAAGAATGGAGATTAGGATGCGGATCGTCTGTATTCTCGCCGCATATCTATTGGATCTAATCTTCGGCGATCCGCCTACATTTCCGCATCCGGTAAGAGGGATCGGCTGGCTTATCGGGAAATTGGAAGGGCCGTTCAGGTCTGTCATCAAGAATGAACGCGCCTCCAGCGCTCTTTTCGCCATCACGATAATAGCTACGGCCTGGCTAATAACGTTCGCGATAACGCAGGCGGCATATTCGTTTAATAATTATCTCGGAGTTCTTATCTCGACGATAATTATTTATACGTCACTATCGGTGAAGGACCTGGGCGTGGAAAGCCTGGCGGTCTTCAATGCATTAAATGAAGGAGATCTGAATAAGGCCAGGACATCGCTCTCCAGAATAGTGGGCAGAGATACGGCGAATCTGGACGAGAGGGAGATAGTAAGGGCTACGGTAGAGACGGTCGCCGAGAATATCGTTGACGGCATAATATCGCCCCTCTTCTACGCTCTTTTGGGCGGTGCTCCACTTGCTATGGCGTATAAAGCCGTTAATACGCTCGATTCCATGGTCGGCTATAAAAATAAACGGTATATACATTTCGGCCGGGCTGCCGCGAAGATAGACGATGCCGCCAATTATATACCTGCCAGGCTATCAGTGGTATTTCTGGTAATGGCAGGCTGGGTAAGCGGCCATGATCCGGTCAAGACATGGAATATCGCGATACGCGACGGGCGCAAGAATGCCAGCCCCAATAGTGGTATTCCGGAAGCGGCGGTCGCCGGCGCCCTTGGAGTGCGGCTCGGGGGATTGAACTGTTACGATTCTATAGCGGTTCAGAAACCGTATATAGGAGATGATTCCAATCATTTAAATAAATTACATATCAAGGAGGCCATTAAGATAGCTTATATTACATCCGCTTTGTTTGTGATTACAGGAGCGGTTTTATTCTGGTTGATATAGAAAGGAGAGTTTTTATGAAAGTAGTTTCTTTATGGAGCGGCGGGAAAGACAGTTGTTTTGCCTGTTATAAGGCGAAGCAACAAGGTTATCAAATAGTTTCGGTGGTTAATTTTACAAACTCTGATGGGAGCGATTCCGTATCTCATGGTTTATCAGCCGATATCATCCGAAGACAGGCAAACCTGATTGGTATTCCTCTCTTACAAAAAGCCATGCCCCGGAAAGGCTACACGGATGAATTTAAAGTATTAATTGAAGAGCTGAAAACGAAAGAAGGTATAGAAGGCATTGTTTTTGGGGATATTTATTTACAGGAACATAGGGATTGGATAGATAAGGTATGCGGCGAATTGAAGGTAGGAGCGATTTTGCCGGTATGGACAAATGATACCGAAAAGTTGATTAGGGATATAATCGATTCTGGATTTAAGTCAATCGTAGTATCGACGAGAAACGATATCCTCGGAGAAGAATGGTTGGGCCGCGAAATTGACGACAAATTCATAAAAGATTTGAGCGCCATAGGAAATGTTGATCTGTGCGGAGAAAAAGGCGAGTTCCATACATTCACCTATGATGGCCCGCTCTTTAAGGAAAAGGTCAAATTCAAGAAAGGCAACAAGACGTTGCGGGATGGTCGATGGTTTTTGGAGGTTATGTAATGAAAAGACGCGGGCCTCTCCTCGCGTCGATCCTGTTTGCTGCGGCCATGCTTCAGGCCATGCCTATCAACGATCTGTACGCGTCTGAAAATCATCCAAAGCGGATAATCTCTCTTGCGCCGTCAACGACCGAGGAGCTGTATCTGCTGGGAGCGGAGGATAAGCTTGTCGGCGATACCACCTACTGCGTGACTCCGCCCGCGGCGCGCTATAAAGAAAAGATCGGCTCTTTGACTAAAGTGGACCTGGAGAAGATCGTAGCATTAAAACCCGACTTGGTGCTGGCGACATCTCTTACAAATCCTAAGACTATCCAAAAGCTTAGAGACCTGGGAATAGATGTAAGAATATTCCCGGCACCAAAGAATTTTACCATTCTATGCGATCAGTTTCTGGAATTAGGCATAGCTGTGGGGCAAGAGCTTCAGGCACGGGAGATAGTTAAGGCGGCGAAAGAGAAGGTCGCAGACATTAAGTCCAGGACAGCCATGCTCGTTAAGCCAAAAGTTTTTATCGAGATCGGGGCGAAGCCTCTCTTTACAGCTAACAGCGACTACATAATAAACGATTTTGTGAAACTGGCTGGCGGAGAGAACATCGCTGAAGGCTCCAAAATCGGTAGTTATAGTAAGGAAGAGGTTTTGAGAAGAGATGCGGATGTAATACTGATCGTGACGATGGGTTTTGCGGGCGAGGCGGAAAGAGAAGCGTGGCAAAAGCTTAAAACGCTGAATGCCGTGAAACACGATAGGATCTATATCATCAGTTCGCAGAAGATATGCGGCCCTACCCCCGTCACTTTTGTCAAAAGTCTGGAAGAGATAAGCGCTCTGCTCCATCCGGAGTTATCGGAGAAGAATAAATGAGTAATAGGACAATGCCCCGGGCAGCGCGGGTAATGATATTAGTAGGAGCGCTTCTCCTGATAGCGGCGATGTCATTGTGCCTGGGCTCCACCGCTCTATCAGTCAAAAGATCATTGCATGCCATTATCGCCGGTCATAATACTACGGAATATAGCATTCTTTTTGACATTCGCCTTCCGCGTATCATTCTGGGTTTTGCCATCGGCGGAGCTTTGAGTCTGGCCGGAGTTATCCTGCAGGGACTCTTCCGAAACCCGCTAGTCGAACCTTATACGATGGGTATTTCCGGCGGCGCGGCGCTGGGAGTCAGCCTGGCGATCATCTTACGGATATATCGGTCGATGGGGTTACTGACATTGCCGTTTGCGGGTTTCATTGGGGCGGCTATTGTTATTTCGATTATATACGTTATTAACATCAGAAAGAAGACGCTAAAGATACAGGGTCTGCTCTTGACCGGTGTTATGATAAGCTTCATATCGTCGTCTTTTATAATGCTTATCATGGCCGTTTCCCGTACGGAGGATCTCCATGGGATTGTCTTCTGGATAATGGGTTCATTGGAAGAGCCAAGCTGGTTCCTTATCAAGGTAATGCTATTTACATCTTTGGCAGGGCTGGCTTTGTCATATATCTTCTGGAAAGACCTAAACGCGTTACGTCTGGGAGAAGAGGAAGCCACGCATCTAGGCATAAATACGGAAAGAGCGAAAAGAGTGCTTTTTGTTCTGGCATCGCTCCTTACCGGATGTGCTGTTTCCGTAGGAGGGATCATCGGTTTTGTCGGCCTGATCATTCCACATCTCGTGCGTATGTTCATAGGCTCTGATCACAGAGCCCTTCTGGCGGGTTCATTTTTAGGCGGAGCGTGTTTTCTGATCTTCTGTGATACTCTGGCTAGGATAATCGTCGCACCTTCCGAGCTACCGGTCGGTGTAATTACCGGCATATTGGGGGGCAGCTTTTTTATTTACGCGTTAACTAAGAAAGGAAAGTCTGTTGTTTGAGATAAAGAACCTGACATGCGGTTATGATAAGAGATTTCATCTTAAAGATGTGAATCTTGCGATTGAAGAAGGCGGTTTCTTCGGGATAATAGGCCCGAACGGATCCGGCAAAACAACGCTTTTGCGCTCCATGACCCGTGTCCTTAAACCGGAAAAAGGAGAGATACTCCTTCGGGGGAATAACATATGGCATATAGATCTCAGGGAGCTGGCCAGAACCATATCGGTTGTTTCTCAAAGCGTATCTACCGATGACCTCAATGTGGGGGAATTTGTTCTTCTTTCGAGAATACCTCATTACAGAGGCCTTCAGTTTCTGGAGACGAAACATGATGAAGAGATCGCCGACAACGCGATGACATTGACCGATACCCTTAAGTTTAAGGATAGGGCTATGTCAGAGATATCGGGCGGAGAAAGGCAGCTCGTCCTGATCGCGCGTGCTCTGGCGCAAGAGCCAAAATATCTTCTTCTGGATGAACCCACATCACATCTTGACATAACGCATCAGGTTCGAGTTCTTGATCTATTGAAAAGGTTAAACAGAGAATTATCCCTTACCGTGATCATAATCCTGCATGACCTTAACCTTGCCAGCGAATATTGCGATAGGGTGGCGCTCTTGTCTGGAGGTGCCGTATATAAAGAAGGCTCGCCACAGGACGTCCTGGATTACAAGACCATCGAAGATGTTTACAAGACAGTAGTCGTTGTGGAAAAGAACCCGATATCCTTAAAACCATATATTATTCTTGTTTCGGAAGAAGAAAAGCGAAAGGTACGTAAAAAATGACGAAAAAAGGTTTAATTCATATCTATACAGGCACCGGCAAGGGAAAGACTACAGCAGCGATCGGGCTGGCCATAAGAGCTGTGGGGCACGGTTTTAAAGTCGCTTACATATATTTTCATAAAGACCCGAAAAGATGGGGTTATGGTGAACATAAGATATTAAAAAAAATTGGGGTGGATATTTTTGGGTTTGCCAGGAAACATCCGCATTTTTATAAGAAATTGAATCCGGATAAGGTTCGAAGAGAGTGCTTAAAAGGATTGCGATGTATTGAATTACTCTATAATAACAACAAATACGATATGATTATCCTGGATGAAATAATAATTTCCCTAAGAGACGGTTTCTTAAAAAAAGACGAAGTATTACATATAATGAAATCAAAGCCCCGGGGTTTGGAACTCGTATTAACAGGCCGGGGCGCGAAAGGGGAGGTGATCAGACGCGCTGATCTTGTGAGTAAAATAGCAAAGACCAAACATCCCTATGACAAAGGGATGCGAAGAAGGGTCGGTATAGAATATTAATTAAAACATGCGAATGTAGCCGGATAGATAAAGGAAGTCTCCGTGAAATCCGGAGCACTGCCCCGCAACGGTAATCTCTTATAAATAAAGAGCGAGTCCGGTCGATTGTCTATTCTGGAAAGTATCCGCGACGGAGGAAAAGATGAAGAAAATATGGATTTGTGTAGTATTATTACTGGCAATGGCCGGTATGGCGCGTGCCGAAGATAAACCAGCCGCATCAAATGCCATGACTCTCGAGCCTATAGTAGTAACCCCATCCAGAGTAGCAAAGGGGTTGTCGGATGTCGCCGCCAGCGTGAGTATTGTCACAGAAAAAGATATAGAAAGGTCTGATGCCAAGACCGTCCCGGATGCCCTGAAAGATCTTCAGGGCATTTATGCGTATGATGCCACCGGTGTGGGCGCGGGTGGGACAATAAATATGCGCGGTTTTTATGGTGGAATGTCGAGCCATCAACTTGTCTTAGTGGACGGGATACCCCAAAATAAGGGCAAAGATAAGTTGGTGAACTGGGATCTGATACCTATCAACAATGTCGAACGTATAGAAGTTATGAGAGGACCTGCCTCGAGCCTTTATGGCGATAATGCCATGTCGGGTGTAATCAATATCATAACTAAAAAACCGAGCGGCGCCCCGCATGCCGGCGTCTTTTTTTCATACGGCACCTATGCTACACAGAATTATGCAGCATATCTGTCGGGGGAATTTAACCGCTTCGGGTATTACATGGGCGTAAGCAGCAGACTGACGAACGGATTCCGCGAACATGGCGATTATGAAAATATACAAGTCTATGGTAAATTCGATTATTCAATAAACGATGACCATAATTTAAAGTTTAATTTCGACTACAGCGCTAAGACTCAAGGGGCATTTCCGTGGGCATTGTCGGCGGCCCAGATCGCGCAAAACAGGCGTCAGGCCAGGCCCGGAACAGAAAATGATTCCACCGGTGCGGATAAGTTCTCGATGGACCTTACTCATAGCTGGGATATCGGAGCATCCTCTAATCTCGACACGGTATTCTATTATCGGTTTGACGGGATGGAGTCATTTTATACCAGCGGTTCAACACAAAGCACTACAAGAGAGCAGATTGAGGCTGAGAATACATTTGGTCTGCCCGTTCGCTTCACGACAACAGCAGAATTATTAAACATGAATCATTCTTTTGTCACTGGGATCGACCTTGAGAGAAACGACTTTGATTATGAAGAGAATAATGCGCCATTTCAAAATAGACGCGGCGCACCGACCGCCAGTTACGATGTCGTAAGAAACATGGTAGGGCCATATCTTCAGGATGAGATCAGGCTTTTAGAAGCCCTGAAGATTATTTGTGGAGTGCGCTATGACTGGATAAAGTTTAACTTTGATGATAGGAGGCTGCCATCAAATTCTAAAGACAAGCTGATGTCGAAAGTAACGCCCAGTTGTGGTGTAGTATGGGCCTATCAGAAAGATTCCGAATTGTACGGAAACTTTGGCCAAGCCTTTCGAGCTCCTACCATAGGCCAGATGTTTACTTATGGGAGCTCCGCTAATACGAATTTATTGCCAGAGGAAGCTACAAACTACGAAATAGGCGTGCGCCATCATTTTAATGAGCGCCTTATGACGAGTGTGAGCGTGTATTGGATGAAGATAAATAATGAGATCTGGTATGACAATGCCAGCAGACAATATCAAAATTATGGCAGGACGTTTCACGATGGCATAGAAGTAAGCGCAGATTATAAAATTACGGACCCCGTGTCGTTCTTCGGTAATTATACGTATACGAGAGCCGTGGATGACAGCGACGGCGCTTTTAAGAATAAATTTCTAGTTAACGTTCCGATTAATAAAGGAACCATCGGGATGAATATATATACGGATTTCGGTTTTACGGCTTATGTGGCATCAACATGGGTGGGGAAAACATACATAGATGCGGCCAATGTCGATGTGCTTGGCCATTACAATACATTAGATGCGAAGATATCATACAAATATAAGTGGCTTGAGGTATTTGTTGCTGCATATAACATACTTAATAAAGAGTACAATTCTTCCGGATATAAGCGCGGAAGAATTAATTACTTTACTCCGGAGCCTGGCAGAACATTCGAGATTGGGATAAGCGGGGATTTTTAGTTCCGTAAAGTTACTGGGCATAAATCGTCTAAATCCAAAATGTCCACCCAAAAAGATGGACATTTTGTATCCGCTTGCGTTTAAAGAAGTTATGTAAAATGTCTATCGAAAAGTCCGGACAGAATTGGACAAAATAAGCGATTTTTGTCCCTTAAGTGGACATTTTCGAGCCTTTAGACATGTCCGAATAGTTCTCTAAAACGCACCTCTCTGATTTCAGAAATTCCTTGTTCCTTATGATTCATAACTGTATAATAGCAACAATGATTTCAGAGATACGTATATAGTGAGAGGGATACCCCCTCACCAAATTATTCAGCTCATCCGTTTTGGATGGGCTGAATTTTTTTAAAAAAGACTTGACACTATTTTTATTTTAATGTATACTATACTATGTTAATAGAGATTATAGAGATATAGAGGTTGTCATGAAGATCACTTTTAAGGGAGATTACGCACTAAAAGCAGTATTAGACCTAGCTCTTCATTATGGTGGGGCTCCGGTGACCATACATGAGGTGGCAAAGCACATAGATGCCCCTGTAAAATTCTTAGAGCAGGTACTATTAGACTTAAAAAGGGGCGGTTTTATCGAGTCAAGGCGCGGTAAAGTGGGTGGATATCTTCTGTCTAAACCCCCGGAGGCTATAACAATAGGAGAGGTTATAAGGTTCATGGATGGCCCTATAGAGCCGATCGCATGTGTAAAGGAAGGCTATTCAAAGTGCGGAGATATATATAAATGCGCGTTCAGGGGCATCTGGAAAAAGGTCTTTCAGGTAACATCCGAAATAGTAGACAACACGACTTTCGAAGACATGGTCAAGGAGATAAGCGCTGCACAGAATATAGCAGCTTATTCTATTTAAGGGAGATGTCGATGGCAGTTAATTGTTATGGAATGATGTGTTGTATGCAAATGCGTGGCTCTCTTGCGCGCGGAGGATGTTTTATGTGACAATATAGCACATAAGATAGACGACCCGCTGCCGGAAGAGAGCTAAAAGGAATGCGGGTTTTTTTATTTATAGAAAAAGGAAAAACAAAAGGAGAAGAAAAATGAGTCTGTTGAATAATAAAGATGATCTGAAGACATTAGTGGAGACGCTGAATTTTAAGGAGAAGGTGGAGAGGTCTAAACAACTTATAAAAGAGGCGTATGAGAAATACGGCGATTCTCTGGTCGTAGCCAATTCTCTCGGAA
Organism: Candidatus Omnitrophota bacterium; assembly: GCA_020057115.1. Classification (GTDB taxonomy): domain Bacteria; phylum Omnitrophota; class Gorgyraeia; order 2-01-FULL-45-10; family 2-01-FULL-45-10; genus JAGVGJ01. Next base: position 75,010 of record JAGVGJ010000032.1, on the reverse strand, counting down.
AGGATTCTGTCGTGGTGTGGGACTTGGCCAAGAGAGTGAACCCGAAGATACGCGGCTTCGTTGTAACTACCAGGTTCAAGCCGCCGGAGACGGTTAAGTTCATGGGCGAGGTCGTGAAGAGGTATCCGGAGACAAAGGTCTATAAGAACGACGCTCCTATATCCGATAAACTTTACTTGACCGATCCGGACAAATGTTGCGACATACTGAAAGTCGAGCCTGTCCAGCAGGCTATCGAAGAGATGCATGTTAAGTGCTGGGTGACGGGCCTGCGCTGCACAGAGGGGCGCACGCGGACCGACTTTAAAGAGGTCGAGGAGAGAGACAAGGGCTTGGTGAAGTTGAATCCTATTCTCATCTGGAAAGAACGCGAAGTATGGCAATATCTCGCGCTCTATCAGGTCCCGGTCAATCCTCTCTACGCTGAAGGGTACCGCTCGCTCGGTTGCGCGCCGTGCTCAAAGATAACGAATGATGACAATGAGCGCGCCGGCCGCTGGATAGGCACCTCAAAGTGCGGCGGAGAATGCGGGATACACACGAGGCCGCTAAAGAAGACAGCGAAGTAAGAAAGAAGGCATAGAGATGTTGAAGTATGGATTGTTGGTCATAGTGGTCATATTCTTTGCCATTAACATGGGCGCCAGCGGCGTAGCTCCGTCCTTTGCCGCCGCCTACGGAGGCAAACTGATAAAGAAGAAGACCGCACTGTACATATTCGGGGTCTTTGTTGTCATCGGTGCGGTGATCCTGGGTAGGAATGTAGCGATGACGCTGGGAAAAGGCTTGATACCGAAGGAGCTTATAACCCTCGAGGCTGTATTGGTTATTTTAAGCTCCGCGACATCAAGCCTATTTCTGGCGAACATGCTGAAGATCCCGCAATCCACAAGCCAGGTTACTGTCGGCGCGATCGTAGGAGTCGGTATGCACTTCCAGCATCTTAATACGAAGACATTGTTCTATAAAATATTGCCGATGTGGATCCTGTTGCCTCTGGCGTCATATGTCTTGACCCTCATATTGTACAGGCTCATATATCCGCCCAAACATGATAATCTTCATATTTATCAAACGATGTTCGCGAACGAGAAGAAACTGAAAAGATCCGCTTTAATAGCGAGTTGCTATGTCGCGTTCGCGATCGGCACGAATAATGTCGCAAATGCCGTCGGACCTATATACGGGGCGGGTATCCTGGATATACGCTTGGGATTGTTATGTATCGCTCCTCTATTCGGGTTAGGGGCCTGGTTGATGGGAGGAAAGCTCCTTGAGACTGTGGGGCGGGAGATAGTGCCGTTAGGGAAGGCTTCGGGGACGCTCGTCTCATTTGTAACGGCGACGCTTCTTATATTCGCTTCTTTCTTGGGCATACCGCAATCGCTGGTACAGCTTAATCTTGCTTCGATATTTGCGATCAGTTCCGTAAAAGACGGACATAGACACACATTAGATCAGCACTTGACCAAGAAGACATTCATCGTATGGGCTATCACGCCTGTCCTTTCGGTCGCAATAGCATATCTATTATCAGGCCTTTTCTTGAAGAGATAAATGATCGCGGCGGGAAATACGCAATATTATATAAGGAGGGGATTGCAATGCGCGAAGATCTGAAGATGAGCGAGAATATCCTGGAGTCTATCGGCAATACGCCATTAGTGAAACTTAAAAAGATATCCGGCCCGGATTCGGCAGAGATACTCGCCAAACTCGAGCTGTTAAATCCGGCCGGAAGCGTAAAGGATAGGATAGCTCTTGCCATGATCGAAGACGCCGAGCGAAATGGTATCGTAAAGCCAGGATCGACGATCATAGAACCTACGAGCGGGAATACCGGCATAGGACTAGCCATGGTCTCGGCAGTCAAAGGATATAGATGTATATTAACCATGCCCGAGACGATGAGCCTGGAGAGGATCCATATCCTGAGAAGTTACGGAGCCGAGGTAGTACTCACAAAAGGCAGCGAAGGGATGAAGGGCGCCATAAAGAAAGCGGAAGAGATATTCTCTAAGACGCGTAATGCCTTCATGCCGCAACAATTCAAGCATCCGGCAAATCCGGAGATACACAGAAAGACTACGGCAAAAGAGATCCTTAAGCAGACAGGGGGAAGGCTCGATTGCTTCGTGGCGGGAGTCGGTACGGGCGGGACAATTACAGGGATAGGAGAGGTGCTGAAGGAATATGATCCAAAGATAAAGGTCATAGCCGTGGAGCCGGAGGCAAGTGCGGTCCTATCCGGTAAGCCAGCAGGCCCGCATAAGATCCAGGGCATAGGAGCAGGTTTTGTTCCGGATATCTTGAATAGGTCGGTAATTGATGATATCATCGTGGTTAAGGACCGGGATGCTTATGAAACCGCAAAACTGGTAGTAAGGCAAGAGGGCATATTCTGCGGTTTTTCCTCGGGAGCGGCTCTCTGGGCAGCTTTGAAGGTGGCGAAAGCGATAGGCGCCGGGAAGAGGGTTGTGACTGTCTTTCCCGATACGGGGGAGAGATATTTTTCAATGACCCAGTATTTTGAGTTTTGATCCGAAAAATAAATCCAATGAGACTCTCTTATTATCCGATAGCAATAAATTTGGAAGGAAAGTCCGCACTGATCGCGGGCGGCGGCAAGGTCGCCGAGCGCAAAGCGGATTCATTCTTAGCCTCCGGCGCGAAACTACATGTGGTATCGCCAGCGTTGACGTCGCGCTTGAAAAACCTTGTGAAGCTGCGCAAGATCAGATGGACCAGGAGGGCCATACGCGCCTCTGATTTAAAGAAGGCCGACATTGTCATCGTCGCCACCTCAGACAATAAGGCCAATGAAGATATCAGCCGATGGGCGAGAAAGCTGAAAGTCCCGGTCAATGTAGTCGACAAACCGCGAGCTAGCGATTTTATATCTCCCGCCATATTACGCATATCCAAGGCCCTGGTCGCCGTATATACAGACGGAAAAGACCCGGTCTTGAGCCGTGATCTTAAGAATTTCCTAAAGGAGCACTGGGATGTTTTTCTATCTTATAGGAGTAGACCACAAAAGCTCTCCCTTAAGCGCGCGCGAGCATATTTATCGCGAAAGTAAGGCGATAGCCGGCTTCTGTGAAAGCGCAGGGCCACGCCAGTCGGCTCTGCTTGCTACATGCAACCGCATAGAACTTTACGGCATTGCGGACGATCGAGACGAGGCTTTTACCCGCGCCGAAAAGCTCTTCAATACATTTCCTGATCTGCGAAGATACGCGCATGTTGTGCACGGCAAGAGAGATGTCTTTCGCCATGCCCTTCGGCTTGCGGCTGGCCTCGAGTCCCAATTTCAGGGGGAGAAAGAGATACTGTCGCAGCTCGAGAATTGGGCATTTAAGGCGGATCTTCCTTTTACTATCTCCCGATTGTGGCATGAGGCATTGGCGCTATCGAAAGATATCCGAATCCGTTCAAGGCTCGATCAGGATATGGATAACATATCGACGATCGTCTTTAACGATATCTCATCTCGCATAAAACCGAAAGGCGGGCTGCGCCTTATCGTAGTCGGTACCGGCAAGATAGCCGAGCTCATCGCAAACTGTAGGCCGGTAAATATCGGCCTTACATTCGTTGCGCGCAAAAATTTCGAAAAAGCGAAGAGATTGGCCGGACGCTCAGACGGTGAAGTTGCGCTCTTGAAAGATCTTCCGCAGATAATTTTAAAAGCGGATGCGCTTGTATGTGCTACGTCGAGCCCGCATTTTGTCTTAAAGAGAGAAGATCTGTCGGGCGCGATCAAAAAACGGGGCCGGCCTCTTTATATATACGATCTTGCGGTGCCAAGGGATATAGAGCCGGAAGCCGGTAATATCGAGGGCATTCTTTTACAGGACCTCGATAGCCTGAACAGCGTAATTCTTGAGAATAATGGGCGCAGGCGTGACCGCATAGATATGGCCTCATATTTAGTGGAAGAAGCTATGCGGATCCATTACGGGGATGTTTATGATAAAGAGTATCAGGGTCGGAACGCGATCAAGTAAGCTCGCCCTAAAACAGGTCGATGAGATACGTTCGCGCATGCCGCATCTTCGCATGGATACGATCCCTATCGAAACGCGCGGAGATAAAGATAAGCTGACAAGCCTCCTTGGCCGGGAAATGGGAGATTTCTTTACCCGCGAGATAGAAGAGGCCCTCGTCGTCGGCGATATAGATATAGCCGTCCATAGCGCGAAGGACCTGGAAGAGATCATGCCCGAAGGATTGATGATAGCGGCGCTGACCCGTTCGATCAGCCCGTTCGAGTGTCTTGTTTCTAACGCCGGGCATTCTTTAAAGAGTTTGCCGTCAGGGTCGCGTGTAGCCACGTCCAGCCGCAGGCGCAAAGACGCTATTTTGCGCGTGAGACCAGACCTCATCGTGACAGATGTGCGCGGGGACATAGATGAGAGGCTGGCCAAGCTTGATAATGGCGATTTTGATTCTTTGGTAGTCGCTCATGCCGCGCTCATAAGGCTGGGATACGAAAAGAGGATAAGAGAGATGATCCCTTCGGAGATAATGGAGCCGCATCCATTGCAGGGAAGGCTTGCTGTCCAGATTCGCCGGGACAGGGCGGACCTGTTTGAGATATTTCGAGGTTTAAATGATGCGTAAGAAAGGAAGAGTTTATATAGTTGGGGCCGGTCCGGGCGATCCGGAGCTCATCAGCGTAAAAGGACTTAAAGCCTTGAAGAGAGCCGATTGCGTTCTCTACGACTTTCTCTCTTCGCCGTTACTTCTAAAGCATGTAAAGAAGTCTGCGAAGAAGATCTGCGTCGGAAAGTCCGACCGGATACATCTCAAAGAGCAGGATGAGATAAACCGCCTTCTTTATAATAACTCGCTTAAGTTTAAACATGTCGTGCGTCTTAAAGGCGGCGATCCTTTCATCTTTAGCCGCGGCGCCGAAGAGGCTAGATTCCTATTAGAGAGCGGTGTCGATATTGAGGTGATACCGGGGATAACTTCGGCGATAGCCGGTCCTGAGAGTTTTGGCATACCGCTAACCGTGAAGGACAAGGTTCAGTCTGTCGCTATATTGACAGGCAGAAAGAGAGATCCGTCGGCAGATATAGATGCTCCGGATTGTGAGACGCTCGTATATCTAATGGCCGTTGCCAATATAGCGAATGTCGTGAAGGCTCTCGTCAAGAGCGGAAGGCCCGCCTCGACGCCTTGCGCTTTTATGGAAAAGGTAACGACTCCTGAGGCCAGGATCACAAAGGCTACGATAGAGACGATAGCAGACGAAGTGAAGCGTCGAAGGATAAAGTCTCCGGCTGTTTTAGTCGTCGGCGAGGCAGTAAATTACTTTCGAGAAAGCTAATGAAGACACGAGATCTCATATATCCGTTATTTGTGAAGCCAGGCAAAGGCATCCGCGAGAGAGTGTATTCTATGCCCGGCGTTTTCAGGTTCTCTGCGGATATGCTCGTCCGGGAAGCGGATAAATTATTGAAATCAGGCATAACGAAAGTGCTCCTATTCGGAGTGCCGGATAAGAAGGATAAGTTTGGCGCAACCGCGCATAAAAGAGATAGTGTAGTTAGTCTTGCAATAAAAGCTTTAAAGCACAGTATGCCGGGTATCACAGTTATGACGGATGTCTGCTTATGTGCATATACGTTGCATGGACATTGTGGAATATTGAAGGGTCCAGGGCAGAAAATAGATAATAAAAAAACCTTGGAAGCGCTTGCGAAGATCGCTCTTTCGCATGCTGAAGCCGGAGCAGACTATGTTGCGCCGTCGGCCATGACTAAGGGGCAAGTCCGCGCCATAAGGACTGCGCTGGACAAGAGCGGGCTTAATGGAACAAAGATAATGGGATATTCCGCGAAATTCGTATCGAACTTCTACGGCCCTTTCAGGGATGCGGCTCGTTCGTCCCCAAAATTTGGAGACAGACGGGCTTATCAGCTCGACCATAAAGATATATTAAAAGCCATGAAAGCGATAGAGGCTGATATTGACGAGGGCGCAGATATCGTAATGGTGAAACCCGCGTTATCTTATCTAGACATTATCAAGGACGCGAGCCGACGGTTCGATCATACTTTGGCAGCATATAATGTAAGCGGTGAATATTCTATGGTGAAGGCCGGCGCGCAATTGGGCTATTGGGACGAGGAAAAAATCGTGCTCGAGATCATGGACTCTATTAAGCGCGCGGGCGCAGATATGATAATAACGTATCATGCAAAGGATATAGCCGGATGGCTAAAGAGAAGTTGATAAAAAAAGCGAAAAAATATCTCGTCGCCGGAGTGGATAGCCCGGTTCGGGCATTCAATTATGTCGGCGGCGATCTTCTCGTGATAAAGAAGGGATCCGGCTCAAAAGTTTATGATCATGCCGGGAAAGGATATATAGACTATGTTCTTTCCTGGGGCAGCCTGATATTAGGCCATGCCTCCCCAAAAATCACAAGAGATGTCAAGAAGGCCCTGGACAGCGGTTTTAGTTTTGGCACTACCAATATTAGAGAGATCGAGCTTGCAAAGGCGATATCTAAAGCCATCCCGGTTATCGAGAAGATAAGATTCGTTAATTCCGGGACAGAAGCCGTGATGGGGGCGATTCGACTTGCAAGAGGATATACAGGCCGCGATAAGATCATAAAGTTCAGGAACTCTTATCACGGTCATGCGGACTATCTGTTGGCTAAAGGAGGATCCGGGCTTGCGACATTGGGGATACCTCAGAGCGATGGCGTCCCGCGGGATTTTACTAAACACACGATAGTCGCTCCTTACGGAGACAAAAAAAGCATGGATAAGATATTTACAAAATACGACAAGGAGATAGCAGCGGTAATATTTGAGCCCTGCGGAGGCAATTACGGCGTTACGCTTCCGGATATCGATTTTATAAAATATCTGAGGGTCATTACAAAAAAGTATGGAGCGCTTCTTATTGCCGACGAGGTAATAACTGGTTTTCGATTCTATTTCGGATCGCTTGCCGTAAAATTAGGCGTCAAGCCGGACCTTATTATATTGGGCAAGATAATAGGCGGCGGGCTCCCTGTAGGTGCTTATGGAGGAGGCCGCAGGATAATGAATAAACTTGCGCCACTTGGTGAAGTCTATCAGGCTTCCACATTCTCTGGGAATCCAGTCGTGATGCAGGCAGGCCTCTCGACCTTAAAGGCGCTCCGGGATTTAAGGTATAGTTATAACAGGCCGGAAAAGCTAGCAGCTTGTTTAACCATCAGTCTTATGAAAGAGGCGGGCCGGCGTCACATAGATCTAAAGATAGTCCGTTTTGGATCCATCTTCAGTATAAAGTTCAAGGATAAGAAGATATTCAGAAAATTTTATAGAGGCATGCTCCGTCGCGGGATATATTTTGCGCCATCAGAGTTTGAGGCCAATTTTTTATCTTTCGGGCATACAGGTAAAGATATCGACAAGACAATAAAGGCAGCCGAAGAAGTGATGAGAGATATGTGATAATGATGATACGGAGGAAACAATGGAAAATATAGATTACGAAGGCCTGAAAGGCCGTGGTTTCTTAAGACAGAGACAGGAAGGGTTCTTTATATTCAGGACGCGCATGTCCGAAGGCGTTTATAAGAAAGGGCATCTTATTAAATTAGCCGCTATAGCCGAGAAGTATGGGAAAGGGTTTATCCACGCTACGGTGAGGCAGGGCATGGAGATCCCATTCATAAGTCTTAACGATATCCCCGCGGTTGAGGCTGATATGAAAGCCGCAGGCATAAAGCCAGGCACATCCGGTGCGCGCCTCAGGGCAGTGACTTGTTGCCCCGGGAATAACTGGTGCAAGGCCGGCCTTGTAGACACATTCTCTCTCTTCGAGAGAATCGAAAAAGAACTGGGGATCAAGTGCGGCATGGACCTTCCGCATAAATTCAAGATAGCCATTTCAGGTTGCCCTAATACGTGCACTCGCGCGCAGGCAGCCGAGATAGGAATACATGGTCAGGCCGCCCAGGCAGGGCCAAGCCCTCGTTCTGGGTTTATAGTTTACTTAGGCGGATGCGGGGGGAGAAGCCCGCGTTCAGGGCTTAAGCTGGATAATATCTTTACAGAGGACGAGGTTTTGATGGTTATTGCCAGGGTCGTTAAATTCTATAAGGAGAATGCTAAATCCAGGCAGAGGTTGGGCGTATTGATAGATGAAACGGGAAAGGAAAGGTTCTTAAAGGCGTTGGCGATTTAAACAAACGATGCAATGCTGTAGCGATGATTTATGATATAATATATCTTCAGTGATAATTTAAAAAAGGAGCGCTCATGGCTCGAATATTTGAAGATATAACAAAAACAACAGGGAATACCCCTCTTGTTAAGATAAATAAGCTCGCGGAAGGATTAAATGCGACTATTCTGGCGAAGCTGGAGTTCTTTAATCCGCTTTCAAGCATAAAGGATAGAATTGGCGTCGCGATGGTAGAAGCGGCCGAGAAGGACGGAAGCCTCAAGAAAGGCGCGGTCATAATAGAACCGACGAGCGGCAATACCGGCATAGCCCTTGCATTCGTCGCAGCCGCAAAAGGTTATAAGCTGATACTCACCATGCCTGACACTATGAGCATGGAAAGAAGACAGTTATTAAAGATAATGGGCGCGGAGATAGTCCTGACTCCGGGAGCAAAAGGCATGCGCGGAGCGGTTGAGGCAGCCGAAGAGCTAGCCAGAAAAACACCGGGCAGCTTCCTACCGCAGCAATTCAAAAATCCGGCGAACCCTGAGATACATCGCAAGACGACCGCTATGGAGATATGGAATGATACTGACGGGGGAGTGGATATATTTATTGCCGGTATCGGGACAGGCGGGACTATAACGGGCGTGGGCGAAGTATTGAAAGAGAAGAAGCCTTCAGTCAAAGTGATAGGTATCGAGCCGGCCGATTCTCCGGTCCTTTCCGGCGGAAAGCCGGGTCCCCATAAGATACAGGGGATCGGGGCAGGATTTGTGCCGGATGTCCTTGACCGCAAGGTGATCGACGAGATAATGCAGGTATCGAATGATGACGCAGGCGCTATTGCGAGAAAGCTCGCCCGCTCCGAAGGGATATTTGCGGGGATATCGTGCGGCGCCGCGATGTGGGCCGCTTTAGAGGTCGCCAAACGAAAAGAATCATCAGGAAAGACGATCGTGGTGATACTCCCGGATACAGGAGAGAGATATCTTTCCACGTGGCTATTCCAGGAATTTTTGGCTTAAAACGCAATGACAGAATGGATAAAAAAAGATGACGCCTAAGATCGATAATTACAGCCTTTATCTGGTGCTGAACGAGAAATACGGCAAAGGCCGAAGCGCTCTTGAGGTGGCGAAACTTGCGATAAAAGGCGGCGTCGACATAATCCAGATGCGGGAAAAAGAGAAATCCGAAACGGAGCTCGAAAAACTAGGCTCAGAACTTTTAGTCCTCTGTAAAAAGCATAATGTTGTTTTTATTGTTAATGACGATCCGCATCTCGCGCACAGGGTCGGCGCCGATGGCGTACATCTAGGCCAGGATGATATGGAGCGCTTTCCTATAAACGCTGTCCGGCAGATAATAGGTAATGACGAGATAGTCGGGGTATCCACCCATTCGATCGAGCAATTCGAAAAAGCGAATGAGTCTGACGTCGATTATATTGCATACGGGCCCATATTCCATACGAAGACGAAAGACTATTTCCTGGGGACGAAGGATATAAAAGAGATCATGGCAATAGCGCGCAAGCCCGTCGTACTCATAGGCGGCATAACGCTTGAGAATGTGGACGAGGTTACGCGCGACGGCGCCAGGAATATCGCGGTCATAAGGGATATAATGGAAGCTGACGATATAGTTGCAAGGACCAAGAGCCTCAAAGAAAAACTGAAAAGATGTAAGGAGCTTTGCGAAGCGTGAAAGTAAAAATAAACGGTAAATACGAAGAAGTCGGCTCAACCCTTAACATAACAGGGCTTCTTATTTCAAAAGGTCTGTCATGCGAGCGCGTGGTCGTGGAGCACAACCGCCGCATAATCCCGAAAGAGGAGATAGGCGCTATAGCTCTCAAAGAAGATGATGATCTTGAGATAGTAAGTTTTGTAGGCGGCGGATAATGGAAGATATCTTAAAGATAGGCGATAGATCTATAAAAAACAGGCTCTTCATAGGGACAGGCAAGTTCTCAAGTTATTCCCTCATGAAGAAGGCCCTTGAAGCTTCGCAGGCCGAGGTTGTCACCGTCGCATTAAGAAGGGTCGACGATACTTCGAAGACGGACAATATACTCGACTATATCCCGAAGGGCTGCATCCTGATGGCGAATACATCCGGCGCGAGGAATGCGGATGAGGCCGTGAGGATAGCCCGTCTTGCGAAGGCATCCGGCGGCGGCAATTGGATAAAGATAGAAGTCATAGCGGATAATAAATATCTCTTGCCTGACAACATGGAGACATTAAAAGCGACGGAGATCTTGGTCAAGGAAGGGTTCGTCGTCCTTCCGTATATGAGCCCCGACCTTTCCATGGCAAGGCGACTTGCCGATGCCGGCGCAGCGGCGGTAATGCCGCTCGGCTCGCCCATAGGGTCGAACAGGGGAGTGAAGACAAGAGAGCTTATAGAGATAATGGTCAGGGAGATAAAAGCCCCTGTTATCGTTGATGCCGGGATAGGGAAGCCTTCGGATGCTTGCGAATGCATGGAGATGGGCTGCGCGGCAGTCCTCATAAATACCGCGATAGCCATAGCCAGCGATCCGGTAAATATAGCGAGCTCATTTAACATGGCTGTCAAGGCTGGCAGGCTCGCGTATCTCTCAGGGATCCCTTTCGGTTTCATGCAACCAAGCGCATCCTCGCCGCTCACCGGGTTTTTAAGAGAAGAATAATCGCGCATATGAGTTATTACGAAGTCATAAAGAGAACCGAAGGCCTTGATACCGACGGGCTTTTTCATTCGATCTCAAGGCATGAGATCGAAAGGGCGCTCGCCTCTGAAGTTTTAAGCCAGGCCGGATTTGTAGCCACGCTCTCGCAGGAAGCCGAAAAATACCTTGAGCTCGCGGCCGCGAAAGCCCGGGAGATCACGCTCAAACATTTCGGCAAGACCATCCAATTATACACTCCGATATATATAGCCAATTATTGCGATAACCGCTGCCTCTATTGCGGGTTCAAGGCAGACAATGCTTTCCAGCGCAAGAAGCTAGGGCTCGATGAGGTCAAGAAGGAAGCAGAGTTCATATCCTCCACCGGGCTTAGGTCCATACTTGTGTTGACCGGCGACTCAAGGAGCGAAAGCCCCGTCAGCTACATCAAGGATTGCGTGAAGATCCTTAAGGAATACTTCAGCTCGATAGCCATCGAAGTATATGCCCTGACGGAAGAAGAATATAGAGAGCTCATCTCTGAAGGCGTCGACGGGTTGACTATATACCAGGAGACCTATGACGAGAAGCTGTACGAGACGCTCCATCCTTCCGGACCTAAGAGAGATTTCCTTTTTCGGCTTGACGCTCCCGAGAGGGGCGCAATGGCCGGGATGAGGAACGTCAATATCGGGACGTTGCTCGGCCTAGCCAGTTGGAGACGGGAGATATTCCTTATGGGCCTGCATGCCAAATACCTCCAGGATGCCTATCCTGACGTTGAGATCGGTATTTCTATTCCGAGGCTCCGGCCGCATGCAGGAGATTTCAAACCCGGCTTCGAGGTGTCGGACAGGAATATCGTCCAGATAATAACAGCCTTGAGGTTATTCATGCCGAGGCTCGGCATAGCGGTATCTACCAGGGAAGACCCGATATTGCGCGAAAATATAATGCCTTTGGGCGTGACGAGGATGTCTGCCGGTTCCACGACATGCGTCGGCGGCCATACCAGGATAATAAATGATCACGACAGGCCGCAGTTCGAAATATCGGACGAAAGAAGCGTTGAAGAGATAAGGTCTCTCCTCGAAAGAAGGGGATACCAGCCTGTCTTAAAAGACTGGATGAAGATATAGATGGAAAGCTTGCGCGAAGACCTTATAAAGAAATTGGGATCGGAAAGCTTCAGAAAGGTCGAGACTGCTCGGATAGGTATCGCCGGCGCCGGTGGGCTTGGTTCAAATTGCGCCGCCAATCTTGTGCGGTGCGGATTCAGGAAATTCGTGATAGCCGATTTTGATAAAATCGTGCCGTCGAACCTCGACAGGCAGTTCTTCTTTCTCACCCAGGTCGGCAGATACAAGGTAGAGGCGCTGGCCGATAACCTGCGCAGCATAAACCCGGACATCGAGATAGAAGCGATAGTTGAAAAGATCGAGAAGGGCAATGTAAGAAAAATATTCGGCGGATGCGACGCAGTTGCCGAGTGTCTCGATAAGGCTGAATATAAAAGCATCCTCGTATCCGAACTTTTAGCGGCCGGGAAATTCGCGGTGTCGGTCTCCGGTCTCGGAGGAATAGGTTCAAGCGATGACATCAAGATACACAAGATGAAGGATGATCTGATAATCGTGGGCGATCTTAAGTCGGATATCGAAAATCTGCCGGCGCTGTCCCCGCGCGTTAATATAGCGGCTGCAAAACAGGCCGACGTCATCCTGGGTCGCATCATCGGTCTTTAAGATAAATGGTTATTATGATATAGTATGATTATGATCGCCAGGCGAGCCGTAAACATAATAGCTGTCACAGAACTTTTGATAGGGCTTTCGACGATATCGAGCCTTATCACATCCTCTTTATTGGATGCCTGCAAAAAGCCTTTAAATGTATTCCTTTTCGTTCTGGTCGCCTCCATGACATCCATCGCGATAGGGATGGGCCTCTTCAAACGCTGGCGCTGGGCATGGCTCCTTCTAGTCTTCTTCTCCGGATACATAGTCCTTACAAAGGTCCTCTTGTTGTTCGGGCTTCTTATTTTTAACGGCGAGATAATAACATTCATCCCTTCCGACATAAAAAATTACATATCGATCTTCTACCACGCCTTCGTCGTGGTCTACTTTACAAGAAAGAATGTCAGGAGACAGTTCAAGGTACAATGACCGATAGACGTTTTGCCATCCTTTCGATAGTTACCATAATAATGCTGGGCATCATTGTCTATGCTAACTCCGTGACCGGCAAGCTCCTTCTTGACGATATAAATCTCGTTAAGGATAATGTCTATATAAAGAGCCTGTCGAATATCGCGACCATATTCACTAAAGATGTCGATTCAGGCGCTGCAAGGATAAGTAATTTTTATCGCCCGCTGCAGACATTGACATATATGCTCGAATACCGCTTCTGGGGGCTCGACCCCACGGGCTATCATATCACGAACATACTCCTCCATATCATGGTCGCATTGTCGGTATTCTGGCTCTTGTGGCTTCTTTTCGGGGATAGATTAATAGCCCTCTTCGCCTCGACCCTCTTCATAGTCCATCCGGCTCATACCGAAGCTGTGGCATATATCTCGGGACGCGCGGACCCGATAGTCGCGCTGTTCGTGATATTTGCATTTATATTTTACGTAAAAGATGATCGCCGCGCGAGCGTCCCATGCTTCATCCTCTCTTTATTTTTCTATTTCCTGGGGCTTCTCTCCAGGGAGAGCGCCCTTATATTCATGATCCTTATACTGATATACCATTATGCTTTCGCCAGGAAGGCCAATATTTTAAGAAGGATCCTTCCGGTGCTTGCCGTAACAGTAGCATATTTTATTATAAGGACGGCTGTCTTAAAAGCTCTCATCCATGTTGCACATCCCACCACGGTCTTGCAGAGGCTGCCGGGTTTCTTTGTCGCTGTCACCAATTACGCCAGGATACTTTTTTTGCCGGTCGACCTTCGCATGGAGTATGGGTTAAAGCTGTTCAATTTTATGGATCCGAAAGCGGTAGCCGGGGTGGCAATACTTCTTTCTCTTATCGGGCTGATATTTTTGTCGAGAAGAAAGAATCCGCTTCTATTCTTCGCATTGTCGTGGCTTGTCCTGTGCATATTGCCGGTATCAAACCTGTATCCGATCAACGCTTATATGGCTGAGCACTGGCTCTATCTTCCGTCGATAGGATTCTTTCTCATAATAGCAGGCGCCCTGGCATGGCTATCGAGAAAAAAACCTTATAAAATACTTGCCGTAGTTTTAATGCTGATCATAACCGTATTCTATTCCGGGCTTACGATCTACCAGAACAGTTACTGGAATGATCCCGTGACTTTTTATACAAGGACATTGAAATACGCCCCCGAAAGCTTCCTGATGCACAATAATCTCGGCAATATCTATAATGACATGGGGCGCAAGTATGAAGCTATAGAATGTTACAAGCGCTCTATAGAATTGAATCCTACATACGGTTCGGCTTACATAAGTTTGGGCAGCGTCCTCGATGACCTCGGCAACAGGACCGCAGCTATAGAGATGTTCAAGAAGGCGACAGAGATAGACCCGAAAGATTATGTCCTGGCATATGTAAATCTGGGCATAGTCTATGCAGCTCTAGGCAGGCTTGACGATGCCGAGGAGGCTTATAGAAGGGCTATCGAAACAGCGCCCAGCCTCGCATACGCGTATAGCGGGCTCGGTATGATATATTTCGCTAAGGGCGAGAATGAGAAGGCCATTGAACTGTGCAAAAAAGCTATCGAGCTTAACCCGGACCTTCCGAATTCGTATAATGATCTTGGCACATTGTATGGCGCCATGGAAAAGCTTCAGGACTCTATGGCTGCATACAAAAAGGCCATCCAGATAGCTCCGGGATACGGAGCGGCCCACTATAACCTCGCTGTCACATATTTTAAGAACGGGCAATATGACCTGGCTATAAAAGAGTATGATATAGCTATCCGCCTTGGCGCGATACCAAAGCCCATATTCACGGACCTCATTGAAAAATACAGATCCGGCGAGAGAAAGTAGATATAGGGGATTTTTTTCAACAGCGCCTGTCGCGTAACGGATAACGCACTAGCCTCCGGAGCTAGAAATGGCAGTTCGATTCTGCCCAGGCGCGCCAATTAGAGCAATCGAAAATCGAGAATCGAAAATGAGAGAAGTTATTTTAATAGTAGAAGACGAAAAAGATATAGTAAAGATGCTTGAGTATAACCTCAAGAAGGAAGGGTTTAAGACCCTATCCGTTCGCGATGGAGAAGCCGCCATAGAATCAGCAAGGGGCGAACACCCAGATATAATTATTTTGGACTTAATGCTTCCCGGAATAGACGGTTTGGAAGTCTGCAAGACTCTCAAGGGTGATAGTAAAACCGCATCGATCCCGATCATCATGTTAACGGCAAAAAGCCAGGAGTCAGATAAAGTCGTTGGGCTTGAATTAGGGGCAGATGACTATGTGACAAAGCCTTTTAGTCCCAGAGAATTGATCGCGCGAATAAAGGCGGTTTTGCGCCGCGGCAAAGACAAAGATAAGCTGCTGGAGGTGTTAAAAGTAGGGGATCTAACCGTAGATTTGGCTAAAATCACAGTAACTGTTAAGAGCAAGCCAATAGAGCTTACCGCAAAAGAATTCGAGCTTCTTAAAGCGCTGATAAAATCAAGAGGCAGAGTCTTGTCTCGGGATCATCTGTTAGATACCATATGGGGATTTGATCATGCTGCGGAGATTCAGACTCGTACCGTGGACGTACATATAAGGACATTGCGTAAGAAGTTAAAGGACGAATCATCGCGCATCGTAACCGTGAAGAATTACGGATATAGGTTCGAAGATGAAGAGTAGGTGTTAAATGGCGATCAAAATAAGCTTTAAGTCAAAGCTGATCCTTTCTTATGCCTTCGTAATATCAGTATCTTTCGGTTTCATGGCATTTTTTTTGGACAAGAATCTCGAAGAAAATTCCCTTCATAATATCCAGGCCTCTCTTGTTGCCCAGGCAAATCTGATCGAGAACCAGATCACCGCCGAAAGTATAAAAAAAGAAGACTTCGCCTCTCTAGATATTTTAGTTAAGCTACTGGGGCCGAAAACAAAGTGTCGAATTACCGTTATTAATAAGAAAGGTGCGGTTCTCTCCGATTCTGAAAAACCCAAACAAGAGATTCTGAGCATGGAGAATCACATAAATCGGCAAGAGGTAAGAATTGCTTTAACTGGTGATATAGGCATCGATACACGTTATTCGCCGACCCTCAAGATAGACATGCTCTATGTAGCCATTCCTCTCAAAGATAAAAGTGAAATTACCGGCGTTTTGAGATTAGCGCTGCCTCTGGAGAGCGTGCAAAAAACATTGCTTGCCATTAGAAAAATAGTTTTTATCGGGCTCATCTTTGCTCTGGGGCTTGCGTTTCTACTTGGATCTGTGGTAGCCGGAAATGTTATCAGGCCGATCAATAGAATGACACAGATCTCTCGTAAATTCTCCGAAGGCGATTTTAGCCGCAGGATAATCCAGATACCTAAAGATGAGATCGGGGAACTTGCGGATACCCTCAACAAGATGGCTCAGGACATAGAAGACAAGATCAAAGAGGTTAAAACGCAAAACCAGAAGCTTGCCGCGATTTTCAACAGCATGATCGAGGGGGTTATCGTCGTAGATAAAAAGGGGCGTGTAATTTCTATAAATCCTACGACCGAGAAGATTTTCGGGGTTTCTAAAAAAGACGTAGAAGGGAAAGTCTTTTTGGAAGTTATACGTAACAATGATATTCCAGAAGTCATCAACGCTGTTTTAAGGAAAGGACAGGGCGCATCAGCAGAGTTAGCTCTTATGTATCCGGTAAACAAGATATTTGAGGTTAACGCAACACCTATTTTTGATGATAATGAAGTGACGGGATGTTTAGTAGTTATTCATGATATAACCGAGATAAGAAAACTTGAGACTATACGCAGCGATTTTATCGCCAACGTATCGCACGAATTAAAGACACCGCTCACTTCCATAAAGGGGTTTATCGAGACGCTTCTTGAGGGCGCCCTGGACGATAAAGAGAATAGTCGCGACTTCCTGGCGATAATACAGGAACACGCGGAACGGCTGAACAATCTAGTTAACGACTTGCTTTCTCTGTCACATCTGGAGTCAAAAGAAATAACTCTGGAGAAAAAGGATATAAGCCTGCGCCAACTTGCCGAAGGAGTTATTTTAGGATTTAAGTCTCAGTTAAGGAAGAAGGGCGTAGAAATTAAAGATGAATTACCGGCAAGCCTTTTAATCAAAGCGGATAAGAACAGGATCGAACAGGTCTTTACAAATCTTATCGATAATGCTGTAAAATTTAACAAAGAAAAAGGGCTCGTCAGGATTTACAGCCAGGATGTGGACGGTAAAATAAAAATTGTCGTGGAAGATTCGGGTATTGGCATTCCCGAAAAAGATATTAGCCGTATATTTGAGCGGTTCTATCGCGTGGACAAAGCGCGCTCGCGCGAACTCGGAGGAACGGGCCTCGGGCTTTCCATCGTTAAACATATCGTCGAGCTTCATAACGGCAGCGTCGGCGTGGAAAGCTCCGAAGGTTTCGGATCAAAATTCTGGATAGTCCTTCCAAGGCCCTAGTGCCTCTCCAAAGCTTTACCTATATTTTACATCTACTTGAAGCGGATTTAATATCAATGATCTATACTCTTTTTAAAAAGAGAGGAGTGTAGCATGTTTAAGAATGTTATTAAGTTAGCGGTTTTGATTTTGTGTTTTGCGGCAGTTAGTTTTGAAGCCTATGCTTATGATAATGGCGACTTCCAGATCTGGAACACGAATGCCCAGGACGTGAAGATAGGCAAGGCTACGAAGTTCACGATGGAGGAGGAATTCCGGTTCGCCGAGACCGCTACGGAGTTTTTCTATCAGCATTACGACTGGGGATTTGCCTGGGCGTTCGACAAGAGATTCGAACTTGCCCTGGGTTACCGCCTTATATTCGAAAGGTACAAGCGCAAATGGAGGGAAGAGGACGATATCTATACGAACCTCACCTGGAAGCAGGATATATGGAAGTTTAGGTTTGAGGACCGTAACCGCATAGAATACAGGCATTTCAGGTACGCCCTCGACCAGGTTAGATATCGCAACAGGTTCGTACTAAAATACCCTTTTGAGTTCAAGGGGATGAAGATAGCTCCCTATACCTCGGATGAGATATTCATATCCTCCAATGGCAGGGGTTTTAACCAGAACAGGTTCCAGTCAGGCGTAGAGGTCGAATTGACCAAATACGTGAAGTTCGATATCTCATATATGTTGCAATCGACCAGGGGTACCGGAGATAAATGGTACGAGGCTAATGTGTTGTGGCTAAAGAATAAGATATCGTTCTAGATTTTACGCAGATTTAACATCAAGTTAATATGGATATAATATGGGTAAGATATAATTTAAATAGAAAGAGGGGTCAGATATGATCAAAAAATGGTTATTACTTCTGGTAGCAGTAACATTTGCGACTTCCGCGTTTGCCGCAAGAGATAAAAACTCAATACAGATCAAAGGTTCGGATACGATGGTGAACTTGGGACAAGCATGGGCTGAGAAATATATGGAGAAGAACACAGGCGATTTTGTAGCGGTTACGGGGGGTGGATCCGGTACCGGGTTTTCTAGTCTCATAAGCGGTACTTGCGATGTAGCTATGAGTTCTAGGAACGTAAAGGCGAAAGAGATCGTGTTGGCCCAGAAGAAGGGCATAAACCCTAATGAAATAAAGGTTGCTCTCGATGGACTCGCGGTAGTCGTGAATCCCGAAAACCCCGTCGACAAGCTTACCATGGACGAGCTCGCCGGGATATTTACCGGCAGGATAGCGAACTGGAAAGAGCTTGGCGGCAAAGATGAAAAGATCGTCATCCTGTCGCGGGAGGTCAATTCCGGAACGCACGTTTATTTTAAGGAGCACGTCTTAAGGAAGATGGACCCCTCAAGCAGGGAAGAGTTCGCGCCGGGCGCTCTCATGCTATCGTCGTCACAGGCTATCGCCGACGAGGTTGCCGGCAATCGAGCCGCTATCGGCTATTACGGCATGGGTTATATTTCGCCTAAACAAAAACCGGTCGTTGTCGCGAAAGATGGCGCGTCGGGTTTTGTGGCGCCTTCTATAGAGAATGTCCTGAACGGCAGTTACCCGATATCGCGGCCGCTCTTCCTTTATACCAATGGAACGCCGGCAGGGCTTACGAAAAAATTCGTAGATTTCACGCTTTCAAAAGAAGGTCAGGACCTGGTACTGGCTACGGATTTCGTGCCGATCAAAAAATAGGGCGATATGCGCAAGATAAAAGAATTCATGATCGAGAACCTTATCTTCATATGCGGCATGGCGTCGATATTTTTTGTAGTGCTGATATTTTTATTCCTGCTCAAGGAAGGGCTCGCGCTATTCAATATCGAGAGCCCTCTTAAGTTCCTTTTCGGCAAAAGCTGGTATCCGATATCCGAACCGCCTCAGCTCGGCATATTCCCTCTTATACTCGGATCGCTTCTGGTGACCGCGGGAGCGGCGATCATTTCGATCCCGATCGGCGTCGGATGTGCCATCTACATCGCAGAGATAGCTCCTGTAAAAACGAAAGAAGTTCTCAAGGCAGGCGTAGAGCTTCTTGCGGCGATACCGAGTGTCGTCCTCGGTTTTATAGGGATGGTGACGCTAGTGCCATTCGTAAAGACCGTCTTCCACCTGCCGACTGGACTGACGGCGCTCTCCGGCTCGATCATGCTCGCATTTATGGCCATGCCGACCATAGTTACGATCGCCGAGGACGCGCTCTATTCCGTTCCCAAGACATATAAGGAAGGTGCTCTGGCGCTCGGCGCTACGCACTGGCAAACGATATGGCGCGTGATGCTTCCGGCCGCTTCAAGCGGTATCCTTGCCGCAGTGATGCTCGGCATTGGCCGCGTGATCGGCGAGACTATGGCGGTGATGATGATAACAGGCAATGCCGCAGTTATTCCGCATAGCATCCTCGTGCCGGTAAGGACGCTCACCGCGACGATCGCGGCGGAGATGGGCGAGGCAGTGGTGGGGAGTGAGCATTATTTTGCGCTCTTTGCCATCGGGATAGTGTTATTTATCATAAGTTTCGCGATCAATGTGACCGCGGACTTATTTCTGCATAAGAGGCAGTAATGCGCAATCCGCACAGAACACAGAATATCGCTTTCTTTTTTCTTTTTCTGGCGACCCTTTTGATAGTGGTGCCGGTAGGAATGATCGTCGTAATTATTATCCAGAAGGGCCTTCCGGCCATAAACTGGCAATTCCTTACCGACATCCCGAGACAGGGGATGCGCGCGGGAGGCATATTTCCCGCTATTGTCGGTACCTTGTATCTTGTTACCGGTGCAATAGTGTTCGCGCTGCCCATAGGGCTTCTAGCCGCCATATATTTGAGCGAATACTCCAAAGATAACATATTGAACCGTCTCATCAAGCTTGCGATCGTCAATCTCGCGGGAGTCCCGTCCGTGGTTTACGGCCTTTTTGGGCTCGCGCTATTTGTGATCTTCTTCAAGTTCGGCGCGTCGATACTTGCCGGCTCGCTGACGCTCGGGATCATGATACTGCCGATAATAATCACGTCGTCGCGGGAAGCCCTTGAAAGCGTGCCGCAGTCATTCCGCGAGGTGAGCCTGTCGCTTGGCGCTAGTAAATGGCAGACGATCCGTCACATAGTCCTGCCTAACGCTATACCGGGCATATTGACCGGCACTATTCTCGGCCTTGGCAGAGCCGCAGGCGAGACCGCGCCGATACTGTTCACGGTCGCGGCATTTTACCTGCCGCAGCTTCCGAAGTCTGTATTCGACCAGGCGATGGCGCTTCCGTACCATCTCTATGTCATCTCGACGCAGGTGCCTAATGTCGATGAGAAGATCCGCTACGGTACAGCCCTTGTACTGCTTACACTTGTTCTTTTCATGAATCTGGTTGCGATAATCATACGCTATAAGTTCAGAAAGAAAAAGAAATGGTAAAGATAGAGGTGCATAAGTTCAGCGCCTGGTTCGGCGCGAACCGCGTACTAAGGGACATGGAGATGGAGATCTTCAAGCATGAGATCCTAAGCATCATCGGGCCTTCGAACAGCGGGAAGACGACATTCTTAAGGACGCTCAACCGGCTGAACGATCTTAATCCCTACTTCAGGATGGACGGCATGGTGGAGCTTGAGAGGCAGGATGTCAGGTCTATCGACGTAGAAGCGCTGCGCAGGAGGGTCGGCATGGTATTCGCTCTGCCCCTGCCGCTTCCGCTCTCCATATTCGAAAATGTCGCGTATGGAGTCAGGATGCACGGCGAGAAGGATAAGAAGAAGATCGCCTCAAAGGTTGAAGAGTCGCTTAAGCAGGGGTACCTCTGGGAAGAGGTAAAGGACAGGCTCGACGAGTCGGCATTCAAGCTCTCGGGCGGGCAGCAGCAGCGCCTTTGTATCGCGCGCACGCTCGCAGTGGAGCCGGAAGTGATACTTTTCGACGAGCCTTGCTCAGGGCTCGATCCGATCTCGACAGCGAAGGTCGAAGACGCCATGGTCCAGCTTAAAGAGAAATACACAATAGTGCTCGTTACCAATAATGTGAAACAGGCAGCGAGGGTCGGGGACAGGACGGCGTTCTTCCTTGGCGGCGAACTCATAGAGCTCGATAAAACAGACAAGATCTTTACCGCCCCGCACGACAAGCGCACGGACGGTTATATCAGAGGGAAGTTCGGATAATGGCAAAAATCAAGACGGATAAGCTCAATCTGTGGTACGGCCCTTTCCACGCCCTGAAAGACGTTGACTCAAGTTTCGGGGCGAACCGGATAACAGCTATCATCGGGCCTTCCGGCTGCGGGAAATCGACGCTCCTTCGCGTCTTCAACAGGATGAATGACCTCATCGAAGGTGTGCGGACTGCCGGCAAAGTGCTCGTTGACGGCGAGGATATCTTTGGTCCGGGAGCCGACCTCGTAAAACTGCGCAAGAAGGTCGGCATGGTTTTCCAGAGGCCGAACCCGTTCCCGCTCTCCGTCTACGAGAACATCGTCTTTGGCGAAAGGATCCACGCCGATAGCATTAAGCGCGATACCCTTGACGAAATAGTCGAGCGTAGCCTTAAGAGCGTCCTTTTATGGGATGAGCTAAAGGACAGGCTGAATGAGCCGGCATTGAGGCTAACACTAGAGCAGAAGCAGCGGCTCTGTATTGCGCGGCTTATCGCGGTCAAGCCCGAGGTCCTTCTCATGGACGAGCCGTGTTCTACGCTCGATCCCCAGGCCACCGCGCGGATCGAAGAATTAATGCGTGAATTGAAGAATAACTATACTATAATAATAGTAACGCACAACATGCAGCAGGCAGCGCGCGTCTCGGATGATACGGGATTTATGCTGCTCGGAGAGCTGATCGAGTTCGGCAGGACCGAGGATATATTTACCGCGCCTAAGGACAGGCGCA
The DNA here is from genome assembly GCA_020057115.1 of Candidatus Omnitrophota bacterium. GTDB lineage: Bacteria > Omnitrophota > Gorgyraeia > 2-01-FULL-45-10 > 2-01-FULL-45-10 > JAGVGJ01. Next base: position 52,648 of record JAGVGJ010000032.1, on the reverse strand, counting down.
CTGAAGATTATATAACCGGAAGATACGGATAAAGGGGGAGCCATGCAGCGACATTTCGACGATGAATTGAAGGGCCTGAACCAGGACATACTGAAGATGGGCGCTTACGCGGAAGAGGCGATCTATCTTTCCATAGAGGCGCTGAAGAACAGAGATAAGGAACTGGCGAAAAAGATAATCGCGAATGATAATAATGTCGATGAGCTCGAGGTCGCTATAGACGAGAAGTGCATAGACCTGATAGCGCGGTACCAGCCGATGGCGAAGGACCTCCGTTTCATCACGACAGGCATGAAGATCAACTCCGAGCTTGAGAGGATCGCGGATATAGCCGTAGACATCGCCCAGCGGACGCTCGAGATAGTCGACAAGCCGATCTTAAAACCGCTCGTCGACATACCGAAGCTTGCCGCCGTGGCCCAGAGCATGGTCAAGATGGCCATAGACTCGTTCGTTAAAGGTGACATTGAACTGGCGAAGAAGGTCCTTCTCTCGGATCCCGAAGCCAATGAGTTGCGCAACATGATACACAAGGAACTCGTAGAAGATTTTATGGTAAAAGACGGCTCCACCGCTCCCCGGGCGGTGCAGCTTCTCCTCATCGCGCGTTTCCTGGAACGAATATGCGACCATACGACAAATATCGCCGAAGACGTGATATACCTGGTCCAGGCAGAGATAGTCAGACATCATCCTGAAAAACTGAAGGGCGATAAACAGTAAGCTTCCAGCGCCCTCCTTCTCGGCTTATGGGAGAGGGGTGCTATTTTTCGGTAAAATATCCGCTTAAAATATGAACACAGCCATAATATTTGAATATCTTCTGGAAGAGCTCGGTATCGACGAGGGCGCGTTAAAGAATACGCTCTCGCTCCTCGGCAAAGGCTCCACGATACCGTTTATCGCAAGGTACAGGAAAGAGCAGACCGGCTCACTCGATGAGACGAAGATACGCTCGATAAGCGAAAAGTTCACTTATTACGCCGAGCTTGAAGCACGCAAAGATACGATAGTTAAGTCCATATCCGAGCAAGGAAAGTTGACCGATGATCTAAAGGCCAAGATACTGAAGTGCCGCCAGAAATTCGCCCTCGAAGACCTTTACCTGCCATATAAACCGAAACAGCGCACCAAGGCCACGATAGCCAAAGAGAAAGGCTTGGAACCCCTCGCGGACCTCATCTTAAAAGAACAGCCTTCCGAAGGCGACAGGGATAAGCTGATATCGGGATATGTCGATCCGTCAAAAGGCGTCGCAACTCTGGAAGCTGCGCTCGAAGAAGCGCTTGAGATCGTTATCGAGAATATCTCCGAGAATGCGGATGTCCGAGCCGCGCTCAGGGACCTTTACAAGAAGACCGGCGTTCTCGTGTCGAAAGTAAGGCATGAACTCGACGGCACGAAGACAAAATTCGAGGCATACTATAATTTTTCGGAACTCCTGTCGAGATCCCCGTCCCACAGGGTGCTGGCGATAAGGCGCGGCTCGAAAGAGAAAGTCCTGTCATGGTCTGTGGAAGTCCCGGAGGAAGAAGCCATAAGCTCTATGATCCTTAAGACCGCGAAGAACCCGAAGTCCTTATTCCATAAAGACCTTTTAAAGGCCATTGCGACAACATTCAGAAGGTCGCTATCAACTTCACTTGAGGTCGAGATGTTCAAAGAGAGGATAGACATCTCGGAGCTGGAGGCTATAAATGTATTCGCGAAAAATCTTCGGAACCTTCTCCTTGCCGCTCCCGCCGGACACAAGACGATTATGGGAATCGATCCTGGCATAAAGACAGGATGCAAAGTCGCCGTGGTTGACCGGAGCGGTAACTTTAAAGAGTTTAAGCCCGTATATCTCCAGATGTCGGACCGCCTGAAGGAGGAGGCCGAGAAGGCTGTCGTAGATATGATAAAAAAACACGGGGTGGAACTGGTATCCGTAGGTAATGGCACCGCGTCGAAAGAGGCGTTCAGTTTTATGGACGGGATCGTTAAAAAACACGGCCTCAGCGCCAAAGTAGTTATGACCAGCGAGGCCGGGGCGAGCGTCTATTCCGCGTCAGACTCTGCCCGTGAAGAATTTCCGGATCTTGACATAACGGTAAAAGGCGCGATATCGATAGCCAGGCGCATCCAGGATCCTCTCGCGGAACTAGTCAAGATAGACCCTAAATCGATCGGCGTCGGCCAATACCAGCATGATGTCAACCAGACGGAGCTCAAGAAGTCGCTAGACATGACCGTCGAGTCATGCGTGAACTTCGTGGGCGTTGAGCTAAATACCGCCTCCAAGGAATTATTGACCTATGTTTCCGGCATAGGGCCTTTCATAGCAAAGAATGTAATAAATTACCGCAGGGAAAAAGGGCCGTTCAAGGCGAAGAAGGACCTTCTTAAAGTCCCCGGCGTAGGCGACAAAGTATTCGAGCAGGCGGCAGGATTTTTAAAGATAAGGGACAGCGAAGATCCGCTGGATAATTCCGCCATACATCCGGAGAGCTTTCACATAGTAGAAGAGATGGCCCGGGACGCGCATATAGGCATAAAAGAGCTTATCGGCAATGAAAAGGCGATATCGGGCATCGATATCAATAGCTATGTCACCGGTGAGGTGGGGATACCGACGCTAGAGGATATGATCAGAGAGCTTAAGAAACCGGGCCTCGACCCGCGCGAGGAGTTCACGTCCGTGGAATTCAGCGCCGCCATAAACGAGATAGACGACCTCTCTATGGGGATGGTCATGGATGGCGTCGTGACAAATGTCACTGACTTCGGAGCCTTCGTCGATATCGGGGTCCACCAGGACGGACTTATGCATGTATCCAAGATGAGCCAGCGCTTTATAAAAAATCCTTATGAAGTAATATCCGTTGGTGATAAAATAAAGGTTAAAGTCATATCGATAGACAAGGCTTTAAAACGCATCGGGCTTGAGATGTACAAAAAATAATAGGAGGTTTAAGATGGCAGAGCTTAAAGATCTTTTGCAGTCAGCAGATTTTAAGACCGAAAAGCATGTTCCGGTAATAGATGCCCCCGTCTCGGCCAAGAAGGGCGCATTGACGAAGATAACAGTCACCGTCGGTAAAGAGATCGCCCACCCCAATACTACCGAACACCATATCCGCTGGATAAGCGTATATTTTCATCCTGCAGCCGAGAAATTCCCCATCGAGCTCGGACGCTTTGACTTTACAGCCCATGGTGAGTCTGCCCAGGGGCCTAACATGAGCACGGTTTATACCCATCCTGAAGTCACGTTATCCTTCAAAACCGATAAGGCCGGCACTATACTCGCAGCATCCTATTGCAACATACACGGTCTCTGGCAGACCTCAAAAGCTATATCGGTAGAATGATGAAACGTTACGAGCAGTTCCCGCATACAGCGGATATAGGCGTTCATGTCTACGGCGGCACTTTGAAGGAGTTGTTCGCAAATGCCGCCTTTTCGATGTTCGACATAATAGCGGACCTTGAAGGATTGAAAGAGCCTGTCTCTATGGATATCAAGCTCTCCGCCCCGAACTCCGATGAGCTCCTCGTGGCTTGGCTCGACGAGCTTTTGTATAATTTCTATACGAAATCTATCATATTTTCAAGATTTGAGATAGAGGAATTATCGGATACGGCGATAAAGGCAAAAGTCTTCGGCCGGCCCGTAGGCGATAACAGGAACCGCCTAAAGACAGAGATAAAGGCCATCACCTATAGCGGCCTTGCCGTCAAAGAGTCTAAGGACGGTTTCAAAGTAGATATAATATTTGACGTGTAATACCTGACGTGTAACAACCCTCTGTCATTGCGAGGAGTCCCGCCGAAGGCGGGACGACGAAGCAATCTATCAATGAAGGAATAGAGCGGATGTTCGAGCGGATAGACGAGTTCAGGTGGCGTATTCCCAAGAGCTATAAGCAAGGTATGCGCGTCGACGGCATCATCTATGCCGATGAGGCGATGCTTGAGGATATCCGTTCCGACAAAGCCGCGGAGCAGGTCGCGAATGTCGCGTTCCTTCCGGGGATAGTGAGGTATTCTTTTGGCATGCCTGACCTGCATTGGGGATATGGAGCGCCGATTGGCGGCGTCGGTGCATTTGATTCCGAAACCGGCGTGCTGGTGCCTGGATTTGTAGGGTATGATATCAATTGCGGGATCAGACTTGTGAAGACGAACCTCACCGAGAAGGATGTGAAACCCAGGATAAGAGACCTGGTCTATGCTCTTTATAATGATGTCCCGGCAGGCGTCGGGTCGAAAGGCGATATAAAGATAAGCGCGTCCGAAGAGAGGAAACTTCTTGTCGAGGGCTCCAAGTGGGTCGTCGAGCGCGGCTATGGTAACCATGATGATCTCGAATACACTGAAGAACACGGCGCGATAAAAGGCGCTAACCCGGACGCGGTCTCGCCTAGAGCTTACGAGCGCGGTAAGAACCAGTCGGGAACATTGGGCTCAGGCAACCACTTTATGGAAGTCCAGGTGGTCGACGAGATATTCGATAAAGATGCGGCATCCGTATTCGACCTCGCCGTAGGACAGGTTGTGCTCATGATACACTCCGGTTCGCGCGGCCTCGGCTATCAGGTGTGCGACGATTATACGCGCGACATGATAGGATGTCTCTCCAAGTATAATATCAGCGTTCCGGACAGGCAGCTTGCTTGCGCGCCGGTAAATTCAAAGGAAGCGCAAAACTATCTCGGCGCCATGAGATGCGCGGCGAATTATGCGTGGGCTAACAGGCAGTGCCTCATGCATCTTGCAAGAGGCGTGTTCGAGAAAGTATTCCAGATGTCGCCAAAAGACCTCGGCATGGACCTCATATACGACGTCGCCCATAATATAGCAAAATTGGAAAAATATACGATAGACGGAAAAGAGAAGACCCTCTGCGTCCACAGAAAAGGCGCGACCAGGGCTTTTCCTCCGGGACATCCGGAGATCCCCCAAAAATACCAAAAGACCGGGCAGCCTGTCATAATACCGGGGGACATGGGCAGGAATTCATATCTTCTGACAGGAACGAAGAAGGCGGAAGAGACATTCTATTCGACGTGTCATGGAGCCGGGCGGCTCATGTCCCGTTCTGCGGCAATAAGGGCCTGCCGCGGCAGATCTATATCGCGCGAACTCGAAGATAAGGGTATAATAGTAAAGTCGAGCGGCCGGGAGACATTAGCCGAAGAGGCGCCGGAAGCATATAAAGACGTGAATGAAGTCGTTCGGATCGTAGAAGGCGCAGGCATTTCGAAACGCGTTGCGCGCATGCGGCCTATCGGAGTAATAAAAGGATAAACACTTTGTCATTGCGAGGCCGCGAAGCGGCCGAAGCAATCTATAAGGAGCTATATGTTGGATATAAAGTTCATAAGAGAAAATAGCAACCTGGTCAAAGAGGCCCTTAAGAACAGGAACCTGCTGAAGATCAATGTAGATGAATTATTGGCCCTGGATGAGGGCCGCAGAAAGCTATTGGTAGAGGTCGAGGAGCTTAAGGCCCAGAGGAATAAGGCGAACGATGAGATATCGATCCTTATGAAGGAGAAGAAGAATGCAAAAGAGGTTATAGAGAGAATGAAGTCAGTTTCCCAAAAAATAGGCGAATTAGATAATAAAGTGGGGGAAATTGATGAAAAAATGGCCTCATTTATGTATTCTATCCCAAATATACCAGATAAATCCGTACCTGTAGGCAGCCCGCAGGCCAATAAAATAGTCCGTTCATGGGGCAATATTCCTAAATTTAACTTTACTCCAAGGACCCATATTGAGCTTAGCGAAATACTTGATATTATATGTTTCGGTATCGCGGCAAAGATAACAGGCTCAAACTTCGTATTATTTAAAGGAGCCGGCGCGCGCCTGGAGCGGGCGCTCATAAATTTCATGCTGGACATGCACACAAAAAAGCATGGCTATACGGAGATATTCCCGCCGTTTTTGGTAAACAGGCGCAGCATGACAGGGACAGGCCAGCTCCCGAAACTTGAAGAGGACATGTACAAATTAAAAGATGACGACCTTTTTCTCATACCTACCGCAGAGGTCCCTGTCACGAACATGCTCTCAGGCGAAGTGCTGGATGAGGACAAGCTGCCCATCCGCTATACTGCTTATACCGCATGTTTCAGGCGCGAGGCCGGATCATACGGTAAAGATACAAAGGGTTTGATAAGGGTCCACCAGTTCGACAAAGTCGAGATGGTGAAGTTCGTGAGGCCCAAAACATCATTCGATGAACTCGAGAGCCTTGTTAAAGATGCGGAAGACGTGCTCCAGGCGCTTGAGCTGCCATATAGGGTCGTCCTATTGGCTACGGGCGACATATCATTCTCCGCGGCCAAATGCTATGACATAGAGCTGTTCGCGGCCGGGGTGAATTCATATCTCGAAGTATCAAGCTGCTCCTGCTTCACCGACTTCCAGGCGCGCCGGGCGAATATACGCTACCGCCAGAAAGAGTCGAAGAAGATGAGTTATATCCACACGCTCAATGGTTCGGGCGTTGCGCTGGCAAGGCTCGTCGTGGCGATCCTGGAGAATTACCAGAATGCGGACGGATCTGTCCGCATACCGAAAGCGCTCGTCCCTTACATGGACGGTAAAGAGGTCATTAAACCGTAAGGTGTCATTGCGAGGAGGCCCGAAGGGCCGACGAAGCAATCATATCAATATATGGAATTCTTAAAGGTATTGCTAAAATTTTCTATCGCGGTCCTAGTAGTGCCGCTTGCCTTCGGCGTGACGGTAGCCTTTTATCATAATATGGCCATGATAAAAGAACTGTCAGCGAGCCTTAATTATTTCTTATGGGGTATCGCGGCCTATGTGGCACTGCACCTCTTATTTTACAAGCCGACATTCTTTTATGTTTTGGGCCACGAGGCTGTGCATGCCGGCGTCGCCTGGATATTTGGCGCGAAAATAAATTCATTCCAGGTGTCGAAAGAGGGCGGAAGTGTCGGCATGGATAAATCGAATGTCGTGATAGAGCTCAGCCCCTACTTTGTCCCGATATACGCGATACTGATAACTTTAGTTTATTTTGTGCTTCTCGCATCGTATAATATCAACGGCTCGATATTCATATTTCTGATAGGGTTCGCGCTCGCCTTCCATATTATATCGACCATAGAGATAATGAAGGTGAAACAGCCGGACATAGTGAAGTCAGGCTATTTCTTTTCGATCGTGCTTGTGTACATGCTGAATATCCTTGTGATAGCGCTCATGTTCGGGCTCGTATTCCCGTCATTCCACATAAAGCGCTTCTTTGTGGATTTTATATTCGGGTCGAGAGATATATACATCGCGATAGTGAGGCAGCTGTTTTTCTAGAACGGGAAAACTGTTCTTTAGATATTTTGTGCGGAGGAGTGGCAGAGCGGTTGATCGCGGCAGTCTTGCGACCGAGCGAAGCGAGGGAGTCCCGACAAACTCCTCTTTAAAGACGCATAGTTTTACAATAAAGTTGTTTGGCGGGAAAAATTGTTCTTTAGGCGTTTTAGGGTGGAGGAGTGGCAGAGCGGTTGATCGCGGCAGTCTTGAAAACTGTTGAGGCAGCAATGCCTCCGTGGGTTCGAATCCTACCTCCTCCGCCAGTTAAGACACGGGGCGTCGGGTAAGAAGAATCGGAAGGTACCTTCCGACGAAAAATTTATCCGGCGCTCTTTCTGCGAAGCGTCCCGAGCGAATGCGAGGGATAAAATAAAGTTCGAACCGATCTTTTTCGGGGCAATAGGGGGCGTAAAATGGCATGTCCCTAAAAACTTGAGAAAGAGGTTGAAATAGAATTATAAGGTACTTTAATTGCTAAAATAGCAATTAAAGAAAAAGCTTGATTTCTTTAAAAGTCTAAAGTATACTTAAAGCTGGGGCTAACTACCTATTATCGGTGAGGCGCAAAATATTAGGAAATTATGGATATAGCCAGGTTTAAAAATAGCAAAGCCGGAAAAATAATAAAAACAGAAAGAGATTATTGGGCTTTTGTGCCTAACCCACTTCCGCCAGCTATTGTCTACGGCAAAGAAATGGTTAATTTGCTTTCTGAGGCCGATCGTCAATTAGGCAATCTCTCAGGTGTTGGCGCGTTACTACCTAACCCCAACCTCCTTATAACGCCCTATATTAAAAGAGAAGCTGTTCTCAGTTCGAAAATTGAGGGCACTCAAGCATCCCTATCGGATCTTTTTTATTTTGAAGCAGCGAATAAGGAAGAAAAACAAAAAGAGGTTAAAAAAACAGATGTCCTCGAAGTAGTTAATTATGTAAAAGCGATAAACTATGGAATTCAAAGATTAAAAGAACTTCCTCTTTCTCTTCGTCTTATTAGAGAGATCCACAGAGAGTTAATGAGGGGGGTAAGAGGAGAGCATCTGACTCTCGGCGAATTTAGGCGCAGCCAAAATTGGATAGGTCCCGCGGGATGCACTCTAAACAATGCAAAATTTGTACCACCGCCTGTACGTGAAATGAACGATGCGTTAGGGCATTTTGAAAAGTTCTTGCACGATAGAAATAATTTCCCCGGTCTTATACAATGCGCTTTGATCCATTATCAATTTGAAGCGATCCATCCATTTTTAGATGGTAACGGAAGGATGGGCAGGCTACTTACCACTCTATTCTTAGGCGAAAGAGAATATTTGGTATATCCCATGCTTTATCTCAGTGCTTTTTTTGAGAAATATCGCAGCGAATACTATGAAAGACTATTAGCTGTAAGCGAGAATGGCGAATGGGAAGAATGGGCTAAGTTTTTCTTGCGGGCAGTGGCAGTCCAATCGAAGGACGCCATAGAAAATTCTAAATCGATACTTAAACTATTAGATAAATATCGTAAGCTTATTCAAAAAGATAGAGGATCAACATATGCATTAAAACTGTTGGATCAAGTTTTCTTGAATCCATTTGTTACGATTCCCTATGCAGCTAAAAAATTAGAAACTAGCTATCCCACTGCCAAAGCCGCGGTTAAGAAGCTGCAAGAGATGAAAATACTTTCTGGAGCTAGTAATAAGAGGTGGGGGAAAGTTTTTTGCGCCAAAGAATTGCTAGATTTATTAGGAGAGAAGTAAAAGAAAGGTCTTTTTAACCAAATTCTGCCCATTGAGGCATTTTTGTTCTTTTTGCCTCAAGATCTTTTGGGGTGAGGGGCTCGGCAACCACCGAAGCCCCATGTAGTTGGCAAGTTGTAGGCTGAGGTGGGGCGGATGAGCCTTTAGCCGTTATGCATACATTATTACGCTTCAGAGTGTGTGGCGAGGACGCGCCCGGCCTGTGGCCGGGCCGAGCCAAGCGTTAAAGACTTTTTTCTTTGATAGATTGCTTTGCCTCGCCTGCGGCGGGGCTCGCAATGACACTTTCTTTCATAAAGTGAGTTCGAACAAACTCGAGAACACACCGCCAGTTAAGACACGGGGCGACGGGTAAAGTAAAATGATCGGACGTCCTGTTTAGGTACATCCTGCGAGTAGGATGTACCTAAACAGGACGTTTGCATTAGTAGCCAGGATGGCAGCAGAGGCGAAGAAAAGATAGCAGAAATAGTGAGCCCGCCCCTTGACAAGGGCCGTTAAATAAGGTATCCTATATCCATAATAGTGGACATATGTCCAATTTAATGGACAAGGAAAACCCCATGCTTATATATAATGCGCTCGACAGGGTGTTCGATCACAAGCTGAAGACCGGCATATTACGCATACTGTGCAAGGAAAGCGCCGGATTGACAGGGCGGCAGCTTGCAAGGCTTCTCACCGCGAGCCCGACTACCATAAATAAATTCCTCAATAGCCTGAAAGAAGACGGGGTTGTGAAAGCCTCGTCCGCAGGTAAGGCCTATCTTTACTCGCTTAATACGGATAGCTACATTGTAAAGGTCCTTGTAAAGCCTTTCTTTGAAAAGGAGAAAAGTATATTACCTGCCGTTACGGCCCTTATAAAAAAAGCGGTATCGCGTCCGAAAGCGACTGTCGAGACAGTGGCTATTTTCGGAAGCGTAGCCAGGAGAAGAGAGGGGCCAAAGAGCGACATAGACTTGATCGTAGTCCTCGGCAGCGTTAGGGACAAAGAGAAAGTTGAGGAGAGCCTCGACCTGATAGCAGATGCAGTAGCTCGTGATTTTCAGACCGCGATCGTGCCATATGTATTATCGATAGATCAATTTAAGAGAAGGCATAAAGATAATGAGCCGATAGTAAAAGAGATCCTGAGCGCTTATATACTGGTCCAGGGGAGGCCTCTTGAAAGGTTGGTAATATGACATCGAAGAAGGTTAAAACAGCGGAAGTCGACAGGTCTCAATACTTGAATTATAAGAAGAAGGCAGAGGAATTCTATAAGTCCATGCTTCACGCTGAGAAAGAAGGTTACTGGAGTGCGGTTGGATTGAATGCGGTACATTGCGCTATTTCGATAGCCGATGCGCTTCTTGTCAGATATGGCGGGAGGAGGTCGATAGACAGAGACCATATGGTTGCGCTGGACCTTATGAAGCAGAATCTTAAGATCGATGGAGTCGGTGATAAGTTAAGCGCATTTCGCCGTATTCTGGCGAAGAAGTCTTTGATAGAATATGACAATGCGGTTTTTTCACAACACGATGCTCTCGAGATCTTAAAACAGGCCGAGAGGTTCTACATATGGGCCAGGCAGGAATTGTAGCACATTGCTTTCAAGATCCATATTCCAGGAGGCATATTTTTTCTATCCTGTTTGTGCTTCTGTTATCCGTTGTGGTATAGTATCTGTTATATAATAGTCTTGCCGCGCAGTATCGCGATGCCGGTGATATAGTTAAGGCCAGAGAACTTTGTAAGACTCTCAAGCGGGATCCAAATTTTGCGCAAGCGCGAAAAAATTTAGACAGATTAGAATAGATTATCAGTAATGACCGGAGAGGTGGCAGAGCGGTTGATCGCGCACGCCTCGAAAGCGTGTTACCCCTAACGGGGTACGAGAGTTCAAATCTCTCCCTCTCCGCCATATTTTTCTTCTGAAAAATATGGCGGATGTCGGTATCTCTGATACCGACGCCGCCTCACATGCCTCCAATTCTATCCGAAAAACTAGCAAATGTTAGTATTGAAAAAAGCTAGCTAAGTTTCCTTGTATTTTCATATCCATCAGGTAAACTTATAATTGAAGGACGCTCGAAGTAAGCTGGACCGAAGCGACGCTCGGAAAGGCATTTTTTTAGAGGAGATAATTTAAAGATTTAAAAAGTATTTATAAAATGAAAGAAGGGGCTAAGCCACCATGAAAGACGCTCGGGCTGATAGCCGCAGTAATCATATAAGCAGGAAAGGGCCATTAAAGGTGATCTCGATCATCACTTTGTGGTCCTTTTTGTTTACTACAGGGGGGGTCGATACCCTTGTAGAAAGAGCGTGGGCTGCCAGGGCAACTCCAGAGCTTACGAGCGTCGGCTCAGAGGAACCGGGCAGCCCAAGCTCTACCAAAGAGCTTAATGTAAAGACATTCAGCCTGCCTCAGAATCTGGGGCATATAAGAGATAGTTATGATGCGGGGTCTTCAACGACCGTCATACATATACAGGATGCCCATTGCAACTACGCCTGCCAGCGCAAGCTATCCGAACTGATCGATTACTTTAATAAGGAATATGGCATCCGTTCTGTAAATCTTGAAGGTGGTGTCGGAGATTATGATCTTGCAATATTCGACTCCATAAATGATCCCGATACCAGGGAACGCGTGAGCGACTACTTCGTAAAGGACGGGCTCGTGAACGGCGCCGAGTATTTTGCGATAAATAATCCGAACAAGGCGGCTCTGTGGGGCGTTGAAGACACGAAGCTCTATGTCGATAACCTCAAAGTCTATAAAAACTCCCTTAAATATAAGGATAAGGTCGATAAGTACTTGAATGAGATCAGCTATATATTAGGTAACATAAAGAATAAACTCTATCCACCGGAGCTCCTCGATCTGGACAAGAAGTTCACCGAATATAAAGAGAATAAGCTCGATTTCAAGGACTATGTCCTCTGTCTCGTGAAATACGGCAATCGCCAGGCAATCAACATAAAGAGCTATACGAACCTGTATCTGTTGCAGCAGTCGCTCGAACAGGAAGGCGGGATAGATTTCAAGAAGGCAGATACTGAGAAGTCGAAACTTGTCGATCTGCTTCAGAAATCCCTTCCCAAGAAGCAGCTCGAAGAATTGGTGGTTATGACGGTGGAATTCCAGGCAGAAAAAATAGCGCAAGGCGACTTTTACACATATCTATTAAAAAAGGCGAAGATCGCGAATATAGAGATCAAGGATATGCCGGAACTCCAGAAATATATAGTATATATATCCCTGTACCAGGCCATCGACAAGGCGAAGATACTCGAAGAGATGGCGGCCCTCGAATCCAAGATAAAGGAAGGCCTCTACCAGAACGATGACCAGAGGAAGCTGGATGAACTCTCAAAGAACCTCACCCTCACGAAGAACATATTCAATATCGCGATAACAAGAGATGACTATAAATATTATCTCGCAAATGAAGGCTCATTTGCCGTAAAGAACTTCAAATCCTTTATTGAAAACCAAGCGCCGAAGTGGAAGATACAGGCAAAGCTTTCGGACGGTATCGATGAGCTCGACGCCTACAGGAATGAGATATCCGAATTTTACGCCTATTCATTCAAGAGGGATGATGCATTCTTGAAGAATATGAAGATGGGCCTCCCTGGAGAGCGCGCCCCGCCGTCGTCTAAGAAATATGCGGTAATAGTCTCCGGAGGATTCCACACCGAGAACCTCTGCGACCTCTTCAAGAAGAACAATATCTCCTACGTATCTATCATACCTACCTTCAGGAATGACGAAGGTTACCAATCCCCGTATTTTAACCTGCTCGCAGGCAAGGAGCCGGGAATGGTCGATAAACTGGCGCCTGTAATGGCTTCAGCATCATCTATGCAGATAGCGACCATGCTCTCATCTCTCGGCGAAGCCGTATGGGGCAAGGATAATGTCAATGCCTTCAGGGCTGCAGTCAGGATACAGGCGATGATCGAGGAAGACGGCGCGGTCCAGCTGCTTTTGCCGGACGGCAAAAAGATGAATTTCGGTGACGGCGAAGACGGGACAGAGATAACGCTGGCAGAGCTTCAAAAAGATATCACCGCGGGGTCCGCTTTAAAGAGAGTCGGCGCTGCTGCGGCTACCGCTAAGATTGTCACTACCCTGGATGCTAATGCGAGGAAGAGGGCGGAGCTCGAAAAGCTCGCTATAGCCGCGGTAGCGACAAAGCCATACGGCGTAGATGCCAAAGTGATAACCAGCGACCTCGGGAGCGATATGGGCCCGGCGTTCAATTTTGTAAGCTCCGACGGCACGAGAGTGATAGTCCTGAATTCAAGCCCGGCTTTTGTTGATGCAAAAGGCAACCTGAAATTTGAACAAGAATCCCTTTTCCACGAAGCGCGAGAGGCATACTGGAGGGACCGCGGTTATACCATGCGCGATGCCCATATAGTTGCTAGCGCCGAGCAGGCGGCGGCATTCGCCCAAAAGATATCAAAGACCGGCACGGCCACTATCACCAACGGCATGGTCGACGGCCTCACCGGATATCACGCCGCGGAATTGAACCGCATGGCTTCGGATGAGCTGAGGGACCTTGTCCGCGAAACAAGAGAATACCAGAGGAGCGTTTTAGAGAGGGCCCAAGGGGAGGGCGCAAGATTCAATATGCCGGACGCCGTCCTTTATGAACAGACCATGAAAAAGGCCGCATTGTCGAAATGGGTGGCCTCGGTATTTGTTACTCCGGAGATGACCCGCGATCAGAAGCTCGCAAGGCTTGAGACATTTTTGAGAGATGCGGCTGGTTTGAACCGGCTTGCGGTGAATGACCTGATGGCGCTATTGCGTAAACCCGGGACTTCCATAAACGTATTTGCGGAATTACAGCGGCTGAAGCTTAGCGATCTTGACGTGCAGAGAGTAAGAGACATATTGTCCGAGCCGGAGACCAAGGAAGAGCAGCTGAAACAGATGATCCAGGCATTTTCAGAGGCCGGGGTGGACGTGAATGGCATCGATAATGTGAAGGCGCTTGTGGATGCGCTTGGCATGCTGACCAATAATATCGTGAAGAGCAACCTCCAACAGAAACCGCTCAGGTATTTGACAGACCCGGCCGGCAATGTGATGAGAGATGCCAAAGGCGACATAGTCAGCTTGAGGGGGAATTCGATGCTGGTCTATGAGATGGTCGACCCCACGTACGGCACCATAATCGTTAAATTTCCCAGGACGGACAAAAAGAGGGACGGGACCAAGATAAGGCCTGAGGATGTCGATAAGATGCAGAAGGACATATCCGGCAAGTATGCAGGCGCCAAAGCAAAACTCGGGAGTATATTCGTTCCGCAGGTCATAGAGAACCTTCGATTCACGGTAATGGATGAAAATGGGCAGGAGCAGGTCGTAGACGTGCCATTTGCCATAGTCCAGACAAAGGTCATGGTGGTAGATGAAGCGCTGACAAGCATAAGACAGGCAGAGCAAAAAGTCGACAGCGACATGCAGAGGGCTGTCGCCGCTCTCGGAGCAAGGCCGGGGCTATTGAGCCCTGTAAAACGCAAAGAATACGACGATAAGCTCACAAAGATCACGGCGGATGCCGACAGGAGCAAAAAAGATCTGAAGGCCCAGACGGATAAGATATGGACGGCCATCAACAACCTATTCAATAAGATGAAGGACCGCGGCGTTTTCGACAGAGACACTCAGAATGCGAAGAACAATTACGGTTTCATGGGATATGACAATAATACCAGGAGTTATGATCCGGACAGCGTTGTAGGTTTCGACGCCGACTTCTACGAAGTTTCCGTCGATTCTAAAAAACACCCGGACAGGTGGTCTGTCGCCCCGAGTTATTTCAACGAAGAAATAAAAGCTCGCGCGGCGACCATAGTCTCGCGTTTTATGGATATGACCGCTGCTCAGCCAAAACTTGATACCATGACGATCCTTACCGGTGTTGCCGGCACGACTGTAGAGCCGTCCCGCGGTTTCGCGGGTATGAATAATGATTTTTACGCAGACCCGATAAAGAATGCAATATGGAAGGGATCTTTTACGGCGATCCAACCTTCCGCGGACGGCAGGTTCACCGGGACTAAGCTAAATCTTGACAACGGTAATGCATTGGCCGGCCGGCTGGCCCTTAACCAGCAGCAAGTCAAGAACCTTAATGCCACCCTGAGTGCTTTAAGTGAGGAAGACAGGGCGCTTCTAGGGGAAGATGCGACGATATTATTCATAGGCGGGCTTGATGATGCCGTCTCTACGCAAGTAGGCGAGGCATGCTACGGAACTCATTACGGTATTCAGAGAAACCAGTATTACATAGATACCAAACATATTGCCGATCCGGCTGAACTTGCAAAGCAACTGCGCCATGAGATACAGGAGCGCGCGGCAGTTGTCAATGGGCTAAATGCTCAGGAGCAGAGTACGCCGCTAGCGCGCCGCTCTCCGCAGCCGGTCAAGAAGATCAATAATCTTGCATATGCGGCCCATAACAGGATGGTAAGCGAAGAGCTCGCGCAGGCCGCAGGGCGCGGTGTCCGGCAGGCCGCTATTGCCGGTAGTGCCGTTATAGTGGATCACAATGTCGCTATGATGCAGTCCAATGCTTTTGACAAAGTCCTTGCAGGTGAATCCGTGGGCGGTAATGCTGGCCAGGGATATGCCGGAGTAAATGTCATGGTGACGGCCGATGGCAGGATAGAAGAAAAAGGGATCGGTAATATACAGAACCTGGACGACAAATATCGCGATAATTCTAAGTATAAAAATATCGCTTTCAGTATCGAAGTCATGACGAGCAAGATCATCTTATCGCGAAGCATCGGTGTCGATTATCTCTCTCCTCAAGCGCAGGAGAATATCAGGCTGGCTGTTGAAAAGTATAATGCGGTTGTCTCTGAAAAGCTCGCAAAGATCTCTCCTCAGATGAGGCAGGCTATCGCGCAGAAAGGCCTTGCCGTCGCCGCGCCTACTAAACAGCTAAGACAGATATCACCGCAAACCAATAGGAACTTTGTGGCCTTTATAGGAGCCACGAGGCTGGTGGCGGTGCCGGATGTGTATGCCGATTATAACGAACTTATAAAACATCTGGCAGCCGCGGGCATTGTAGCCGTGGACAAGCAGGGCAATGTAAAATTTACATTTAAAAAAGGAGAGGTCGTTTCATTCGCAGGTGATTATATAGATAGAGGTAAACAGAATGTCGCGGTTGTAAAGTTCATCATGAAGATGATAAAGGAGGCCCAAGCCGCAGGGGCCATGGTCATCACCATAGAAGGCAACCATGATTATGTAATGCGAAAACTTTTTGAAGATATGGGGACGATGGGGAAGGTCGACCTCAAGACGGCGCAGGAGAGGGCCGGGGATATAGCCTTTAAGCTGGGATTCAACCCCAGAGCGGTTATGGATGTTATGAATACAGTGCAAGAGTTTTACGAAAATTATAAAGGCAGCTCTGCCGAAGTAGACAAGTATGGTGAATTCGGAGCCGCGTTCCAGAACATGAAGAAGGACGGTGTTGTAGATTTCTTCCTCAATCTCAAACGCGTAGCGGCTGTTGACGGTAATATAATCGCGCATGCCAGCATCCCCGCGGCAGTATTTAATTATGTTTATGATCCGGCCAATGCCGCTAAAGTCGATGGGACAAAAGGCGGTCTTATGGCAGGGCTTGACGAAGCTATAGGGATGTTTTTTGACGCCGAAAGGGGTATGGATATATGGCCATATGCAAAGGAATGGGCCAGCGAAGGAGCAGAACGCAGTGACAGAGAAAGACTTTATGAAGCGATGCGCAAGCAGATGGGCCTTGGCAAGGATGTCAATTTCCGATTGATAGTAGGGCATGCTGTCGGCTCAGGAGAGATCAAAAACTTTACAGGGCTTGACAGCGACGTATATTGTATAGACGGCGGCATGTCCGGCAATTATCGCCAGCGTGGCAGTAAAGGCGGAATACTGGAAGTAGATCCGCTTGGCAATGTGGCGAAATACGAAGAAGGCGCGCAAGGCCTCATGAACAGAACGGTTATTGCAAAGGCCGCTCCGGCAGCTCGTCCAGCTGCCGCTATCGCGGCAAGGCCTGCCGTAAAGAAAATGGCTCCCGCTTTAGGCGCTTATCCTGCATCTTTGGCAACTTTTCTTACAGGATGCTCGAATATTGGTCCATTAGTATTAGGCAGGAGGACGCAGCTTCAGGCCGGGGATATCATGCTTAGCGCTTCTGGAACATCGAGGGCCGTAACCAGCATAGATGGAAATGATGTTGTCATGGAGAACCTTTCAACAGGCAGGGAAGATATCGTTAAGCTCGACCAGATCAATAGACGGCTTTCACAAGGCGCGGCAAGCGCGTGGCGGCCCACCGGCTCCATGAAAGAGGACCAATATCTCCCGGCGCTATCCATTTTTCTGGCAAATTTTTATAACAGGTCCCCGAATATCCTCGGAAACATAGATCAGCCCCAAAAAGGAGATATCATACTCAGCGCTTCAGGTACATTAAGGCTGGTCAAAGAGGTTAGAGGCGAGGACATTATTTGCGAGAACCTGACCAAAGGAGGAGAGCAGAAGAACTATACTCTAGATGATATAGCTATGGGCATCTCAGGCAATGTCGTAACCGTGTGGAGACCTCTGGCGGGGCTTATGGGTACAGACGTAGCAGCCGCAGCCGGTGTTGCGATCGTAGGCGGGCGCGGCGCGGACAATCTGCCCAATGACAGCTACACAACTCTTATAAAAGTTGCATTACGGCGAGGCCAGTTCCTTGCCTACAATATTAGCGCAGGCAATGCGGTTAAGACCGGGATAACGCTTGATAGGACCCTTGATGAAAATGCCGGACACCAGGCAGGCGATATAATAGACGGACTTGATTCGCCCGAAAAAGCGGCTTTTCTTAAAGAAGTGATAGGCTCACTCGGTATAGCCGACATGCTTAAAGATACGACATTGATATTTATAAGGGGCCAGAAGGCGCACTATAGCCTGGGCAGGAATCAGATATATCTTGATAGCAGCCTCCTGGAGAAAGGTAAAGAGAAGGAGCTTACAGCTAAGCTCATGCACGAGATAAAAGAGCGGAATGATGTACTGAAAGGCCTTAGACGTGACCTTCGCGCTGAGCTTGAACGGACTGCCAATAATCCCGAAGCTAGAAGTAAAAAACTTAATTCCGAGATAGACCGCCTGGCCGGGCAGAGCCATTACCGTATAGAAGACGTTACAGCCGCTCTTAATAAATTGAACGACGCACAATACACTGCCGGGGTGGTCGATTATGTTAAAGGTAAAGCCATAAGCATTAGTGATCCTTCGGCCGTCGGGTTCTCGGCGCTCATACCGCAAAAGGCCGTAGCCGATATGGCGTCCCGCGCGGGAGGCTATAAAGGAGATATAGCAGACGGGCTGGTCGCGGAACTGGACGGCGTCGGCAGGCATACGCTAGCCTTTGAGCTTAGGACTCCTGGCGATGAACAGGTTCCCGTGGAGCTTAAGAGATTCCAGAGCGTTATGACAGGCCGTAAAGAGACTCCGGAGAGCGCGTTGACCAGGGAGATGGGCGCTAAAGATTTTGCTGAGGCCATAAAGAAGATAAAGGATTCAGGCGGTGACGCGATAGCTGCTTTCGATATGATCGAAGCGACGAATGGAGAGAAGATAATACTCCAGGTGCGCGCCAACAATACCCTTCTGGACGAAATGGAACAGGCTCAAGATGACAATGCAAGAGAAACTTTGAAAACCGAAACCAAATCATTCTTGGAGAGTCTAAGGGCCAGAGGCCTCTATTTTACCGTGGATACCGAGAGCAATATTCTCGGCAATATCGGCAGGATGTCAGACGGAACGCTTAAAGTCCTAGATTTCATGAACCTTACGGTCTCGCCGGCCACCCCAGACATTGACGCTGCCCTGGCCACAGCTACCAATAATGCGATTCTCCATAAGGCAGAGCTTGTCGTCCTCCTTGGAAAGAATAAGCCGGTCCCGAGCATGAAGGATGTCGGAAACCTTAAGAACGCTGTTTCTATGTTTGAAGGGGCAAAATCAGGCCTTGCCGGTGAAGCTAAGAAGGTGCTCGGTGACGCTAAACTTCGTCATGCGGTCAGTTTTGTAAAAACGGCCGAGCTGGATAAGGCGCGGTTCAGCGTAAAGCGCGTTGTCGAGAAATTGAATGCTAATATAGTGCCGATGCAGAATGACATAAATGATCTAAAGATCGCTATCAGCATACTTCAGGCAAGAGACAAGAAATTGCTGAATGCCGCCACTGCAGCTTTAAAAGACGCTGAAGAGTTGAGAGCGGCGGAAGACAAGAGCATTGAAGATATAAGACAAGAGGCCTTAAAGGCTAACGAAGGCGTAGAGGCGATAGACCTTAACGTGGCACTGGACATGCTTGTAAATCTAAATGCCGCTGGGATAGTGCAGAAAGAGGCTGTAGATGCTTTAAGAGGACAGATGAAGATCAATATATTAGATAGAGTCCAGCTTCAGATGGCCACAGCTGCAATAACGAAAGCTCTAGAGCTGAGCAAGGCCGCCGATGTCATCGACAATGCTATTAACAAGGAGATCGTGAAGCATAATAAGACGCTCCTCTCGAAGGATGTAATGGAGACGCTCGAAGAGCACAATGACGCTGAAAGCATGGCGAGGGCCATCAGCATGTTTGGCGTCACTTCTGAAGAGTTTAACGCGATACAGACCGAGCTTGATAAAGGCATTAAGACGCAGAATGTAGATATATTTAGGAAGCAGATGATACAAAATCCTTTCGACGCGGCAAATGCGGCAGGCGGGGACTGGCATTCATTCGCTGAAAGCAAGGACGGCCGCTTCGCTCTTATGGAGATGGGCGATGTATCGGGCCATGGCATACAGGGCGCCATAGTCGGGTGCATATTATACAGGATAGCGAAGGATTTCCGTTATCCGATGAACGGTAAGATGATGACAGCGATCGAGGCGATAGAGACTATAGCATCGACGATGCCCGAAGGCGACCAAGTAGGCCAGACAAAGAAGGTGTTATCAGCATATCAAGCTTATCTGCAGGCCGCCATGTCGCTTGAACTGGCGAAGGTCGGACTCGGGAGCACCAGGATGTTTATTACTTATAATTCTGTCTTGATAGATAATAGGCTTAAGCGTACCTATGACTATAATGCCGGCGGCATGCCGATAGCCGTTATAAGTAGAGATGTTCCTACGGACCTGACAGCCAAGATAAAAGAGATAATGTCCGATGCTATGCTTACCAATGAAAGCGACAAGCGCGCGGCAGTGGATAAATATATTGCCGATAATATCACAAGCGAATCATCTAAGAAGAAGGCGACGGCCCTAGGGTTCGTCCGGGAGAAAGCCATCGAACCGCTTAAGAACATAGATATGCTTGATCCGAATCAAGTGGAGACACTTCTGCCGGCTTATGCGAGAGCCAATATAATCGTTAAAGATAATGTGCGGGCCATAGTTTTCGCAAATGACAGGTTCAATGAAGCTATGGATGCCGAGAGGAATGATATATACGACCCCGCCGATTTCAAGGTCGGAAGCTACGCGCCTTTTACCGACAAGACTGCCAATGATTATTTTCTCATGAAGGCCTCACATGAGGCACTTCAGATAGCCGCGGGCAAGAGCACGATAGATTCGATGGCTAAGAATATGGTCAAAAAAGATGTGATCCAGCCCGATGGCACCGTGAAGACCGTAGACTCGATAGTCCATGACGATGCGAACCTCCTCATCTACAGGCTTAGTGACGTCAGAAGGCCGGTTGTGCCTGCCGCGCCAACAGCTATGGTGGTTACGCCGGCGGTCGAGAAAGCGGCGATAACGCCGGAGGATAAGATCACGCAATATCTCTTAGAGGCCGGAGAGGCCTTGAAGAGACTTAGAGACACCGGTTTAGAGGAGCACTTCACCGCTGCCGCATCCTCTCTTAATAAAGCGGTCGAGATGGACCCGAAGCTCGGAGGGATACCTACCGCTACGATCGCACATTTCGCCGTAGATTTCCTGCAAGCGCCTGCCAAAGACAAAACGGCATTCAGGAAATTCTTGTCGAAGCTTGATCCGGCACTGAGGGCGGAGTCGCGCGCGAAAGCAAAAGCCCTATTTACTATATATGAAAAAGATTATGACGCGGGCAAATACAAAATGAATGCCACGCTTTATCCGGATGCAGATGGAAGCGTCGGGACCCTCGAAGTTGCCGGTTACGATGAGCTGGGCCCAATCGATGAATCCAAGAAAGTCCTTGATACCAGCGGCCAGTCTATCTCAACGAGCGGCGTTATAGGTCCGGTTGTCCCATCGCCGACTTCGCTTGTGGCCAGTCCTTACTCGCAAGCCCTTGACCGTATTGTTGCCGAACAGCTTATACCTGGCTCAAAGCTTGACCAGGCCGCGCTGAACAATGCCGCAAAAGATGTGCTCGGAAGCCTCACAAAGAATAGCGCCTTAACTGCCGACAAAGTGATAAAACAGCTCCTTGAAGCTTTAGACTCATCGCCCCTCTCCGCTGAGAATAAACAAATGATAGAAGCAAGTTTGAGATTTGTTGTTATAGCTGAAAGCCTCTCGAGCGCCTGGCCAAACAAACTTAACGTAGTAGTCCAGTTCCTGCCGGATTTAGGGTTGAAAGCCCCGGGCACCAATATAGGCAATAGGGCCGGCGGCGTTATTGAGAAAGATTTTAATGTTAGCGCCAAATCTATTATCGGCATGGAAGACGCAAGCGATTTCGAGATAGCCGATATAATAACAAAAGCCGCCAAGGCCATGGAAGCTGCTGCGGCGCCGAAAGACGCAAGAGCGATCGTATTCCTGCCAAAGAAACTCGAGAAGACATTCTCTCTCGTCATGAAAGACCTTGCAGAAAAAAATACCCCCGGACTTGACAGGGTAAGAGTCGTGTCGATAGACACCGCAGGAGAATTCCCGGACACAGCTACATTCTTCGCATTCGGAATAAAACTCCTCGATTACGACCGCCTCACTGCGGAGGAGAGGGCCGCTCAGGACCACCAGGACCTTCTCAACATGATAGCGCTTGTCGCAAGCGGCAAGGAGGATCCGAAGGATATATTGAAGAAGATATTCGAGAAGGGCTATACCCTCCCGATAAGGAAGATAAACTTCAATGATATCAAGGCCTGGAAGCGCGCCCAGGATGCCGTATTGATGTCCCTGTAACACGCCGTCCCTCTATATTTCTACATACCCAAAAATATTGCAAAAATCCCCCTTATATGCCATACTTATAATAATTACCATATATAAAAAATTATACGGAGGCATTATATGAGAAAGACAGTCTCTATTTTTATCGCTGGCCTTATATTGATATTCGCCGCAACATCCGCGTCCGCCGCTGGGTGGGAGTTCTGGAAGAAAAAAACAGATAAGCCCGTACAATCGGTGACTACGGCCGCTCCTATCAAGACGAGCGCGCCGGAGAAGGTGAAATATGATCCCCGCAAAGAGATAGTCATGCTAAAGGAGATAAATAGCGGCCTTGAATCCTACCTCCCGCAGTTAAAAGACCACAACAATCAGCTCAAGACCAAGGTCGGTGAAGTGATAAAGGAAAACCAGGCCCTTAAAGATGAGATGGAATCCTTGAGAAAAGAGAAGGGCTCTGGCGTAAAAAAAGACGAATTCGACCGCACGGAAAAAGATAATACGCTCCTCCGCGCAGAGATGGAAGAGATAAGAAGGCGGAATAAGGAGCTCGAAGAAGATATGGATAGGACCTCCAAGGCGAAGGCCATTGTCGACCAGGCGCTTAAAGAACAGCACTCGCTTGTCGCCGACGAGGTCAGCGAGATGAGAAAAGAGAATGAGGACCTGTCCAGCAAGACGGAAGAGCTTAAAAAGATAAACGAGGAGCTCGAGGCCAAGGCGGCGAAGCTCGAAGAGATGAATTCCATGTTCAAGGCCGCGCTGGAGAAGAAGACGGGCGAGGGCGAATAAAACAGGTAAAAATAGGGACTGTCCCCGAAGGGGACTGTCCCTATTTTTGAGATAAGTTAACAACCAATGTGCCATGCCAAAAAAACTGCCATTCCTGAAAGTAAATAAGACCGATATAGTCGATGACGCCGGAAGGCCCGTCACCCTCAAGGGCTTCGCCCTGGGCGGCTGGCTCATGATGGAAGGCTATATGATGTGCGGCCGCAACATACCGGAGAAAGCATTTAAAGAAGGCCTTGAAAAATCTGCCGGCAGGGAAGCGGTCGAAGAATTCACCAGGGCGTGGCGCGATACATTCATCCGCGAGCATGACATAAAACTTATCAAAGAATCCGGCGCAAATTGCATTCGCGTCCCGTTCAATTACCGCCTGGTCGAGTTTGAGGAAAGGGCTTTCAGCTTGAATGAGGAAGGCCTTAAATATCTCGACCGCGTCGTAGAATGGTGCGAAGCGCACAGTCTTTACTGCATCCTCGACCTGCACGCCGCCCCCGGAGCGCAGAATCCCGACTGGCATTCCGACTGCGTCGGCGAGCCCGAGTTCTTCAAAGACCCGTTCAATCAGGACAGGTATTTAAGGCTGTGGCGTTTCCTCGCAGAGCGTTATAAGGACTCAAGCGCCGTAGCCGGGTATGACGTATTGAACGAGCCGATAGTACCGCTCCACCAGGAGCTTGCATTGAAAGATCTCTATGAGCGTGTCACCAAAGAGATACGCGACGTCGACCAGAACCATATCATATTCCTCGAGGGCAGCGAATGGTCGGCCAGGATCTTCTTTTTGGGCACGCCCAAGGACAAGAACACCGCTTACAGCGTCCATGCATACGTCCCGACCGAGTTCGCGTTCAACTGGATCCCGGGGCTTACATATCCCGGTAAGGTCAACAAGATCAGCTGGGACAAGAGCGTGATCGAACTTCTCGCGAAACAATATAAGAAATATGTTTCAAAACATAACGTCCCTCTTTACGTGGGAGAGTTCGGCGTCAACTGCAGGGACGGCAATTATGGAGAGCTCGTCTGGGTGAAGGACATCCTTTACATATTCGAGAAGAACCGTTTCCACTGGACATACTGGACATATAAGAGCGTTGCGAATTCCGTATTTCCGGACGGCATATACAGGTATGTAGATAATCCGCCCTGGGTCAACCGGAAAGGGCCTGTGACCGGCTGGGAGACATTCTATGCTTTGTGGAATAAAGAGAAGAGCCACATCATAAATTCCTGGAAGACGGAGAACTTTACCAGGAACGATAAGTTATATCATATTCTCAAGAATCATTTTTAACGCGGAGAGATGGCTGAGTGGTTTAAGGCACACGCTTGGAGAGCGTGCGACGGCTGAAAGGCTGTCCTAGGGTTCGAATCCCTATCTCTCCGCCAGTTAGGACAAGGGGCGTCGGGTAAATAGAGTCGGAAGGTACCTTCCGACGAAAAATTTATCCGGCGCTCTTTTAAAATAAAGTTCGAACCGATCTTTTCTAAGAAATTCTTCTGGGATTCTAAATATAATAGGATGATAGTATCGTATGATACAATAGGAAATTTATCGGAAATAATAAGATACTTTTTATATAAAATTATCATTGATGTTGCATTTATTTCCTATAAATGGTATAATTATATTATGAAAGCGAACAATAAATACCCCATCTGGAAACCTGCTTACAGGATAAGCCCGAATATTGCCCGGTCGCTCATGGATATCGAAGCGGCCAAGGCAGTGGTGGAAAATACGCCTTTATCCCCGGCTATTGAAGCTGAGCTTCGCCATAAAGCGCGAGTCCGGTCATCTCATTATTCAACGCGTATCGAAGGTAACCGTCTTACGCTGAAAGAAGCGGAGCGGGTCATTGCTGAGCCTAAGGCGCATTTCCATGGAAGGGAGCGAGACGTTAAAGAAGTGCGCAATTACTGGGACGCGCTTCTTAAAGTCGAGGACTGGGCCTCAAGGCATATCGAATTGACCGAAGATCTTATAAAGCGCCTGCATGCGATCGTTTGGAACGGCAAAAGGGCCAAAGCCACACCTTATCGTGAAGGCCAGAACGCGATCCGTGATTCATCGACCGGCGCGCTTGTCTACTTACCGCCTGAGGCCAAGGATGTGTCGGGCCTTATGACAGAAATGGTGCGCTGGATACATCGGGCAGAAAAAGAAAAAATACCCGTTCCTATGATTGCGGCTTTGGCGCATTATCAGTTCGTTACGATACATCCATACTATGATGGCAACGGCAGGACGGCCAGGCTTCTGGCAACTTTTATCTTGCAGCGTGATAATTATGGCCTGCACGGTTTCTTTTCCATGGAAGAACATCACGCTCGCGACTTGGAGGGTTATTATAATTCGCTTACCACTCACAAACATCATAACTACTACGAAGGCAGGGCTCAGACAGACCTGACAAGCTGGGTGGAATATTTTACCGCTCTCCTGGCCAGAGTATTTACGCAGGCAAAAGATGAGGCTATTGGGCTTTCTCAAAAAGGTGTTCAGGCTGAACCGAAGCTCATAAGACAACTTGATCGCCGGGCCCGCATCGTCTTTTCTTTTTTTACCAAGAAGGAGCATATTATTACGCAGGACGTTGCTCAGGCATTAGGCTTATCCGGCCGCATGGCGCGGAACCTGATCCGTAGATGGGTCAAAGATGGCTGGTTGGTAACCGCTGACAGATCTAATCGATCCCGATCCTATATATTATCGGCAGTTTATCGGCAATTTGTCGGAATTTAATCGACAACCACATAAATTAAGGAATATATTAATGACTAATTTTATCTCTGATGGCCCTAAGCTTATGCTCCATAACGACAGAGTCAGCGAATACCTGGAGTATGGCGACTGCTATCCATTATATATGGAGGTAAGCCCTGTAGGGAATTGTAATCACGGATGCATGTTCTGCGCCTATGACATTATGGGATATCCCGGCAGGATGTTAGCTACGGATTCGCTTCTTGATTTTGTAGATGAGGCTGCGAATTGCGGCTTGAAGAGCATCCTATACTCGGGTGAAGGGGAGTCGCTACTTCACCCGGACATCGTAAATATTATTACTTATACAAAGATGAGGGGCATAGATGTAGGCCTATATACGAATGGCCATCTCTTAAAGGATGATATGGCGATAAAGATGTTGCCGTCGCTTACATTCCTCAGGTTCAGCTTTAACGGCGGAACGAGAGAAAATTACGCGAAAATACATGGCGTTAAGCCGGACGTTTTTGATAAGGTGGTCCATAGCGCATCCCATGCCGTAAGAATAAGGAATTCACGCGGGCTTTCCGTGGATATTGGAGCGCAGTATGTCCTTCTTCCCGAAAATATAGACTATCTGCTTGATGGTATCGTTGCGATGAAGGAGGCGTGTATCGATTATTTTGTCATAAAACCTTTTGTTCCAAAAGGCTCGTCACAGGCGTATAAAATAAATAGGGAGTTTACGCTTGATGTCATAAATCCGGTCCTTGACGAAGCCGAAAAATTATCGGACGGTGATTTTAAGGTGATAGCCAGGAGAGACTCTTTTAAGAAGCACGGCGAGAGGTGCTACGCGCACTGCCTGGGGACGTCTTTTATGTCAGTGCTAAATTCCGCCGGCGATATAGCGCCATGCGTTGCTTATTGGGATAGCGAGGAGTTCGTTTTTGGGAATATTTACGATAACTCTTTTAAAGAGATATGGCGCGGCGGAAAGCGCAAAAAAGTGAAGCAATTATTGGAAAAGAAATTGGATCTTAAAGGATGCCCTCCCGATTGCAAGCCCAATGCCATAAATGAATTTCTGTGGAAAGCTAAAAAATCGTAAGGGATGAGATCTCAGGCGGAGAAACGATGAAAGGCCTTATAGAAATTCTGAAATTTCTTCTGGGATTTGGCTCCCCATCTTTTCGCCGCTTTATTTTTGGCAAAGGTAAAACTAATAATGGAGAAAATGATGATAAAATTTCGCTGGGCGGCAGCAGTTCCGATAATATTGGCAGTATTGGTAATATTTTCAGGTATTTGTCTGGCAGCTGATTCGTTGGATCCAGTGGTTGATGTCCAAAAATACGAGCGGGCAATACACATAATGGCCATGCTTTTGGTCGGTTTTGGTTTTTTGATGGTTTTTGTTAAAAAGTATGGGCGCTCGGCTTTAACAGCGACCTTTCTGTTGGTAAGCGTAGCAATCCCATTATATATTTGCATCAATAGCTCAGGTTTGCTTGGAGGCGCTAAAGCAGGCATAGAGAGGCTGATCTTGGCAGAGTTTGCAGGAGCGGGTCTTTTGATATGCGCCGGCGCGGTGTTGGGCAGATTGAAGATGCTGCAGTATATCATTCTGGGGATGCTTTTTGTGCCATGCTATATGTTGAATGAATGGATACTTCTCTCGGGCGGTTTGAGGCTGTTGCCTAACGGCGGTTTTGCGGATACCGGAGGCTCTATACTGATCCATGCTTTCGGAGCTATCTTTGGGCTCGGCTTAATAATGACGATGACCACAAAGAAAGAATTTAATACGCCGATAGAATCGGATGCCGTTAGCGATAGATTTTCAATGTTAGGGAGCATGGTCCTGTGGATTTTTTGGCCAAGCTTTTGCGCAGCGCTTGTGCCGGTTCAAAAGGTGCCACAAACAGCGATAAATGTCGTTATCGCTCTTTGCGGCGCAACATTAGCTACCTACATCACTTCTTGTGCTTTAAGACGCAAGATCTCAATTGCTGATATTGCAAATGCATCGTTAGCCGGCGGCGTGGCTATAGGTTCTACTTGCGATCATGCAAACCCGGTCAGCTCTATGGCGATCGGGTTGTTAGCCGGGGCTTTGTCTGTGTTCGGCTTTGCTGTCATCCTTCCATGGCTGCAGAAGAATATCAAAAAAGTGGATACTTGCGGTGTCATGTATCTACATGGGCTGCCCGGTTTAATGGGCGGCATTGCAGCTATGTTCGTTATAAGCGGGTTGAGCAGAAGAGCTCAGCTTACAGGTATTATTATCGCAGCTGCAATAGCTCTTGTCGGCGGCTATATGTCAGGATTGATACTTTCATTTTTTGGCAGAAGGATAGAGGCTTACACGGATTCTGAAGAATTTTCTGATGCCTAGGTAAGCGCCCATTTTTATTTGTGAAGGAGACATGAATAAGAATTTAACCGTCATCTTAGCTCTATTTTTGATGATCATCATACCTTTTTCGATAAAGATGTCATATCTCGAAAAGTATGGTGTATTCGCCATCGTTCCATTACATTACATAACCGTTTTCCGGTTTTCCGTCGTCTTCGGTTGTAGTGTATAGAGTTTTAAGAAATGACCCCCGCATCACCGCAGAGAACTATAAGAACTGAAGGAATGCCGTAAGTCGTTGACAAAAAAGAGGTAATGTTGTAACCTATTATCCGACGGAGAGTTGCGGGTTTGAGCTTATTCGGCCCCCTATCTCTTGCGCCAGTTTATGATAACTTGAAAAAGGAGCATCAATACATGGGTAAGATCAGGGTTGCGATCATCGGAGTGGGTAACTGCGCCTCTTCGCTGGTCCAGGGAGTAGAGTATTATAAAAATGCGAAGGGCGATGATTTTATTCCCGGTTTAATGCATGTTAATCTGGGCGGTTATCATATAAACGACATAGAGTTTTCGGCCGCCTTTGACATCGATAAGAATAAAGTCGGAAAAGACTTAAGCGAAGCAATTTATGCGAAGCCCAATAATACCAAAATATTCGCTAAAGTCCCTCGCTTGGGCGTAAAGGTCCACCGCGGCATGACCCATGACAGCCTTGGCAAATACCTGTCAAAGGTCATCACAAAAGCCCCAGGCAAGACCGATGACGTATGCGGCATATTAAAGAAGACAAAGACGGACGTGGTCATTAACTATCTTCCGGTCGGTTCGGAGGAGGCCACCAAGTGGTATGTAGAGCAGGTATTGAATGCCGGATGCGCTTTTATTAACTGCGTGCCGGTCTTCATAGCCCGCGAAGAGTACTGGCAGAACCGCTTTAAGGAGAAGGGGCTTCCGGTCATAGGGGATGACATAAAATCGCAGGTAGGCGCTACTATATTGCACAGGGTGCTGACAAACCTGTTCCTGGATAGAGGTATGCCGATAGTCCATACCTATCAGCTCAATACCGGAGGGAATACGGACTTCCTGAATATGAAAGAGGAAGAGCGCCTCGCATCAAAGAAGATATCGAAAACTAACGCGGTAGTCTCTCAGATACAGAATAGAGGCATGAGCATACACAAGGACAATGTCCATATCGGGCCGAGCGACTACGTTCCATGGCAAAAAGACAATAAGATATGTTTTTTGCGCATAGAGAGCAAGCACTTCGGAGATATACCGATGAGCCTAGAGTGCCGGCTTTCGGTGGAGGACTCTCCCAATTCAGCCGGCGTAGTGATAGACGCGATCCGCTGCGCTAAAATAGCGCTTGATAACGGGGTATCGGGCGCGCTTTTGGGGCCAAGCGCGTATTTAAAAAAATCGCCGCCCGTGCAATATGATGATTCGACGGCCAGAAAGATGATGGAAGATTTTATCGCCTCTTATGGCGCTAAGAAAAGCAAGCGCGCTAAAGGTAAAAGGTAATATAGACATGGCTGATCCGTTTGGGAGGTCCATAAGGGCGATAGCAAAATATCCGGGCGCTATTTTAGCGAAAACGAGCATAACCCCGAACCAGCTGACGTTTATCGGCCTTTTAGTCAACTGCGCCGTTGCCTGGCTCATCGCCGCAGGACGCTTAAATCATATGGCGACAGGCATCCTGATATGGGCCGCCGGTTTTTTTGACGCGCTTGACGGAAGCGTGGCCCGGTTAACGGGGCGCGTTACCGTCTTCGGGGATTTCTTCGATTCGATCCTCGACCGCTATTCGGACTCGGTCATCTATCTGGGCATATTGATATATTTTCTGCGGGAAGGAAAGTCGGAACTCGTCATATTGTCGGCAGTAGCGATAATCGGGTCTCTATCCGTAAGCTATGCAAGGGCCAAGGCGGAGAGCCTTGACCAAAAATGCGAAGTAGGGCTCCTTCCAAGGACGGTCAGGGTGATCATCCTGGGAGCCAGTTTCTGTATAGGCCAGGTATTCTGGGGCCTTTTAACGGTAGCCGTACTTTCCAATCTCACGGTAGTGCAGAGGGTGTTCTACGTCCGCAAAAATTTGCTTAAATAAATTATGATCATATTCTCCTGTCTCTGGTATCTGCTTCCAGCCGCACTGGGCAATCACAATGCCTCGTGCGGCAACCGTTTGTGGTTGCCTCAAAGTTTAAAGAGCGGCCTGGCGAAGCTCGCAGTTCCCGTAGATCTCGACGCTAAATGGCGCGGAAAAGAGATATTCGGCAGGCATAAGACGTGGCGCGGGCTCATTGTAGGCGTAATAACCGGGATGATCGTGGCGGGGATCCAGGCGTTCCTCTTTTTCAACGTTGATTTTTTTAAACACAACACCATCGTCGATTACGGAAAGGTCAATTTTATTTTAATGGGCGCCCTGATGGGCGGCGGAGCGCTTACAGGCGACCTGGTCAAGAGCTTCATAAAACGCAGGCTCGATAAACCGTCCGGCAAGCCCTGGTTCCCATGGGATCAGCTCGACTGGATCGCAGGAGCCATTATTTTAAGCTCTATCGTCTATGTCCCCCCGGCCGGGATAGCGGCAGTTACAGCTGTGTTGTATGTGGGCGTTCACTTGTGCTCCGACCGCATCGTCTACCGGATGGGGATCAAGAAAAGAGAGGAAGTGAATTGACCAGGCTCTTCAGATGCATCCACAGCGCCATCTTCTGGTTCTTGGCGTTCTTTTATAGCGTTATCATACACTCGGCCTCCTACGTAGCGGCTTTGTTCATATCAAATGAAGATGAAAAGAGCAGGTTTTACCAGAAAGGGGCAAGGCTGTGGGGCTCTCTTCTCGCCGGCGCTTCGATGATGAAGATAAAAGTTTCCGGGCTGGAAAACATTCCGGATGACACGAATGTCATCTTTACGCCAAACCATCAAAGCTATCTCGATATATTTATTTTGCTTAAATATCTGCCCCGCCCGTTCAGGTTTGTTATAATGAGAAAGCTTTTCAAGGTCCCGATCATAGGATACCATATCACGAAAGCCGGTTTCGTATCTCTGGATAGAAAAGACAGGAAAAGTTCCATCAAGACGATCCATATGATAATAGATATGCTTGGGAAAAATGAATCTTTCGTTATTTTTCCTGAGGGAAAATTGACAAAAGACGGATCCCTCGGTGAGTTCGGCAGGGGAGCATCGATCATCATCCAGCGCAGCAGAAAACCGGTGATCCCAATATCGATCGACGGGACTTTCGGCGTATTGCCCAAAGGCGCCTGGGAGCTCCGGCCCGCGGAAGTCAGGGTGAGTATCGGGAAACCGGTATATTTTGAAAAGCATTACGGAGATCTGGACAAAAGGACTTCTTTGGACCTGGGCAATGAGCTCAGGGCCCTGGTCGCGAGCCTTATGGATAAAGGCAGGACGGAATTATGCTGAAAAGATCGATCAAAGTCCTGCATTCAATAATATGGTGGACAGACTGGGTCGTAATAGTGCTCCTGGGCATTATTTTCGATTCTGTGGTCTGGCCCGGCAACAGGACCATGTACAGGAAGAGCGAGTATTTCTGGGCCTGGACGCTCATGAAGCTGGGCGGCGTAAAATTAGAGATCACGGGCCGGGAGAACTTGCCTGAAAATGAAACCGTCGTATATATGGCCAATCATCAGAGCGACCTGGACTGGCCAGTTATTTTCATGGCCGTCCCCGGACAGTATTTATTTTTAGCCAAAAAAGAGCTTTTTGATGTGCCGATCTTCGGGACATATATGAGGATCCAGAAGTACATACCGATCGAAAGGGACAAGATACGGAAGTCATTCAAGACATATGAGGACATAGTCAGCCTGATAAGATCGGGGAATTCGATCGTAATATACCCGGAAGGCACGCGCTCTTACAGCAAAGAATTGCAGAGATTCAAGTCCTTCAGTTTTGCTTTTCTGCAGGAGGCGCGGGTGAGAGTCGTCCCGGTAGCTATCGACGGCAGTATAGATATCCAGAAAAAAGGCAGCAAGCTTATCACCCCCGGGAATGTCAAGGTAACCATACTTCCGCCGATCAGCTTTGATGATATCTATCATTTGGATATCAAGTGGTTTTGCTCGCGCGCGTCAGACAGGGTGAGGCAGGCGCTGCTGGAGGCTTTAGAAAAAAAAGATACAGCCAACCAGGCTGAAAAAGTAACCGTGCAATGAAGAAACTATCGGTTTTTTTAATATGCTTTTATTTGCTTACGGGATCCGGCCTTCTTTTCGCGGCTCAGGAAGAAGCCACGAACATGAGTTACGTATGCCGGGACCTTGCGGGCGCCAGTAGGTGGCGGGCAGATGCCCGGATAACGAATGAGCGCCCCGGAATTTATGTCATGGTCGAGAAGGCCGAAGGCATTTACTCAAGCTTTAACGGCCGCGTATCGTGGGTGGCCAGAATGGAGTTCGAGCGCACAGAAGACAGCATCAGGCCTATAAGTATGGAGAAACGCGTCTTCGATGAAAAAGGGGGCCTGATCAGGCTCGAAAAACAGGAGTTCGATCTTGCCAATAATAACGGCATATGCACCCATAAGGAGCCTAAAAGGAACGTTTCCCGCACAAGGAACTTCAAGTTCAATAAAGATGTTGTAACCCGGCTCTCCCTGGGGCTTTATGCCCAGAAATTCCTCGAGAGCGGGAAGACCAGCGAAAGGCTGCAGATGGTAAGCGAGGAGCCTAATGTTTATGATATAGAGCTCAGGCTCCTGGATAAAGAGACAATAGAGGTGAACGGCCGAAAGGTGACGGCATACCGTCTGAGCATCGATCCATATCTCGGATTATTCGGTTTTGTGAAGGTTTTTTTACCTAAAGCTTATGCCTGGCATTCCGCCGGTCCGAAACGCGAATGGCTCAGGTACGCGGGGTTGGAAGGCGGCATAAATTCCGCCAAAGTGGAAGTGACGGTGGTTGATCATGATTGAAAGGCTTTTTAAATATCAGACGAGCAGCATTTCCGTCCAGGCGTTCCGTTATGTCTTAGCTGGTGCCCTGGCATATGCGATCGACTATAGCGCGCTGATCACGCTTGTGAATATCTTCAAACTTCATTATTTAACATCCGCGGCGATAGCTTTTATGCTGGGGGCAGCGACAAGCTATATCCTCAATTTTGCGTGGGTTTTCGACGGAGGGATATCAAAAAATAGGTATCTGGAGGCATCCATCTTCTTGGCGATCGTAATCACAGGACTTTTTTTGAATCATTACTGCATTTTGTTCTTTACAGACAGCGTGAAGCTGCATTATTTGATCTCGAAAGTTATTTCCACGATAACTGTCGGGGGATTTAATTTCTCAGCCAGAAAATATTTAGTATTCCGGTAAACATTTTGTACAGTTATTTTTGGCGAAGGCAAAACTAATAATGGAGTAAAGAGATGAGAAAATTTCGCTGGGCGTTAGTAGCGCCGATAATATTGGCAGCATTGGTCATTTTTTATCAGAAGAGTAGAGGCCTATGCGGATTCCGAAGAATTTTCTGATGTCTAATAACACTACAAGGAGGCAGTTATGATGTTAAGTTTGACTTGGGGCGCATGTATTAAATTAATGGTGGTAATAGCGTTTTTTCATGCTTCGAAGAACATGATCACAAAACTGCAGGAGAAATATTGCCCTCTCTGCAAGACAGATTCCTGCTGCAAGTAACACTTTATCGGGAATATGCGCAAAAATAGCTCATTGCTATTATCATGGTAATATTGTAGAATAATTACGTGACTTAAGAAGCGCTGAAAGTTTAGAATTGAGAGATTATCCATGCATATATTTTTGACCGGAGCGAATGGGTTTTTAGGCACTGTGCTTTTACGGGACCTGCTTATAAAGGGGCATACTATAACGGCGCTCGTGCGTACTAAGTCCGGTACGGACGCGTCTAGCCGCTTAAGAGAATCCCTGCTTGATTACGACCCCTCGTTTCCGTGCGATCAGGCTATAGGACAAGCCCTGTTCGTGGTTGAAGGAAACGCGACCCAAAGCAATTTCGGCCTCGACGAAAAATCCTATCTTATGTATGCCAGACGCTCGGATATAATACTGCACAACTTGGCCTGTACGGCGCTGGAGACCGATTGGAACATATATGAGCAAGTTAATATAGGGGGCACGCGCAAGGCAATAGAATTCGCCTCGCATACGCGGCGGAAAGCAATGGCTTATGTAAGCTCGGCTTATGTTGCGGGAGCCCGGACAGGCGTAGTTACCGAGAACGAGCTCGATATCAAGGGAAGTTTTCGAAACAGCTATGAACGAAGCAAGGCTATGTCTGAAAATGAAGTGCGTATTGCGGCAGCTTCGGGAAACATCCGAACCATGATCTTACGGCCAAGCATAATTGTAGGAGATTCGCAGAACGGATGGATGTGCGAAGAACATCATTTTTTTGATTTCATACGCCGCTTAGCCTGGGTCCATAGGTTGATCCGCAGCAGGGCAGGCTCGGCAGAGCCTGCGGATGATTATCGCTTTCGCATCCTGGGAGATCCGCAAACCACGAAGAATTTTATCCCCGTAGATCACGTGGCAAAGCTCATCTCGATGCTGGTAGAGACCGATGCGGCATGGGGAAAGGCATTTCATCTTACGCACCCTGAGCCGATCTCCCTTAAAAACCTTATGAAATATGTCCAGGATTTTCTGTGTTGGCCGGAGTTGACATGGTGTCCCAAGGAAGATACCCAGGAGCTATCGTCGCTTGAACGCCGCTTCTTTCGTTCGGTACAGATCTACGAGCGGTATTTCTGGCAAGAGCCCTCCTTTAACCAGGATCAGCTAAAGGCTGTGCTTGGAGAGAGATTGCCCAGTCAGAATGCTTTGTCTCAGGAGTCTGTGAGCCGGATGGTTGGATTCGTTCAAAAGAAATCCACCCAGCTAGAGATGCTTCGAAAAGAAATATCCCGCAGCAATGGAGCTGCGGTCATTGCCATGACGGCCGTTTTATAAATATTTGCCAAAGTCCCCAGCTACTTCCTCAATAGAATTAAGATATAGCCTTACCTTGTCTTCCGTGGTCTTTACGCTCACGATCCCTGCCATCTTGCTATCTTTTGTCGGTATGGAAAAATTCCCAAAGGCGATAAAACCGTCGAGAATGACGTCGCTCGAAGGCGCTATAAAGAAGTCGGCGTCTTTGATCGTAGTGATAACTACGGAACCTACCACTTCAGAAAATAAAAATTTCATGAATTTTTGCATGAACCAATATACGGGAGACGGCAATAGTGCAAATAGTTCGAATAGCTTATAGATCCCGCTTATTCTGGCCTGGGTCCTGTAAAGCTTGCGGTTAAATTTCAGTTGGTATTCCAAAAAGCTGTCTTCCAGGGCGGGGTTATCAATATAGAGAGAGGGGCGGATGCTCACGAAGCCGAGGGTTCGCTCCTTATTATTGACAGACGGCAGATCGATCGGGAAGAGGAACCTGCGCCGTGAAAAAATATGGTGATGCGCAAGCCCCCAGCCAAGCATGCTGATGACCGTGATGGGCGCTGACAATTTAGCCGCATAGCGCTTGTTCAGGTCGTCTCTTATCTTCAGTAAAGGACGGAAGTCTATTAACTGGTCCGCGTGATATCGTCCGCCGCGTCCGATCTTGGTAGAGCATAACTCCGGGAAGATCTCCATTTTCTTGCGAGATACCGAAGGGAATACCAGGTCGCCGCAGGTCTTCCACTGCGCCTTAAGCGAGTTCAAGATCTCCTGCATAGGAACCCCATCTATGGAAACGTGAGAGATCTGGAACCAGAGATCCGCTTCTTGGAAATCCACTGTCAACCTGCAGCATATATTCAATACTCCGAAACCGGGATGCTTGCGTTTTATGACATCAGGGTATTTAAACCGGGATGTGTCGCCGTGCGGATCATCAGGCGGCAATATCTCAAAATGGATAAACGTGCTATTTAAAACCCTATCTAAATAATAGACGGTCTCTTCCGTTGCCTTTTTTGAAACAGGCGGATGTTCGCGAACCCACCTCAGCAACTCTCTCTTTAGGCGTCTGGGGCGATACTCATCTTTGACATTATTCAGCCTGTTATATGCATTGACGATCGCTTCATTCAACAGCCTCTTGCGATCCTCATTGATAGATTCGAACATATCCAGGGAGCGATCAAGAAAGGGTTCGATATTACTCAGCGTTCCGGTGTCATTGAATTCAGCACAGACGATATCGATAAGGTCTTTATTCTCTTTCTTGGTTGAAAACATGCCCCAGCGCAATTTGCGGTGCGTGATCGGATAGTCTAATAAAAACAAGGAAAGCCTTTTGATAAGATGTTTTTTTGCATCGGTGAAACCCAGATCCTCCGGGCGGGGAGTATCGGACCACAGGTCCAGCCTGAAAGCGGCTAAAATAAATTTCGAATGTTCCGTTCTCAAGTATGATTGCGCTGCCGAGCGCCATCCGTCCGCGTTTGGTCCCGGCTCAAGCCGTTTCAGCCATCGAAGCATATTAGTAAAGGAGAAGAAGCGGAGGGCTGACTGCATCGATCGATCAAAAAGTTCACGCATCTTTAATTGTCTTACCAGTGAGAATATGGAGGCTGTTCCGATATTCGCTAAAAATTCCGAAATAGTTGCTGCTGTTTCTTGCGGGCATTCCTCTTGCGGAGAATGGCCGCACTGAGGAATAACTTTTAACTCTACATGCGGAAGCTCGTGTTTTAACACATACGATTCTTCGACAGGAATTACTCGATCGGCGCTGCCGCTTATTATGAGTGTTGGGACGCGTATCTGGTTAAATTTTTCGTGTATATGCTTCATCTCTTCAGATGCAAATTGAGAAGCGCTTCTTACAAGACTCCTTTTCGCCTCCGGCAAACCCAGATTCTCCGCGTATGCGCTGATCATTTCTTCGGTTATCTTTGAATGATCGTAGAAGACTTCTTTTAGCACCTGCAGCACGAGCTCGCGCGGCGAAAAGAGCTCCAATCCCAACATGCTCGCTACCGGTATCCTCAATTTTGCTATAAAATCCGGGATGTGCTTAAAGTATGCTACAGTATCGACGAGGACAAGGCCGGCTACCCGGTTCTTTATGCTGTTTGATATAAGGGAGACGAGGCTCACCATTCCTCCGAAGGAGTGGCCTATTATCACCACATTGTCCAGATCCAGTTCATTGATAAATTCGGTTAATATCTTGGCTTGATCATAGGCCGAATAATTCTTGTCTCGAGGCTTATCAGAGTGGCCGAACCCTTTAAGGTCTAATGCTATATATCTAAATCCAGATGGCAATGATCTTACGAGGGTAAGCCATGTATACGAAGATGCAGCAAATCCATGAACCAATATGACCGGCTGCCCCCGGCCCTCTTCGCGATATGCGATGTTTACATTATTTATATTGATCGATTTGTATTTCTTCATAAATATGGCCCTTTTTTGATGCCCAATTTTACAGCTGCTATTATATCAAAAATTAACTTAAAAAGAACTCTGATTCAGGAATGCTGTAAGTAGTTGACAGGGAAGGGTTAATGTTGTAACCTATTTACCGACGGAGCAGTATGCGGACATTTAGGGATAAATGAAATGGAAAATATGAGGAGCAGTTATGAATGATAAAATGAAAAACGGGGATGCTCAGGAAATAAAGGCATTGGCAGAACGTATAAAAGAGCTTCAGAAATCAGGGATCACATATGCGGAGCAGGAGCTGATAATCCAGGACAGGCGTGAATACGCTGAAAGCATTATTAATACTGTGCGCGAACCCCTGATAATATTGGATGCGGATCTAAGAGTTATCACTGCCAGCAAGGCTTTCTACCATACATTCAAGGTAACGGCTCAGGAAACCGAGCTGCAATTTATCTATGACTTAGGAAATCGCCAATGGGACATACCCATTCTGCGGAAGCTATTAAACGACATTCTTCCTAAACATAAAACGTTTGATAATTATAAGGTTGAACACAATTTTCCTGCTATTGGGAAGCGATCGATGCTGCTTAACGCCCGTTGGATACCCAGAGAGGTAAGCCGGCCGCAGATCATCCTTCTTGCTATTGAAGACATCGTCGAGTGCGAGAAGGGAGAGCAGAGTCTGCGGGATAAAGTGAAGGAATTAGAGATTTGCAGGCAGACAGTTATGGGCATGGAGTTGAAAATAGAAGGGCTGAATAAAAAGGTAAGGGAGCTGGAAACGCGGCTGCAGAAAAATGTGTAAAGACAGGGAAGTTGCCACTCTTTGAAACGTTACTTTAAATATTTATGCCTTGCCGCGACGATCTTGGTCCTCTCGGCTTTTCTCGTACCCAGCTGTATGGCCGAAACGCATCCGGCTGCAGCAGATAAAGCGCAAAAACCTGCCACCCCCTCACCGCTTACCCAGGACGAAGTCGACCGGCTGAATTCCATGGAGCAGGAATGGGCGGCCAGCATAGACAAGGCTGTGCCATTTATCCGGCAAAAGAAATCCCGGAACGCGCTCGCCAATACAAAAAAAGCCGCTGCTGTTATTTCCGGGATGAAAAGTCTCCTTGTCAAGAAGGGCTACAATGTCGGGGCCATCGACAGGCTGGTCGCCATGGAGAGCCTTACGGACGCTTATAGCAACATGGCAAAGATCGCCGGTTATACCAGGGAGCCTTACATTACAATTAATGATTTCAAGAAGATGCGCTCGCTTT
Source organism: Candidatus Omnitrophota bacterium (assembly GCA_020057115.1). Classification (GTDB taxonomy): domain Bacteria; phylum Omnitrophota; class Gorgyraeia; order 2-01-FULL-45-10; family 2-01-FULL-45-10; genus JAGVGJ01. The sequence goes on along the minus strand of JAGVGJ010000032.1, from coordinate 13,813 downwards.
TCGATGATACCCGGGGAAAGCTGCTCGTAGCAGAGGCCAAGTTCCATGAGCTGCCAAAGATCCAGGAGATGTGCAGGCAGTTTCTCGGCCTTCTCGATGATTTCGAGCGCGAAGTAAAGAAAGTCTCAGGAATGCGATGATATCGCTAAAGAATATATCTAAAAGATACAGTACCCGGGTGCTATTCTCGGACGTGAGCTTTGACGTCCTCGCCGGTGAAAAGGTCGGGCTCGTGGGCCGTAATGGCCACGGGAAGACCACGCTGTTCAGGATAATTACCGGCGAAGAAGAGCCCGATGAAGGCAAGGTCTTTCAGCCCAACAATTACTCCATAGGATACCTCGGGCAGCACCTGGCCTTTACTAAACCTACCGTACGGGAGGAAGGATGCCAGGGTCTTGGCCCTGAAGAGATAGGCGCCGAATGGAAAGTAGAGAAGGTCCTCTCCGGGCTTGGTTTCAGCGAAGAGGATCTTAACCGCAACCCTTCGGAATTTTCCGGAGGATTCCAGATGCGCATTGCCCTTGCCAAGACGCTCGTCTCCGAGCCCAATATGCTCCTGTTGGACGAGCCTACGAACTTTCTCGACATAGTCTCGATACGATGGCTTGAGAAGTTCCTGCGGTCGTGGAAGAATGAGCTCGTCGTAATAAGCCACGACAGGGATCTCGTAGACAGCGTGACGACGCACATCGTGGGGATACATCGAGGCCTGGTACGGAAGATCAAGGGGCCGACCGGGAAATATTATACCCAGCTGCATAAAGACGAAGAATTGCATGAAAAGAGGCGCATAGAGGATGAGAAAGAGCGCAAGCGTATGATGGAGTATATAAACACTTTCCGCTCAAAGGCAAGCCACGCCAAGGGCGTCCAGTCGAGCATCAAGAAGCTTGAGAAGATGGAGAAGCTGGACAAGCTTGAGGAGATACGCACGCTTTCATTCTCGTTCAACTATGAATCATTCCGCGCACAGCAGATCATGGATGTGAATGACCTTACTTTTTCATACGACGGCAAGGATCCATACCTGATAAATGGTTTGAATTTTACAGTAAACAGACACGACAAGATCTGCATCATAGGCAAGAACGGCATGGGGAAGACCACGCTTTTAAAATTGCTGTCCGGCAGGCTCAAGCCTGTCGGCGGCAGCATTAAGACGCATACGGCGGCGGTCCCGGCCTATTATGAGCAGGCGAATACGGCCGATCTTAATGACGAGCTTACCGTGGAAGATGAGATATCCACGGGCATCGCCTTTATCGATAAATCGCGCCTGCGCGGGATATGCGGCGCGATGATGTTTTCAGGAGACGATGCCGAGAAGAAGGTCAAGGTCCTGTCCGGAGGCGAGCGCAGCCGCGTCCTTTTAGGGAAACTCCTCGTAGCGCCTTCTAATATCCTTTTTCTGGATGAGCCCACGCACCATCTTGATATCGAATCCTGCCAGGCGATGATGGATGCCGTAAGAGATTTCGAGGGCGCGGCGCTCGTGGTAGCGCACGACGAGCATTTTCTGAACGAAGTGGCGACAAAGCTCATCGTGTTCAAGAACGGCAGGGTATTTTTGTATCCGGGTAATTACCGGGAGTTTTTGGACAGCGTTGGGTGGGAAGATGACGATGAGAATAAGCCCGTCGTGAAACCACCCAGCGTTCCGGTTGCCATACCCGAACAGATTCCATCAGTTCCGCCGAAAAACGAGACAGTGCGCGTCGTTAAAGGGCATACGAGTAAAATGAAAAGAAAGGCCCGCGCGGAGTTTGTCGCGATGAGATCCAAGATCTTAAAGCCTCTCGAAGAGAAGGTCAAGAGCCTGGAGGATGAGATAATCTCTTCCGAGGCCAGAGTGGCAGCTGTTAACGAGGAGCTGGCGAAGGCTTCGGCAAAAGGCGGCCTCGGAGCCATCCGACGGAGCGAGCTTTCGAGAGAGTTGAAAGAGCTGGCGGAAAAGATAGATTCCTGTTATACTCAACTCGACGCGGCCATGAAAGAATACGATTTTGAGAAACGGAAATATATAGATGAAATATAAACACGCCCTATTCCTAAACCCCTATATCGAGAATACCGCAACGAGCATTATGGGGCTCTTCCCGCCCACAGGCCTTGAGTATGTGGCCACCAGCGCTAAAGGATTCGCGGATAAAATAACCCTTCTCGACCTGCGGTATGAAACAGAATTGTGCGATACCGGCAAGCTGATCGATTTTATACGCAAGGATGTCGACATCGTGTGCGTCAGCGTAGGATGGGACCGCCAATATGAAGAGATCTGCAAACTGTTGAACTTACTGCCTGACGACATACCTTTAGTCGTAGGCGGGTATAAAGCTACCGTAGAAGTCGAGAACCTCTTTCTGGCCTGTCCAAAGATAAATATTATTGTCAGAGGCGAGGGGGAAGAGACGATAAAAGAGATATTGCGGGGCGTGCCGTATGAAAATATTCCGGGCATCTCGTATAGAGACAGTTCCGGGATAGTCCATAACGCGAACAGGCCATTACCGGACGTAGATATCATAGGAGCGCCGGACCGCTCCTTGAGACGGAATAAATACTACATGAGGGTAAACGGTATCGCCCTGGCAGGCATGACGTTTGATTCGGTCTTAAGCGCGAGGGGATGCCCTTTCAACTGCAAATTCTGCACATTCAACCTGAATCCTCTCGGCCAAAAAAGAGATTACGCGGCGCGCAGCGTTGGATCTGTCGTGAAAGAGATAGAAGAGATCAGCGCCAGCACGATACTGTTTAATGACGATAACTTTTTTACAGACATAAAAAGGTCGGAAGATATCTGCGACCTGATAATAGCGCGTAAAATAAAGAAACGCTTCCTGGCGCAGGCTCGCATCGAAATAGCCAAACACCCCAGGCTTCTCGACAAAATGGTAAAAGCAGGATTTAAGATGCTCTTTATGGGAATAGAATCTCCGCACGATCATATTCTGGCCGAGCTTAACAAAGGGTTTGACTCAAGCACGATACGGAGATCTTTTGCCGTATTGAAAAAATACCACATCTATTATCACGGCTACTTTATTTACGGCAACATAGGCGAGACCGAGAAAGAGATGCTCTACATAGCGAAGTTCGCAAAAGAGATCTGCCTCGACTCCATCACATTCCAGAAGCTTCGCATTGAGAAATTTTCTCCGCTTAGGAAAGTTGCGGAAAATACGCCGGGGTATCACGTTACCGCGCGGGGCGAGCTTTACTCGGATACCTATAGCCACGCTAGCTTAAAAAAAATAGGCAGGCAGATAAAATTTTCATTCTATTCGCCTCTGCAGATATTAAAGATATTGAAGAAATTCGCCGCAGTGAAATTCTTTGATTTTAACGAGATCGTCATATTCGCGGCGGCCGGTCCGAGCCTATTATGGAGCGTATTAGTGCGAGAGGTGAAGAAGGGACGGCTCGGAGACTCTTTGAGGCGTATTTTTGTAAGCAACAAGTAATAATTTTCACCGCCCATTCTGCAAAGATATTAAGGATAAAAGTGAAACAATTTATCGCAGGCAGCTGTTATTCATATATCTTGAGTTCGCAAAAAGAGGCTTTGATCATAGATCCGCACATAAGCCTCAGGGATCCATACCGCGATTATTTAAAGAAAAACGCCCTACAGCTTAAATTTATCATCGATACGCATACTCATGCCGACCATTTTTCCCTGGCGATGGTGCTGAAAAGAGAGCTTAATGCAGTAGTGGTCATGCATGAAAAAGCCGTCTCTATGGTTGCGGATCGCAGGGTCAAAGATGGCGATGAAATGACTATCGGCGGCGATAGGGTCAAGATCATCTATACGCCCGGGCACACGGACGATGCCATAAGCGTCTTCTGGAATGGCATGCTTTTTACCGGCGACGTGCTTTTGATCGGCAGCGTAGGGAGGACCGATTTTCAGAACGGCTCTCCGGAATCGATGTTCGATACGCTGCAGAAGCTGAAAACGCTTCCTGACGGGACGACAGTCTATCCCGGGCATGACTATCATGAAAAAAAGTCTTCGACTATAGCCAGGGAAAAATCGGACAATCCTTTTCTGAAAGAATTGAATAAGGCTGATTTTGCGGCCGGCATGCGCTCCAAGACCATTCCAAAACCCTTCAATATCGATAATATCGTGCGCGTAAATCAAAAAGGGGACGCCGTCTCCCTGAAGATGGTCTCGCCCAAAGAGGCGTATGCGCTGACCGCCAATGATCCAAATGTCAAATATCTTGATGTCCGGTCTGCAATGGAGTTTAATGAGGCGCACATTAAGGATTCGATCAATATCCCCATAGACATGCTGATGGGGAAGATAGATGAATTAAACCGCGCCGGGCAGTCATATGTCGTTCTCTGCCGGACAGGGAACAGGTCGCCGATGGCGGCAGACATGCTGATACAATCCGGCATCCAGTCGGTAAAGGTGATGGACGGCGGCATGACGCAATGGCAGAAACAAAAATTGCCGGTCATCAAGGGGCTCGGGGGGATATCCCTGGAGCGCCAGGTGAGAATTATCGCGGGGAGCCTGATCCTGTCAGGAATAATATTGGCAAAGATAATAAATCCGTGGTTTTTAGGCATTTCAATTTTTGTATGCTGCGGCCTTATATACGCCGGACTGACCGATAATTGCCTTATGGGAATGCTGCTCATGAAATTGCCATACAATAAAAAATTGTACAAGACAAAGCTCGGTGGCGGGACTTGCGCCATGGGATGATATAGGATCTGGCTGGTCTTATGAAACATAAAATTATACCAATTATCAAAAAGACAGACATCCCCAAGGAATATCGCAACAATCCTATCGGGTTATTGCTGGAATACCATAATCTGGACCGCAAATTTGATGCATATTCACAGGCACGGCTTCTCATCGGCATGTGCATGGATAACCGCAAGCACCTCCATATCCCCGACAATTTCGCGTTTATTATCCGTTCCGGAGGGGCAAATCTGCGATATAGCGAGTTCAAGGTCTCGTACGCGATCTCCGTAGGACAGGTGAAGCATATCGCATTGATCGGCCATAATCATTGCGGGATGGTCGACTTGATATCAAGGAAAGAAGAATTTATCAAAGGCCTGGTCGATAATGCCGGCTGGAGCAAGAAAGCGGCCGAGGATCATTTTATGAATATGGCCCCGATGCATGAGATAGGCAATGAAATAGATTTTATAGCGAGCGAAACAAACAGGCTGCGCAAGAGATACCCTAAGGTCAAGGTCGCTCCTCTGTATTATCAAGTTGAAGATAACCGGTTATACTGCATCTGCTAAAGATTGGGCGGATCATGTAGCGTGCGTACGAACCAAAGGAGATGCGTATGAGAAAATTATTAGCAGCGCTTATTGTTGCGGCATTCTTGTCTGTGCCGGCATTTGTATCTTCGGCTCAAGACGAGCCGGATGTCATCTATTATAATGCCAATATCGTGACGCTCGACGCGGGCGGCTCCACGGCCGACGCAGTTGCAGTCAAGGACGGCAAGTTCATGAAGGTCGGCGCCGCGGGCGAATTGAAAAAACTCGCCGCACCTTCGACAAAGATGATAGACCTAGGAGGTAAGACCGTTGTGCCGGGGCTTATCGACGCGCATTGCCATCCCATGGAAGCCATGATGATGAAGGAGACATGGGTCGATTGCCGGTATCCGGAGACCCCGTCTGTCAAAGTGGCGCTCGAGCATATTGCCGCGTGGGCGAAGAAGGCCCCCAAGGGGGCGTGGATATTTGCCGCGTGCGTCTCGGCGAGCGAAAATAAATTCGAAGAGAAGCGCCTGCCGACTAAAGCCGAACTTGACCTGGCCTCGCCGGATAATCCCATCCTGGTCGCGAACGGCACCCACATGGGCATAGCGAACTCTCTGGCATTAAAGAAGCTCGGCATCACGAAAGGCATGGCAAAGCTTCCTCACGGCGGCTCCGTGATACTCGATAAAGATGGCGAGCCTACCGGCGTATTGACGGATGCCCAGGCCGACGTGCCGACAACCCCAACGGTTGCGCAGCTTGAAAAATATTATACGAAGGACATCCAGGAGTTCTGGAATGCTCACGGGTTCACGTCATTCATGGCCATCACGCCAGCCGCCGCATTGCCTGTCCTGCAAAAAATAGCAGGGGCCAAAGTGCAGCCAACCATCCGCTACACTACCTCGATCTGGACGTCGGCTAACGGCAAAGACATGCCCGAAGACCTTGCGAAATTCCGCATGCCGGAAACAGCCGACCCTGCCTGGTATAAGTTCGGAGCCATAAAGGTCTGGATAGACGGCGAGAATGACTGCCGTACCGGATTCATGTATGGGCCGTATGTAGGTCATTTCGATACCGATTCCCCGGGCGGCAGAGGGACCCTTGTTACGCCTCAAGCCGATGCAGACCGTTTTGCCGGGATCGCCGACAAGAATGGCGTGATAAGCATGATGCATTGTTCGGGCGATGAAGCGATGGACATAGGCCTGACCGCTTACGAAAACCAGATCAAGCGAGGGGCTACGGAAAAGATAGTGCGCATCGAGCATTTCGGGATGTTCCAGATGAGCGACAAACAGCTCACCAGGGCCAAGGCGCTGATCGATAAAAATTTCAAGATATCGATACAGCCGACATGGCTTCTGGATCTCGTCAAGGCGGACTATGAGAATATGGGCTCCGAGCGGACGGTCACGGGATTCAAGTTCCGTTCCATGATCGATGCGGGACTTGAACCGGCTGCTGGTTCAGATGTTACCGGTATCTATCTCGATAATATAAATCCGTTCCTGGCTATTTACGCCAGCGTTACGCGCGAATCGGATAAAGGCATCTTTGTGCCCGAACAAGCGGTATCCATAACCGAGGCGCTCAAGATGTGGACTATCTGGGCCGCAAAGTCGATGGGCGAGGCCGACATGAAGGGTTCTATCGAGCCGGGCAAGTATGCCGATATGACAGTTCTGTCCGACGATATATTGACGATGCCGAAAGAAGATCTTAAGGACGTCAAGATCTTAAAGACGATAGTGGGCGGCAACATTGTCTATGAGGCAAAGAAGACTGACTAAGACCGGATTTAATCGGACATCTGCAGGACAATGAAAAATATCATCGTGGTCGTAAACGACAAGATGCAGAAGAGATACCGGTATATCAGGACGGAGCCTGTTGGGAAGAATTTCGATCCTGAGTTTAAGCCGGAGCTCACCCCGAAACAGATGCTTGCGCTCGGAGTGTTCGGCGGCAAGTACATGACAGATTGCCGGAAAGAGTTCCCCGCGGACTGGTTCAAGAAGGCAAAGCTCTGTTCCGAGCGCCACGATCCGAAGCTGAATTATTTCGGCGTGAATGCCAGTAAGCCGCTCTGGTACTGGAAGAGAAAGGGATGGATATATCCGGATGACCCGCGGGGGTGGTTTCAGTGGTATTGCCGCTATTATATGGGTCGGCGGCTGGGTGAAGAAGACAGGCGCCAGGTAGCCAGGTGGAAGGCGATACGAAGGCATATAGCGCAGATATACAAACATTGCCGGGCCGGGGATCTTGAGTGCAGGCCCAGACAGCGCCAGGCAGTGCTCCACTGGGCGTATGACTCAAGGCTTATGTAGGGATGTAGATATCCTGTCGGACGAGGAGGGTATATGAGCAAGAAAGATAAAAGGATAATATTGATCGCCCAGTGTCTTGTAAATCCTTACTGCAGGGTCCATATATTGGGGCAGAACTTTCCGTTATCTCAGGAACTTATGAATTATCTCATGGAGAAACACGTCGGTATCATCCAGTATCTCTGTCCGGAGACGAGCGCCATGGGGCTCATGCGTAATCCCCAGGGACGCCAGCAATATGATAATATATTCTTCCGGGATCATTGCAAAGAATTACTTAAAGTGCCCATGTTGATGGTCAAGGAATTTATCAAGAATAATTACCGTCTCACTTGTTTCCTGGGGCTTGAAAACAGCCCTTCATGCGGCATCAATTGGGGAAAGCACAAGATAAACAAATACCAGACGGAATCCCCAAACCCTGTTGATGATCCGGATCCGTCCGGGCTGGCGCTTAAAGGCATAATGGCCGAGATATTGGAAGAGGAGCTAGTCAAAGATAATGTCAGGATACCGTTTTTAGAATTTCCGGCGCTTTCACCCGCCGATTCGGAGAACAGGAAGAAGTTCTGGGAAGACCTGCGTAAGGCGGTTGAACCAGACTCTTCTTCAGGGTAAAATGGTACAAACTGATAAAGGAGGAAAGCGTGGAAAATAAGGATCTCGGGAAGACATCGACTGGCATGCAGCCGAACCTGGAGGCGCTCTTATGCTATCTTTTGGGTTTTATAAGCGGCATAGTATTCTATGTGATAGAGAAGGAGAATAAGTTCGTCAGGTTCCACGCGATGCAGTCGATCGTAACATTCGGATTTCTGTTTGTGGTAGGTATGTTTCTGGGTATAATACCACTGCTGGGCTGGGTGCTATGGTATGTATTGGCAATATTCGAGTTTGTATTATGGATAATACTGATGCTGAAGGCCTATAACGGCGAGCTTTATAAACTGCCGGTTGCGGGAGACATGGCCGAGAAGAATATTTAATAAAGAAGGAGCTTAAGATGAACGGCGCCAAATCTACCGCGATCTCTACATTGGGTAAACCGTCGATCGAGACGCCATTGCTCAAGCTTCTCCCTCGCGAATTCCATAAAACTGTCTTTATCGCAGACGATGACCGCGTCTTGGCAGATATCAGCACTAAGAACATAGATTGCCCAAGGCCTGACGGGAAAGAACTGGTATCCTATGAACAGGCCGGCCTACGCCGCAACATTTTCTTCGAACCTTCAAAGACATCCGCCGCTATCGTGACATGCGGCGGGCTATGTCCCGGCATCAACAACGTGATCCGCTCGATAGTCTTGACGCTCCATTATCGTTATGGCGTGCGTCGTGTCCTCGGAATAAGGAATGGCTACCAGGGGTTTATCCCTGAATACAAGCTTGAGCCGATCCTGCTTGTCCCGGACATGGTTGACCACATACACCGGCAGGGAGGGACGATCCTCGGCACGTCGCGCGGAAAACAGGACGCCGAAAAAATAGTCGATTTTCTTGAGAAAAATAAGATCGACATGCTTTATGTGATAGGTGGGGACGGTACGCTGCGCGGGGCGCTAAGAGTATCCGAAGCGGTAAAAAAGCGCAAGCTCAATATAAGCATAATAGGCGTTCCCAAGACGGTGGATAATGATATCCTCCATATAGACAGGTCTTTCGGTTTTGCTACAGCGGCTTCTATAGCCTGCAAGGTGATCGAGACGGCGCATACCGAAGCGATATCGCAGCCGAACGGTATCGGGCTTGTTAAGCTTATGGGCCGCCATTCAGGATTTATAACATGCCTCGCGGCGCTCGCCGTGAATGAAGCTAATTTCGTCCTTATCCCGGAGGTGCCGTTTGCGCTTGAGGGCAAACACGGACTTTTTGCGGTCCTCAAAGAGCGGATACTGCGGCGCGGCCACACGGTTGTCCTTGTCGCGGAAGGAGCCGGGCAGGAACTTATTCCCGGAGAGAGCAGAGAGCACGACGCCTCCGGCAATATCAAATTCCAGGATATAGGGATATTCTTAAAAGACCAGATAAACGAATATTTCAAGAAAGAGAAGATCGACGTTAGCCTTAAATATATAGACCCAAGCTATATCATACGCGCGATACCGGCAAACCCGCTAGACAGCGTATATTGCTTTATGCTCGGCGAATATGCCGTCCATGCCGGAATGTCAGGACGGACGGAGATGGTCATCGGCCTTGTGAATAACGCGTATGTCCACATACCGATGCCTATCATCGCCGAAGGCCGCAGGCGCGTCGAGCCGCACAGCCCGCTCTGGCTGTCGGTCATAGAATCTACGGGCCAACCGCCGGTGATGAAATAGAAGGGGTGGTAGGATGAATAACGGATTAGAAGGCATCTTGCGGTTCTTTGCCGAGCTCTCCGGCCCGTTAACGGCATTATTCGTAGCGCCATTTGCGCTATTACTTTTATCTATTGCTGTTCTGCCGCTTGTCGCCCCGTATTTCTGGGAGAAGAACCGCAATAAAGCTATTGTCTCCATTATGTTCGGCCTGCCGGTCGCCGTATTTTTTCTCTTTACAGATAAAGAGATACTTGCGCGGGCAGCTATCGAATACGGCGCTTTTATAGCGCTCCTCGGAGCGCTATTCGTGATATCCGGAGGCATATATATCCGCGGTTCTTTTAAAGGCGCGCCGCTCGTCAATACGGCATTTCTTGCTATAGGCGCGATGCTCGCGAATTTCATCGGGACCACCGGAGCGAGCATGCTTCTCATAAGGCCTTTATTGCGCGCGAACCACGAGCGCCACCACAAAGTCCACACCATAATATTCTTTATCTTCATAGTCTCTAATTCAAGCGGGCTTCTGACCCCGTTGGGCGATCCTCCGCTATTTTTGGGGTTTATCAAAGGCATAAAGTTCGCATGGACTTTTCGGCTATTCCCGCAATTCCTGTTCGTGGTGGCCTCGCTGCTTGCGTGCTATTATCTTATCGATAGATATTTTTTCTCGCGCGAGCCAAAAGGCGAACGCGATAAAGTCATGCAGGAGGAACCCGTTCTCTCAGAGCATTTCGCGATAGAAGGCAGGCGTAATTTTATTTTCCTATTTTTAGTCATAGCCGTGACGCTCATCTCAGGCTATTTTCTCTGTCATCTGGATGGGCCGGCCATATTAGGAGAACCGTTCGGTTCTTTATTATCCAAAACGACGCAGATATCCTGCTTTGTGATCCTGGCTATACTATCATATGGCCTTACGCCAAGACGGATCCATGAGCGCAACAGTTTTAATTTTAATCCTATAATTGAAGTCGCCGTTATCTTTGCAGGGATATTTGCCGCGATGGTCCCGGCGCTTCTCATACTTGAAACACGCGGCTCGAAATTCGGCATCGACCAGCCATGGCAATTCTTCTGGATGACAGGGGCTCTTTCAAGTTTTCTCGATAATGCTCCTACATATCTGACATTCACAAGCCTGGCCAAGGGAGTTCTTAAATTGGCCGGAGAAGGGCTTCACGGGCTCTCGGTACATCCTGTCGGGCAAAAATATCTGGAAGCGATCTCCTGCGGCGCCGTATTTATGGGGGCGAATACATATATAGGTAATGGTCCGAATTTCATGGTTAAGGCCATAGCCGAGCATAACAAGATAAAGATGCCGAGTTTCTTCGGATACATGCTATGGTCTTTGTGCGTGCTCGGACCGCTCTTTATGCTTGTGACTTTTATCTTTTTTGTAGGGCGTTCTTAATTTATACTATAGACAAATAAAAGGAGGTAGTATGTCTGGAAAGACCCGCATTGCGGTAGTTTTATCGGTCTGTCTTTTTGCGGCGACTTGCGGTTCCGTATGGGCCGAGGCCAAAGACCAGGTCGTATCACCAGAGCCGGTTATGGACCAGCGCGCCCTTGATATTCTCCAAAAAATGAGCGATGCGCTTTCCAATGCGAAGACCATGAGGTTTCAAGCCAGGAGCATGATCCCTTTTGAGACATCCGCAGGAGTTTGGATCAATATGTATGGTATCTCGCAGGTCGTCATGCAGGGACCGGACAAGCTCTTCGTCAGCACGTCCGGAGATCTCGCACCGCATGATTTCTATTTTGACGGTAAGACCGTCACGTTGTATTCGCCCGCGAAGAATCTCTACGCCATAAAGTCCGCGCCCCCTGCTATCGACGCGATGTTCGAAGAGGCGTACAATGAGGAAGGAAAGTCTTTCCCGTTCGCGGATATACTCGTCTCAAACCCGTACGCTGTCCTTGCCGAAGGCCTTGCAGGAGCGCTCTATGTAGGCCAGTCGACTATCCGGCCTCTGTCAGGAGCGGGGAGCGTTGAGACCGACCATCTCGTATTCTCGAACAAGGATGTTGAATGGCAGATCTGGATCGACACAAAGGACCGTTTACCGCGGATGGTATGCGCGACATATCTCGATACAGTAAATGAGCCAAGCTACACAGTTGAATTTGGCGATTGGAAGCTCGATGAACCCGTAGGCGCGGATATATTCGTGTTCAAAAATACGACCAACGCATCGAAGATCGATTTCCGCTATCCGTCTCAAGGCGGAAAGGCAGGTCCTCGAGATGCGGCGAGCGCTAAAACAGCCGAGGGGGTGTAACCATGAAAACCATAAAGATAATGATCATTATGATGGCGGTAGCGGTAATGGCGTTGTGGGGTATAGGTGACGTTTATGCACGCGGTGGCGGCGGATTTCATGGAGGCGGCGGATCTCGCGGAGGCGGCGGCTGGTCGGGCGGCCGGGGCGGGGAAGCCCACGGCGGTGAATTCGACGGCGGAGGCGAGCGCGGCGAAGGGCTTGGCCGCGGAGATCGGCCCGGAGAACATGGAGGCGGTGAATATCACGGCGGCGATCATGGCCAGGGTGACCACGGCGACCATAGGCACAACAATAACAATAACAACAATAATAATACCAATAATAATAACAGCGGGAACAATGTTACTGTGAATGGTTACGGGTGGGGCGATAATGCCGTTGCAGGGCTTGTTGTAGGGACGGCACTCGGAGCGGTAGCCGTAGGCGCAGCCCAGCCGGATACCATTGTTGTAGAGCAGCCATCTCAGACTGTTATTCAACAGGTGCCGGCATCCCTGCCCATAGGGACTCAGGTCGCGAGCCTGCCGCCCGGGAGTAAGGGTACAAATGTAGAAGGGACTTTATATTATCAATTTAATGGCACATGGTATAAGCCGTATTTCGGCGGGAGCGGAGTATATTATCAGGTCGTGCAGCCGCCGGCCCAGGATAACAATTAAGGCAGGATAAAATAATGCTGCGAACCATGAAAAGGATCTCTAGGATGCTCAAAACTTTGCGCAGCATGTCGTTCATAGCCGCTCTTGTAATTTCGCTTGCCATAGCCGGTTGCGCAACAAGCCGCGATCCTGTTCCTCCGGAGCTCATCTCCAAGGCCACCGTAGATAATCTCGCGGATATAAGGACATTTATGGGCATGCCGAATGCCCAGTTCGAAGAAGACCTGCTCCTTTCGTTCAATCAAGAGAAGCCGGAAGATTATCCTAAAAGGCCCGACGGATCAATATTCTATCCTGTGCTTGCCATATCCGGAGGCGCGGCTAACGGCGCATATGGAGCCGGGCTATTGAAAGGCTGGTCCAAACATGGCGACAGGCCGGTTTTTAAGGTAGTCACAGGCGTCTCCACAGGCGCCTTGATAGCGCCTTTTGCATTTCTGGGGAGCGAATATGATGATGAGCTAGAAGAATGTTATACGACCATGGCGACAAAGAATGTCATGAGGTCAAGAGGCGTGGTCGGGCCGTTATTGGGCGATTCTGTTTATTCCACAGCTCCTCTTGCGAAGAAGATAGCCGTGATAGCCACTAAAGAATTGCTTGAGAAGATAGCAGTTGAGCACAAGCGCGGGCGCAGGCTGTTCGTAGGGACTACCAATCTTGACGCGCAGAGGTTCGTTGTCTGGAATATGGGGGAAATAGCATGTAAAGGCGATGTCGATCTCTTTCGCAAGGTCACGCTTGCTTCTGCCTCGCTTCCGATAGTATTCCCGCCGGTCCATATTAAAGTTGAGGCGGATGGGAAGACTTACGATGAGATGCACGTAGACGGCGGCGCGATAACGCAGGTATTCTCAACTTGAGACCGTTGAAAAACCCTATTTGTAATTATTCTATTTCTCCGTCGGTAAAATAGTCATCGCCCGTCGGAGAAGCCCTTGTTTTTACGCCTTT
>JAGVGJ010000036.1 GCA_020057115.1 Candidatus Omnitrophota bacterium | reverse complement strand
TAGTTCTTCATATAGTCCGGGTTGGACGGCCATCAAAATTTTTCCGGAGTGAGCGAAGATGGCTAATCTGAGCGAACGTCAAGCGACAGACCTACCCCAAAAGGGCCGCCTGGTCGCTGGAAGACACCCTTACCACCCGAGAGGGGGAGAAGCCAAAAAAACATTTGACATTAAGCCTTTCGTGTGCTAACATACAGCACTTTACGGAACTAGGGACATTGCAAGGAATAAGGCAAAATATGAAGACATTTATAGCAAAAGAGAAAGATATACAGAAGCAGTGGTACATAGTGGATGCCAAGGACAAGATTCTCGGCAGGCTCGCCACTAAGGTAGCGACCGTATTGATGGGCAAGAACAAGGTCATCTATTCGCCGCATCAGGACACGGGCGATGAAGTGATAGTCATAAATGCCAGCAAGGTAAGAGTGACGGGGAAGAAGCCGGAGCAGAAGGTCTATCAGAGATATTCCGCTTATCCCGGAGGATTGAACGAAGAGACCTATGAGACCGTGATGAAGAAGAAGCCGGATTACATCATAAGGCACGCGGTAAAGGGCATGCTTCCCAAGAACAAGCTCGGCGCCAAGCTTTTAAAGAAGCTCAAAGTCTACGCCGACGATAAACATCCGCACCAGTCCCAGAAACCAAAAGAGCTCAACATAGCGTAAGGAGCAAGACGAGATAATGGCAGAGAAGATAGAGTATAAAAGCACGGGCAGGCGAAAAAATTCCGTAGCAAGAGTGCGGATAATGCCCGGAGAAGGTAAAGTCACGGTCAATAAGAGGCCTTTTGAGAACTATTTCCCAAGAGAGGTCCACCGTCTTATAATAATGCAGCCGATAGATCTGGTTGTCGCAAAACTTAGCGGAAAGATCGACATATTCGCTACGGTCAGCGGCGGCGGTTCAAGCGGCCAGGCAGGCGCCATGAGGCAGGGCATAGCCAGGGCGCTGGTGCTGATGGATGCGGCTTTGAAAGATTCAGTGAAGAAGGCAGGCTATCTTACCCGCGACTCCAGGATGAGAGAACGAAAGAAATACGGACGGAAGAGAGCCAGAAGGAGATTCCAGTACTCGAAGAGGTAACATTACCTCGACGGAAATAAAAGAACCCATCCGGTCAACTCCGACGATGTTTTTAGTTGACAGGATGGGTTCTTTGTTTTAATATGAAATACTAATATTATTAGGAGGAATATACGATGATAAAGGTCGGAGTTGTAGGTGCAACAGGATATGCCGGCGAGGAAGTAATAAAGATACTCGTCAATCATAAAGGCGTCAAGATAACCGAGCTTTCCGCGGTCATAGACAAGGAAGAGCCGTTCTCGTCCATATTCCCGGCTTTCAAAGGCAAGGTGGACATCATATGCAAAAAACCGAACCCTGAAGAGATGGCGAAGAACGTAGATCTTGTGTTTTTGGGGCTGCCTCACAGGATATCGATGGAGATCGTGCCTGTATTTTTGAAGGCGAAGAAGCGGGTCATAGACTTGAGCGCTGACTACAGGCTGCCGGCCGATACATATAAGACATGGTATGGCGCGGAGCATAAGGATAAAGCCAATATACCCATAGCCGTTTACGGCCTGCCGGAGCTTTATTCCGATAAGGTCAAGAAGGCGGAGCTTATCGCTAATCCCGGATGTTATCCGACTAGCGTGATACTAGGCGTAGCCCCCATGCTTAAAGAGAAGGCGATAGATGTGTCCTCGATAATAGCCGATTCAAAATCCGGCGCTACCGGGGCCGGCAGGAAGCCGGACCTTGCGCTCTCTTTCTGCGAGATAAATGAGAATCTTAAGGCCTATAAGGTAAATGAGCACCAGCATAAGCCGGAGATAAATAAGATACTTTCGGACATTGCGGGCAAAGAGCTGGATATCGTATTCACGCCGCACCTGGTCCCGATGAACAGGGGCATCCTTTCTACGATATATATGAAACTCGTCAAAGGGCTTGATACAAAGGGTGCCGTAGAGATATATAAAAATTTCTACAAGGGAAAGCCGTTCGTCCGGATATCCGACGAGGGCAAGCTCCCGATGATAAGGGACATTGTCGGCTCTAACTACTGCGACATAGGGCTCAAGGTTACGGGCAATACCTTGATAGCCGTTTCCTGCATAGATAATCTTAAGAAAGGCGCGGCCGGACAGGCAGTGCAGAACATGAATATCATGTGCGGTTTCGATGAAACGGAAGGATTGGGATGATATTAATAAAGGGCGGGGTTACGGCTCCGGAAGGATTCCTGGCCAGCGGTATCAAGGCCGGCATAAAGAAGTCCGGCAATAAAGACCTCGGGCTCATATATTCAGAGGTCCCTGCTGTGGCTGCGGCAAGTTTCACGACGAACCGTTTTGCGGCCTCGCCGGTCAAGATAAGCAAGGTCCATCTTTCGAACAAGGTCCACCAGGCGATCATAGTAAATAGCGGCAATGCCAACTGCGCGAATGGAAAGAAGGGCGATGTGAATGCCCTGGTCATGACAGCTCTTGCGGCCAAGGCGCTGGACCTCAAGCGTGAAGAGGTGCTTGTGGCTTCGACAGGCATTATAGGAAGGCCGCTTCCGGTATTGAAGATAGGCGACGGCATCCCTGCTCTTGTGAAAGGGCTCTCAAGGAAAAATGGCTCGATATTTGCCGAGACGATAATGACGACTGACACCAGGAAGAAGGAGCTTGCCGTTAAGGAGCTCATAGGCGGGGCGACCGTAACTATCGGCGGGGCGTGTAAAGGCGTAGGCATGATCCACCCCGATATGAAACTCGAACGCCACGCGACGATGCTGGCATTCATAACGACAGACGCTTCCATATCCAGGAAGATGCTGGAAGAAGCCCTGTCAGAATCGATCGGAGATTCATTTAATATGGTATCGGTTGACGGCGACATGTCGACGAATGACTCCTGCTTTGTACTGGCTAACGGCCTTGCCGGCAACAAGAAAGTGGCCTCGAAGGGCGCTGACTATAAGAGATTCGTCGGGGCATTGAAGTATCTTACGAGCGAGCTTGCCAAGATGCTTGCCGATGACGGAGAAGGCGCGACGAAGCTTGTAGAGATAGAGGTCTCGGGCGCGAAGAGCGTCATAGACGCCAAAAAGATAGCGCGTAAGATATCCACTTCGAACCTTCTTAAATGCGCCATATTCGGCATGGACCCCAACTGGGGCAGGATAGCTGCCGCGGCAGGTTCAAGCGGCATAGAATTTGACCCTGACAAGGCGGACATATATATCGGCAAGATGAAGTTGATGTCCGGAGGGGCCAGTATTCCTTTTGATGAGGCAAAGGCGAGCAAGCTATTGAGCGGCAAGAAGGTATATGTCAAGCTTGACCTTAAGAGCGGTAAGGCCTCGGCCAAAGCATGGACATGCGATTTCTCTAAAGAGTATGTTGCTATAAATTCGGAGTATTCCACATGATGAAAGAAGCCATCAGGAAGAGCGAGGTGCTGATAGAGGCGCTTCCTTATATAAAGAACTTCTTCGAAAAGGTCGTGGTCATAAAGTATGGCGGAGCTGCCGTAGATGAGAATGGCATAGAAGAGGGAGTTCTCGAAGACATAATATTCATGAACTATGCAGGCATGCGCCCTATAATAGTCCATGGCGGAGGGCCGCTCATCTCCAAGATGATGAAGAAGGCCGGGATAGAGCCAAAGTTCATAAACGGCAGGCGTTATACAGACAGCCAGTCAGTGCATATAATAGACAAAGCGCTCGGTTCGATAAATAAAAGCATCGTCAGCACTTTAAGGAAACTAGGGACCAAAGCATTCGGCTTGAGCGGCAAAGAGAACAGCCTCATCCGCGTGAAGAAGATGAAAGGCGAGGTCGATCTTGGCTACGTGGGCGAGGTCACCTCCGTAGATACTACGGTCGTCAAGCGCTTGATCGAGGATAATATAATACCTGTCATATATCCTCTCGGGGTCGGGAGAGACGGGCATATATATAATGTCAATGCAGATGATGTCGCGAGCGAAATCGCCATAGCTTTAAAGGCGGAGAAGTTCGTACTGCTTACGAATGTCAACGGGATAATGAAGGATAAGAACGACCCCTCGACACTTTATAATACGCTTAAGGCCTCCGAGGTCGATAAGCTTATTAAGAATAAAATAATAGCTTCGGGCATGATACCGAAGGCGATTTCCTGCGTGAATGCCGTTAAGGGCGGCGTCAAGAAGGCGCATATATTGAATGCGGGCGTGCCGCACGCGCTGTTGCTCGAGATATTCACGGATAAGGGAGTGGGGACGGAAATTGTTAAATAGGGTCAAGGGGCCAGGGTCCGGGGTCCAGGGGAAAAGGTAAACAAATGAAGACAGATGACGTGGTAAAGCTTTATGACAAGTATGTTATGACGACTTATAAGCGCGTCCCGCTATGTTTTGACAAGGCGAGCGGCACAAAGGTCGTGGATATAGACGGAAATAAGTATCTCGATTTCTTCCCGGGATGGGCGGTATCGGGAACAGGCCATTGCCACCCGATGGTCGCTGCTAGTGTCGCAAAACAGGCGAAGAAGCTCATGCACGTATCGAATAACTATTATTCGGTCGAGCAGGCGCTCCTCGCTAAAGCGATAATAGACAGCTCTTTCCCCGGCAAGGTCTTCTTCGGGAATTCCGGAGCCGAGGCGAATGAAGCTGCGGTGAAGCTTGCACGCAAGTATGGCCATGACAAAGGCAAGTATGAAGTGATAACGATGTTGAAGTCATTTCATGGCAGGACGCTAGCCATGATAACTGCGACAGGCCAGGATAAGGTGAAGAAGGGTTTCGAGCCTCTTCCTGAAGGGTTCAAGTACGTGCCTTTCGGCGATATTGAAGCTTTGAAGAATGCCATAAGCGATAAGACGATAGGCGTGATGCTCGAGCCTGTCCAGTGCGAGGGAGGGATCAACATAGCATCAAAAGCGTACATGAACGCATTGAGGGCGCTGTGCGACGAGAAGGGGCTCGTGCTCATATTCGACGAGGTGCAGACAGGCATGGGCAGGGCCGGCAAGATGTTCGCATACCAGAATTACGATATTACGCCTGACGTCATGACGCTTGCGAAGGCTCTTGGCGGGGGATTGCCTATAGGCGTGTGCGTCGCGAGCGCCAAGTTCCAGGATGTCCTTGCGCCAGGCACGCATGCCTCGACATTCGGCGGCTCTCCGATAGTCTGCGCCGCGGGGCTCGCCGTATTTGAGGCTATAAAAAAAGAAAAGCTGCTCGCGAACACCAACAAGATGGGCACATACCTGGTGAAGAGGCTTAAAGAGCTTCAGAAGAAATACGCTTTTATAAAAGAGATCCGCGCGATGGCGCTTATCATAGGAGTGGAGCTAAAGATAAACGGCGAAGAGATCTATAAACTCTGCATGGAGGAAGGGCTTTTGATAAACTGCACGCAGGATACGGTATTGCGTATCATGCCGCCCCTTAACGTGACTAAACTTGAGATCGATAAAGCGATCGCGATACTTGACAAAGTATTCAAAAAGGTGAAATCATGAAGAAAGACCTGCTTTCGATAGCTGAGCTGGGACCCAATGAGATATTACGGATAATCGACCTTACCGAAAAGATAAAGAATAATAAGGCGCGTTATTCCGATTCTCTTAAAGGCAAATCGCTCGGGCTGATATTCCAGAAACCGTCAAACAGGACCCGCGTATCTTTCGAGGTTGGCATGGTCCAGCTGGGCGGGCACGCGATGTATCTTGGCCCCAATGAGATAGACATGGGCGGCAGGGAGTCGGTGAAGGACGTGGCTTGTGTCCTTTCGCGATACCTTAACGGCATAGTCGCGCGCACATATAAACACGAGGATCTTAAAGAACTCGCGAAATATTCGCGAGTCCCCGTAATAAACGGATTGAGTGATCGGGCGCATCCTTGCCAGGCGCTGGCTGACCTGGTCACGATAAAGGAGAAGTTCGGGACATTTAAGGTGATAAAGCTTGCGTATATAGGAGACGGGAACAATGTCCTCAGCTCCCTCATGTGCGCTGCCGCAAAAGTCGGGCTTAACATAAAGATAGCTACGCCAAAAGGGTATGAACCTTCCAAGAAGATGACGGAAGAGGCAAAAAAGTTTGCCAGGAAGTCAGGTTCCAAAGTAGAGCTGACACATGACCCGAAAGCGGCCGTAAAGGGCGCCGATATAATCTATACGGATGTCTGGGTGAGCATGGGCCAAGAAAAAGAGACCGCGAAGCGCGAGAAGGACTTCCGGCATTTTCAGATCAATGACCGCCTGCTGCGGTCGGCGAATAAGGGATGCCTCGTAATGCATTGCCTTCCGGCGCACCGGGGGCAGGAGATAACTGACTCGGTCATAGATTCCAAGCGGTCGATAGTATATGACCAGGCCGAGAACAGGATACATGTAGAGAAGGCGATATTGTTGTTACTGTTAAAATAGTGTGAGGATCCAGGTTCCAGGGTCCAGAGATAAAGTGAGGAAAAAGATGAAAGAGAAAGTCGTTCTTGCATATTCGGGCGGGCTGGATACATCGGTCGCCATAAAGTGGTTTGCCAATAAAGGTTATGATGTCATAGCCTACATGGCCGACGTCGGCCAGGAGTCAGACTTCCCGACATACGAGAAGAGGGCGTTAAAGACAGGCGCGAAGAAGGTCGTAGTCGAGAACCTTAAAGAGGAATTCGTCAGGGATTTCGTCTTTAAGGCGCTGAAGGCGAATGCCGTTTACGAGAGTAATTATCTTCTTGCCACTGCGCTTTCGCGGCCGATCATCGCTAAAGGGCTGGTCAAGATGGCGCAGAAAGAGAATGCGACCTACGTTGCCCATGGATGCACCGGCAAGGGTAATGACCAGGTCAGGTTCGAGGTCACGATAGGCTCTCTCGACCCGTCATTGAAGATATGGGCCCCGGTGCGGGAATGGGAGATGAAGACTCGCCAGGCGGAGATCGATTATGCCAGGAAGCATAATATTCCCATCGACACGACCAAGAAGAAGCCGTATTCTCTCGATGTCAACTTATGGGGCATATCTATAGAATCGGGAAAGCTTGAGGACCCTTATTATGAGCCGACCGAGGATGTCTATCAGATAACGAAGAGCGTCAAGGATTCCAAGTCTGCGCCGACGTATGTCGAGATAGAATTCAAGAAGGGCATTCCGGTTAAGCTTAACGGCAAGGCGATGGCCGGCGTCGAGCTTATATTAAAGCTGAACAAGATAGCAGGCGATGCCGGCGTCGGCCGGAGCGACATGGTAGAGAACAGGCTCGTAGGAATAAAGTCCAGAGAGATATATGAGGCGCCCGCAGGATGGACCCTCATGACAGCTCATAAGGCGCTCGAGAGCCTTGTGCTCGACAGGGAGTTGTTGCACTATAAAGATTCGATAGCGCTTAAGTATGCGGACCTTACATATTACGGGTTATGGTATACGCCGTTAAGGGAATCACTTGATGCATTTGTCGACCAGACGCAGAAGCGCGTTACGGGAGTTGCGAAGATGAAGCTTCATAAAGGCAACTGTATAGTTGTGGGCAGGAAGTCACCGCATTCGCTTTATAAAAAGGAGCTCGCGACTTACGAAGAGGGAGATAAATTCGACCAGTCGCTCGCGAAGGGGTTTATACAGATATGGGGACTGCCGTATAAGGGAGCGTATAAATAAACGCAAAACGCAAAACGCAAAACGAGGATGTTATGACTAAGAAGCTATGGGGTGGAAGGTTCTCGAAGGAGATAGATCCGCTTGCCGATGAATTCTCGAAGTCCATCCAGTATGACCATAAGCTCGCAGAGTTTGACATATTGGGCTCAATGGTCCATACGGAGGTGCTTAAGAAGTCCGGGTATTTAAAGAAGGTTGAAGCGGCGAAGCTTTGTAAAGCGCTGAAATCGCTTTATGCGGCCGCCAGGAACGGCGACTATTCTTTTGACCCCGCAAGCGAGGACATCCATACGGACATACAGAACAAGCTCCAGAAGAAGGTCGGGTCGCTTGTGCTGAAGCTCCAGACGGCGCGGTCGCGTAATGACCAGGTTGCTTTTACTACGAAGCTTTACGCAAAGGCCAAGCTCTCGGAGCTTGAGTCTCTCGCATCCGGACTTGCTGCTTCGCTTGATCTTGCGGCAGCGAAGAACAAAGATCTTGTTATCCCGGGGTTTACCCACATGCAGCATGCCCAGCCTGTCTACGTGAAAGACTACCTCGGGGCTTATGCCCAGATGCTCGAACGGGACAGCCTGAAACTTTCGCAAGTTTCGAGCAATATCAAGCCTGTGATGGGAGCCGGAGCTCTTGCCGGAACGCCTGTGGCGTCGTCGAGCTATAACATCGACATGGCTAAGTTTGCAAAAGGATTTAAAGCCAGGGTGGAGGCCACCGCCAATTCGCTCGACACCGTAAGCGACAGGGACTTTGTCATAGAGATATTGGCCGCTCTCTCCGTAGTCGCGATGCATCTTTCGCGGCTCTCGGAGGACCTTATCATATGGTCTACGAAAGAGTTCGGGTTCGTCGATATAGACGAGGCCTACTGCACCGGGAGCTCTCTCATGCCGCAGAAGAAGAATGCCGACATACTGGAGCTTGCGCGCGGAAACGCCGGCCGGATATACGGGAACTTGGTTTGCGTCCTCACGATGATGAAGGGCTTGCCTTTATCCTACAACAGGGATATGCAGCTCGATAAGGAGCCGCTGTTTAATTCGATCGAAGTCGTTTCGAGCGAGCTAAAGCTTTTAGCGGGCCTTATCAAGACCCTTAAATTTAACAAAGCGAACATCGCCCGGCACCTTAAAGATGAATCCTTGTATGCCACAGATATCGTATATTATCTGGTGGATAAGGGCGTCGCCTTTAAGGATGCGCATACCATCGTCGGGAAGCTTGTCAAGATATCGCTCAAGACCGGCGTTCCAATAAAAGAGATGCCCGAATCGGCCCTTAAGGGATATTGCGATAAGTTCGTCAAAAAAAGCGTGGTCAGGCTATTTGACCCAAAGGTCTCGGTATCGTCAAAGAGGTCGATCAAACGAAAGAACTAGAAAATGCACGAATTTAATTTCAAGGACAATGAGCTCTACTGCGAGCGCATAAAGGTCGCGGATATCGCGAAGAAAGTGCCGACGCCTTTCTATCTTTACAGTTATAAGACGCTGGCCGATCATTACAAAAAGCTTAAGGTGGCTTTTAATTCCATGAGGCCCCTCATATGCTTCTCCGTAAAGTCCAATTCAAGCCTTGCGGTATTGAAGGCGCTTGTAAAGAACGGCGCCGGTCTTGATATCGTTTCCGGAGGCGAGCTCTATAGGGCGAAGCTGGTCGGTGCAAACCCGAAAAAGATAGTCTATGCCGGAGTGGGGAAGAGGCCGGATGAGATAGCGGATGCCATAAAGTTCGGCATACTATTCTTTAACGTGGAGTCCGAGGAAGAGCTTGACCAGATACAGCATATAGCCGAGTCCATGAAGAAGAAGGCCAATGTCGCCATAAGGATAAACCCGGACGTAATACCGAAGACGCATGCTTATATTACTACCGGAAAGGGCGAGACCAAGTTCGGCCTGGACTTTGAGACGGTCCATAAGATATTCAACAATAAGTGGAAGTATCCGAACCTTAATCTCAATGGCGTGCACATCCACATAGGGTCGCAGATACTCGATGCCAAGCCATTTGAGAATGCCATAAAGAAGGTCTTAAAGTTCCTTAAAGACTGCAGGATCGAAGTGGAATACCTCAATATCGGCGGCGGGCTCGGAATAATGTACTCTATCGAGCATGCCCAGACAGCGAAGGCATTTGCCGAAAGGGTCCTGCCGATGCTCGCGAAGTCGGGGCTTAAGATAATACTTGAGCCTGGCCGGTTCATATCGGGGAATAGCGGAGTTCTTGTTACGAAGGTCATATATAACAAGCGCACCCCGAGGAAGAAGTTTCTCATAGTCGATAGCGGGATGAGCGACCTCATAAGGCCGAGC
Source organism: Candidatus Omnitrophota bacterium (assembly GCA_020057115.1). GTDB lineage: Bacteria > Omnitrophota > Gorgyraeia > 2-01-FULL-45-10 > 2-01-FULL-45-10 > JAGVGJ01. The sequence goes on along the minus strand of JAGVGJ010000036.1, from coordinate 15,744 downwards.
CTCTATGAGGCATATCACAAGATAGTCCCGGTCAAGGTTGCCAGTTCCGCGTCAGATACGTGCGAGAAGACCGATGTCGTAGGCCCTATATGCGAGTCCGGGGATTTTCTGGGCAAGGAGAGGTTACTTCCGCATGTGGAGTCGGGCGAGCTTCTTGCCGTGATGGGGGCCGGCGCTTACGGTTTTACGATGTCGAGCAATTATAATTCAAGGCCGCGCGCATCTGAAGTCATGGTCGTAGGCGACAAGTTTTATGTCGTACGAAAGCACGAAACTTATAGAGATCTGGTGAAGGGCGAGAGCATACCGAAGGAGCTTAGATGAGAGGGTCCAGGGTCCAGGGTCCAGGGTCCGAAAAAAAGATAAAATTCACGAAGGCTGTTGCCACCGGCAATGATTTTGTAGTCATAGACAACCGTAATGGGCGTATCTTAGGGTTGTCGAAATTGGCCATCAGGCTCTGTGACAGGAAGTGGGGCGTCGGCGCTGACGGGCTTCTCGTGGCCGAGCGCTCTAAAAGAGCTGATCTCAGGATGAGGATATTCAATTCAGACGGTAGCGAAGCGGAGATGTGCGGCAATGGCTCCAGATGCATGGCTCTTTACGCGAAGGTCAAGGGCCTCGCCCGCGCGAATATGAACATAGAGACGATGGCCGGTATTCTGACGGCCTCCGTAAAGAACGAGGGCGTGATGGTGAGGCTTACCAATCCCCGCGATATGGCCCTCGGCGTTTCGGTAAAGATAGGCGGCAGGGGTCACGAGCTATGCTTTGTCAATACCGGCGTTCCGCATGCCGTATATTTTGTCGATGATATCGAAAAGGTGGACGTAAAAGGCCTGGGGTCGGCGATACGTTTTCATGAAGCCTTTGCGCCGCGCGGCACAAATGCAGATTTTGTCGAGATAATCGATAAGAAGAATATAAAGGTCAGGACTTACGAGAGAGGCGTTGAAGATGAGACGCTTGCCTGCGGCACAGGTTCTGTTGCCAGCGCGATATTGAGCGCCGAGTGCGCTAACATGACTTCACCGGTGAATGTCCAGACGCGAAGCGGCGAGAGATTAAAAGTCCATTTTGAAAGATCCAAAGGAGTTTTTAAGGACGTCTACCTCGAAGGCAAAGCGAAGCTCGTCTTTGAAGGGGCTATAAAGGTTTAATAAGGAAAGGGCGATATATGTTTAAGGGTTCGATGGTGGCGCTTGTCACGCCTTTTAAGAACGGAAAGATCGACGAGGCTGCATTGAAGAGCCTGGTGGAATTCCAGATAATAAGCGGCACGACCGCGCTTGTTCCCTGCGGGACTACGGGGGAGTCTCCGACTCTTTCATATGCCGAGCACGAGAGGGTGATCGAGCTTACGGTGAAGCTTGCCGGCGGCAGGATACCCGTCATAGCGGGGACAGGAGCAAATTCCACGGAAGAGGCGATAATGCTAACAAAGCACGCCGCATCCGTAGGGGCTGACGCGAGCCTCCAGGTAAACCCGTACTATAACCGTCCTACCCAGAAGGGGCTGTATCTTCATTTTAAAGCTATTGCGGAATCGGTCAAGATACCGCTCATACTTTACAATATACCCACCCGCACGGGCGTCAATATGGAGCCGGAGACATTTGCCAGGCTCGCCCAGATAAAGAATATAATAGGGGTGAAAGAGGCATCCGGTTCGCTCGAGCAGATGGCGAGGATACGAAGCGCCTGTCCGAAAGAGTTCCTTCTTATATCCGGTGATGATGCCTTGACGCTTCCGGTGATGGCTATAGGCGGGGTTGGCGTCATATCGGTAGTCGCCAATATAGTCCCGAAGGAAGTTGCGAAGCTATGCGAGCTCGCCTCAAAGGGCGAGATGAAGAAGGCCGAGGAAGCGCACTATAAGCTGCTGGACCTAGTGAAGGCCATGTTCATAGAGACGAACCCCATACCTGTCAAGACGGCTATGGGACTGATGAAGATGATCGATCCGGAGATGAGGCTGCCTCTCTGCGAGATGGCAACGGAGAATAAAGAGAAGCTTGTAAAGGTATTGAAGGAATATAAGCTGATCTAGAGGAGTAAGCGATGATCAAGATATGTGTCAGCGGTTCAAAAGGAAAGATGGGCTCAAGCATCGTAAGACTTGCAAAGGATGACCCGGATCTGGAAGTGGCCGGGCAGTTCGACGTCGGAGAGGATGCCGACGCCCCCATATCTGCATGCGATTGCTTGATAGAGTTCACGTCGCCGGAGGCGACGATAGAGCACCTCGCTATGTGCGAAAAACATAAGAAGGCGATCGTGATAGGCACGACAGGCTTGAATGACGGGCAAAGGGCAAGGATAAAGGAAGCGGCGCGTTCGATACCGGTGGTATTTTCTCCGAATATGTCGATAGGCGTGAACGTCGTCTTTAAGCTTGTCGAAGATGCCGCAAGGCTGCTCGGTCCGGAGTATGCTATAAATATACTGGAAGCGCATCATGTCGATAAGAAGGATGCCCCGAGCGGTACGGCGAAGGAGCTTGCCCGGATAATCGAGTCTAAGAAGAGCGCCGTCAAGGTGCCGATAGAGTCGATCCGCGAGGATGAGATAGTGGGCGAGCATACCATAACATTCGAAAGCCCGGTCGATCTTATCGAGCTGACGCACAGCGCGAAGACGCGCGATATATTCGTTGAAGGCGCGCTTGAAGCCGCAAGATTCATCGTCAAGGCCAAAGCAGGTTTGTATACGATGAAGGACGTATTGAGCATATAAGGATTTGTGAGGAATATGATGGCAAAGTTCGAAATATCGGAAAGATTGAAGAAGCTTCCGCCTTACCTTTTCGTAGAGATAGACAAGGCGAAGAAGAAGGCAAGGGATGAAGGCAGGGATGTCATCGACCTCGGGGTCGGGGACCCGGATATACCTACGCCTAATTTCATCATAGAGGCCTTAAATAAGGCCGTAAAGGACCCATCGACGCATCGCTATTCCTTGGACCAGGGGATACCGGAGTTCCGCAATGCAATATCGAAGTGGTATAAGCGCAGGTTCGGCATAGATATAAGCCCCGAGAATGAGATCCATCCGCTGATAGGCTCGAAAGAGGGTATCGCTCACATGCCGCTCGCTTTTATAAATCCCGGAGATGCGGTCCTCGTTCCCGACCCATGCTATCCTCCATACAGATCCGGGACGCTGTTCGCGGGCGGAGAGGTGATATCGATGCCTCTTAAGGAGGAAAACGGCTTCCTTCCGGACCTGAAGGCCATAGATCATCACAACCTGCACAAGGCGAAGATGATCTTCATAAATTATCCGAACAACCCGACGGCGGCGATCTGCGACAAGAAGTTCCTTAAGGAAGTCGTAGATTTTGCAAAGAAGCGTAATATAATAGTGGCTTGCGACGCGGCCTATTCAGAGATAACATTCGACGGATACAAGGCGCCCAGCATATTCGAGATAGACGGGGCCAAGGACGTCGCGATCGAATTCCACTCGCTTTCCAAGACATTCAACATGACCGGATGGAGGATAGGCTTTGCCTGCGGTAACCCGGAGATAGTCGGAGCCCTTGCAAAGGTCAAGTCGAACATCGATTCAGGGATATTCTCAGCCATACAGAAGGCCGGAGTCGCGGCTCTGGATAATTATGATAAGCACATAAACAGTATTTTGAAGGTATATACCGAAAGGCGCGACGTACTTATAGATGGGCTCAATTCGATCGACTGGAAGGTCGATAAGCCTAAGGCGACATTCTATGTATGGATACGCGTGCCTGCAAGACACACGTCAGCCACTTTCGCTAAGGAACTTCTTGATAAGGCGGACATAGTGGCCACGCCAGGCAATGGTTTCGGCGAATCAGGCGAAGGGTATGTGCGCATGGTCATCACTGTCGACAAGTCGAGGCTTGTAGAAGCGGTGAAGCGCATCAAAGAGAGGCTGAAATAACGCTTAGATGATCACTTGCTACATCGGTATCGGTTCAAACCTCGGTGACAGGCAAGCTTATATCGATAAAGCGATAGCTGCGTTGAAGGCAGTGAAAGACGTGAAAGTGACGCGGGTCTCGTCGATATATGAGACTGAACCGGTGAGCGATATCCCGCAACGGAAGTTCCTGAATGGCGTTATAGAAGTAGAGACGGCTGTCAATCCCCGGGATCTTTTAAAAGAATTGAGCAGGATAGAAGCATCCCTTGGCCGGGTTCGCGAAAAGAAAGACGCGCCCAGGACGATAGACCTCGACATCCTGTATTACGGCGAAGAGATAATAGAGGAAGACGGTTTAGTTATACCGCACCCCAAGATATGCCAGAGAGAGTTTGTGCTGAGAGGATTGAAGGAGTTGGGACGAGTATGAAGGTGATAGATACCGTCGCGCGCATGATGACGTTCTCCCGCATGGTCAGGAAGGAAGGCAAGACCATAGGCCTTGTTCCGACCATGGGATATCTCCACGAAGGGCATTTAAGCTTAGTCAAGGCCGCAAAAATATCCAATGACATCGTCGTAATGAGCATATTCGTCAATCCCATCCAGTTCGGCCCCAAAGAAGATTATAATAATTATCCCCGCGATCTTGGGCGGGACGAAGAGCTCGCGAGGTCCGCGGGCGTTGATGTAACATTCTATCCTTCCGCAAAAGATATCTATCCCGAAGGTTACGCGACGTATGTGAATGTCGAAGGACTTGCGAAAGGGCTGTGCGGCAAGTCCAGGCCCGGTCACTTCAGGGGCGTCACTACCGTAGTGGCAAAGCTCTTCGGCATAGTTAAGCCGGATGCCGCATATTTCGGACAGAAGGACGCCCAACAGGCGGCAGTCATAAAGAAGATGGCCGAAGACCTTAACATGGATATCGACATCAGGGTTCTTCCGACAGTGAGGGAGGCCGACGGTCTTGCGAAGAGCTCGCGAAATAAATACCTGTCTGGTGCGGGAAGAAGGGATGCAGCCATCCTTTATCAGTCGCTCCTTCGGGCGCAATCGCTCATAAAAGAAGGCGAGAAGGACCCGAATAAGGTAATAAAAACTATCAAGGCGATGATAAAGACTAAAGGATCATCGAGGATCGATTATGTGTCGATAGTCGATCCCGGGAACTTAAAAGATGTCGCTACCATAAAAGGCCCGGTGCTCGTTGCGCTCGCTGTTTTTATCGGGAAGACGAGGCTTATAGATAATGTCGTGGTAAATGCGTTAAGTCCATAGTTAATAGTCCGTAGAAAAGGAAATTAAATGCCATACTCGCAGAAAGACGACCAGAAATATAACGAGGCGTTAAAGAAGCAGATAGAGAAGCTGAAGAAGAAGCGTAACGCCGTCATAATCGTGCACAACTACCAGCGCGAAGAGATACAGGAGATCGCCGATATATCCGGTGACAGCCTCGCGCTTTCGCAGGCTGCGGTCAGGACGGACGCCGATGTAATAGTATTCTGCGGCGTCCATTTCATGGCTGAATCGGCCGCGATACTCAATCCCGGCAAGAAGGTGCTCCTTCCAGTCAAGGAGGCAGGCTGCCCCATGGCCGACATGATAACGCCTGAAAAGCTGAAGGCCACGAAGAAACAGTATCCCGGGGCGGCGGTGGTATGTTATGTGAATTCGAGCGCTGCGGTGAAGGCGGAGAGCGACATAGCCTGCACTTCGTCCAACGCCATAGAGGTGGTAAAGTCATTAAAAGAGAAACAGATCATCTTCGTTCCGGATAAGAACCTCGGCCGTTATGTCCAGACACAGGTCCCGGATAAAGAGATAATACTATGGGAGGGTTTCTGTCCGACCCATATTCGCGTCCAGGAAGAGGATATGCTGAAAGCGAAAAAACTTCATCCTAATGCCGAAGTGGTATCCCACCCGGAATGCAATCCCGATGTTCTCGCGCTCTCCGATCATATCTGCTCTACCGGCGGCATGTTCACATACGTCAAGAAGTCAAATTCCAAGGAGTTCATAATAGGCACGGAATGCGGGATGCTGTATAAGCTTCAAAAGGATAACCAGGATAAAAAATTCTATCTTCCTACGGAAAACCTCGTATGCGCGCATATGAAACTCACTACGCTGGGCTGGGTCGCGCACTCGCTTGAGATGCTCGTGCACGAGATAACGGTTTCCGAAGATATCAGGGAGAATGCGGCTAAGACCCTCGAAAGGATGCTTGCGGCGACAGGCGAGAAGAAGGGCGCTGCGATCGCAGGATATTAATGGCTGAAAGCTGAAAATGAAAAAACTTAAGATCGGGATAATAGGTTGCGGTACGATAGGCAGGGAGATAGCGCTCGCATGCCGCAAGAAGCTCTCCGGCAAGCTGGATCTCGCGGCCGTCTGTGACGCCGATCGCCATAAGGTAACCGCGCTTAAGGAAACTGTTGGCGGCCGCGTGCGCATCCTTGACATGGATCCTCTGATAAAAGCGGTCGATATAGTGGTAGAGGCTGCCAGCGCCAAGATATCGGCATCAGTATTGGAGAGGTGCATCGATATCCGTAAAAGCGTAGTAATAATGAGCGTCGGCGGGCTGCTTGGCAAAGAGGCCCTCTTGAAGAAGGCCGCATCAAAAGGAGTAAAAGTATATATCCCGAGCGGCGCTATATGCGGCCTCGACGGCCTTAAATCCGCTTCCGCGGGAAAAATAGATTCCGTCACATTGACCACCAGAAAACCTCCCAGAGGGCTTCAAGGGGCTCCATATCTCGTTAAGAAGGGGATAGACGTTTCTAAGATAAAAGAGGAGACGGTCGTATTCCAGGGAAGCGCCGAAGACGCGGTGAAGGGATTCCCTCAAAACGTGAATGTCGCCGCGGTATTGAGCCTGGCGGGGATAGGCGCAAAAAAGACGAGGGTGAGGATAGTGACTTCGCCCGGTTATACGAAGAACATACACGAGATAGAGATAGCGGGCGACTGCGGTCGCATCATGACGAGGACCGAAAACGTCCCTTCGAAAACGAATCCCAAGACGAGCGCGCTGGCATTCTTATCCGCGATAGCTACTTTGGAAGGCGCGACTAAGTCGGTCAGGATCGGGACATGAAAGCTTATAATGCGAGATCTTTCTAAGATAGGTTCCTACGTCTCGAACAGGATCGGCAAGGCGATCGCGGACTATAACCTGATCGAGGATAAGGACAGGATCCTGGTCGGAGTCTCAGGCGGAAAAGATTCATATGCTCTTTTAAAACTTTTAAGCGAAAGACGCAAATGGGCGCCGGTAAAGTACGAGCTCGTAGCCATCCACGTCGAGAGCGATTACGACGCCGGGCGCACCGTCGACAAAAAAGAGCTCATAAAGTTCTTTAAGAACAATAAGATCGAATACCATTTCGAGAAGATAAAGATCCTTGACAAGAAGCGCGGCGTAAATTGTTTCTGGTGTTCCTGGAACAGGAGAAAAGCGCTCTTCTTTGCCGCCGACAGGCTCGGATGCAATAAAATTGCCCTCGGGCACCATAAAGATGATATAATAGAAACGTTGCTCCTGAACCTTTTCTACCATGGCGAGTTCGCGGGGATGAACCCCAGGCAGGAGCTGTTCGGCGGCAAGGTGATCATAATACGGCCGCTATGTTATGTCGAAGAAAGTTTTTTGAAAAAGTTCTCGAAAGAATCCGATTTCAAGACCCAGGTCTGCAGATGCCCGAACGCCGACGTTTCAAAGCGCCGGAAGATGAAAGGCCTGATAAAAGAGATCGAAAAGGATTGTGAGTACGTAAGGACTAACCTGTTCAGTTCCATGGCCCGGATAAAGAAAGATTATATCCAGGTTGAATCACCGTCCGATCTAAGTTTTGAAGAAGCAAAACTATAAAGTGGAAGGAGGTGAATTAAATGGCAGAGAAGGTCACAAAGGCTGGTATAAAGCGCCAGAAAGGTTATCTCTATTACGTCGACAAGAAGGGTAATGTCGTCGAAACCAAGATGGCCAGAGGCAATAAGAAAGGCGGCGGCGGTAAGGTCGTAGCGAAGACCGCTGTGAAGAAGGTAAAAGGCTACCTCTATTTCATCGACAAAGCAGGTGACGTGTCGAGAGCAAAGATGTTAAGAGGCGGAAAGAAGAAAAAGAAATAATATTCTTTTTCTTTGGACATGAAACAAGGGAACGGTATCCCCGTTCCCTTGTTTTATTTTTATATATATGTTAATATTTACACATAATATCATGGATAAGAACATTATATTCATAAAAGGCGCCAAAGAGCATAATCTCAAAAATATCGACCTTGAGATACCGCGCGACAAGCTTGTGCTCGTGACCGGCCTTTCCGGGTCAGGTAAGTCTTCGCTTGCGTTCGATACCATATACGCCGAGGGCCAGCGCCGCTACGTAGAAAGCCTGTCCAGTTACGCAAGACAATTCCTAGAACAGCTGGACAAACCCGACGTTGATTATATAGAAGGGCTCTCGCCGACGATCAGCATAGAGCAGAGGACCGCAGGATCTAACCCGCGTTCCACGGTAGGCACTCAGACCGAGATATATGACTACCTGAGGCTCCTTTTCGCCAGGATAGGCATGCCTCATTGCCCGAAATGCAAAAAGCTTATCACAAGACAGACCTCGCAGGAGATAGTAGATCGGATCATGACTTTTCCCTCCGGAACGAAGATACTGGTCCTTGCGCCGCTAGTCAGGGGAAGGAAAGGCGAGCACAGGGAGCTTCTTCTGGCCATGAAGAAGGAGGGGTTCGTCAGGGTCAGGATAGACGGCGAAGTGGCCGAGATAGACAAGGCGCCCAAGATAGACAAGAAGAGGGCCCATGCGATCGAAGTCGTGGTCGACCGGCTCGTCATAAAGGATGATATGCGCAAGCGCCTGACCGACTCGGTCGAGACCGCCCTCGAGACCGGCAAAGGTCTTGTTTTGATAAGCTCCGAGCCCTCCACGCCCGGACCCCGGACCCTGGCCCCTGAGACCCTGTTTAATGAACAATACGCCTGCGTCGACTGCGGCATAAGCATCGAAGAGATCGCCCCCAGGATATTCTCATTCAATTCCCCGTACGGCGCATGCCCGACATGCGGCGGCCTTGGAAATAAGATGGAGATAGATGCCGAGCTGGTCGTGCCGAATAAGTCGAAACCGGTGATAGATTCGATAGAGCCGTGGAGACGCGGAGGAAAAGGGCTGTATCTCTATTACAGGCGGCTAATGCGCTCACTTGCCAATAAGCACGGTTTTGACGTCCAGACGCCATTCAAGGACCTGCCGAAAGAGATAAAGAAGATCGTCATGTACGGCGAAAGATCTGATGATAGCTGGGGCGCGTTCGAAGGCGTGGTCCCGAACCTGGAGAGGCGCTTCCGCGAAACAGAAAGCGAATTCATAAAGACGGAGCTTAATAAATACATGTCAGTCCTTCCTTGCCCGACATGCAGCGGCACGAGATTGAAGCCTGAAAGCCTTGCGGTGACGATCGCCGATAAGAATATAACCGAAGTGACGGCGATGTCGATCAAGGCTTTGAGGTCTTTCTTCGCAGGCCTTAAACTTACCGAGACGCATAAGAAAATAGCTTATCAGGTCCTGAAAGAGATAAATGCGAGACTGAGCTTTATGGCGAACGTCGGCCTCGACTACCTTACGCTCGACAGGCGCAGCTTCACGTTGTCGGGGGGCGAGGCGCAGAGGATAAGGCTCGCGACCCAGATAGGTTCAGGGCTCGTCGGGGTGATCTATATATTGGATGAGCCGAGCATAGGGCTCCATCAAAAAGATAATTCAAAGCTCCTGGATACGCTTGTCGCATTAAGGGACCTTGGCAACACTCTTATCGTGGTCGAACATGATGAAGCCACCATGAGAAAGGCCGACTGGATCATAGACCTCGGCCCCGGGGCCGGCGAGCATGGCGGCGAGGTGATCGCCCAAGGGACGCTTGAGGACATCCTTGATTCGAAAGAGTCCCTCACGGGTAAATATTTAAGGGGCGAGCTGAAGATAGATGCTCCCAAGAAGAGAAGGCCGTATAAGGGAAAGAAGCTCCTCAAAATAATCGACGCGAAAGAGCATAACCTTAAAGGCATAGATGTCGCGATACCTCTGGGGCTTCTGGTATGCGTCACCGGTGTTTCCGGTTCCGGGAAGAGCACTCTCGTCGACGATATACTCTACAGGGCGCTTGCGAAGAAGTTTTATAATTCCAAGGAGAAGCCGGGCGCATATAAAAAGATCGAGGGGATGGAGAATATCGACAAGGTCATAGTCATCGACCAGTCGCCGATAGGAAGGACCCCGCGCTCTAATCCCGCGACATATACGGGAGCGTTCGGGCCTATCAGGGACTTATTCGCGAAGCTTCCGGAGTCGAAGATGCGCGGCTACCAGCCCGGCCGTTTCAGTTTTAACGTGAAAGGCGGGAGGTGCGAGGCATGCACCGGCGACGGCATAAAAAGAATAGAGATGCATTTCCTTCCGGATGTTTATGTCCAGTGCGAGATATGCAAGGGCAAGCGTTTCAACGAACAGACGCTCGACGTCAAATATAAGGGCCGCTCGATCTCGGATGTTTTGAACATGCCTGTCGAGGAGGCGCTCGAGCTGTTCGCGAACGTCCCTTCCGTACGCAATAAGCTCAAGACCCTTAACGAGGTCGGTCTGGGTTATATAAAGATCGGCCAGTCGGCTACCACGCTTTCCGGAGGAGAGGCCCAGAGGATAAAATTGGCGACGGAGCTCTCAAAGACATCTACGGGCAGGACTTTCTATATTCTTGACGAACCTACGACAGGGCTCCATTTTGCGGATGTCCATAAGCTTTTGGAGGTCCTCCAGGCGCTGGTGAACCAGGGCAATACGATCCTTGTCATCGAGCATAACCTTGACGTCGTAAAGACGGCAGACTATATAATAGATCTTGGGCCTGAAGGCGGCGACGGCGGCGGGGAGATCGTTGCTTCCGGTACGCCCGAAGAGGTCACCAGGAATGCGAAGTCGTATACGGGGCAATATTTAAAATCGGTATTAAGCTAGGGGCAGGGGGCATGGGTCCAGGGTCCAGAATAAAATTGATCAGCATGCTGGTTTTGTTTTTCGTTGCCTCATCGGCCTTTGCCGCGGAGAATACGGAAGACGCCGGTTTCATGGTGGCCAGGAAGGCCTTTAACGACGGATTCTACGATCTTGCCAAGGATAAAGTAGAGGCATTTCTCGACCTCTATCCGCACACGCCGTATTTATATGACGCGCACCTTCTCCTGGGGAGATGTTTCTATAACCTCAATAATCCCGCCAAGGCTGTCAATGAATTCAATATCATCCTTGAAACCCCGGGAGGATCGACGCTGGAGGACGAGGCCTTGTATTGGATGGGCGAGATATCTTTCAATGAAGGCGACTACAATAAGGCTCTCGAGTATTACCAGGACATCATCAAAAGATTCCCTTCTTCGCGATACGTGAGCTACGCCTCTTATTCAAAAGGGTGGGCATATTTTGAGCTCGGTTTTCTCGAGGAGGCCATAGACTCGTTCCGGGACGTCTCCCAGAAATATCCTTTCGACAAGATCGCCATGGACTCCCAGTTCAGGATAGGGGAGTGCGAGTATCTTATGGGTAGGTTCCCGAAAGCCTCCGAAGAGCTTACCGCTTTCATGGAAAAGTTCCCCGTGTCCGAAAAGACGCTCGACAGTTATTATATGAGCGGCGAGACGCTCTTCAGCCTGGGAAGATATAAAGAATCTGTCGAATCGCTCAAGAGGGCGCTCGCGATCGCGCCGAAGGCCAGGTGGGCAGGCCTTGCCAGGTACAGGATAGCGCGCGCGTATTTTTTATCGGGAGATTATGTCAATAGCTCCGAGAATTTCAAGAGGTGCGCCGAGATCCCGGATTGCGATGCGCTCCTTCTGGAGGCGTCTCTCCTGGGCCTTGCCGATAGCTATGCAAAGCTGGGAAGGGATGACGAGGCGATCGGGGCCTGCGACGAGATATCGGCTAAATACCCGTCGACAGACTCCGCGGGTAAGGCGGCTTATATAAGATCACGGATCTATTTCGCGCGAGGAGCATGGCAGGATGCCGAGTACGCCATAAAGGAGGCGCTCGCAAAGCACGGCGCCTCATCGTCCGTATGGGATATGCGCTATGAGCTTGGCTGCATATACATGATAATGGCGAGACCCGACGACGCGATGGGCCAGTTCGTTTTAGTCAAGAACGGATCCGGCGATCCGGAGCTTGTGTCCGGCGCCATAGCCAGGATGGGAGACATATGCCTGACAAGAAGAGAATATAAGGCCGCTTCCGAGAATTTCGACGCGATCCTGACAAAGTATCCCGGCTCGAGATCGTCCGACTACGCGCAATACCAGCTCGGGAACATATTCCTCTATACGGGTAAGTTCGGCCAAGCGTCTTTGGCATACCAGAGCCTTTCAAAGAACTTTCCCGACAGCCCGCTCAGGGATGCGTCCAGGCCGCGCCTGGCGTCGTCATCATTTCTCAATAATGACTTTGCCCGTTCAGCCGCCGAATTCGGGCGGATGGCCAAAGAGGAAGCGAAACAGGACCCTGTCCTGTCCGGGAAGTTTTATCTCGCGAATTCGCTTTACAACCTCTCCAAGTACGATGAGGCGCTGGCCCTGTTTAAGGATGTAGCGGCCTATTCTTCCGATGAGAGAACCAGGGCCATGGCCGATTACCAGATAGGATGGTGCTATCACAACATGCGAAAAGAATCCGCCGCCATCGACCACTTCAACCGGTTCTTGAAAGAGCGCCCCCAGGACTCGCTTGGGCCGGACGTCAAGTTCTGGTTCGCTGAGTACTATCGCTCGAAGCTCGAGCGCGATAAGGCCAGAGGCTATTACCGTATGATAGCAGGAGAATATCCGTCGAGCGATATTGCATCCGAAGCGCTGATACAGACAGGGAACACTTTCCAGGAGGAGGGAAGGCTTGACGAGGCCATAAAAGAATTTGCGCTCGCGGCGCGCGATTTTCCGGACACAGCTGCCGCAAGGAATGCTTACAGGAAGATGGCCAGGATAGAGAAGGACCGTAAGGACTTTGACCGGGCGGCGGAGTATTACAGGAAGGCGCTGACAAAAGAGAATAATGAAGCCAATGCCCAGGTCCAGTACGAGATAGCGGAGTTATACGAGCTGAAGGGGGATGTCAAGACGGCGACGGAGGAGTATCTGCGCTCGCATGACCTCTATTTTAAAGGGGCGTTCTGGTCGACGAGAGCCCTCTTGAAGGCAGCCCAGCTTTTTGAGAAGGCGGGGAATATCAAAGAAGCGAAGAACGTATATGGACAGCTTGCGGGCATGGATGTCGTCGAGTCAAAGCTCGCTAAGGAAAAACTTAAAAGTTTTAACTAGGAGGTGTTTATGTGGGATATGATTCAGAAGGGCGGACCGATGATGTATCTTATCATATTGTTGTCGGTCATCGCCGCGGCCGTTACTATAGAGAGGATGTATAACTTAGCGCGCGCCAGGATAGATTCCAATAAGTTCATGGACGACATAACAACTGTCCTCAAAAGGAACAAGATAATCGAGGCGATAGAGATGTGCAACAAGACCCCCGGGCCGATCGCCCACATAATAAAGGCCGGCATACTGAAGCATGATCGCTCGAAGCCGGAGATAAAAGAGGCCGTCGAGGAAGCGGCCCAGCTCGAGATACCGAGGATGGAGAAGAACATACCGATACTCGCGACGATCGCCCACATAGCGCCGCTTCTCGGATTGCTCGGCACGGTCACGGGCATGATAAAGTCATTTCAGGTCATACAGATGAAGGCCCTGTCGGCAACGCCGGTAAATCCCGGGGACCTTGCGGGCGGCATCTGGGAGGCGCTTCTTGCCACTGTCGCGGGACTTATCGTCGCAATACCGACTTACGTGGCGTACAATTATCTGGTGAGCAGGGTGGACAATCTTGTCTATGACATGGAGCGCAGCGCGACCGACCTGGTCAACCTCTTGTCGTCAAGAAGGGATACGTATGAAGTTTAAGAAGAGGGTAAAGATCGAGAAGGGATACCTTGACCTTACGCCTCTTGTGAATGTATTCTTCCTGCTTCTCATATTCTTCATGTTCACCTCGAGTTTCATATTCCAGCCGGGGATAAGGGTAGATCTTCCGAAGGCCGTAACGAGCGAGGTGGTCCAGCAGGAAAATGCGGTCATCATCGTCGCCAAGGACGACAGGATATATCTTGATGACAGGGAGATATCAATAGATGAGCTCAATTCGAAGCTCAGCATGATCGCCAAAGACAAGACAGGCCTCCTGGTAAAGGCGGACTCCGGCGCCTCCCACGGACGCATAGTCCAGATATGGGATATGTGCAGGGACCGCGGCGTATCGCAGGTGAGCATAGCGACGAGTCGGTAACATAGGTCATAGTGCATAGGGCTTAGGCCTAAGGAAATAGCGTGCTGAAAAACAAAATAATATGGCAGAGGGTCCGGATAGACAGAATACTCTTAGCCGCCATCGCCTTATCTTTGGCATGGCATCTATTCTGGATGTTCGCCGTGAAGGTCGTGGTGGCTCCGGAGAATAAGGGCGGCATAAAATTCTCTAAAGTGTCATTCCTGGGGCCCATACTTGAAAGGGGTGCCCTGGAGGTCAGAGTGGCGCATGGCGAGCGCGCTTTCCTGGAGAAGAGGTACCTGGCCCTGGCGGGGAAGATGATACCCCTGACCGAGGAGACGCCGAAGGCGCCGTCGGCCGGAAGCCTTGCAGAGACGGATGCCTACGCCTCGATAGACGCCAGGCTTTCCAGAGTCATAAAGGAGGCGGTGAGCTCTTCAAAGCTCGAGCCCAATTACGAGATAAAGTAGGTCCCGGATAATTTATCGGCCGCGCCCTTGACCCTTTAATATTATTATGATATTCTTATTATGATAAAATTAGAACTTGCTACATTAATATTTTTATATATCCTATTCTCCGTAATAGGTATCCTTGTAATTTGGATATTCTTTGGTTATAAAGGCATAAAGAGGCCGCCGGCAAAAGAGACGGACTATGTGTGGAAATGCTCGGTATGCCTCAATGATTATATAGATTCCAAGAACGAAGACATATCCGTGTGTCCTTTATGCGGAAGCTACAATAAAAAGGAGGGGATAAGTAGATGATCACCGAGATAGGCATTACCGCAGGAGATATATGGCATTATCTGGACCAGCACGGAAAGACCCCGCTTAAGCAACTTCTTCAGGGCATAGGCACGGACAGAGACAGGGCTCTTATGAGCATTGGATGGCTTGCAAGAGAAGGCCACGTGATAGTGGAAGGAACCGGCCCCGATTATCAGGCGTACCTACGCAGATAATTAATGGGAGGACTAGATGGCTAGCGAGAACATAAGCTTAAGAGACGAAGAGAAAGTACCGATAGTACCGCCGCTGAATGTGCTGACGCAGAAGACCATCAACAAGCGTTTCGGATGGTGGTCGGCTGTCGTGCTTCTTGAGAGCTACGGCAGGAAGCAGGTCTGCTTCTACCTGTGGCAGAAGAAGCAGGACGGCGGATGGAAGCGCAAGCAGAAATTCGCGGTCCACAATCAGGAAGATTGGGAGCTTATCCAGGACGCTGTAAGCGGGATGATAGGCCAGCTTACCTAGTAGAAAAAGCCGGTATCCTATATAGTAAGCCTGACCGCGCGATACCGCGCGTAGCCAGATCTCCCTCACCCTCATATCGAACAACTTGAGACCGTTGAAAAACCCTATTTGTAATTATTCTATTTCTCCGTCGGTAAAATAGTCATCGCCCGTCGGAGAAGCCCTTGTTTTTACGCCTTT
>JAGVGJ010000005.1 GCA_020057115.1 Candidatus Omnitrophota bacterium | reverse complement strand
GATATCAAAAGAGCCGAGGATGTTTGAGGCCCATTCATATGGGCCGAGTTCCGCAGGCTCCCCTTTTTCGACTGAACAAAAGGCCGACCCCGAAGGGGACAGGTCCTTCTGAGATTGACTGCAAGCTAGGACCTGTCCCCTTCTCTGCGGGGGAAAATTTTCAGTGCGAACTGGCTTGAGTTTTAGGCCTACCCCGTGCTATGATATCGGCTATGACATTGAAGGCGATCGCGAAAAATCTCATAAATCTCCTCTACCCGCGCTACTGCGAATCCTGCAAGAAGAGCATGGCTGCGGATAGCGCAGCGCCGGTATGCGTGTCGTGCGCCGGACGCATAAAGAAAAACGCGCATGCGCAGTCCGAATCGAAAGATGCGGGGCGCCACTTTACCATCGCCCGATCAGCCTGCATATATGAAGGTATCCTGAAAGAGCTTATCCATTCGTTCAAATACAAGGGAAAGATAACGCTGGCCGAGGCGCTCTCTTCTTACATGATAGAGGCCGCTTCAAGCGATGAGGCCCTGACCTGCGGCATCAATGCAGTCACATTCGTCCCGATGCAGGATAATCTGATATCCAAGCGCGATTACAACCATTCCCAGGTCCTCGCCGGCAGGATAGCAAGAGCGCTGGGCCTGCCGCTCGTGGATGTGCTCAAAAAGATACGGCGGACGAGGCCGCAGAACGAGCTCTCCAGAGAAGAGAGGCTCACTAACCTTATAGGCGCTTTCGGGATAAGGGACAAGAGGCAGACCGCGGGGCTTAAGGTGCTTCTTATAGATGATGTCATGACCACCGGGGCAACGTTTGATGAGTGCGCAAAGATCTTGATGGAGAACGGCGCCAAGGAAGTACGGTGCCTTGCGCTCTCAAGGGGCATATAGACATGAGAATAATCGACAAATACATGGTGCGCGGTTTTCTGGGGCCTTTCATATGGTGCCTCTTCGTATTCGTCATAATGGCTGTCATCATCGACATATTCTCATTCATCGAAGATATAGTGAAATTCCACATACCGGCGTCTTCTTTAATAGCATTTTATGTCTACTACTCACCTACGATACTGATCCAGGTGGCCCCAATGGCCATGCTTCTCTCCACCATCTATGTCTTAAGCAACCTCAATAAGCACAATGAGATCATCGCAATGAAATCCAGCGGAATAAGCCTCTGGCGCATCATGACCCCGATGCTCATACTCGGTTTATTGGTGAGCATAATGACATTCATCGTGAATGACAGGGTGCTGCCGATAAGCTCGAAAGTCTCCAATTCCATAAGACGGGACGAGCTTGAGAAGGAAAAACGCAAGGACCGCAAGGCGAAGATAATCGACAGCGTGGCATTGTACGGCGCCGGCAACAAAATAATGTTCGCGCGTAATTATGATATCGAGAAGAAAACGTTAAATGACATAATCATTCACGAACATGACACAAAAGAGAACCTGTTGTCGAAGATAACGGCCCAGAGCGCGGTCTGGACAGGAAATTCGTGGAAGTTCAACAATGTGATAATGTACCGGATCGACAATGCGGGCAAGATACTTGGAGAGCCTCTCTTCTACGAAGAGAAGCATATAATCTTAAGGGAGAGGCCGTCTGATTTCGCTAACCGTGAATGGCAGTCGGATTACATGAGTTACGGCGAGCTGAAAAAATATATAAAGAACTTTAAAGGGACGAGCACCAAGATGATACGATCGCTCCTTGTGGACATGCACTATAAGGTATCGTTCGCTTTCATAAGCCTGATAATAATCCTGATAGGCGCGCCTTTCGCGCTAATAAACACCCGTGGCGGCGTCATGATAGGGATAGGCATGTCGATCGTGATAGGCCTGCTCTATTATGCCTTTATTGCCATATCGCTCGCATTCGGAAAGGCCGGTATATTGCCGCCCATACTGTCGGCATGGCTCGGGAATATCGTCTTCACCTTCATCGGGATACGTCTTATCAACGATAAAACGTAGCTATAAGCTTTTTAATCCGCTCCCTGCCCATCCATCACGACTTCCTTCGCTTTCTTTCTACTGATGACGCGCTTAAGAGTGACGTACTTATCGGTGAGGGTCCTGGTATCCTTTACATTCAGCTTATTGAAGAGGAACTCGAACTTTGCCTCGATCTCTTTTGCTATGGCATCCTTGGTCTTCTGAGGTATGCTCAATATATCCTTCTTGAACTGTCCGAGGGCTTTCTTCCTGGCGCTGTAAAGGAACTGCTCTTCGGTCTGGTCGGCCTTCCTCTCTGCACCTTGAGTGGTCTTGAGCCAGTTATAGACCTTATCCTTCAGGTCCTTCGGGAAGTTCGGGCTGTCATAGACCATGTTCTGGAACTCTGTGGCAAGATGGACCTCCGCTGTCCCGTTTTCGGGGAACTTGCCAAATGCTTCTGCGGGAAGCGTTGAGGCACCGTGCTGGACCGCGCCGGCAAGGCCATACTCATCCTTGGCTATCTTAGAGAGCGTCCTCAACGTATCGAAATCGAGCTTTACCTTGGCGACAGTCCCGTCCGGCAGGACTACTCCGCCGTGGGAAGTGCCGGTCTGGATACTCACCTTAGATATGCCGGGAAGGCCTTTGCGAAGGCTCGACTTAAAGCCGTTCATGAAAGCGCGCAGCTCTTCCGGATTCGAGTTCGCGTGCCCTACCTCGCCTATCTCACCGCCCACCGATACCTCTATGCCGCGCGGCTGGTTCTGGCGGATGAAGTGCGTCAGTTTCGCGCAGACCTCATAATTCGACCTTTGCTGCCTGTCAACGGTCGGCTGGGAAAGGTCTACCAAAGTGGATGAATCTATATCTATGTTGTAGAAGCCCGCTTCGATAGCGTGGACGATCAGGTCCTTCAGGCCCTCTATCTCTTTCTCCGGGTCGAGCTTAAAGTTCTTGGCATTGGCCTGGAAATGGTCGCCCTGGACGAAGACTGGGCCTTTCCACTCTTCCTTTACCGCTGCCGCAAGTATCACCGCCGTATATTCGACGGCCGGCTGGCTCGTGTAGCCCATCTCCGACTTGGCTATCTCGAATATGAATGCCCCTGCATTTATCTTCTTTGCTACCCTGAAGATCGCCTTGGCAAGGTCATATGTCATGGTCCTTAAGTTGATGGCCGGGACGCTGAATGTGCCCTCGAAATCGCCTCTTCCCCTTGCCTTGTATAGCTCTTCTATGCTGGAAGCATATATCCCGTGCTTATAAGCTATCGTCCGTATCTTTTTCGCGAGCTCCTCTTTCTTTGCCTTGTCGTCGGTGAACGCCAGCTCAAGCGCCAATTTATCCATATTGATCCTGCCCATCTCTAACCCTCTCTTTCTAGTATTTACGTTCCCAATTCCCAGCTTGCCAGATATTTTTCCTGTTCCTCCGTCAAGGTGTCTATCTTCACGCCCAGAGACGCAAGCTTTAGACGCGATATCTCTTTGTCTATTACGGTAGGCACCACATAGACATTCCTCTCAAGCTTCTTATAATTCTTAGCCATATATTCGGCTGATAATGCCTGGTTAGCAAAGCTCATGTCCATGACGCTTGCCGGATGGCCTTCCGCAGCCGCGAGGTTGATAAGCCTGCCTTCGCCCAGGATATTGACGCGCTTGCCGCTCTTCAAGGTGTATTCCTCGACGAATTCACGGACATTCCTCTTCTTCTTCGACACTTTCTCGAGACCAGGTATATCGAGCTCAACATTGAAATGCCCGGAGTTACAGACGATCGCGCCGTCTTTCATGATAAGGAAGTGCTCCTGCCGTATGACATTGATATTGCCTGTCAGGGTCACGAATACGTCGCCTATCTTAGCCGCATCCTTTATCGGCATCACCCTGAATCCGTCCATGACAGCCTCAAGCGCCTTGGTAGGGTCTATCTCTATTACTATCACATTGGCACCCATGCCTCTTGCGCGCATCGCAACGCCGCGGCCGCACCATCCGTAACCGGAGACGACGACATTTGCGCCGGCCAGGAGTATGTTGGTCGCGCGTATTATGCCGTCTATCGTCGATTGGCCTGTGCCATACCTGTTGTCGAAGAGGTGCTTCGTGTCAGCGTCATTGACTGCGATTATCGGGTACATGAGGACCCCGTCGCTTGCTAAGTTCTTAAGCCTTATTACGCCTGTCGTAGTCTCTTCGGTCCCTCCGATGATATTGGGGACAAGTTCTTTTCTCTTGGTGTGGAGAAGCGATACGAGGTCCGCGCCGTCGTCCATGGTCATATTCGGCCTGGCATCCAGGGCATTATTGAGGTGCCTGTAATAAGTCTTATTATCCTCGCCCTTTATGGCGAATGTGCTTATGCCATAATCCTTGACCAGGCTTGCCGCCACGTCATCCTGAGTGCTGAGCGGATTGGACGCGCATATGATCACCCTGGCCCCGCCCTCTTTTAAGGTATAGGCGAGATTCGCCGTCTCCGTTGTGACATGAAGACATGCGGCGACCGTCATCCCTTCGAGCGGTTTCTCTTTCTTGAACCGTTTTCTTATAAGGGACAGGACCTTCATGTATTCATTCGCCCATTCTATGCGAAGCTTTCCCTTCGGGGCGAGCCTTAGGTCTTTAACATCGTATTTCATTTTTTCTCCGTATTTTTTAGCTTAAAGCTTGCAGCTTATAGCTTATTTTAGGTGTTTCGCCAGATCCTTCGCCATATCGGTAGCTTCCCATGTGAAGCCCTCTTCTTCGCGACCGAAGTGTCCGTAGCTGGCGGTCTTCCTGAAACGCTTGCCATCGGATTCGCGCAGCTTTAAACTGGCTATTATGCCATGCGGGGTGAGCTCAAAATTCTCCTTTATGACCTTTACTATCCTCTCGTCGGATACTTTACCGGTCCCATAGGTGTTCACCATGATGGACACGGGATCAGCTACGCCGATACAGTACGCAAGCTGTATCATCAGCTTATCGGCGAATCCTGCCTTCACCATGTTCTTGGCTATGTATCTGCCCATATACGCGGCAGACCTGTCGACCTTTGTGGGATCTTTGCCTGAGAATGCGCCGCCGCCATGCGGTATCCAGCCACCGTAGGTATCGACGATGATCTTCCTTCCGGTCATGCCTGTGTCAGACTGCGGACCGCCGATAAGGAACTTGCCCGTAGCATTGATGTGGTATCTGGTATTCTTATCGAGATACTTCCTGAGGATCGGCTCAGCGACGACCTTTATGATCTCTTTTCTGGCCTCATCCTTCATCATGTCCTTCTTCTTGTCGAGGGCCTCTTCGGTATGCTGGGAGGCCAATACGACGTCCGTTACCCTCTTGGGCTTGCCGTTCACATACTCAACGGTGACCTGGCTCTTGCCGTCCGGGCCGAGATATTTAAGGATCTTCTTCTTCCTTACTTCCGCAAGCCTCATCGAAAGCTGGTGGGCGAGCATTATAGGAAGCGGCATGAGCTCGGGAGTCTCCGTGCACGCGTAACCCATCATCATGCCCTGGTCGCCTGCGCCGCCCGTATTGACGCCCATGGCTATGTCAGGTGACTGCGTATGTATGGCGTTCAATATCGCGCATGTGTGGTTATCGAAACCGTATTTCGGATGGGTGTACCCGATATCTTCCAGTATGCCCCTGCAGAGCTTGTGTATGTCGACATAGGCGTCGGTAGTTATCTCGCCGCCCACGATTATAAGGCCCATCGTGACATATGTCTCGCAAGCCACCCTGCCTGCCGGGTCCTGATTTAAAACGCTGTCAAGAACGCCGTCCGATACTTGGTCGCAGACCTTATCCGGATGCCCTTCGGTGACGCTCTCTGAAGTGAATAAAAAATTATCTTCTTTCATCCCTATCTCCCTTTCTTTAAATACTCTCCGTCAGCTTTCCTGTAGGACTCGATATCTCCGATATCATACCAATCCTCGCGGAACGCCAAACCGTATACCTTGTCGAATTTAACCATCCAGCTTATATAATAGCCCGGCTGGTCGGATCTGTTGCCCGGGCTTGAAACATATTTTTTTATAGACTTCACCTTCTCTTTCGGAAGGAAATATACCCCTGTCGATACCAGCGTCGACTTCGGCTCGGGCGGCTTCTCCACAAAATCCGTGACCACGCCGCTCTTGTCTATGCTGACGACCCCATACCTCTTCGCGGCTTCGATCTCCTTGATATCATACAAAGCCACGAGTATGCCATCGGCATTCCTCTTTCCGAAATCGATGAATTTTTTTAGGTCGAACTCAAAGAGATTGTCGCCCGCCACGATGAGAAGGTCGTCGTCTATGCCTCCCCGGTCTATGGCAAGCTCGATATCCTTTATTGCGCCCAGCCTCGTCTCATTGGTGAACGTATTGTCGTTTATTACGGATATCTTGTCTTTGTATCTCGAGGCCGCCGCCCATGTCTTAAAATTCTCAAAGAACTTGCCGTTCGTTACTACGTATATGCCGCTTAAGATTTCCTCTGCCGCGCACTTTTCAAGTATGCGGTCTATCATCTTCTTGCCGCCCACCTCCAATAGAGGTTTGGGCGTATTTAGCGTCAGGGGATATAATCTTGTAGCATAACCTGCCGTCAAAATCAATACTTTCAATTCTTGGCTAGCTCCTCTTTAAAATAGGATATCCTGTCCACCGGGGTAGGGTCCACTTTATTGAGTATCGCAAGATAAAAACTGACCGAATCGCCTATATATATGAGGGAGAATATCCTCGGAAGGAGGTCGCTGCCGGTAGAGGCGACCTCTATGACCTTGACGCCCTGCTTCTCGATCATGCTCTTTGTTATGTCCATCCTCTTTGATATGCGCGGATGGTCCCCGGAATCACGCAGTATGATAACGATGAAATCCTTTATGAGCTTTGCCGGATTGTCCCACCCTACTATCTCATTATGGTTTATCTCCGGAAAGACATACCCGGAAGAGAGAGTCTTTGCATTCTCGGCAAGCTGCCCTCTCCATCTTGTCACCACAGAGTCTATATGGTCCTGGCCGCCGTATATCACGGGATACTTTTGATGGATAGAAGCGGCGAGCGTCTTTGCTATATTATCCTTCGACGGAACGCCTAGACCGGTCTTCTTGAGATTGATATCTTTAATAAGGCCTATGACCTCGTCTATCTCTTTGGATTTGTCTTTGATGAGCCCGAGCTTGAACATCGCTATCAGCATGGGAAAGAACGAATAGCCTAACGCGCACCTGGGAGGAAGGCCCGGCGGTATCGTTATTACGGGATTGCCGTCCTTTTCTGCGAGCTTCTTTATCTCGCCTCCGGATGTTATCGCAAGGATCTTTGCTTTCTTCTGCATTGCGTCCTCGTAAGCGCTTATCGTCTCTTCCGTATTTCCGGAATAGCTCGATACTATCACGAGAGAATCCTTGTCCACAAAATGCGGCAAGGTGTAGTTCCTGTTGACAAAGATCGGTATGCCGGCCTCGCCCGAGATGTAAGACCTAAGTATATCTCCGCCGATGGCTGATCCGCCCAGGCCTGTCACCACTATATTTTTATACTGCGCCTTAAGGCCTGCGGGCGCGTTAAAACTTGAGCCTATCTTCTTGGCATCCAGGCACTGGTCGGCGAAAGATTCGATAAGCCGCGACATGTCATGCCTGTCGTAAGCCTTTATCTCTTTTATGTTATCGAGGTTTATCACGACCTGTTATGCCTCTTGGGCCAGTTCAGGAGCTATCTCTTTTAATTTCTTTGAAGCGAACCTTTCGACCTCTTCCCCCGTAGGCAGGGTGATGGCTTCACGGGCTATCTCTTCGGCCTTCGACATCTCAACGGCCCTGATTATGCGCTTCATCTCCGGTATCGCTATCGGAGAGGTGCTAAACTCATCCAGCCCCAGCCCTAAAAGTATAAGGGCCATATTGATGTCTCCGGCCATCTCTCCGCACATGCCTACCCATATCCCGGCATTGTGGCCATTGTCTATGATGTTCTTTACGAGCCTCAATACGGCCGGATGAGCCGGCTCATATAGATACGCTATCTTCTCGTTTACCCTGTCGACCGCAAGCGAATATTGTATCAGGTCGTTTGTGCCTATCGAAAAGAAGTCGACCTCTTTGGCGAGTATGTCGCTTGTGAGGGCGGCTGACGGGACCTCTATCATGGCGCCGACCTCCATATTCTCGTCGAAAGGCACGCCTTCCTTCCTTAAAGACACCCTCACCTCTTCCAGTATGGCATTGGCCTGCTTCAATTCCGCGAGGCCTGATATCATCGGATACATCACTTTTAGGTTGCCGTAAATGGACGCTCTTAAAATAGCGCGCAGCTGCGACTTGAAGACGTCGGGCCTGGCGAGACAGAACCTTATCGCGCGCCAGCCGAGGAATGGGTTCATTTCGTGCGGGACCTCGAACTGGGAGAGGAATTTGTCGCCGCCCAGGTCTAAGGTCCTTATTATGACCGGATGCGGCTTCACCTTCTTCGCCACCACTGAATACGCCTTGAACTGCTCGTCCTCGCTCGGCAGGTCCTTCCTGTTCATATAAAAATATTCCGTCCTGTACAGGCCTATGCCGTCAGCCCCGTGGCTTATGACCGAGGCAACGTCTTCCGGCACCTCTATGTTGGCCGACAGCGTTATCTTGCGGCCGTCAAGCGTCTGGCACGGCAGGTCCTTAAGTTCAAGGAGGTGCTTTTCCAGCACGAGGAACTTCGCCTTATCCCCCTCGTATTTCTTTACGGTCTTGGCCGACGGGTTTATTATCACGTTTCCGTGGGCGCCGTCTACTATTATGGTATCGCCGTTCTCTACGGACTTTGTCATGGCCTCAAGCCCGACTACGGCGGGTATCTCCAGGGATTTGGCCATAATAGCCGTGTGGGACGTCCTTGAGCCTATATCCGTGGCAAAGCCGATCAGATTCTTCTTGTGCATCATGGCCGTATCGGACGGTGAAAGGTCGTAAGCTATGACTATGACCTTCTCTTTCAAGTTGGAGAATATGTCCTCTTTCGCTCCGATCAGATTGCGCAGAACGCGCTTTCCCACGTCGTTTATGTCGCTTATGCGCTCTTTTAAGTATTCGTCATCCATTTCGGAGAATACTTTTATGTATCTTTTGAGGACATCCTGGAAGACGTATTCAATGGACAGCTTGTCTTTCTTCAGCTTTGCCATGACCTCCTCGATCAGCATGCTGTCTTCCAGCACAAGGAGGTGCGCGCTGAATATCTGACCGTGTTCTACGCCCATCTCTTCGGAGATGCGCTTCTTTATCTCGAGGAGTTCGTTCTTGGTCTGTATGAGGGCATCCTTAAAGCGCTTAATCTCGTTCTGGACCTGCTCTTCCTTGATGCTGCGGCGCGGGATGACATACTGCTCCCTGTCGAGGAGCATGGCTTTCCCTATGGCTATGCCGGGCGAAGCCGGTATGCCCTTAAGAACCGTCTCTTTCTTCTTATCCTTTATCATGCTTCCTCTTGTATAAGAACATCTACAGGCTGGCGGTATCGTCTACGTCGGCAGCCAACAGCTTCTCAAGCTCTCCCACCGCAGTCTCGGCATCGTCCCCCACCGCAGTTATCGTTATCTTTGAGCCGCGGCCCGCTTCGAGCATCATTATGCCCATGATCGATTTGCCGTTCACCTTCGTCTTGCCCTTTGAAACGGATATGTCCGAATCGAACTTATTGGCTATCTGCACGAAGAGCGCGGCCGGCCTTGCGTGAAGCCCCTGCTTATTCTTTATAACTACCAGTTTTTCAATAACCATGCGCTCATTTCGATTTTTTCAGGCTCATGACAAGGTCCACTACTATCTTGGCCAATTTTGTCGCCTCGTGTCTGACGTAGTCTCTTGTGCTGACTATGTGAGCCTTCACTACTTTGCATTTGAATTTCTTGAAATTTTCGACATCCGGGAATACCGGATGGGATCCTTCGTCCTCATACTTTTTTAGCAACTCCTCCGGGATCTTTGCGGTGTTCACTATCGCGTAATCCGCTATGCCGGAAGCCGTGTGCTCGACTATCGCCTTCAGGTGGTCGCTCGCCTTATAATCGTCGGTCTCGCCCTTCTGGGTCATGACATTACAAACGTATATTTTTATCGCCTTCGAAGCCAGGACCTCTTTATACATCCTTCCGACAAGGAGGTTCGGCATTATGCTCGTATAGAGGCTTCCCGGTCCGAGGACTACGGCGTCAGCCTTCTTTATCGCTTCTATCGCTTCGTCGGTCGGCTTGCAGTTCGCAGGCCTAAGCAATATCCTCTTGATAGGGACCAGCTTCTTCGGTATCTGGCTTTCGCCAAGCGTCTCGGTGCCGTCAATATGCTCCGCGACTAGCGTCACCTTGTCTAAGGTGGACGGCAATACGCTTCCCCTTATGGCCAGGACTTTCGACGATTCTTTTATGGCTGCTTCAAAGTCACCGGTGACCTTTGACATGGCCGTTATGAAAAGGTTCCCGAAATTGTGCCCGCTGAGCTCGCTGCCTTCGCCAAACCTGAATTGGAAGAGCTTTCCCATGAGCGGCTCGGCGTCCGCCAGTGCCACGAGGCAATTCCGTATGTCCCCGGGAGGCAGCACGTCGAAGTCCTGTCTCAGCCTTCCGGAAGACCCTCCGTCATCCGCTACGGTAACTATGGCGGTGATATTGCTCGTATATTCTTTAAGACCGTGGAGAAGCATGGATAGGCCGGTGCCGCCGCCTATCACCACAAGCCTCGGGCCGCGTTCGAGTATCCTCTTCTGATATACCTTCTCGACCAGCTCATCCTCGCGCTCCGGGAGGAATACCGTGACAAAAGATTTTATTATGCGCTTTATGCCGGTTATTACGGTAAGGATACCGAAAATTATTATTATGCCGGTGAAGGTCTTGTTCCTCGGGTTCTGTTCCAGGATGGCCATCACAAAACCCATGGATATCATGATGATCCCGAACACGGTGAGTAGTATCCACCGCTTCACCCACATCCCCGGGTATAGCCACTTGAACGCTTTCAGTATCTTCATCGTCCTAGTTCTTCGCGTCTTCTTCCTGGATTATCCGCAGGATCTCCTGTTCGCTCTTGGCCTTCTTGAGCAAGTCCCTGAAATACTTATCCTTAAGCATCCTGGATATCCTTGCGAGCGCTTTAAGATGCGGGCCGGCGGATTCCTCGGGAGCTATAAGAAGAAAGAATATATAGGCAGGCTCCCCGTCGAGCGAATCGAAGTTGACGCCCTTCTGGGAGAGCCCGAATGCGGCAACGAGCTGTTTTACGGATTGGGACTTCGCGTGCGGTATGCCTATCCCCTGGCCTATACCCGTGGATCCCAAGGACTCCCTTGAGAGTACGGCCTTGATGAGCTCATCCTTCGATTGCACGATATCAGTCGCACCGGTCAGAAGGCTGACGAGCTCCGTTATGACGCCTTCCTTATCGGTAGCGCTTAAGTTTACCGTAACAGCTTTCTTGTTCAAAAAATCCATGATCTTCATCTGGGTGTCCCCCTTCTAGAGACGGGTTGCAAAATTTATACGCCGGTTGCCCCGGCAAAATTGGAGCGGCGGATGGGTTTCGAACCCACGACATCGACCTTGGCAAGGTCGCATTCTACCACTGAATTACCGCCGCGTCGCAAAAATCTTCACTTCGACCTCGGGGCTAGCACTTTGGTAAGTCTCGTTCCGATTTTTGCTCCTTAAAGGGAAACCTAAGGTTTCCCTTTAAAGTTCCTCGCTTCGTTCGGAACAAGATCCCTCCCTGGCTATGCCAGCTCCAGAAGCAAAAAAAGCATTGAAAAAAATCCTGCTATATCTGGTGTTCTTTTTACTATGCCCTAAGAACTATGACCTAACTGGTGCCCGCGCCAAGAATCGAACTTGGAACCTTGACATTAAGAGTGTCCTGCTCTGCCAATTGAGCTACGCGGGCGTCGTAAAAAGCTCACTGCGACCAATGTGCTTACTATTAGGTAGGTCTTGTTCGCTTTTTACTCCTTAAAGGGAAACCTAAGGTTTCCCTTTAAAGTTCCTCACTTCGTTCGGAACAAGAACCCTTCCTGGCTATGCCAGCGCCAGAAGCAAAAAAGCGTTGAAAAAAATTCCCTACATCTATAAGCTACAGCATATGGCTGCAAAGAAGTAGGATTATAGCAAAATAGACCTCTTAAATCAAACAAAATGATAAATAATGGTGCGGACGGAGAGAGTTGAACTCTCATGCCTTTCGACACACGGTCCTAAGCCGTGCGCGTATGCCAGTTCCGCCACGTCCGCATTAAAAAGAGCTGTTTGGCGCGCCTGGGGTGAATCGAACACCCAACCTACTGGTTCGAAGCCAGCCACTCTATCCGATTGAGCTACAGGCGCTTAATTGGTTCTCCCGAAATATATCTTATATTGCAAAGAACATGCCTTTAAGCGGTATATTTCGGGATTAATTCGCAGACGGCCTCTTCCCCATGAATCCCTGTGGTCGGCCTATGATTTATGTCGTCCTCCGGACTCCATAAATCATCTGCTCATTGAAGAAGCCAGCCACTCTATCCGATTGAGCTACAGGCGCGATTAACTGTTTATTTAACTGAACGCCTGGCTATGGATGCGACCCATATGCTGGCGACATATAGCAACAACATCGGCACTGCCAGAATGATCATATTGAATATGTCTGTAGTGGGAGTTATGACCGCGGCAGCCACAAATATAGCGACAACGGCTACCTTCCACTTATTCTTGAGCATAGCCGCGTTTATGAGTCCTATCCTCGCCAGGATAAAACTTAATACCGGCATCTCGAAGACCAGGCCCGAGCAGAGTATTATGCTGATGGTGAATGATATATACTGCCCGGCCGATATCACAGGCTCAAGGTCTTCCGAACCAAAGCTCAAAAGAAAATTCAGCGCCGCAGGGAGCAGGACAAAATACGCGAACAGGCATCCCATCAGGAATGCAGCAGAAGATGCTATTATGAAATGGACTGCATAGCGTTTGAACCTGTCTTCCACCGCCGGGGAAATGAACTTCCATAGCTGGTATGCTATGACCGGGAATGCTATCACTAATCCGGCCATCAGGCCTACCTTCATATATATCAGGAAAGCATCCTGGGGCCCGAAATACGCCAATTTCCCTATGATACCGGATGCAGGGGCCTTAAGGACCTTCAGGATCCAGGAAGCGAATGGAAGCGAGATGACGCTCGCCAGCCCAAGCGCGGCGAGAGAGATGATGATCCTGCGCCTCAGCTCCTCAAGGTGACCAACGAAAGTAAGCTCTTTATCCATACCACCCAGCTTGCGAGATCCTACTTCTTCTTCTCTTCCTCGTCAGAGCCGAAGTCCTTCATAGACTTCTTGAACTCCTGGATCGTCTTGCCAAGCGCTTTGCCTATCTCAGGAAGCTTTGATGCTCCGAAGATGAGAAGGCAGATAAGAAGTATTATCAATAATTCCTGAATGCCTATACCGAAAATCCTCATATATACCCCCGATGTTTAAGCAATTTTATCACAGCGCATGGACAAAATAAAGGATTAATATTCAGGGAGAGTATGATAAAATATTAACATATGAACGGGCGCATGATCCTTGCTTTAGTCGTCCTAGGTTTCACGTCCATAGTGGCGCAGACTCTGGCGATCCGCGAATTCATGATCGCTTTTTACGGCAATGAGCTGACCATAGGCATCATCATGGCTAATTGGATCCTCTTGGGAGCCATGGGAAGCTTTATTGCCGGCCGATTTGCGGAACGCACTGAAAAAGCGGCAAGCGCCTATGTCCTTCTGCAGACAGGTCTCACCTTATACCTGCCGATATCCATATTCCTGATACGCACTATAAAGAATATCCTGGGGCTTGTTGCGGGAGAAGGCGCCGGGCCTATTCCTATACTCCTCAGTTCGCTGGTGATACTTGCTCCTATAGGCTTAATGGTCGGGGCCCTTTTCCCCTTCGGAGCGGCAATGCTATCCAGGACAGGCGAAAGCGCCATTAGATCCCCGGGCAGGGCTTATGTGCTTGAAGGTATAGGATTCATGATCGGCGGGCCGGTCTTCACATATCTATTGATAACAAGACTCGACTCCTTCGGCATATTCTTTTTTACCGGAGCTATCAATATGGTCTCGGCCGTCCTTCTGTTAAAAGAAAAACATTCCAAGCCGACCGGAAGGCTCATGTCGGTGGCAGTCATGATGATACTGGCACTCATCGCCGCCTCTTTTCTGTTTGTATCGAGACCATTGAATGTCTTGTCGATCGACAAGCAGTGGAAAGGCCAACATGTGCTAAAGTACGTGAATTCCATATATGGCAACCTGGCCGTCTCAGGGTCCGGTGACCAATACACATTCTACAGTAACGGCATACCAATAATAGCGGCGCCTGCCCCTGACATAGTGTCAGTGGAAGAGCGCGTCCATTTCACCATGCTCGGGGCGGCGAAGACCAAGAAGGTGCTTCTTATAGGCGGTGGCGTTGGAGGCATAATCCGCGAGGTGCTAAAATATCCGGTAGAAAAGGTAACGTACGTCGAACTCGACCCGTCCCTTATCAGGCTCGTCAAGGAATTTCCTACGCCGCTCACCGAGAAGGAACTCTCCGACCCGAGAGTGGAGATACATAATATAGACGGAAGGCGTTTCTTAAGGACCTCGAAAGATAAATACGACGTCATCATGCTCAATCTTCCGATGCCGTCGACGCTGCAGCTTAATCGTTTCTATACGCACGAATTCTTCCTCGATGTCAAAGAGCATATCGAAGAGACCGGTATATTCAGCTTCTCGCTACCCGGGTCATTAAGCTATATAAGTCCCGAGCAGGCCAGGCTCAATGGCTCAATAATGGCGACCCTGGACGGCGTCTTATATTCCGCCGTCATACCGGGGGACAATAACCTGTATCTGGGATCGCGGACCGAATTTGCGATAAACCCGGAAAAATATCTGTCGAGACTCAATGGATACAATATATCGACATCCCTGATCAATGAGCAGTATCTTGCCCACAGGCTTGATCCTAAGGTGCGCGACTGGTTCCTCGGCGAATTATCGCGATACCCGGGCATAAGGAAAAATACCGACCTGCTTCCTTCGGGCTCATTCTACGGCACATGGTACTGGACGGAGCTATTTTCAAAGAAGATGGGCCGGTTATTTGCGATAGTCGACCGTCTGAACATATTCTCGCTTCTAGTCGTGATCGGACTTGTCGCAGCTGTCTTCATCGGGTTGGGCCTTACGCACCCGAGGTCCCACAAGATATGCTCATTGTTCGTGCTCGGGACGACCGGTTTTACAGGCATGAGCTTGAGCCTTATAATCATGTATGCTTACCAATCCCTGTACGGGTTCATCTTCCAGCAGATAGCTATGCTTGTAATGGCATTCATGGCCGGCCTGACGCTCGGCAGTTATCTGATGAACAGAAGACTCGAGGCGATAAAAGACACTTGCGGGGCGTTCTTTCTTATAGAGATCGTCTGCCTCGGGTCATGCATAGCATTCATCCCGATCCTTCTTTTCCTCAATGCCGATCCGAAGACCGGGCTGGCATGGATATTCTTCCTTGCCTCCGCGGTGGCAGGATCCTTCGTGGGATTCGAATTCCCTATCGCAAATAAGGTATGCGCCGAGGGCGGCAGGGCGATGTCATCCTCCGGGATAGTCTATGCGGTAGATCTTGCGGGTTCATGGCTGGCGGCGCTATTTGTCTCCGTGGCTCTCGTTCCGGTGATAGGCATGGTGATGACTTCGGTTCTACTAGTGGCTATAAAGGTCGCGAGCATTACGCTTGTATTGGCGGGTTCGAGGGATTAGCTCCAGACTCCGGGGATATCAGTATTGCAATGGCTGCACTTTCCGTCCTTGATATCATTCAATAAGATAAAATAGCCGCTCCGTTTTATGACGGGTTTCTTGCAGTTGTGGCAGAATGTATTCTCCGCGATATTGCCCGGCACATTTCCGATATATACGTATCTTAATCCGGATGACATTGCCGTTTCGCGCGCCTTCTCGAGCGTATCTACGGGTGTGGGATAAAGGTTGGTCAGTTTATATTGGGGCCGGAAGCGCGCGAAATGCACCGGCACATCCGGGCCGAGGTTGTCGTATATCCAGAGGCACATCTCTTTTATCTTCGCCATATCGTCATTCATGGTCGGGACTACGAGGTTTGTTATCTCAAGCCACACCTTGTTCTTCTTCAATATCTTTAAAGTCTCGAGCACCGTACTTAAGTATCCGGCGGACATATCGGCATAAAATTCCTGCGTAAACCCTTTCAGGTCTATGTCGGCCGCGTCGAGATAGAGCGACAGCTCCTCAACCGCTCTTGGGTTTAGTGAGCCGTTCGAATGGTACATATTGCGGATGCCTCTGGATTTAGCGACTTTCGCAGTATCAAGCATGTATTCATAAAATATCGACGGCTCCGTGTAGGTATACGCTATCGTCGGACACTTGTTCCTGGCGGCCTGGGATACGACTTCGGAAGGCGGAAGATCCACGTTCTCCACATCTTCGGGTTTATACTGTGAGATCTGCCAGTTCTGGCAATATTTACATCTGAAGTTACATCCGGCCGTCGCGATCGAGAATATTGAGGTCGAAGGCAAAAAATGGAAGAGCGGCTTCTTCTCTATGGGATCTATATGGGTAGCGCAGGACTTACCGTAGGCAAGCGTATAGAGGACTCCGTCTTTTGGCTCCCTGACCCTGCAGAAACTGCGCTGGCCGTCGGAAAGAGTGCAGCCCCTTGGGCAGAGAGTGCACTGGACCGTGGTATCGTCAAGCTTGGTGTAGTATGAAGCTTCGCGGGAACCTTCCGGGATCGAGGGAGAGGCGAGCGCCTTACGCCGGCTAAAGGCCTCTATCGCTGACTGGGAGAGGGCTGCGCCGGCCAGAAAAAGTAAAGTCTTTTTGAAGAAATCGCGCCTGGTCATCGGCTAATCGGCCTTCATGGTCAGGCGGTTCCCTCCGAGCTTCAGGCTCTTCTTCATGAGGTCTTCGGCCCTGTCCAATACGGTCGCTACAGTGTCTCCGGGCCTCGCCAGGGTGGCGCCAACGGAAAGGGTTATCCTTATTATCTTGGAACCTACCGTAAGACTGGACTGCTCGACAAGCGTAAGGAAGCGGTTAGATACCGTATAGAGGCTGTTCTCGTTAACGTTCGCGATCACTGCTACGAAGTGCTCATCTTCCCATCTGCCTATCATGTCGAAGGGCCTGGCGCTATTGATGAGCGTCTTGGATATGGTCTTAAGCGCCCTATCCCCTACCTCGCGGCCGTATATCTCGTTTATGGTCTCGAAATTGTCCGTATCCATGGATATGATGCCGAACTGCCATCCATACCTTTGCATCTCGCCTATCCTGGCGCTTATGGCCGTCTCGAGATATTTCTTGTTCGAAAGCCCGGTAAGCGGGTCGATGAGCGCCGTCTTATCGAGATCGCCGATCTTATCGGTATGGACGAGTTTGGGCGAATTGTCCGTAAAGATCTCCAGAACGCCTTCGATCTCGCCATCGGCGCTGCGGACCTGGATGGCGCGCATTATAACGGAAACCTTGTGGCCGTCCTTATGCCGGACGAAGACCTGCGTCTCGCGCATCTTGCCGTCTGTGAGCGTAACGGATAGCGGACACTGCCCATCGCACAGATTGACGACCTCGTCTTTGGCATACACGAGTATGTCATCGTGGCAATGGACGCCGACCACTTCTGTGCTGTTATAGCCTGTTATCTTCTCCGCCGCCTGATTCCAGTAAGTTATGCGCTTATCGCGGTCGATGAAGTAGACCCCTTCATAAAGATTGTCCATCACTTTATGGAATAATTCATCGTTCATGCGCAAAGTCATATGGCCCTCCGGAATTAACCTGGTTATTGATCACACAATATTACCATACAAGATCGGCTAAAGCAAAGCCGATGACACCGTATCGCAGAAAAGAAAACCTTTGCGCTTAAGACAGACGCCTGTCACGAAGTCCTTGTCTTTCTTATACTTAATAAGGTCCTTTTCAAGCAGATCTTTCAGCGCGGCTTTTTCGATGACCTGAAGGTCAAAACCGGTCTTGGACATGAACCAGCCGAAATCTATGCCTTCCCTGGTCCGCATCTTGACGGCAGCCGTCTCCTTAGCCATCGCAAGCGGCGGAAGTTTTTCGCTCGACGCCACAAGGGCCTCGGCACCATTCACTCTTTTTATATAATCTCTGACATCCCTGACATTCTCTTCCCTGCGCCCCTCCGAATAAGAGACCGCTGAAGCGCCGAGACCCGTGTAAGGGCTGTTCTCCCAATAGTTAAGATTATGCCTGCATTGACGACCTTCCCTGGCGAAGCTGGAGACCTCGTATTGCTTGAAGCCGCGTACGGATAAGCGGTCTATTGCGTATTCATACATCCGCGCTACGATATCGTCTTCGAGCGGCTCCACAGAACCGCCTTCCAGCGCCGTAAATAGAGGCGTCTCTTTTTCGTATGTAAGGCTGTAACAGGATACGTGGTCGATGGGAAGCTTCGTGACTTCTTCCAGCTCTTCCTTCCACTCCTCCTCGCTTTCATTCCACGCGCCGTATATCATATCGACGCTTATATTCTTAAAACCTTTTTTGGATGAAAGGATCACGGCCTTTTTTGCGCTTTCGGCATTATGGATCCTGCCGAGACGGGATAGCTTTTGATCTTTAAGGGATTGGACGCCTATGCTCAACCGGTTCACCCCTGAAGAGAGAAGAATGCTTATCTTTTCTTCTGACAAGCTTTCCGGGTTGGCCTCTACCGTAAATTCTGTAGAACCGTCGCAGCGGCCCTTGAGCCCTTGAAGCAGTTTTGCTAACAGGCTTTTGTCAATAACCGTAGGGGTGCCGCCGCCGATATAAATAGTATTGAAAATGCCTTCAAGTTTTTCGATCTGCTCCAGGAGCGCGTCGATATAGGCAGAGGCGACATCATCCTTATACGGAATGCTGTAAAAGTCGCAGTATATGCACTTCTTGCGGCAGAACGGTATATGGATATATAGCGATGGGATCATGAGGATATTATAACTCAACAAGTAATATTTGATATCATTTTTTCGGCCACTGGTTTCTCCACCCCTCGGGGGCCCCGCTACGAGGATCGCAAAATTTATGGAGCGGGAACTTGCTCGCTGTCTCGAGTAAAGCTGGTGCGTGATTGGAAAAAATGAGAGAAGAATTTTTCTCATAGAGTAGGCGCGGCCCGTAGGGGTGGGTCTGGAGCGGCCGTTGAAAAATTTTGATACCTTATGCCGGTTTAGTAAGGCGGAGAAATTTTCAGTGCGGAATTGACTTGAGGTTAGGGTTAGCTTGTAATAGCTTAATATCCGTACTCCGGTGGGGCGTCTTCGGGTTCCATGGGCGCGTCAGACGATTCCGAAGGGGCGCTATTCGGGATCTTCGAGTAGTCCTTCGGCAATTCGAAGAGCTTGTCATCCTGCATGCCGAGCTGTATATTCCTATACTCCACCATCCAGCTGCCATCCATGGCTGCCGTCTTTACGGGTATCTTGTTGGAGGCGTCTACCCACTGGAAGAGGTGCTCCTGTATGCCGCCGAGTTCATAAGTTACTTCGTATTTTAACGCGACCTTGCCTCCGACCAGTTCATTTTCCAGGAATGTCCGCTCAAGTTCTCCGGGCAGTTTTTCGCTTGAAGCTATGATGCTCTTCGGGTTGAACGGCTGCTCCATGTACATCTTCTCGGACGGCATCAATATCCACACCACCCGCTGGTCCATCCTAGTTATCGTGACCGTGCCGGGGGCCTCGAGGCGCACCTTGTCGCTGCCCACAAATATCTTCCCCTTAAAATCACCGTCTTTGCCGGTAGATATGACCTCGGCGGAAAATTCCTGCGCAGCCGCGACGCCGGTAAGCAGCAAGATGAATATGATCGTTAAAGCAAATTTCTTTTTTCTCATACGCCTCTATCAGAATGTCAGCAGGTGACCATTCTCCCTCAGCCATCTCTTACGCTCTTTATAGCCGGGGAATAGCTCTTCCAGTTTAGACCAGAACCGTTTTGAGTGGTTCATCTCGGACAGATGCGCCACTTCATGCGCGATGACATAATCTATGACCTCGATGGGAGCCATGATTATCCGCCAGCTGAAGTTTAAAGTCCCTCTCCTGGAGCATGACCCCCAAGTACGCCTGGCCGAAGTTATCTTTATGCCTGAATAGCTCTCAGAGGCCATCGACGCGAAAAAAGCGGCCCGCTTTTCTATGACGGAGCGCGCCTCTTCCTTATACCAACTGACGAAGAACTCTCTCGCCCTGGCCGCATGGTCAGGCGAAAGTATAAAAGCATCGTCGAGGACAAGCGCCCTGTGCCTGCCATGCTCGTGCCGCAGCTTGTAACATTTGCCGAGATACAGGAGTTCCTCGCCCGGCGCGAATTCCCTCCGGGGGCGCTCGAGATGCCTTCTCATAGCCTCTTCCCTGCATCTTCCTATCCAGGCGTTCTTTTTATCGATGAACGCTTTTATCTCTTCGTCGGGAATACGATACGGCGCGCGCACCACAAGCCGAGCATCCTCTTTTATCTCTATTGAGATCGTCCTTCTGCGGGATCGTATTATTTCGGATATTTCTATACACATAAATCTGCCTTATCTTAAGCGGTCTTAAGTCCTGGTATCAGCCTGCGCAATGGCTCGGGAAGCCGGCTCTCAAATATAAGCGTCTTGCCGGTCGCCGGGTGTTTAAAGGATATGTATGAAGCGTGCAGGGCGAGCCTCCCCGCCGGATCGGTCTTTGCTCCGTATCTTGAGTCACCCGCTATCGGGCATCCTATATTGGCCATATGCACCCTTATCTGGTGTTTCCTGCCGGTATCGATGATGATCTCCGCCAGCGAGTATCTCTCCGCTATTTTCAGGATCCTGTACCGCGTGACGGCTATCTTGGAGCTTTCGCTCCTGGGTCCGGAATAGACGGTGCGGAACTTATTTTCCGCGAGGCTCGTCTTTATTATGCCGCTCTCTTTCTGCGGGGATCCTTCCAGGACAGCCATGTAGCGTTTCTCGACCGAGCCCCAGCCCTCCTGGAGTTTCTCTTTGGCTTCGCCCCTCTTTGCGAATATGACAAGGCCTGACGTATCGCGGTCTATCCTGTGCACTATGAACACCCTGCCCCTGCCCGAAGGGTCGCGCAGGCTCGCGTATTCCGTAAGAGCCCTGTAGGCTGTATCATCCTTCTCTTTCTCGGTAGCTATCGTAAGCAGGCCCGCAGGCTTGTCTATAACTATGATATCGTCATCCTCAAATACTATCTTAAAAGGATATTTTCTTGACGCGACCAGGATCTCCTTCTTATTCGTTTGGACAGTGACTTCGCTGCCGCATCTAAGACAGTGGTCATGTCTTCTTGATACGGTGCCGTTGACGGAGACTGCGCCGAACTTAAGGTAATTGCGGACCTTATTCTTGTTATACCCCTTAAGGACTTTAAAAAGGAAGTCTAAAAGCCCTGTTTCTTCTTCTACGATAAACTTTTCCACGCCTTCTCCCCTGGACCCCGGACCCTGCCTGTCCCGCCCCTAGATGCCAGGCGGGCGGGAGACCCTTGCCCCTTCTTCATGAATGCTTCGCGTAAAATTATAGCCGACGCGGAGGCGACATTAAGCGAATCCACTTTCCCTGATATGGGTATCTTCACCGCATGATCGGCTTCGGCAAGCACGTCTCTGTCAACCCCTTTATCTTCGTTGCCGAATATAATGCACACATCCTGCGAAAGGTCTACATCCTTTATGTCTTTACTCTTCTTGCCCAAATGCGTGACTATCACCTTCACTCCGGACTTCTTGAGCCGTTTAAGCTCGGGCGCAAGCCTTCCGACATGGAATACCGGTATCTTGAATATGGCGCCCACCGACACTCTGACGGCCCGCCGGTAATAAGGATCATATGTCTTCTCGTCCACTATCATGGCGCTTGCGCCGAATGCCGCTGCATTGCGCGCTATCAAGCCGACATTCTCCGGATCATTCACGCCATTAAGCGCCGCGAGAAGATACGGCCTCTTTAAGCTTTTTATCCCGCTCTCCAGGGATATCTTTTTAGGGATCCGGCAGGCCACCATGAGCCCCTGGTGGAAATTGAAACCTATCACATCCCCCACCGACTCTCTGGACATAAGGTATACAGGGATACCTTTTCCGGCAAGCTTCAAAAGACTGGTGCGGAACTTCTTATAAAAATCTTTTGTCGTAAGGCAGGATATGACCTTAATATCGCCCTCAAGGAGCGCCTTGACCGCTTTCGGGCCCTCGACAATAAAGATGCCTTCCCTGCCGAGCTGTCTACCCTTTAACGAGCGGTAGAATGAGATCTGGGGGTCGTCTATATCGTTTATCGCTATGATTGGTAAGATTGCTTCGTCGGCACGCATGAAAAACTAGAGCCTCCTCGCAATGACAGATACGACAACATTATCCCTTCTTGGGCTTCCGCTTAAGAGCCTTCTCCATCCTCTCTCTGGCAGCGGCCGGCGTATTGCCCTCGGTGATATTGTTGCAGCATATGGCGGCATAACCTTTTCTGTTGCGGATCTTAAATACCTTTATCTTTGCCATGGACGCCCTCCGTTATTTTTTCTTTCCCATGAAATACCCTACGGCTCCTGCCACCAGCGCTATAGCTACAACCGTCAGCACCTTGCATATCGGGCATATGCCTCCGGCTCCGCACTTGCACCACGACATATCTATGCTCATGATATACGCCCTCCGTTAGAGTTTAGAGACGCGATCTGCCAGCTCAAGGACAAGCTTTTCCGAGTCCTTCCAGCCGAGACACGCATCGGTTATTGACCTGCCGAAAACTTTTCCTGTGACGCTCTGCGACCCTTCGACAAGATAGCTCTCTATCATTATGCCCTTCACCAGCTTCTTCAATATATCCGAATTCTTTACGCTATAGAGTATATCCTTGGCTATGCGGGGCTGGTCCTTGAAGTTCTTGTTGGAGTTTGCATGGCTTGCGTCGACGATTATCGTGGGGTTCAATAGCGAGCGCTCCAGGTACATTCCTGAGAGCCTCATCATGTCTTCGTAATGGTAGTTCGGTATCGACTGGCCATACTGGTTGACCGCGCCGCGCAGTATGCAGTGGGCAAATGAGTTCCCGGATGTCCTCGCCTCCCAGCCGTTATATACGAATGTATGGGACATCTGGGCGGCGCGGACGGAATTGAGCATGACATTAAGGTCGCCGCTCGTCGGGTTCTTCATACCGCACGGTATATCTACGCCGCTTACCGTAAGGCGGTGGAGCTGGTCCTCCACCGAACGCGCGCCGATGGCGACATAGCTGAGCACATCCTCGAGATAAGGATAGTTCTCCGAATAGAGCATCTCGTCCGCCGCGGTGAGGCCAGTCTCTTTAAGGACCCTTAAATGCATCCTCCTGATCGCCTTAAGGCCCTGGACTATGTTCGGCTTCTCGTGGGGATCGGGCTGGTGGGCCATGCCTTTATAGCCTTCTCCGGTAGTCCGGGGTTTGTTCGTATAGATCCTCGGGATGAGGACAAGTTGGCTCTTTACGGCAGATTGCAGCTTCGCCAGACGCGACACATATTCGCAGACAGCTTTTTCGTTATCGGCAGAACAAGGTCCGATTATCACGATGAACTTACTGCTCTTCCTCTTGAATATGTCGAGTATCGCTTTATCCCTCTTTGCCTTGACGCTTTTCAATTCTTTGGTGAGCGGCATCTCGTTTATTATTTCTAAAGCCGTGGGAACCTTCACCAGATATTCAAAACTCATTATCTTGCCTTTCTTTATTTGACCTCTATAGACGCATTCACATCAAAAGGATTCGTCCTGATCTCCGAAGAGACGAACCTCTTATCGAAATATGCCCCCCTGATCCGATTTAGGGTCTTTTGATCTATCCTTATCATATGGCGTCACCATGGGCACGAATTTTACCGGTAAAAGAGCCTTCTTGTCGTAACCCTTCTCCGTTTTGGTCACAAGAAATAGCTGCTGGAATATAGATCCCACGGGTATGATCATCCTGCCGCCGGTCTTAAGCTGTTTAAGGAGCGTCTCCGGTATCTCGAGAGGCGCTGCCGTAGCGATTATGGCGTCGAATGGCGCCTCTTCGGGCCATCCTTTATACCCGTCGCCCAGCCTCACGTGGATATTGGCGTATCCCAGTTTCTTGAGACGCTCTTCCGATGACTCCGCAAGCTCTTTTACTATCTCGATGGTATAGACCTCTTTTACAAGCTCGGCCAGTATGGCGGCCTGGTATCCGGAGCCTGTCCCTATCTCAAGGACGCGGTCGGTCGGCTCAAGTCCAAGCGCATCCGTCATGAAGGCCACTATGTAAGGCTGCGATACAGTCTGGTCAAATCTTATAGGAAGCGGCGTATCCTCATACGCCATGTCGGACAGTTCTACCGGCACGAACAAGTGGCGCTCGACCTTAAGCATGGCGGCGAGGACGCGCTTGTCCGTTACGCCGCGCTGCCTTATCTGCCTGTCTACCATCTCCTGGCGCCTCTGGGCAAATATGTCGCCTTGCCCCGAAGCCTGGGCAAATGAAGCGGAAGCCAGGAATATAGAGAATACGGGCATCATCAATGCCCCCACGGTATATTTCATGATCGTCATATTTTATATTTCTCTTTAGGTCTATACGACTTTCAGCACCATCATGGTCATGTCGTCGAACTGCGGCTCATTGCCCACAAAACCATTGAGCGCGTCGCGGACCTTCTCCAGTATCTTGCCTGACGGAAGGTCGCAGTTTGTCTTGACTACCTCCGAAAGCCGTTCGATGCCGAACTGTTCATGACCGAAATTTATCGCTTCAACGATGCCGTCGGTGTAAAGGACTATGATATCGCCTTTCTTAAGCTTTATCTCTTCGGAGGTCATCTCATTATCCGAGAACATGCCAAGAGGGATACCTTGCGCCATCAATAGATGTATGTCTTCCCTGCCCTCTCTTATCAGGAGAGACGGATTATGCCCTGCATTCGCATAAGTAAGCGTCGAGCGCTCCTCGTCCAGGACCGCATAAAACAGGGTCACGAACATGTTGGCCTTGTTATTCTCGGTTATCAGCCTGTTGGCCTTTCCTACTATCTCATGGACCGGACACCTCTCTTTGGCCGTTATATTGAATATGGTCCGCGACAGGGCCATGAAGAGAGCGGCCGGTATCCCCCGGCCGGAGACATCAGCGACCACAAGGCCCCACTTGCCATGTTCAAGCGGTATAAAATCATAAAAATCCCCTCCCACGATGCTTGCCGGTATGCAGAAGACCGCCATATCCAGCCCCTTCAAGTAAGGAAGAGCTTGCGGCAGGAAGCTCTGCTGTATGCCCCTTGCTATCTCGAGCTCCCTCATCAGCCGCTCTCTTTCGGCAGTCGTGCGCTTCAACACCTCTATATGGCTCTTGAGGTCGGCCGACATCCTGTTCATGGAGCGGGCGAGCTCCATTATCTCGGTCGAGCCTTTTACGTCTATCTTGTAATCCAGCTCTCCCCTGGCGAGGTGTCGCGTCCCCTCGGCAAGTTTTCTTATAGGCCCGGCTATCCTTCCGGAGATGAGCATCCCAAGAGCAAGAGACAGCGCCAGGCCTATTAGCATGACGAACTGCGCCCTGCGCCGGACCTCTTTCTGGATATTGTAAACGTCATTCGCATTCACATCTATGCCGAGCATGGCTATGGACTTTCCGTCTTTATCCAGTATCGGAGCATAGCCTGAAAGCGACATGCCCCATTCATCAGCGGCCAGCTTCCTGTCCGCAGACGGCCCGTTAAATCCGTTCAGAAGCTCCGGGAAACGCGAAGCATCATACTCCTCTCCGGGATAAGCAGGTGGTCTGTTTTCGGGCGCGCTCTTTGACCGGACATCTATCACGAACTTCAGCAAACCTTGCCTTCCCGTCTTGGTCAGTATATACGCATAGGCGATGGCAGGTTCTATGTCGTTGAATCTTGATAGCCTTTCAGTAAGTACCCCATATTGAGGACTGAGCGTACCATCCTTGGTCAGTGGAACTCCTATCACGGTATCAGCTTCTATCTGGAGCGTCGCGGCTTTAGCCATTATCACCAATTTAGAGCGAAGCTGTTCGAATTGGGCCTTCAGCGAATACTCATATATCAGAAAATTGCTCATCGCCCCTATGAAGAGCATCGACAATACGAGCGCGAGCGTGACCTTCGCGCGAAAACTCTTTAAGAATGCGATCGCCTGTTTCATCTCCAGCCTCTCTTACCTGTAGAAATTCAGGAAGCTCACCATGAAAACCAGCCCCGTGAGCATGGGCCAATACAGAAGTTTCGGTATCAGCCCCTGCTTATACTGGACAAAACGCGTCCCCTTGCCGCCTATAAAGAGGAGCGTCTTTATCGTGGCTAAAAGGAGCATCAGATACGCGATAAAATGGAAATTCTCGATGAATATGATCTTATCGACGTTGAGCTCTTGCCGCAAACTGTTGTGCGATAAGAGCGTCGAGAAGAAGAATGTTATCACAACGCCCATCACGGCAAAGGCATTGAGCCCGAAAGCCTTCTTCTTCTCCTCGTCCTGCGAGAACATGAGCTGGACCACGAATAGTATCGCGAACATTATGAAGAGCGGGAACAATCTCGACACGAAAGGCGTCACAAAATTACGCCTCACTATAATATTATAGTAAAACTCCGGCGTGCGATCTGCCTGGTCGTCGCTTGAGATGCCAAGATTAGCGCTGCGTATATGATATTCATAATCGAAGAATGCCCCGAGGAATACGTATCCTGGGAATGCGAGATCTTCCTGCAGTCCCGGCATGGCGGCAGGAGTGATGAACTTATAAGCCTCGAGATCCGGTATGAGAACGACATTCGCTGTCGGATCTTTATATTTTAACCATATCCATATATCCGGCCTGTCAAAAGGATATTTTGAGTAGTCGAACACCTCTCTTATGGTAGCTTCGAAATGCCAACCTATCACTTCGATCTTCCCGGTCTTGCGGCGATAGACCTCTTTGATCTCGACATCCTTCGCCTCCGGCATATTGAAACCGCGCTCCAGATCATCATGTATCCCATCTTGGTATTTCTGCCATATGTAACCTGCCACTCTGAGGTTGTTCGCATTTATGAATTCGAGTGACTGCACATATATGCCGGTCGGGATATAAGACGGCGCTTTCCTGTTGGCCTTCCTGAATTTGCTCGAATACTCTCCCACGAACCGGCTTAATGAAGGCGCATCGGTAAATACCATCTTCTTATTCTCTTCTACGAGCGGTGCGGATAATGCAAGATGCCATATATAGAATGCTCCGGCCATGCAGAGCGCAGAGAAAATAGCGGATACCGACCATAGTCCCGGCTGGCTTAAGTTATAAACGCGGAATATAAGGCCGGAGAAGAGGGTCAGGAATATTACCAGCCACAGCATTATCCACATCTTCTCCTTACGGAATACGTTCTCCCGCGTAAATATCTCATCGGAAAAATATATGGCGCCTAACGTCCATCCTGTAAGGGGTACGGGGAAATAGGAGAGCTTGAAATGCTGGCCTGTGACGGGATTTGTCACGTCGAGCTTCACCGCCTCACCCGCGATAGCTCTCTTAGTCACCTCTACAA
Organism: Candidatus Omnitrophota bacterium; assembly: GCA_020057115.1. Taxonomy (GTDB): domain Bacteria; phylum Omnitrophota; class Gorgyraeia; order 2-01-FULL-45-10; family 2-01-FULL-45-10; genus JAGVGJ01. The sequence goes on along the minus strand of JAGVGJ010000005.1, from coordinate 23,617 downwards.
AATCTTTGTTCTTCGGCTTATCTCCGCCCCTGGCTATCTGGAATACGGTCTTCTGGGATTCCGCAGCCTCTTTCACGGGATGATATATAAAGGTCCCGGTCCTGGATAGTATATAACAATAGCCTGTATCACCGAACTTGAACGAGTGAGCGAATTGTCTTATCGTGTCGATAGAGACACTTGCGTATAATACTCCGCCCCTGTCTTCGGAACGGAAAGGCAATGCAAAAACTACGACAAGAGTTTTGTCGGTCCTTGAACGAAAAGGCTCTGCCCATATACCGCGGCTTCCCAGGGCATCCTTATACCAGCTCTCCTTCGTGTAATCGCATGACGCGTCCTGAGCGACCTGATAAGGCTTTGAGGCTTTTCTGGCATAACGCATATCATACAGCGCCGGAGCTTGTCCCCCGTTGCCCGGAGCGTATGCGGCGCCTATATCATAGAGCTGGGGGTTATCTGCTAGCGCCTTTTCAAGCTTCTCTTCAAGGCCCCTCTGGCTCAAAGGCCTCTCGCCCAGGTCCGCGGCGATAGATCTTACTATCCCCTCTATCTTCCTCGTCTCGACGCCGATCTCTTCGGCGGCGGCCTGGGTCTGGGTCCTGACAAGCTTGTCGGCCGCCTTAGTCGATCCTATCCTTGATTTCCAGTAAAAAGCGGCTTGCGCCGAAAGCAGAACGAAGCTCGCGACGCAAAGCACCGCTATTATGCTAAACGCTTTTTTATTTGAACGGCCGTCTTTCATATCATTACCTCGCCTTTATCGCTTTTTAATCACCTTATTTGTTGTTCGGCTGAAGCACCCAAAGATCTATCTTGCCTTTATGCTTCACAAGATACAGGTTCCTGTTCATGTGAGGCGCCTTATCAAATATCCTTAAATAAAAATCATCGTAGAATTCCGGAGCTTCAAGATAATATCCGTGCTTGTATGAAGCCGTGTTTATGGGAGTGACGTCGATCACCGAATACTTCTCCGGCTCCAGCGATTTCATGTACAGCATGCCGCTCGCCTCATCCAGCTGGTCCTGGTCGTATTTTAACTTCATGCGGCCAAGCTTCTGCTTATTGTCCAGGATACTGCTCATCAAGAGCGCCGTATCGTTGGAAGAGACATAAGCGGTGACCTTGTCGGAAAGGGCGACGATCTCCTTCTTGAACTCGTCGTCAAACTCTTCTTTCGCGACATCCGGCGCAGCAAGTATCACATGCGTTATCTCCGTATCTGCGTCCGCCATGTCCGCATGAGCGTACATCTGTTCGAATGCATCGCATGTCACCTGGCAGCCAAGGCTGGATGCTTCCACCCACATCTTGGCAGGTCTTATTTCGCGCGCTATCTTTGCCAGCAGGTCGCCGAGATAAGGCCCTGACGCATTCGCGTTCATGCGCGCCTTGTGATATCCTCCGGGAGTGAACGGCTGGTCTCCGGGCCAGTCAAAAAGCAGCACCGGCGTGTTGACATCTAAAAGATAAGCAAAGTACGCCGCCTTGATAGCCGTAGCTTCAAAATTATCCTGATACCCGAATATGAGGACCAATAGCGAATTGTGCGGAGAACTTTTCACTGCTTCCGACAGCTTACTCATAAACTCGGTATAGCCGAACTTAGCAACATCCTGCATCCCGAGGATACCCCTGCGCTTAAGCTTATTGGGCAGCATCTTGCCTATCCTTACGCTGGGATTTATCTTAACATCCATGGTGCCATAGGTAAGGCTATCGGCAAGCCTGGGGCCGAAACAGACCCCTTCTTTCTTTGTATCCTGGTTACGGACAGTCGCGTAAAAGATATTGACGACCTTGCATTCCCCTTCGATCTTATGCGGGATGCGCTTATATAATTCCTTTACGTAGTCCTTAGGCAATGACGCGCACCCTATCAGAAAAAGACAGGCATACGCCGATATAAAAACCCGCAAAAATATTCTCACGCGCGCCTCCGTGCTATTCCTGGTCATTTTCGGCCTGTTCTTTTATCTCTTTATCCGCAAAGGCGTCAAGTCTCTGGGAGAGCTCGGGATTTGAAGCCTTGAGCTCTCTGGCAGCAGTCTTTAACATGGCAGCTTCGCCTATGCTGCCTTCCCTGCCCAACAGCTCTTCCTGCTCCATATCAGCGTAGATATTCACCTTATTGGCAAGCTCCACGTCATAAGGTTTTAATGCTGCGGCGGCCTCTCTTAAAAGCTTCACGCCTGTCTGGGCGTCCTGGCCTGGCTCGTCTGCAAACATCATCCCGGAAAACAAAAATACGGATACCGTCACAACGAGCCCGATTTTAAATAAAAATTTCATGCGCACCTCCGTTTTTTATTTCTATTTATTTTAACTACAGAGCGATGGTTTCGCCGTCTTTTGCCGCAAAAGTATTTTTAAATATCTTCCTTGCCGAGGCTTCTCCGGCCTTCCGGTCTTTCAGGAACGGGTATCTGCCCGGGTCAAAATGCATGAGGGCCAACATTTTCGCGCCCGACTCTTTGGCCGCTGTTGCCGCCGCCTCCGGATTGAGATGGAATGACCCCTTCGTCTGGTCGCTCGACCTGAACGCGCATTCGGTGATAAGGATATCCGCGTCTTTGGCCAGAGCCCGCAGGCCATCGCAATCTTCCGTATCCGTGCAGAATGCTATCGTCTTTCCATCCAGCTTGAGCCTGAAGCCATAGCATTTGACGGCATGTTTGAGCTCTTTAAATTCGGCATAAGGCGGGATGTCCCGGCTTAGATCATGAAGCCTTATTTCCGTAGGCATTTCGCCGATAGGCCTTGTGAATGGTTTCCCGACGAATGTCCTGATATCTTTTTCCGAATCCGGGGGCATGTAAAAATCGATCCCCTGGGAGAACTTGAATAGCGGCAGCGTATGAAGGCCTATTATGTGGTCAAGGTGAAGGTGGCTCAAGAACAAGTCTACGGGTTTAGGCTCTTTGACATACCTGCCTATCTTGTAAAAGCCAAATCCGGCATCAAGGATCACGTAGCGGTCTTTAGCGTCTATAAGGACCGAAACAGTATTGCCGGTATCGGTATCATACCATCCATTCGTCCCTAAAAAATGTATAACAGCCATAGGTTATAATTATATCATATAATATAGGAAAATGGCGCCTTGACCGTTCTATTTCTCGGTCCAAGCCTTATATGCTCTTGCCTGCTCAGACCTTAAGCTCTCTATCCTTGACTGTATATCGTCATATTTAGGATCCTGGCCGTATTTATATAAAGAGAGGTCTTTCTCGAGGGCAGTGGCCTGCTCGTCGATCTTCATCATCGTCTTCTGAAGCTCTTCCTTCGACATGCCGCTATAATCCGGCCCATTTTTTTCACCTGCAGGAGCCTTTGTCATGCCTATTCTTATATCATAACTTTCGTGCGTATACTCGTCATTGAGACTGATCACTATCGAGTCTTTGCCGTAAGCTATCTTCTCCGCGATATCCTTCTTTAAATGGAACACGCACTTCTGGCCGGGAATATCGCCTTTTGCCTGCAATGTCAATATCCCGAGGCCTGCCGCCAGCCCTATATTGGTAAGGACCTTGTCGAACTGGCTTGTGCCCTCCGGCGATTCATACATGGCTCCGATGACGGCCCATAGGACCGCGGCCGGAATGCGCCAGAAGGATTCTTTCCTGACAAAGAATAGCTCATTCTTGTCAGGCCGTATCCTGGCATTTCCTATCCGCAGTTTTATCTTGTCGATCCTCCAGTGCCTGAATTCAGTGCCCCACCCCAGCGCTATGGCCGAAACAGCCACATCCATGCCTTCGGACGTATCTGCGTAACGGATACCTATGTCGCAGGATACATCGTCAAGGGATACCTTCCTGTACTGGAGTTCTTCTCCGGTCGCGCATGGCGCCGGAAAGATAACGCATGCGGTGACTGCGAGAATAATCACGAAACTTATTGTTCTCTTTAGCATATAGAAAAATGGGGACGGCCCGTATTCGGTCCGCCCCCATTCCTTTTAAAGGACTTACTATTTCATCATATTCTCGCCGCAGGCTGTCCACGGCCACTGTTCATCGAACGGAAGCGCTTTGGTGTCTATGGGATTTGGGAGGAGGAACGTAACCAGATCTATGATGCCGTCCATCTCGCGGCTGAAGGCATACCAGATACCTTTCCCCAGCCCTGCGTCTGCCGCGTGGTTCTTCCATCCTTTTGCCACCTGTCCCGGTATCTCGCAGAGCCCGAAAATGGTATTGCCAAGGCCCCTGCCGAGTTTATTGCCTACGACTTCAACGGTGATATCATGCTTCACGCCGGTCTTCCATGAATATTCATCGTCGAGCGAAACGCCGACCTTATCATTGTCCTTCGGGTCAGCCGCCCAGAAACCTGCCATGTCGCCCACGCCTGAGATCGTGCGACCGAGGGCATGCCATACGCCGACAAATATACCGCCGAATGCTCCGGGGAAATTGCTGCTGTTATAGCCCTTGCCTATCTGAGCCGGTATCTCCCACCATCCGGTCCCGGCATTGATAAAACCCCTGAAGAACTTATACCCCATCCCGCTCACCCACTCCTCCGTGGTAGCGGCAGATGCCGTAGACACTGAGAACGCAAATATCAGCGCCGCGAGCATGATGCTTAAAACACGCTTCTTCATGACTGCCTCCTTGTTTTATTTCAGTTCGTACAGGTCCGGCCGGCGGTCTTTCAGGACATTCATCCTGGCCCGGACTTCATCTACGCGATCCATATCTATGGATGCCGTGACAAGCTCTTCTTCTTTCTCTTTTGCCTCGATCACCGTCTCGCCCCACGGGTCTATTATAACAGAATCGCCGAAGTACGCAATATTCCCGTCCTTGCCGAGATCTTCGGCGCCCACGCGGTTAACGCCTATCATATACAATTGATTTTCGATCGCCCGCGCGCGCACCAGCACTTTCCAGTGGTTTACGCGCGGATAAGGAAATGCCATGGGTGATATCACGATCTTGGCGCCTTTAATGGCATAAGTGCGGAATAGCTCCGGAAAACGGATGTCATAGCATACCGAAAGCCCGACCAGGCCCCATGGCGTATCCACAAGACACAAAGAATTCCCGGGAGCCATGTGCTCATCTTCGTGGAGCATGCTGAACAGGTGGGTTTTTCTATATGTCCCGGCGCGTTTTCCGGATGGATCAAAAAGGATGTGCGTATTGGACGGCCTGCCGCGTTCATTGAGCTCCAGGACAGAACCGCTTATCCAGATGCGATAGCGCTTTGCCATCTCGCTTATACGCTCTATAGTCTCGCCCTGGAGAGCAGCTATGCGCTCACTAGCGGCCCAGTCAAGCCCGGTAGTCCACAGCTCAGGGAAGCATATGATATCGCTCTGACCAAGGCTTGCCTCTGCAATGAGGGCCTCGCCTTTTTTAAGGTTGGTTTCGGGATCTGATCTTATGACATCTATCTGGGCGAGCGATACGGTAAGTTTCAAGGAGCTACCCTTTCTTCTAATACTTGCCTGCGATAGGCTGGCGCACTTCCACCGTCAATTTGTCAGTATCCGGCTGGACCTCTCCGGCGAATACGCTCTTAGCCACATACGCCCTGGCCTCAGGGCTCGGAGACGAGATCTCTACCCGCGTGTGCGTCTGGTCCACTTCCGTAAAGAATACGCCGACGGGCGTGACATTGACGCTGTTATAATTGACGGCTATCATGTCCTCGTTCTTGGAGTATATGGAGATCCTCGGTATCGCTTTAAGGACATATTCCGTCTTTACATAGCATGTCCCATAGTCATAACCGAAGACCTTCTCTAAAGCGTCCTTCCTTGAATCCTCGATAGACTTGGTGGAGGTGCCGGCTACTATCTTCAGGCTCTCCATGGGAGTAGCGCACCCCGAAATGACCAGCGCACAGCCGATCATGAATACCACGAGCGATATTATGCAGGATCTCATCTTAATCTCCTTAACTTATTCGGGTTTCCTTAAAAAATATTGTCTCGACTTTATCGTAACATAATTCGACCAGTCGCGCTCGCCTTGCGACTGGGCCATTATTATCTCTTTGACGGCATTGGCCTGGGAGACAAGGTCATCGGCGTGATAGACGATAGTAGCCTCGAGCGTCTTAGGCAATACGGGGGACTGCTGCTCGTATTCGCCGTGGTGGCTTAAGATTATATGCCTTAAGTGCGTGGCTGTCTCCTTGGGAAAACCTTCTATGCGGGCTATCTTCCCGGATAATATCTCAAAGCCGAGGGGCAGATGGCCTATAAGCCCTCCCTCTACGGTATATTCGAATGTCGCAGGGTCAAGCTCCGCGGTCTTTCCTATGTCATGAAGAAAAGCGCCTGCTATGGCGATGCCGCGGTTTGCCTGGGGATATATATCGCACATCTTATCGACTATATACATGACTTCCCATGTATGCTCTAAAAGGCCGCCTATGTACGCATTGTGCCAGCTTCTGGCCGCGGGAGACCTCTTAAAGCTTTCCACAAGGTCCTTATCGTCGAGGAACTCTTTTATAAGAGCAGCAAGCGGCTTGTTCGATATGGCGGAAAGGTATGCCTTGACCTTGCTGAATATGCCGTCTATATTTTCAACGGACCTGATCAGGTCCTCTATCTTGTATGTATCCTGCGCCGCGGGGCGGGCCTCGTCTACTTTGAGCTGGACATTCTCCCTGTATGAGCTTACGCTTCCCTTGATAAATACGGGCAAACCCTGCTCAATATTGGCGTCTGCAGTCTCGGCATTATCCCACATCACGCCCTCGATAGAACCGCTCTTGTCAGCGACCGCAAGCCTCAAGTATGACTTGCCCTCCTTGGTCTTCTGCATATCCTTCTTCTTCAAAAGATAGACGGATGCCACCCTGTCGCCGACCTTAAGGTCTTTTATGAATTGTTTTGACATGGCGTTATTATAGCAAATAAATAGGGACAGCGACTATTTTTTTCAAAAAATAGTCGCTGTCCCTATTTTTTACTGCTCTTTAAGAAAAGCTAATAATGACTTGATCATAATCGCGGGGTTTGGCGGGCATCCCGGGATGTGCAATGCTACCGGCAATATATCTTTTATAACGCCTTCGACATAATACGAATTTTTAAAAATGCCGCCATCGAGAGCGCAATCCCCGAAAGTGATGACAAATTTGGGTTCGGGCATGGCATCATAGGTCTTCTTTAAAGCGATCAGCATATTTTTCGATACCGGCCCGGTCACCAGAAGCGCGTCGGCATGACGAGGCGATGCCACAAAATTTATACCGAACCTCTGCAGGTCATATATAGGGTTATTAGCCGAGATTATCTCTGACTCGCAGGCGCCGCATGAGCCTGTATCCACTTCACGCACATGTAAAGACCTGCCGAATCTCTTCCGGATCGCAGTCAAGAGCTCAAGCCCTGCTGCTTCTACCTCATTGGACAGTTCCGGCTCGATATGCCTGGTAACCACGCCTTTTAAGATCCTGTTCTTCAGTATATGTCTCATATTTAAAGGTCATTTCCCGAATAAGAGAGATCAAAACTTTTATTGCATACCGGAAAGTCCGGTATGATATTACCCAGGACCGCATATGAGAGGCCCTGCCAGTTATGGAAGGACGGATCTACGATCTTGCATCTTTCAATAGAACCGCCGGCATCCGTCTTAAGCCAGTAGAGAACCGGGCCTCTCCACCCTTCCGTATAACCGATGGCGCATCCCTCCCTTAACTCGGGCACAACATTGATCTCTTCGCCTTCTTTGAGATCGCGGGCAAACTCTTCGATCAAACGGCAGGATTCGCCAGACTCCGAGATCCTCACCCTCAGCCTGGCCAGCACATCACCGGAGGCTTGCGTGATCATATTGAACTTCGCATCTTTGTATATTCCCGGAAAATATTTCCTTAAGTCCATGGGGATGCCTGAGGCGCGAGCGGCAAGCCCCACCACCCCGATATCCTCCGCGGTCTTTCTTCTCAAAGCGCCGGTAGTATCAACTCTGTCCATGAAAGAGACGCTTGCCTCCAGCATCCTGGCGAGCTCTTCAATATCCCGCTTTATCTTTCCAAGAGACTCGAGCAGCGCGCGCTTCCCGGTTTCGTCTATATCTATAGAGACGCCTCCGACAAGATTGACGTTTTTCAGATATCTACTTCCTGTTAGTTTTTCATTCAGCTGCAATATCGCCTCTTTTATTATTGAAGCATAGGCGGCGGGAAAACTAAAACCCACGTCAATGGCGATCCCGCCGATATCATTTACGTGATTGTACATCCTCTCGAGTTCCAATAATATGCCTCTTGTATAGGCTGCCTTGGCAGGAACAGACACTCCGACGATCTTTTCAGCCGCATTTATAAAAGCCAGGCTATGCGCAAAAGCCGAATCGCCTGAAATACATTCGGAGATACGCACCGCCTCCGGATAAGGCCTCCCCTCAAATAGCTTCTCCGCTCCGCGGTGAGTGAAACCAAATCTTGTCTCCAGGTTTATAATGGGTTCTCCGGCAACGCTGAAGCGAAAATGGCCCGGGCCTATGATCCCTGCATGCACCGGGCCGACAGGCACTTCGAAGACCCCGGAGCCTTCTACCCTGTTAAATCTGTAGTCGCCGCGCGGGCCATCCTGCATCTTTACAAAATCCTTACGAAGCGGATAGTTCCCCTGCGGCCAGACCTCATCGTGCAGGTTAAGCCTTCTGGGGTCAGGATTACCCGTTGGTTCGATGCCGAACATCTCCTTTATCTCTCTTTCGAACAGGCTCGCTGAGTATATGTCTTTTGAGAGAGAATCAAAGCAAGCTTTATCCGGAGGCGTATCCATGCTTACTATGATCCATCGGCTTTTTTTCATATCCGCGAAGACGCAATTTATGACAAATTTATTTAACTTCGCTCGCTCATCAAGCGCGAACAGCATCATGACGGGCGAAGAAAGGATCTTATGAAGCTCAAGGCATACGCCCTTAAAACTTTCGGGGCTTGCATGCATGCGCAGTTCATCAGGATAAGCGTGCGGATCTAAAGATACGCGATCTCCTGGGAACTTATCCCTTATATGTGAAACAATCTCTGGGTGATCCATAACAGGTCCTTTTTAATGAATGGCAAGAGAAGCCCGACCGCGCAGATCTGGAAGAATAAGAACAGGAACGCCAGTTTCCCGCTCAAGCGCTCTGTCCTTACAGTCATATCCTTCGGCAATTTCCCGAAGAACATATTCCCGAAATGATAGATGAACGCGCCGAAAATAACGGCTAGTAGCAATAATAACAAAGCCGCGACCAGATACGAGCCTTTGACAAAAGCGGCGATGATGATCATTATCTCACTTATGAATATGGAAAATGGCGGCAACCCTGTCAGCGCGAATACTCCGAGAAGCGTCATTATGCCTACGAAAGGCATCGACTTTATCACGCCGCGGATATCATTCATATTATGCGTCTTGTAGGCGCTGACTATCTGACCTCCTCCGAAGAACATCATCGATTTGGTAACCGCGTGGTTAAAGATATGTAATAACGCCCCGGCGAATGCCAGAGGCGTGCCCAGGCCGAAACCGATAGCTATTATCCCGACATGTTCGATGCTTGAATAGGCAAGGAGCCGCTTCAGGTCTTTCTGGACCAGGACAAAACCGCTTGATATGATAAGCGATACGAGCCCCAAGAGGATCATCAGATTTCCGAAATACTGGAACCCCGCGCCTTTTATCACTATAATGCCGAACCTTAAGATCGCGTAGATCGCGGTCTTTAATAAGACCCCGGAAAGGAGCGCACTTATAGGCGCGACCGCCTGGCTGTGCGCGTCGGGAAGCCATGTATGCATGGGCGCGAGCCCGGCCTTTGTGCCGTATCCGACCAAGATAAAGATGAAAGCGGTCTTCATGATATTTTTGTCCATCCCGGAGGCGGAGGCGGCCATGTCTGACCAGTTCAGGCTCTTCATTCCCCCTGAGGAAAGCGAAAACGCGTAAGAGAATAGGATGGTGCCTAAGAGCGCAAAGATTATGCCTACCGAGCAGATGATTATATATTTCCAGGCGGCTTCGACAGAATCTTTTGTATTGTGGAACCCTACGAGGAATGCCGAAATAAGAGTGGTCATTTCGATGGCCACCCATAGCATCCCCAGATTGTTAACCGCGGGGACGAAGAACATTGAAAAGCAGAATAGATTGAAAAGCGCATAATATAATCCCGCCTTCTTCTCCGATATCAAGGCCTCCCCTACTTCATCCCTGATATAGCCTATTGAATAGAGAGCCGCGGCAAAGGAAACGACCGAGATCACAAATATGAAGAACGCGCCCAATGCATCGAGATATATGAAACCGAAATATGAATATGTCCGGCCCGACAGTATAAGATCTTTAAAAAGAACGACGCTTAAAGATAAGACGGCCAGGTGCCCTATAGCATTGATTATCCCGAAGGCCCGCTCTTTCTTAACTAGGATAGCCGCTATCCCCAGGAGGAGCGGTATGCCAAGAATAAAAAATATCTGCATATGCGTTTACCCTTTTAAACTCGAAAGCTTATTCACGTCTATGTGCGTAAAGAGCTTGTTTATCCTGTAGACAAAGATACCCATGATGATAACGCTTACGAATACGTCAAAGAATATGGCTATCTCGACAAAGAACGGCATGCCGCCCGAAACCGTTGATGCAAGGAGGAATAAGCCGTTCTCCATTACGAGCAGCCCTATTATCTGGGCAAGCGCCATCATCCTGGACACCATTATGAATATCCCTGCCAGCACTACTGAAAATGCCACTGTGATCATGATGCCTTGCGTTCCACCGGGCGGGGTTATAAGGCGTGAGGTAAAAACCCACGACAGCCATGTAAAAGAAAGGGCGCATGCGAGGGATAGCTGAGCGTTAATGAATAATCCGAGATCCTCGCTGGGCCTTATCCTTTTTATGATCCGATACAGGAAATGCGGGATGGCGAGCACTTTTATGACGAGCAATAGCCCTGCGATCGCATAAAGCTCAGCTTGACGCTCTTTAAGAGCGACGGCGAAAGTCGCCATAAATAAGAATAATGACTGGTAACGGAAAGTACGTATCAAGGCTGATATCCGCTTGGTCGCGACCATAAGATATGATGAAAGAAGGACTCCGAATAACATTATCACGTGCATGCTAAACCCCCAGGATCGCGCATACTGTTGCGACGATCGACAACACAAAAGCGAATCCGAGAAAATCAGCCACCCTGAACAATCGCATCTTGGCAAGAGAGATCTCTACCAGAGCCACTGCTGCAGCTATGATGAGTATTCTGGCGAAATACCACAAGGTCCGGAAAGCAAGTTGCGCGATATCGCCTGAAGCGGGCATCGCTACCGGAAACATGATCTGGGCGACAAGAAAGAACCATATCATCTGTTTTATATAGGAAGCCATCTCCAGCATTGCGAGCGACCTTCCTGAATATTCCAGCACCATCGCCTCGTGCGTCATGGTCAATTCAAGGTGCGTCTCCTGGTTATCTACCGGTATGCGCGAAGTCTCCGCGATAGTTACAAGAAATAGCGCGATACCGGCTACAAGAGAAGCGACGGATAATCTGCCTGCTCCGCCGAAAGCCGATATATTCGTAGCTCCAAATTGCAGATACAGAGAAAATATCACAAGGCATGCCGCCGGTTCGGCCAGGCTCGATATGAACATCTCCCTTGATGAGCCCATACCGCCAAAAGAACTCCCCGTGTCCAGGCCTGAGAGGGCAAGGAAAAAGCGGCCCAAAGTTAAAATGAATATGAGCGCTAAAAAATCTCCCATATGATACATGGATCCGGAAGGAACAAGTATCGGTATCAGCATGGCTGCCGCAAGCGAAGAGGATATGACCATAAAAGGGGTTGCTCTGAATATCCAGGAGGCGGTATCTGACACCACCTCCCCTTTCGAAAAAAGCTTTGCAAGGTTGTAATACGGCTGGAGGACGCTGGGACCTTTACGCATCCTGATGTTGTTCTTTACCTTTGTGATGAGGCCGCTTAGAATGGGTGCGGTCCCGATAAAAAAAGCCGTTTGCAATAAAATTATGAGTATCTTCATAGCTTTAAAATTTGTGCATGAATATGATGAGTAACAGCATCGTAACAAATATATATGAAAGATATAGATGGATGCTGCCCGGCTGGATCCTTTTCATGGATCTTGCGGACCTGAAGACCAGGGCGATAGCCGGTTCATAGATGTATTTCTTAAATACTTTGGTCGTGTGCGTCTCATACTCAAAAGACCTGATATGATAAAAAGACTCCCTGATCTTTTGTGTTTTCCGGTAAGGCAAAAGAAAAAAACTGAACGCTATCCTGAAAGGTTTTGAAAAAGCGGTTGCGGTATATTCGTTGCGGGAACCAAATTTATAGTAACCGCAATCCCAGGTCTTGCATATGACAGCCTTCCGTCTTCCTATAAGCATATAAGCGGCGAAACCCACGAGCCCGAACGCGGCTAGTATAAGGCACAATAAAGGCGTGGAGAGATAGATGCCTCTCCCCGGCTGCGGACTTAACATAAAATTATTTACGCAGAAAGCCATCTTCCCGACATCGATACCTGTAGCCGATCCCGCAACCTTTGCTAATGTTCTTACTATCGGAGATGCCGCTAAACCAAAGATCACGGTCATAGCCGCCAGGAAGAACATCCCGGCCCTCATGGATAAAGGAACCTCTTTCGCGTTCTCGGCGAAGCGGCTTCTTGGAAGCGCAAGGAATGTCACTCCGAAAGCCTTGACAAAGCACGCGGCGGCCAAGCCTCCGGTCAAGGCCAGGAGACCTGCCGAGATGCCTAGAAAAAGCCTGGCGGGCCCTGTTACGGCGGAGGCCCCCAGGAAGAAGGCCTGTAAGGTCAGCCACTCGCTCACAAAACCGTTCAATGGCGGCAAGGCGGAGATCGCCATTGCGCCCAATAAAAAGCATGCCGATGTCTGGGGCATATTCTTGATAAGCCCGCCCAGCTTTTCGATGTCGCGTGTCCCTGTGGCTTTATATACGCTGCCCGCGCATAAGAATAGAAGCCCCTTGAAGATCGCGTGGTTGATCAAATGATATAAGCCCGCTATGAGCGAAAATACGGCTAAATACGGCATCTTTATGCTGGCGAAGAACATCGACAACCCCACCCCCAACAAGATGACGCCGATATTCTCTATGCTGGAATACGCAAGCAGCCTCTTCAAGTCCTTATCCATAAGCGCGTAGATTATTCCGACAAGGCACGAGGTCAATGCAATAGTCAATACCAGCACGCCCCACCAGCAAGAATCCACTCCCAGAATGAACAGTATAAAACGGATCATCCCGTATATCGCGGTCTTGATCATCACGCCTGACATGATACTTGAGATATGGCTCGGAGCCTGAGGATGAGCGTATGGTAACCAGATATGCAAAGGCACTATGCCGGCCTTGGTCCCGAACCCCACAAGAAGCAACAAAAATATCGCGTTCCGTATCTGCGCCGGCATCGTCAGCGAAGCGCTTTTTATCGCGGTGAAATCGAATGAATGCGCGTATTTATACATCAGCGCGAATGCCGCAACTAGGAAGGCGGTCCCTATATGCGTCATCACTATGTAGATCATCCCTGCCCGGATAGACTTTTCGTGGGTAGTGTCAAATACTACGAGAAAATATGAGACGAGCGACATGATCTCCCATGCTACGAGAAAGATAAAGACATTTTTAACGCTCACGACCAATGCCATCGATGCCAGAAAAATGGCCAAAAGGAGCCGAGCAAGGCCGATCTTGCGCTTAGAGCTCTCTCCTTTCAGATATCCGATGGAATAGACAGCTGAGGGAGCGGAGACGAGCGCTATCACCGACAGGAAGAACAAAGATAGCGGATCGAATAAAAATAATCCCGGAATATTGAAGTGCCCCATTTTGATCTCTGGTCCTATAAAAAGAAAAAACCCCGACTGTACTCAATCAAGGTTTCTGGTTTTGCCCTTAAAGCCTTTGCCGTACGACCGCTAACGCTGTCTACGATATCAAGGATACTATATCATTATAACGGCTGGGGCATATTATATCAATGTTTTTTTAAGCGCGGCCCGATACGCCCTCTATGCTTGATACAAGGTCCAGGGGCTTGAAAGGTTTCATCAATATGGCTTTTATGCCAAGCGTATTCATGAGCCTGTTGTGCTCTTCTCTTATAAACCATCCTGTTATGGCTATCACCGGGATCTTTGCCGTTTCGGGCGATTCGTTCAGGTTTCCAGCTACCTGAAAACCGTTCATATCACGCATTACGATATCGAGTAATATGACGTCGGGCTTCAGCCTTTTCGCGCTGCGCGAGACCGTAGCGCCGCTAGTGGCCAGGATGGTGTTGTAACCGTGTTCGACCAGCATCTCCCGCACCTCTTCAAGAAAGTCCTTGTCATCATCCACTATCATTACTTTCTTTTTAGCGGATGTTACGACCGATCTTCTGGTCCGTGTCTTCTTTAGCTTTCTTTTAGCGTCCATTCTATCTCCTTTATTATATCCAGAGGATTCAGCGGCTTCTTCAGGCATCTCTTTATAGAGCAGAAACTCTTTACGAAAGAATCGCCCTCTACAGGCGTAAAGCCTGTCATGGCGATTATAGGTATCTTGGCAGTCTCCGTAAGGTTCTTAAGGTTTACCGCAACTTCAAATCCGCACATAGTCGGCATGCGGATGTCGAGCAATATAAGGTCGGGTTTTTCCCGGGCCGCAAATTTTGCAACGAAAGGGCTGTCGCTGATTATGGTCACTCCGTAGCCGGCATCCCGCAATAGTTCGCCTATCTCTTTAAGGAAATCCTTGTCATCGTCGACTATCATGATCTTCTTCATGGCTTCCTCTATAATGCCTCCATATTAAATATACACCAAGAAAAGCAAAAGAGGAATTGGCAAATTCCTCTTTTTTTTGACTTATTTCTACTTTGCCCCTGCTTTTGTCCCCGCCCGCTTAATTGGAATGGAGACGGTGAACTTTGCCCCTTTCCCTTTTACGCTCTCGACCAGGATGCTCCCTCCGTGCAGCCCTATTATCTGATAACATACTGAAAGCCCCAGGCCCATGCCTTTGGCTTTGGTCGTAAAGAAAGGTGTTTTGATCCTCTTCATATTGTCAGGATCGATGCCCTGGCCGTTATCCTTAAAACTTATGTCGATCTCTTGGTTCTTGGCATCGACGCCGGCCGATATGGCTATCTTGCCATTATTATCCGGTGCGGCTTCATAGGCATTGTTCAGCATATTGCCGAACACCTCGCGTAGCTGGACAGGGTCGGCTTCAATAATAACGGTCTTCAATTTCTCATACTTTTCGCTTACCTGAGCAGGCTTATCACTGAACCTGTCCTTGGCCTCCATGACCGATTCGCGAAGCATGCCATAAATCTCCACCTTTTCATAATGCGGCATCTTGACGCTTGCGTAAAATAGCAGGTTACTGATGATCTGATCGGCCTCCATGATCTTTTTTTCTATCATATCTATGTGTTTGTCTATGGTCTTATTTTGCGTTTTTCTTTTAATATTGTAATTTGCTGTCCTGATAACCCCCATTGGGTTACGCAGTTCGTGCGCTATCGTGGCCGCAAGCATTCCTATTTCGGACAGTCTCTTGGATTGGTTCAACTCTTCCTGAGCCCTCGCCAAGTCGTTTTCGGCCCGCTTGCGCTCAGTAATGTCGACGTTCACCTCGGCAACGAGCCATCGACCCTTCTCATCCTGGAACGGTATTGTCGTCACCTGGACGGGCCTATTATTCTCCCTGACAAGCGTCTCTTCCGTAACAAAGAGCCGTTTTGTCGCGAGAGCTGTCGATATCCCGCACACAGGGCACGCCAAATCCCTGCCCATGAAATACTCATAGCATTTCCTGCCAGCGTATTCGCCGTATATCTTCTTCCATTCGGAGTCGACAAAGATAACATTAAAATCTTCATCGATGATATCAAGCCCCGTCTTCGTCGCGCCAAGGATAAATTCGATCTGCTTATGAAGACCGGTTATCTTCTCCTCCGCGGCTTTGCGTTCGGTGACATCCCTTACTGTTGCCTGCACAAATGTCCGGCCTTTTATTTCAACCCTTGTCAAGAGCACTGTGGCCGAAAAATCCTCACCATCTAGCCTCCTATGGGTCCATTCAAAGAAGTTGGAGCCTCTCTCCATAGCCGTATCTATCATTCTTTTGGCCTTGGTGGAAGAGGGCTCTCCATCAGGCTGGTATTCAGGCGATAGCTGCCATGGCGCTTTAGATGTGAACTCAGCCTCATCCTTGGCACGGAACATCTCAACGGTTGCCGGATTGCCCGACGTAAACCGCCAGTCCGGAGGGTCGATTATCATGATCGCATCTCGCGAGGACTTATAGAGTATCCTGTACTTTTCTTCGCTGTCCCTTAGCGTCTCTTCCGCGGCTCTACGCTTGTTATCTATTATCTCAAGCTCCGATATCCGCTTTTGCAGAAGATCTATCTGTCTGACCAGCTCTTCCCTGGACCTGTCTTCCATCAGCGTCGTCTCCGTTTAAAACGTTTACTCTTAGCCTTAACCTTCCTGCTGTATTTCTTGCGAAACCCTGTGGGCGTTTGGCCCGCCTCAGACTTGAACAATCTGGTAAAAGATTCGGTATTTTCATATCCTATCTTATGAGCGATCTGGTCTATGTTAAGCCCTGATCTCTTTAACAGGCTCTTTGCTTCCCTCACCCTTATCTCGGACCTGTATTCATTAAAACCCTTGCCGACGGCCTCTTTAAATATCCTGCTGAAATACTTCGGGCTTAATGATACGGCCGCGGCTGCGTCAGCAAGGGATACTTTCTTATAGCAATTCCTTTCCATAAAACACTTGGCCTTATCGATCTTGGACATCATCCCATTGGTCGAAACAACGCCTGACTTCTTGTCCAAGAGGCTGTTGATCATCTCTTTCGTCTTGTCGATATCAATAGGTTTTTCTATATAATCATCCGCATGCCCTTTAAGCGCCTCTATGGCCACATCCTCCGAACTGTAACCTGTTAAAATAATAATACCGAGGCCAGGAGCTATTTGTTTGATCTCCCTGAGCACCTCGGTACCTTTCATACCCGGCATCTTTACATCCAATATCACCGGGTCTATGTCGTTTGGCTTCTTCAGGATCCGCAGGGCTTCTTCAGGATCCGCAGGGCTTCTTCGCCGTCTCCGGCCTCTACTATCTGGTAGGCGTCAAAGCATTCCCTGAACTCATCCCTGAAATCCGTGTCATCATCGACAAGCAGTATTTTGTTCGGCATGGCAGGCTCCTAAAAGTACCTATATTATATCACGGAGTATTTGATGCCGCACAGTGGAAATCCACATATTTTTGACTTTTTTCCACTATGATATTTCTATCTTTTCCCAGGCGCCTTATCAGGAGCTGCCTCTTTATGCATCTCCCCCGTAAGGGGCGGAGGCGCAAGAGCGCCTCGGCCCAGGGCTGTTATTCCTGAGCCTATGGCGATCGCCTCGAACGAATCCCTCTGGTTCGTCAGCACCTGAATATAAGGACTGGGCATCTCCTTCGTTATGGAGGGGGAGACGACGATATAGGAGACGCCCGCTTTTGCCAATAATTTTGCTACCCCTTCGGAATGAAATCCTCCGGTCACCAGCACCGCTATCCTGTGCCCATTCCTGTTCATCTCGTTGAGCGTATTCTCTACAAGCGCCTTATCGCGCTTTACGGCTACCGCGTAAAAATGCTCCATCCTGGATATTCCCTCAGCGGCGGCGTTTGTAAAAGGCTCGACATTGAATTTAAGGCCGTATTTTAAGGCATTATCTTTTATAAACGAGGAAAAGACCGCGCTTGCAAATTCATCTTTATGGGCATTGTAATATTCAAGATCATTGTTCATAAGATCTATGCTGACAAGGCCGATAAGGATATCGGCATGGCGCGACAGCTTCTCCAGCATCCTCTGGTCATTGCTCCTGAAGATCTTCTCTGATATGGCCGCCTTAACTGCTCTGATATCGTCAAAAAGCTTTCCATTATCTATCTTGTTGTATACGGAATTATATATGATGTAACGAGAGAGGTCCGGATAGCGTCCGGAGATATCCATGCCGTTATTTGCAGCCGCCTCTTTAAGGTATCCGTAATACTCTACGGCGGATATCTTGCCGAGCTTAAACGATATCGAGCGAGTCACCATCTCTACCACGCCCTCCTTGGACAACTTAGCGCTTAACGCTTCCAGGAGGGCCGTCCTCTCTTTATCAGTAGCTTCGAAATCTATATTCTTCTCATATTTGAGAATATTGACCAGCTTGAAGAAGTTCTCATACCCCTTAAGGCTTACATTATTCTTCTCTGCCTCGTCCTGCAAAAACCTGACATAGTCATTGAAGGCCATCTTCTTGGCATCATAGGCCCCTCCCTTTGCGTCGAGAAGTTTCAGCTCATCACTATATATGAACTCTTTAAGGTTGTTCAGCGCGACCTTGATAGAATATAGATATTTATCCGCCTGGGGTTTCAGGAGATATCCTGAAGTGAACGCCAGGAGATCCTCATTATAATACGAGCCGGTTTCGGCTCCGAAAAGTTTTATAGGATGTTTGGTGGTCACTGACAGGAACTCCGGCCCGCTTATATCGCCTTTTCTCATGAAATGATCGGCGACTTCCCTGCGGACCGCTTCATCGGTGAACGCGTCGAATTTGGAGACATCTATCTCCCCGTCCGCGCCCTCAATAGCCACAAAACTCAGACCATAGTTCTTTGCCAGGCCCTCCACCATCTTAGCTATGTTGACCTGGGCCTCATAGTTACAATGAGCATCCTGTATGTTGATGATAAGCTTGTCGCTATTGGCGTTGTAGCTGGACCTTACGAGGCCATTCTCCCTGGATATGGATATCTTTCCCGGGTCAGTGGTCTTCTCTTCAGGGATGGCGAATGCCGTGCTGGAGAACAAAAATAAGAGCGCCATAAGTATGCCGAGCATCGCTTTCGCGGAATATGAGAATTCCGGCTTAAGCGTGTCTGTCAGCTCTTTTATGCGATTTCGCTCTTCTATGAGGAGCTCGAGGATATGGCTCCTCTTCCAGGTGTCAGAGAAAATGTCCTCGAAAGAGCGGTAGAAATCTACTATCTTATTTCCCTGATCGATGGCATATCTGGCTATGGCCTCCTTGGATAGATCCTGGGAAGGAGGGCCTGAGAATATGCCTCTATTACGCAATTCCTGGTCAAAAAAATCATGCGCCTCCTGGCCGAGCAAGAGGGGTACCCAGCGCGAGAGGCTCTGCTCTATCAGCTGTATATGGCTGATCCTTCTCTGGATCAGTGTACAGCACAGGTCCTTCGCATCGGGATTTGCGGCCTTGTCGGCGAGCGAGGCATAATAAGAAGCCGCACGCTCTTCTATCATAAGCCCGGCTTTAAAAATATGCCTTAGATGTATCTCGCCTCTGTAGGAACTTACGTTTCTCTGGATCATGACCATCCCCTCCTCTCGTCTTGTTTCACTTCAAATATACAACACGAATGTTAACGCGGGATTAGCCTTTTGTTAATATTTGGTTAATTTTTGGCGGGGGTGCTTCAAGGGGTGATGCGGCGTCAATCGTCCTCTTCCGTCTCGTCGTCCAGCTTATATCCGACGCCTCTTACGTTCTTGATCAAACTGCCTGCCTTGCCGAGCTTCTCTCTTAAGTGGGTTATGTGGACATCTATGGTCCGTTCGGTAACGCCGTCCGGCGTATCCCAAAGGTAATCCAGGATCCTCGACCTTGTAAATACCTGGCCTTTCCTGGAGACGAGCAGCTGTAATATTGCGAATTCCGCGTGAGTAAGTTCTGCCTTTTCGCCCTTAACGGTCACTTCATACCTCTGGGGGTATATCACTACGCCGCGGCCGATGTCGATCTCCTTCTCCTCCGCCTCCGAGCCTGCTCTGCGCAAGAGGGCCCTTATCCTCGCATCAAGCTCTTTGACCGAAAAAGGTTTGACCACATAATCATCGGCTCCGGTATCTAGACCGGAGACCTTATCGGCCTCCTCCTTCTTTCCGGAAAGCATTATGATCGGGGTTGAAGAGAACCTCTCCTTCTCTTTCAGCCTTTTGCATATCTCTAGCCCGCCCATGTCGGGAAGCATAAGATCCAGGATTATCACATCGGGCTTGAACTGGCTTGCTGCGGAAAGGGCCTGGGCGCCTTTTGTCTCTACCCTCACCTTATACTTGCCCAGATCCTCAAGGTTGAGCTTTGCTATTGAGGCGAAATCCTTATCATCGTCGACAATCAGTATCTTCTTCTTCTCCATATCCCCTCGCTTTTAACGCCATTCAGAGATACAGCCGGAACGGGGAAACTTCTCACTATATACAAGTATCTATTATAAACAAATTACGGGCAGAAACAAGCGGATTTTTGACTTTAGAGAGGCCTGCTCCTCGCTGCATTTTATGTAATGCTCTTTGTTGATAGCATTGACCTCGAGACCTTCCAATCGGAATTTCGTGCTTTTTTCATGCTTTTAGAGGTATAATATGAAGTCGCGGGAATGTCCGCGCGATAAAAGGAGGCTATATTGGCAAGAGATAATTATTCA
Source organism: Candidatus Omnitrophota bacterium (assembly GCA_020057115.1). Classification (GTDB taxonomy): domain Bacteria; phylum Omnitrophota; class Gorgyraeia; order 2-01-FULL-45-10; family 2-01-FULL-45-10; genus JAGVGJ01. The sequence goes on along the minus strand of JAGVGJ010000005.1, from coordinate 3,059 downwards.
TATCAAAAACACAGGAGAGAATTGGCAAAGAAAAAGAAAAAAGAAGAAAAGATGCAGCGCAAGCTGGATAAGAAGAACGCCAAGTCCAAGGAAGGCGCAGAGCAGGTTTTAAGCGGGGATGCCGTTATCGAGTAATGGCATTCAATATCTTTAACGAAGTCAAAAAAAGGAGGCAGCATGGGATATCAAGGCGGTGGATTTAGCGGTGGATTCGGCAGCGGGCCGCGTGAGATGCACAAAGCGATATGCGCGGAGTGCAAGAAAGAATGTGAAGTGCCGTTTAAGCCCAGAGAAGATCGTCCGGTATATTGCAAGGATTGTTTCTCAAAGCGCAAGGATGGCGGGCGTTAAATAACAGGTTTGCTGGAAAACAATTGTAGTAAATTGGAGCGTGTAACTAATTGGGATGTGTTACATTTTAACACCTCCCAATTAGTTTTGGAACACGCAAAATTCTTCGCGAGCTATCAGGAAAGGTGATTTTGTATGGCAAGTGCGCTGAAACCGCTTATTATAGGTGATCTCGAGATCAAAATACCCATTGTCCAGGGAGGGATGGGGGTCCAGGTTTCGACAGCGTCTCTTGCTAGCGCGGTCGCTGATTGCGGCGGCGCGGGGACTATTGCGAGCGTCGGATTGGCATATGGCATAAATGAAGAAGGAAGAGAATTTCTTGAGGCTTCGAATGAGGCTCTCAGAAATGAAATAAGAGAGGCAAAACGATTGACCCGGGGGGTTGTCGGGGTCAATATCATGGTCGCGATGAGTAATTTCGAGGATCTGACCAGGACCGCCGCCGCAGAACATGCGGATTTCATTGTGTCCGGGGCGGGATTACCGCTAAAACTGCCTGAATACACCGAAGGATCGCCTGCTAAGCTCGTTCCTATTGTTTCGTCGGCGCGCGCCGCGGACCTTATAATCAAAACCTGGAAAAAACGGTATAACCGCCTGCCCGATGCGATCGTAGTCGAAGGCCCTATGGCTGGCGGGCATATAGGTTTTAAACTCGCCGACTTGCGCCGGCATACGGAGGATCGGCTTGAAGACATCTTCGCTTCGGTCTTAAAGATGGCCGGTGAATATGAAAAAGTGCGTAATGCGCGCATTCCCGTGATCCCTGCGGGTGGTATTTTTGACGGTAAAGACATGGCGCGATTTTTGAAAATGGGCGCCGGAGGCGTGCAGATGGCGACGCGTTTTGTCGCGACTCTCGAATGTTCCGTTTCGGAAAAATTTAAATCGATGTACCTTGCGGCCGGAAGCGAAGATGTCATTATTATCGACAGCCCTGTAGGCATGCCCGCCAGGGCGATAAAAAACCGCTTCACGGAGAGGCTTGCTTCCGGAGAGAAGGTTTCGTTCACCTGCCCTTACAAATGCTTAAGGACGTGCAATCCAGGGGCCGTCCCATACTGCATCGCCAAGGCCCTGTGCAACGCGTCGCGGGGCGACATAGATAATGCCGTCATCTTTGCCGGCTCAAACGTCTCAAGAGTCACGAAAATAGTATCCGTAAAAGAGCTTATGGACGAGATAGTTGACGAAGCGCTGCGGGAGTTATAGGTATCGCTAGGGAACGTCTTTTTTCCACGTTATTTCAAAACGTATTCTTACAGGCACCCCTTCAAAATCGCAACTCTTCCTGAAGAAGTTTTCTACGAATCTCTTTAAATTCTCGCTTACGTCTTTTTTATTCTTGACGCCTAAGATAAATTCGGGCGGCATGATGCCATCCTGCACCAGGAATTTAAACTGTTTCTTTTTACTGCTTATCGCGATATCGTTATTCAATGATTTGAGGATAGCCGCGAGCTTATTCGGCCCTATGATCGCTTTAGACTTCGCGTATACCGACCATATGATATCAAGGCTGGACTTGACGTTCCTTCCCGTCTTGCACGACGTGAATACGACCGGGACATATTTTACAGCGCTCATATTCGCTATCAGCCTGTCCCGATATCCCGACATCTCGACGTCTTTTACGAGATCCCACTTGTTTACCGCTATGACAAGCGCCTTGCCCTCCTCGAGGCACAGGTCTATTATCCGGATGCTGTCCTTGGTCAGCCCTTCGTAGCCGTCGATAAGGACTATCGCTACGTCGCAGCGCTTTATCGCTTCTTTCGAACGGACGCTTCCGTAAAAGTCCGACGCCTCGTTTATCTTCGCGTTATGCCTTATGCCTGCAGTATCTATGAGCACGTAGTCCCTGTCGTTATATTTGAAATCGATGTCGATGGAATCCCTTGTGGTCCCGGCGACAGAATGGACGATGACCCTCTCCGCGCTGAGTATGGAATTCAGATATGAAGACTTGCCGACATTCGGACGCCCGACTATGGCGACCTTTACGGATTCGGCGCTTTCTGAAGCATCGCTCTTTTCTATGCCCTTTGCCAGGTCATCGCATAATTTTTCTATGCCCCTGCCGTGCATAGCCGAGACGGCATAAGGCTCGCCGAGGCCGAGTTCAAAAAATTCCGTCGTCTTGCCCGCATCGGATCCGCTATCGACCTTATTTACTATAAGGTACACCTTCTTCGAAGTCTTTCTGAGCATCGACGCAAGCTCCCTGTCCTGCGGCACTATGCCGGCGATCCCGTCCGTAACGAATAATATGATGTCCGCCTCTTCTACCCCGATGCGGATCTGCTTCAAGACAAGCTCGGCCATATTGCCGGGAGCGGCCGATTCGAACCCGGCCGTATCTATAATGGTGAAGCTCTTCCCTTTCCATCTGATCTGGGCGTGAAGCCTGTCGCGCGTGGTGCCCGAAGCAGATTCCACTATGGCCTTCCTCGCGCCTACGATCCTGTTGAAAAGGGACGACTTGCCGACGTTCGGCCGGCCGACTATGGCTATCTTAAGCAAATTGGTATTGTTCATCTTAAGACATCTTACCATAGCCCCGTACATAGAACCACCTAATATCGCGAGATATTTATAAATATTAGTGTTATAAAATAGTGAAATGTCCGGTTCTTTAACAAATGAAATGTCCGCTTTCAAAGCGGGATATGGTAATATGCGCCACCTAAATTTGGAGGCCAAAT
>JAGVGJ010000023.1 GCA_020057115.1 Candidatus Omnitrophota bacterium | reverse complement strand
GTATGCTGTGTTAGTGAATACCTGGTTTGCTACGGTGATGCCGAATAATGTCTCGAATGCCGTCCTCAAGCCTAGAGCCTGTAACTGGGCGTCTAGGGCGTCTGTGGCGCTCATACTTGTAAGGAATGCGGCTTCTGTATATCCGGGAACCAGTACTATAGATATAAGTAGCGTTCTATATGCCTGGCTTGCTACAGGATCCTGGCTCGCTACAGCTATATTATAGACGCTTGCAAATGTCGCCCTTAAGTTCTGCGCTCCGAGCTGCGTGTGCAGGCTTGCAGCGCCTGGTAATGCAGTTATGAAATTATTTTCATTGTAGCCAGTAGCAGATACTATAGATACCAATAGATCCCTGTAGGTCGAATTAGCCGCAGGGTCCTGGGCACCAGGAGCGATACCGAACATCGTCTGGAAATCGCCTCTTACATTAGCCGTGCCGAGCCTGTCGTGAAGAGACAGGTAGCTTGCAAGCGCTGCGAGATAATCCGCTTCATTATATCCGCTAACCAGGACTATGCCGAATATAAGGTTAGCGGCATCGGTTACCGGCTGCGTCTGCGCCGGAGTAAGGCCATTCTGCAGAGGATCGAGCGTAAGAGGCAGTGAATAGCCACCGTGCTGGGCAGGATCCCAATAGAACCTTGCGATATCCGCCCTGTGATCCCTTAATAGAGAGAGCGCGCGCGGGACATCTATGCCTAAATAATTATCTATGACTCCTTGCTGATCATTGTATTTATCAAGCTGGCTTGTCGCAACGCCATACATAAAGTCTGTATATCCGCCTACCCTCTCAGGAGTTGACATATCCCAGCTATCCATTCCGAATAGCGCTCTGAAGTTTGCGTTATTTGATAGATCCGTGACTACGGCATCGAGCGTCGCCTGGTCATATGGTCCTGCCATCGGCGCTGCGAGCGAACTTGCCGCAACCGATGCAAGCACTGAGGCGTCCTGGTCAAGCCCAGGCGCCGGGACCGGCACTTCTGCGGCCGCTTTCGCCATCGCCATAGGAGCTGCGCGCGCGGCTGCCTTAGGTACTATCGCCTCTTTGGCCGCTTTCTGAATATCGGATACGACCTTCATCCTCCTCACGACATCTTCGGGCGAGCCCTCTATCTTGCCCTGGGCCATAAGTATCGCTATGGTCTTTATCATCGCCCAGTCTTTGGTATATAGGGCGGACAGGTCTAAAGTCCCGCCATTAAATATATCCTTTATATAAGGAGCAACGGCTGTCATATTCTGCGCGAGAGTATTTGAATCTACCCCGGCGATCTTCGCAGCCATCGCCCAGTATAGCGCCATGTCTTTCTCGTTTTGCGGAGATGATATCATCGATATTTCGGGAGACGTTATACCTGATAGCTTGCGTAAGTCCTCAAGACCTTTCTTAAGACCCTGGGCCAGGAGATTGAACCTCTCTATCCTGTCATTTATATCGCCGAGCTCTGAAGCGCGCTTGCCTTCATTGAATAACACCTGGAATGCCACGCCCTTAAGGTCTGTATAGTCTGTTTCCGGGGACGCATTTGCTCTAAGCACAGGGGCGAGCCCCGACATATTCTCAAGGATCTTCAGAATATTGTCTATACCTATGACATTGGACATTACCGCAAAATTGTATAGCAGTTCCACCTGCTTCTGGTCTGATGATATCGGCGATATCGTGCCTTTCTGGGCGATCCCGAACCACCTGAAATCACCTTCATTAGCCAGGCGCGTCATGTTGACTATAAGGTCATTTACAAAATTTACCGAAGTTGCGCCCTCAAGATCTTTTGAAGACAGTGTAGATGCCATGTAAGCAAGCCTGTCATAAAGCTTTGCTTCGGGTGTATCTATCTCTCCAAGCGCTAAATCGCGTCCTATAAGGGCTTTGAAATTATCCTTTATCGCGAGTCTCGCCTCGAGGAACTTGACCGCGTCAAAGGCGGGATTCTTCTTCTGGCCATCGCCCCATCTGAATATCTCCTTGTTCTGGGCAGGGTCTGTTATGTTGAGCGTCGTAGCGAGCAGCTTCTCGTCCACATTCCTGGCATTTATGGCGATCTCAAGGTCTGCCTTAGTATAACCGGCCGCTGACAGGGCCTTCGCCTGTCTGAACAGGAGCTTGAAGGCATCGTCATTGACTGTATTAATAGTAGAAAGATCCGTCCTGGTAAGGTCGGCTATGGCTAGCTTATTCTCCGCGGCATACCTTAATAGGGCTGATACCTTATCTATGCCTGCGGTCTTTGCTTCCATCACGAATGATGTGACCATCTCCCTGTCATCGGCATTCCCGAGGTCTATCGGCCTTACGAGGATCGCTTCAAGGAGCGTCTTGGCCTGGGCGATATCATTTACTATCACGCTAGCCGTGGTATCCTTGAACAGCTCGTCCATACCGGCCAGGGCTTCTATAAGCTCTTTCTGGGCCACCCTGTTCGGATCCGTGATGAGGCTCAAATTTATGGCGTTGCCGCCGAGCAGTTTCTGTTCAATGCCGGCATTCTTCATGGCAAGCACTCTTGTGAGGAATGTCTCGGCATTCACATTATTCTTGCGCTCATTCTCGATGACCGTCATTGCATAAGAGGAGAACCCCTCGTTCGACATCTCTTTGCCGGTCAGGTCTGAGAAGATCTGCTTTAATATCGGGTCTACTTTGGCGAGTTTCGCAAGCCTGTCGCGCACTTCAGTAGCGGTGAATTTTCCGCCTGCTATTAGCGAGCCCTCGCTCCCAAGCTTGTCTGTATCACTTAGACGGACCGCCATGCGCGCTTCAGCTGTATTATAGTAACCGCTTTGGTATATACGCGTAATATCGTCGGCTATTGCGGACATCGTATTCAATATATCCCTGACCTTCTCGGTGCCATTCTCGCCGAATGAATCTATCCTCATGGCGACCAGCGCCCAGTAGAACATATAATTGCGGTCGGCTTCCACGGATATAGACAGCTCATCGCTCCTTAACGCGAACTTCTGCATGTCGCCTGACAGATCCCTCATCTTTTTTACCAGGAGGCCGCTGTCGAGCGCATTGCCTGTCTCATCAAAATATAGGACTTCCAGCATGGCGAGCCTTAACATGATGCGCATATGCTCCGGGTTCACGGCGCTGAACGCGCCTTTAAATACGAAATTCGAAAGGCCGGCATCCTTGGCGAAGACATTATCTTTCAAGCCCACCATAGATGCGAGTATCTCGTACATCTTGGTCCTTGAGGCATTCAATGTCGAGAGGATGCCTATGTATGTCTTAATATAATTGGAATCCGTCTCGGAAACGCCTGTTCCTATAAGAGACTTTATCAGGTCATGGTAGGCGGTCTGGGACTTTAGCAATGTCTCTATAAATGTCCTGTCAAAACCGCTTGCCGGGACGACGCCGCTTGTCGAGACCATGGCGGCGAATTTCGCCAGGCTGTCCGAAGAGACGGAATATGGCGACTGCAGCTCTTTATCGAGGTCGACACCAGGCTGGGTCTTGGCAAGATAATCCTTGTACACAGGCTTCAATAGGCTCATCATCTGGAGCATCGCCGCAGCATTTACGCCGTCGGCCTTCCAGGCATTTATCTGGTATGCCCACAAGACCAGGGCATTCATGTCCGCGGTAGCGAAGTCTTTTCTGCCGATAAAGTTCTCTATATCGACGCGGTTGGCTATGATCGTGTCGAGGATGGCATTTACCTTATTGATATCGGAACCGGCAAATGCGGCCGGGGAAGCCCAGAGGTTGGCGCGGGCGACATGGTTCGGCTCATTTATGCTGAACCTGTTATTATTCACCAGTGTAGCGATCTTCTCTTTTACCTGGTTCTGCGCCGTGATGAAGTCCCTGACGCTCCTCTCGCCATTAGCCGTAAGCGCGCCTGCCCAGTAATATAACTCTTTATTGTCGGTAGTTATGTCATGGCCGAGATAATCTTTTAAGGCTGTCTCTTTTGCAAGATACGCGAAGTTGGAGACAAGCTTATCGACAAAGTCGAAATTGACCACGCCTGTCTTTATGCAATTCTCCCAATAAGCGACCTCATCGCTCACTTTTCCGGGAGCGGCATACTGCTGGACATATCCTTCGAGCCTTGCCCTGTCTGACGGCAATAGCCCGGCCGTGCCTTTGGGTATGGACTTTCTGCGGCCTTCGGCTACGCTGACGCGTGACCAGAATGTCGCGGCCCGAACCTTCGCGTTCTCATCGAAATCCTTGAACAATTGGGCGGAGCGCGCCATCAATACCGCATAATCTTCGGCTCCCTTGCGCGCCTTTCCGCTTGTGGCTGCCAGCTTGGCCGCCGCTTCTTTCTGTATACCTATATATGAAGCGATGCCGGATTCGAGCTGGCTTATCACTCCGTCTATCTTCTTATTAAGTTCAACGAGCTTCTCTTCGGCGGCTTTTAAGTATGCCTGGTTAGCTCTCACCCACTCAAGGTTCTTAAGCTCTCCTGCCCTCAAGTCCCTTAACTGCTGCACGAGGGCTTCCGAATTCTGCCTCATCGCATACAGTTTCGGTAGAAGCTGTTCCCTTAAAGTGTCGGATTCCGCAAGGGCATTCTCCCTTACCTTAGCGCCTTCCTGCGCGGCTTTTGCAAGAGCCGGCTCCAAATTAGCCCATGCGGCATTAGACGCATTGAGCGCATCGACGAGATTCTTTGCCTTTAAGAGCGCCGGCGCAAACTTCTCATCTGCGGCCTTCTCCCCGGCCCTAAGCTCTGCGAACTTCTTATCTATATCCGCGACAAGCTTGTTATAACCGTCAAGGATCGCGGTGACATCTTTACCGGCTGCCTGGGCATTCGTAAGATATTCCCTTGCCTTCTCTTCCTCTGTCTTGTCTGATGGAGGCGTGGGAACAAATACATTGCCTTCACCTGCCTGGGCCGTGTTCGACCATAACGCAATATTCAGTATGTCCTGTACGGTGACGCCTTTTGCCTTCTCGACAACTTTGGCTGCCTCTTCGCCTATCATGGTCAATGCGCCTTTAGCCGGCGGGGCTTCAGGAGTGATGACAGGAACATACGGAGCTATAGCAGCTCCCGGAATGATAGGAGCCGGGGCCTCTTCCTTGAGTGCCTCTTCTCTCAGTTTCTGGCGGCGCTCCATCTCTTTAGTGGCATCTATCCTTGTCTCCGGAGCCGCGGCCTTCCTCTCTTCGGCCGCCTTCTCTTCCGGCATGACTATCTGGGCAAGTATCGGATTGCTCGCGGCTTCGATCTCTTTAGTCTCAGGGATAATCTCTTCGACGACAGGTCCTGTTGCGACGACTATAGGCTTAGGCGCTTCGACCCTTACTGCTATCGGAGGCCCGACAGGCGCAGGTTCCGTTACGGTCTTTCCGAAAAATCTCAGTATCTTCTGTCCAAATCCAAGTTCCGGAGTGACCGGCTGCTCGCCGCCTATCCATGGCGCAGGCCCGGTCAGGCGCGCACCTTCTACAGGAGCCGCGCCAAAAGGCATATTCGGGTCAACACGCTTCGCAAGGTTGCCTTCCAAGAATGCTTCAACTGTGATATCGCCGTCCTCAGAGCCTATGCTGAAAGTGGCCCTGTCTCCGGGATAGAGGAGATTATTCTTGTACATCTCGAGCATCTGCTTAGTCTTGTTGCCGCTTAAGCGTATGCCGGAAGTCTCAAAATCTCTGGTAAGTATTCCGGTGAATCCGTCTGCCTCGCTATATGTCACCTCGGCGCTTTGCGTCCCGCCTTCCACGCGCCGCTGCACGCCGAGATTGGCTTCTTTGCTTGTTATATCACCGCGGTCTGTCTTGACGCCTGCCCCTCCATAGACTTTAGTGGCATAGGATACCTGGTCGGAGAATACCGCCTTTGCAGATCCCCGCTCATTCTCGTCTATCTCAAGGTTCAGGGCGACCATACCATTCTGGCCTATCTTATGCTTTAAGCCGGCAAGGGCCTTCGCCACCTCATTACTGTAAGATACGCCTGCCTCTATGGTCCATCTGCCGCGAAAAGTGCGATAACCTGATATGGATATATTGTCATCCCTGTACTGGAATGCTATGTCGCCTACGGCCTTCTTGTCAGAATAGAATACCTTCCTGCCCCTTATCCAGAATGATATCTCATTATTCTCGCTTATCAGGATACCGGTATCCATCGTGAAATGGTTCGCCTTATCGACGAACCCGGCTCCTATGGCCCATGATACTTTGCCATCCTCGCCCACGACAGCCTGTATATTAGGTATGGTGACCTCATACTTCTCTTTGGTGGTCTTATAGCTTAGGTCGACCTGCGTGTTGGAGAAATCTGCCTTTGTGCCGAAATCATTCGTCTTGACCGTGGTCAAAAGACCAAGGCGCACTTCCGAATCAGGCGTCATAGCTATGCGCCTCTCGCCTTTCGCCCTTATAGTCTCGGTATATTCATCTACCGCTTTCGCATTCTCCACCGCCATGACAACGGAGAAGTCAGGGCCTGCCTGGCGGGCCTCATAGCCATAACTGTCTACAAGGTTAGTGGTATTTATCTCGAGAACGCCCTTATTGCCTTCAAAATTGGCAACTATTTCATTGAACATGCCATCCTTGAACCATGCGGCTCCGCCGGATGTCGTCCTTGAATCAAGTATCTTCGCAAAGCGCGCGACCTCAACGCCCCTCCGGGCCGCGAACTGGGTCGCGAGCTGGGACTGGATATCCTTATTCCCGACTATGGATGTCGTGTCTATAGACAGGCCCGCGCACTGGGAGACGCCTTCAAGATATCCCCTGCGCGCCCTGTTGTAGGACTCGTTCATATTATTGTAGTAGACAAGCTTCGCGGATGCTTCCACGGGATCGGCGCCGGCTATAAGCTTGCCGTCCGCTGTCCAGAACTTGTCGAGATCCGCTTTAGCCCTCTCGCGCTCGCGCGTCACTTCTTCGAGCACCGCTTTCCTCACGGCAAATATGTTCCTCGCCGCCTGCCTTGCATTCTCGAGCGTATATCCGTACCTGGCGAGATCCCTCGATTTATCCATAAAATCATTCTGAGCCGCGGCTATCGCAGCCGGATCGGCTTTTGAAAAGACGCTGAATATGAGCGGGAATACATTGAATATGGCCATCGCTACGAGGTTCGGCGACAGGAATATGCTTATCGGGGCCTTGTTCTCTTTTACTATCTCAGTCGCAAGCCTCTGATACTCGACTAAAATGCTCATAGCCCTGTATGCAAGGTCCTGTTCATAAGCTATATCTTTAGCCGCATCGCCTGTCTTTATGGCGCGGGCAAGCTTTATCTCTTCGTCAAGCGCGGCATCCGAAAGGTTTCTTTTGGCGATGCTTTCGACAAGCTCTGCAGGGAGCTTTACCTTAGCCACATTTAGAGCTACTGACCTCTCGTCTCGGGCCCTCTCGGCATTCCTTATCTTCACTGATAGATTGCGTATCGCTTCGGCCGGGGCCTTCTGGGCCTGGAGGGCTGTCCTGGCTGCCTCAAGGCTTGCCAAAACGCTTCTGGCCGAATTGTAATTTGACAGGGCTTCGAGATATTCTATATAATTGTCGGCGGCCATCGAGAGTATGGCGCGGCGGGCTATCTCTTTCCTCACCTCTTCAAAGGCCTTTACTGTCTTGGCCATCTCCGGTTTGTATTTAGAGGTATTGTCTATCTTTATAAGTATGTGCCCGGTAACAGGCAGGCTCAGGAAATTACCGGCCGATATGCAGCCATCTATCGTTACGCGGGCCTTAGACTGTTCTATTAGGAGGCGCGCCTGCTCAACATTAAGGTCGGATAATCTCATCTTCTGGCTCATGCCCAGCATCGACATGGCTATTGCTTCCACATCGGTGACAGCTCCGGGAGCTGCGGCAGCTTTCTCCTGCCTGGCGACCTGCACCCTGGCGGAGATATCCGTTATCCTCTTCCCGATCTCATCCTTGACATCTGCGGCAAGGTCCTTGTCAGCCTTTATGCGGTCTTTCGCCGCTGTTATTATAGCCGTTATCTCTTCGTCGCTATAGCTTGCTGCCATAGGCCCGTCATAGACCAGATAACTGAGGCCTGCCACAAAATCCGCGATGATATAATCTTTTACATTATTATTTACGAAAGCAATGAAGGACGCGGCCTTTAAGCTCGCCTTCAAACGCGCTATCTCGGCCATTAGGGCGCCTGTCCCGGCAACATCCGCTTTCGCAAGGCCGATATCAAGCTCATTTGATATGGCATTCAGGTCCTGGTAGGCGGCTAGAGAAGATGCCACTATATCCTTAAGCGATCTGTCGGCGAATACGGCGGTTATCTTTTCATTGACGCCTTTCAGCCTGTCGCTTAAGCCTGCGAGATATATGCTCTCAAGCGCTATGCCTGTCTTCTTCGCGATCCCGGCAAGGAATTCGTAATTCTCAAGCCTCTGCTCCCTGGTGACGCTTGAAGCGAAGAGCAGCTCGTTTGCCACGCCGGCTGCGAGGGCCGGATCGAGTTTCGCGACCTTATCTTTCTTGGCGGCCTGTTCCCTAAGGAATTGACGCAATAGCCGGTGGGTGTCATTCTCAAATCCGCGTATCCTTAAAGTAAAGTCCTCTCCGGCCCTGCCATCCGGTATATATTTGATCATTGGAGCTGTCTCTGAACGGAATTTTGCAAGGGTCTCAAGCGCCGCCTTGATATCTTTCGGCCTCTCGGCTTCGTCGCGGATATCTTTGTCATAACTGCCGATGATCTTATCCAGGTCAAGCTGTTTCTGGCGTATATCCTTCTGGAGGTCTAACAGTTTCTGCCTTTCCTTGCCGGCCGCAAGCCTTGCCTCGACGACTTTCTTTACGACAGTTTCGAACTGCGACTTCCCAGTCTCAAAATAGACTACATATCTCCTCGATGACTGCTCTATGCGCTCCAGCGCCGCATTTATCTCTTTAAGCCCGGCTTCCGGGTATGGATATCTGTCCGCATTTATGACCGCTATGTCTTTCGCATAGATACCGTCGAATTCCGCCCGCATGGCGGCCCTTGCCTTCTCGGCCTTATCGCACAGGGCGGCGAACTTCTCCCTTATCTTAGCTATCTCATCCGCATTATTGTACGAGAGGAACAGCTTGGCCCTCTCCTTATCTTTTCCTTCCGGAAGCTCATTATATCGATCTAACGCATATTCCGCCTCGGCGAGGAGAGCCTCAAGGCTCGATCTCATCTCTTGCATGCGGAATGTCGGGCTATTCGTATTTACCCTGGCCAATAAGCCGGATACTTCGGCGCGCACTTTCTCGGCGCGGGCCTTCCTGACCTGAGTGATAAAGTATCCGACCTTTGCCGCAAGGCTCGTCTTGTCATCGGCCGGTATCTTTCGCAGGATGAAATTGCCGAAGCCCTCTATCTCCTGGCCGTAGAACGGCAGCTTGAAATTAACCGACTTCTTCCCTGCTTCCTCTGGCCTGGACAGCACATTACCAAATAGATAGACAAGGCCAAGGTCAGCGGCTACGGAGATGTTCTCTTTCTTATTTTGCGTGATAGCGATGGCCACCTGCGTCCTCAGGTCTTGACGCGCTTTTTGTATGGCATTCTCTATATTTTGCAACTCGAGTATCTCGAGGCGCGATATTTCCCTGTTCTTCGTCGCATCTATGCTGTCAAGGCCTTCCACGACCTCATCGGCTATACGGGCTATATCCTTTAGCGGTGTATCCGTGGTTATCCCGGCTGCCTTCTTTGCCATATCGTCCAGGCTCTCATTCAGGATATCATAGGCCCTCTTCTCGACCATCTTGGGTTTTGCGGCGACCGCAACGGCCGGCGTCAATACCGGGCTAGCGGCGTAAGTCCCAAGGAATGGATTACCGCCTTTATAATCAAACTTTGTTGTAGATGTGCCGTCTTTGGTAGTCTGTGAACGCTCTATGACGCTCCCCGTTCTTATATCAAATGTCTCCATGATGGTGATGGGTTCTTCATTAAGGCCGGGCCTGTTTATCGTGGCCATCCTTGTCCCTATATTGGTATTGGCGTCAAGACCGGTGATCCGGTATTCAGCCAGAAGCGCTTTTGTATTCTTGCCGTACATCTTTACAACAGAAGGCAGATATGCCATCCTCTGGTATGCCGGCCTTGAAATGTCGCGCGGGAAATACCCGATACCTGTATATATATATTCCGTGACCATGTCCCCTCTTACCTGGCGTATCAGGCGGCCCTGGAGATCATAGGTATTCATGTCGCGATAATATGTGTCATTTTTATCCTTGCCCGGCTGGAACCACCTGGTCTCAAGGTATATCTCGCCCTTGCCATTATTCGCGGCCTGGTTGAAAGCATACGCTGTGCCTTCGATCCTAGGTATGGTAAGAGAGACTATCGTCTTAAAGCCGTCTATGATGCTTAATATATTGTTCTCTTCGCCGGCTGCATAATCAGGCGACAGGTCGTCACGGGCTAGCGTTATGATAAGTTTCGGGACAAAATTCCTTCCCGTAGGCGAGGGTATCCTGATATTGCGAGATGACTCATAGAGCGTGAGGACCAGCTTGCCGTCTACTATGGCCATGCTGTACTTGTCGCCCCACCCTGCCTTGATCTCGCTTGAAAGCCTTTCTCCCAGCTTCTTCTCTATCTCGGGCCAGAGCTCTTTATTTATCTTATCGGCTATGATGCCTGTCCTCTCGCCGAATCTTATGCTCCTGGCATCATCGACAGGCATAAGAGTATCTATGTTCGCCGCGGCCATAGGCATGATCTGGGCGGTATCCCAATCGAAACGCTCTACTATCGAAGGCAGTAATCCTTCGGATATCCTCGGCTGGGCCGGCAGAACTACCGGCTTAAGCTCAGGCAATTTCTCGTCTATAAAGCTCTGGGCCATGCTTAGGTCCGGGGCTATCGCCATCACCAATTTTCTCGTGCGCTCCCTGTCGCTTCCCGCCAAGAGCGCGATATTCGGCCCGAGCACAGACCTGAATGCGTCGGTGTAAGATTTAAGTTCATTTGCCACAAGCTTGTCTAAAGTAGCGGCCCTTCTGTACCAGGCATCAAAACTCGGCTCAAGCTCGCGCTTCTTCTTGTCTATGGCTATCTTGAAATCTTCCATCGTCACCGATATATCGGCCCGCGCGGCGAGGATTGCGACCTCATCATTAGTCTTCATGACATCCTGAAGCTTCTTAAAGCTATACTCAAGCTTGTTCGTGAGTGCCTTCAGTGGATCGAGTTTTGCGGCGATGATAGCGATATCTATTGTGAGCTTGGCTATAGCGGTGACGTCATTCTTTGCCATGGCGCTTGCCAAAGCAGCCTGTTTCTCGGCCATCTCCGCCTTTAGCCTGTCCTCCACGCTTATATAACCCTTCAGTCTTTCTACGGCTACAAGCTCCCCCTTCTCCCTTTCAAGCTCGGCTATCCTGTCCTGAAGCTGGGCGGCGACGAGCCTTAATGCGATATATGCGCTCAAGTCCCTTTCCTGGAAGTCCGAATAGTATTTCACGTCTTCCATGAAGCCCTTGATATCATCGTAATTTATCTTCTCGCCCTTGGCGAGCTTGTCATTCATATTGTTGAGGATGGCATTCATCTTCTCTCTGGAAGAAAGGCCGAGCTTCTTGCGGCCTTCGCCCATCACCTCTTCTACACGCGCCTGGCTCAATAGCTCTTCCTGCGACGCCTCTCTCTGTTTCACAAGTATGGCCTGGTTGAGATGGTCGAGCTGTTCCTGCAGCCCCCTCTGGCTGTCCCACAGGCGGGTCTTTATGCTTATGAGATATCCGAATATGGACTCTGCGTTGTCCGTGCCCGTATATCCGAAGTTAAGGCCTACCTTTATGCGCAGGTGGTTGAGCCATATGTTCGAGCCTTCCGTCACTTTAGTCTTCCCCACAAGGTCCATCAGGCTGACGGCAGAATGCTCTTTGGCTATCAATACTATATCCCGGGTATACTTGTCCGCGGCGCTCTCCATGGACTCTGCAGCAAAATCCCTTCCCGTGACCGGGACGACATCTGCGGGCAGGCGGAGCTCTCTTGCGACTTCCTGCCTCACCCTGTTAAGTTCCTGGCGGCTTGCGACAAGCTGCATGAGGAGCGTGCCCTTCGCCACTATGCTGGACGGGATGGCCGGGTCATATTTCACGGCATTGTATCTTGACTCGGCTTTGGCTGTCACATTCTCTGCCACTACGAGTTTCAGGTACAGGGCTCCGACCTTTATCGCCTGGTCGAACCTGGCCTGTTTCAGCTTTCCCGCGGCATCAAGGTATCTGGCCATGTCCTGGGACGTGAGCTTCCTGTCATCAAGGAATCTCTTCACATCGGCATCTATGAACAGCTTGAGGCCGAACTCGAGGCCATCCTCGGCATTGTATGATATCCCTGCCTTATAGCTTGGCCCGAGTTTTTCTATCAATTCTTCAAAACCTCCCGGACCGATCTTTTTGATTATATACTCTGTCATCTTATTGAACTCGTCGATGGCTATGCTTAAGTTCGCGCTTTCGGTTTTATTTATCGAGTCCATCAAAGATATCTTCTGTTCCCTGAAATTGACGGATGCCATGACCGGCAAGTTCTTTATCACATTCATCAGGTCATAGAACCTCCTGCCATAGCCCTGGTCCGAGACGAGTATCCTCTTGAACTCTTCATTAAGGAAATAAGCGTCTTCATACCTGAGCACAGGCAGGGTATCGGCATATTCGGGATCAAGGTCGGCAAGGCGCATGTGCATGTCTATGATGGCTCCGGCATTGATATGGACTATCCGCTCTATTATCTTATTCCCGATGGCGTCTATTATGGCGGGATCGGTTATTCCCTTCTTGGCAGCCTCGGCCTGGATAGCCTTTCTTATATCTCCGAAAGTTATATGCTTCTTGGCATCAACTATCGGCTTAAGGGCGCCGGTCGCGTCTATCAAGGCCAGCTCTCCCGCATTTGCGGTATTCCTGTCTATCTTCTTGTCATTCTCTATCGCCTGGATCAGATTATCATAGCCCCTCAGCATCCCCTGCTCGACGAACTCGGCGGTGATGACCTTCCTCTCGGCTTTTATCTTGGCCTGTATCTCCTGCAGTTCCTTATCGGCCTGCATGAAGAGGCGGGAGATCTCTCTCTGCGCCAGCTCATTGTCCATGTTCTTATCGTACTCTGCTTTAAGGGCGAGTTTTTTGGCCTCGGGTATCCTGGCGAGCTTTTCCAGTTTCAGTATATTCACAGCCTGGGTATAGCTATCCTCCAGCCTCTTCAGGCCTTCGGCCATCTCCCTGACCACAGGGCTCCGTAACTCCAGGATGGTCTTGGTGACGGCATTCAGGAATTCGACTTTATTAAAGACGCCGAGGATGCCGGCGGCCTTCTTGTCTATTTCATCTCCGGCCTTCTGCATGTCTATATTCGTCTGCGCTATATCCACGGCGATGGAAGCTATCTTTATCTCCTCGCCCAGGTCTCTTGCGAGCAGCTTCTCGTCATTCTTATATTCCGCTATCAGGGCATTGAGCTCGGCCTTCTCCTGGTCGGCGAGTATCCTCCTCAGCGTGTCGTCAACGAGCATGTTCAGGAGAAGCTCTTTCTTGGCCTTATTTATCTGCGCGTCAAAGAGCGCCAGGTCCAGTGTCTTGTCCGCATTCGCCGGGTCCGCCTTCTTCGCTTCCAGGGCAGAGATGGCGAATTTCTTGTCCAGATACGCAAGCTCTACTTTATTGTCATCGATGCGCATCTTGGCCGCCATGAGATTCGGATCCGCGTCTATGACCGCGGTCTTGAGCTCTTCTATCTTAAACTCATAGTTTCCTTCATTTATATTGCTGCCGGCAAGGGCTACGGCGGCTTTCAATATCATCGATTCATCATTGGCTATGTCGAGCTTCAGCGTGTTTATCCGGCTCTTGTCTTTCTCATATTCAGCCTTGAGCACATCTATATTCTTGGACCTGTTGTCCAGGTCGAACTTGAAGCTTAAGAGGCGCAGCCGCGCGGCATTCTCGGTCATCTTGCCGGCAAGCGTCCTGGCCGCGGCTTCGTCGATGGCCTCGCTTACGCCGTTGGCTTTTGCGCGGGCGGCATAATCATTCATGAGCGCATTCCTGTCGCCTATCGGCTCATTGCCCGTATATGAGAGTATGTTGAACAGCGCCTGCATGAGCTCCGTCTCGGCGCGCTGTTTTATGATCTCGGACCTTTCGATGCTCGTGACCTCGCCCGGTTTCTTCTTTATTTCGGCGAGCTGCGTCTCCGAGCGCGTAAACGCGACCATCTTGTCGGCAAGGTCGATGCGCAGCTTGGCATTCTCTATCCTGTCGGCTATCGTCTCCGGAGGTATCGCCGGGTCATATCCCCACATATTGATAAGGACCTGCCCGAGGGTGTTCCTGATTGCTTCATACTTGGAGAGCGCATCCATCCACTTGGCCCTCGCCTGGTCTCTTTCGGCTTCGTCTTTTGCGATATTTATCGTGATGAAATCTATCATCGCGGCAAGCTCCGCCTTCTTGGCCGGATCCTGCTCTTTTCTTTCCGTATCTTTTAATGTCTTAAGGCGCTCTTTCTGGCGGATCGCCGAATCTGCCTTTGACATCTCTACCGTCTTCTGCAGGCATGCGAGACGGACCGCGGCAAGGAGACTGCGCACCCTGTCGTTTTCGGCCCTGACGATCTCGAGCTTAGCCATGATGGCGGCATATGTGGCAAGGCCCTTTATGTCTATCTTCCATAGCTTGGCCGTATTTATGGCCATGTCGAGGAGCTTATCCTCTTTCACGCCTACAGCCTCGCTTCTCTTAAGGTCTATTACGGCGATATCGAAGAGGTCAAGTGACAGGCTCGCCTTCAATGCCTTCTGGTTGGCTATCTGCGTGTCTATCTTAAGGCTATCCGCATTCATCTCCTCCACGGAAGCGTAATAGACGACCTGGTCATTTACTATCTTGAATTTCTTGGCATTCCTTGCGGCTGCCTGGTCCAGTTTCGCTATCTCAAGCTCAGCCTTCTTTATATCCATTTCCTTTGCTATGTCATCCCTCGTCTTTTCGAGGTCTGTCTTATTTACGGCATCCTTCTCTTCTTCTATCTTGCGGGCCAATACGTCCAGCTCGAGCTTGTATTTGTTGATCTTTTCCTCGATAGCCAGGATCTGGGCTGCCTTGGACAGGTCGAACCGCGGGTCTGCCTTATATATATTCGAAAGTACTGGCAATTCGCTGAGCGCCAGGCGCGTCAAGAACCATATCCTCGTGCCGGGATCCATGTACCTTATCGCCGAATCGATATCTTTATTGTGCTGGGCCTCTTTTTCTATGAGGATATCGTGTATCGCGGCATGGAGGATGCCGTCATAATCTCCGGTATTTACGGTCATCGTAAGGCGATACTGCCCATATCTGTCGACGATCGCCTTCTTAACGTCTTTTACAAGGGTCTCTACTTCGGCCGTGTATTCCCCTTTATCGGTGACTGCGGCCTTATTGAGCGCATCGAGCTGCATGCCGAGCAGCTTGCATATCTCTTTTAATGACGGGACCACATCCTTGATGCGGCCTTCGGTATCTGTCGTCGTGACGGCTGGCTTGCCTATGAACTTAAGCCTCGAGGCCTCCAGCGCCTTTAACTTAAGGTTGGACTGGCCGAAGGCGATCTTAAGGTTAAGGGATATTATCTCGGCATTGGCCCACGCAGAATCCCTGCTTATCGCCATGAGCTTATTGTTAAAGTCGGTTATCCTGGCCGAGGCGAGGTCACGCTTAGCCGGATCTTCCAGGTCAGCGCGCGCGGCTTCGATCTGTTCATTGAGGTCCTTAGCGGCGAAGGCCCTCTCGAGCTCTTCCTTCGCGCGCGTAGCTATGTCTCGTTTCATGTTGAGCATCTCGAGCTCGACCGCCTCTTTTTCAAGGTCCCCTTTCAGCTTGCCTTCTTTTATTCGGGACATCTTGTTGGTCTGTCCGAGGATATCCTTTTCTATCTTCACGCTCTCAAGGTCCTTGACTATCCTGTCAAGGTCCCGAGTGGCATTCTTTATAAGGGCGTCCCAGTCCTTTCCTTCGGCCACGACGCCTTTGTCTTTCTGCAGTTTGTAATAAGCTATGGAATCTTCCAGGGTCTCCGGCCCATTTATTGTAGCCTCTTTCTGGTCGAGCGCGTTGCGCTCCAATTCCAGTTCATTCATCTGCCTGGTATAAGAGGCATTCCTGAAGCTCTCCCTGGCCCCCGTCCAGAACTCTCTTGCGGCTGTCAGGACATCTTTGGCGCCGAGATATGCCCTTTCGAGAGCCGATAGTTTCGAGCGGTCGGCCGGCGCCTTAGGTATCCCGTCCGGCCTGAGCCTTGCCTTTTCAAGCTGTAATACGGCAAGCCTGTCCTTTGCCGCGAGCTGGGCGAGCTTGGCGGCGAGATCCTCTTTCATCTTATCGAGCGCGGCCCTCTTCTCCTGGAGATCCTTATCCAACTGGTCGGCATTTGCCGCATTTGCGGCTCTTGCGGCTTTGGCTTTTTCATCGAGCGCATTGACATCAAGCTGTATGGGCCTTTGGGCTTCATACTGCGCGAGCTGCATGGCCGATATCTTTGCCTTGTTATCATAATAATCGCTCGCGGCTTTGCGCAATGCCGCTATGGTCCTGTCGCCGGCTATGGCGCTTCCGTCATATCGCCTCTCATCGGCTATGCCATTGGCATCCTGGAATTGCCTTAAAGCTGTATCAAAGTCATCGTCCAGGTATACTTGGCCGTATCCGGCAGGGGTCATGTATCCAAGCGTCGTGAGCCACTGGGCCTGGATATTGGCCTCATCCATAGGATAGCCTTCGGTAAGGACGCGCTTTGTCTCTCTCTGGTTCTCCGCTTCTTCATCTTTAAGCCTTACATAGTCGGCATCATAATTCCTGTCCTGCTCTATGGCGGCCAGCTTCTCTTTCTTCTGTTCGGCGGTGAGTTTCTTATCGGCTTCTACGACTTTCTTAGCGGCATCCTTAAGCCTCGTTATCGGCTCAAGCTTCGCCTCTTCTTCTTTAGCTGTCTTATCCGCCTTCTCATAAGCGAGCCTTATGGGATCGTCTTTTGCAAGCTCAAGTTTTGCATTGTCTTCCGCGGCCTTTTCATGGCCGGCGATCGTATCTTTCAGGAGCTGCCTGTTGGCATCATTCCAGAAATCCGGGTTGCCATCCGCCTGTGCGAATATCTTTTCAAACTTGGCGGTCCAATCATCCCTTACGGCATCCCTCTTCTTTGCAAGCTCGGTATCGACTCTAAGCTTGGCGTACGCCAGTTCCATCCTCAATTTAAGGACCGACTTTGCCATATCCGTCAAGCGGCTTATATGTTCTGCCCGTAGAGATAATGTGAATTTACCCATGTCAGGGTTTGTCTTGAAGAAATCCTGTATCGCCTTAACACGCGCATTGGCGACTTCGGCTTTTAAGAAATCTATCTCGCTCCTCATCTTCACCTGGTTCCTGGCGGAGACTTTCCATATATTGCGTTCCAGAGTCTCTATGCGGGATAGCTTCTCGTCTATCTTCTCGGACAGCAGCTTTGAAGTGAGGAGCAGCTCATCCACCTTCTTCAGGTCTTCAGGGCTTGCCTCTTCTATGTAGGACCCAGCCATTATGCCGCGGCCGAGTTCCTGCTCCAGGACTTTCATGGTTGCAAGCTGCCGCTCTGCCTGAGCCAGAGAGAGAGCCGCTTCGAGTTTCTTGATGCGATTATCTATGTTATTGAGACGCGCCTTGCACGAGAGGAGATTATCCTCATTCTGTCCCTTAGCGGCTTCGAGCTCCGCCTCTTTATTCCTCCTCTGGCTTGCGAAGACCGAGAGATCTATATGCGTCTGGACGATATTGATCGTGGCATTGACCTGTTCAAGCATCGCCCTTTCGCGGGCAAGGTCAGCCACCACTTCCGGAGTCTGCGTTTTTTGGGCCAGTTCTTTTATCGTCTTCTCATGCAGGTAACGCTGGGTCTCCAACTGCCTCATCGTGCCATATTCGGACTGGAGGCGATTTATCTCGGTGACGACATCCTGCATCTTCGTTTCTATATTTTTAAGCGCATCCGCGGCAGCTATGTCATCTTCCCTGCCTTCTTTCCTGGCCTGGGCCTGCCTGGCCAGCCAGTCATCTTTCTCGGCCTGGAGCTTGTTCAAAAGAGTCGCATAATACTGCGTAGCCACTGTATCGCTAGTGGATGCCTGGACCTGTGAGATAGCCGTGACGCCCGCTACTCCAACAGCCAAGCCGCCTATGCCCGCATTGACGCCAAACCTGAGTATCGCGCCAAATATGCCTCTCATCCTGCCGCCGATGGCGCCCCAGATAAGCTGCGTTGCAGGCTTCTGGCCGCTTAAGCGTTTCCATATATAATTTACGGTGTGGGATATGCCCGGCAATAATAACGGATATGATAATAGCGCCGCTATACCTGTAGTTATCGCGCCCCATGTCAATACTGCTGAAAGATTTCCGCCAAGGTTCTTGTTTATCCATAGATCTATGTCTGCCCCCAAAGATGCCTTTAACGAAACAAGATACAATGCGGCTATCGCCACGCCGAGGAATATGGCTATCGGATGGCTTACATTCGCTATCTTCTGGAATATCGTAGAACCTTCCAGGCGTTTGAATAGAGTTGTAACAGGGCTTGTGCCCTCAAATGTATTATCAAGTTCTGTCTTGTTAAGCGCCAGGTCAGAGGGCATGGAAGCATCTTCCACCCTCTTGGCGCGGTTTGCCATGGCGCTTGCCATGACTATGCGCTCATCCTGCGCCTGTTCGGCTCCGGCGAGCGCCTGCGCTCTGGCCGCTATCTGGAGTTCAGCATCCGCCTTCTCGCCTATGGCTTTTATTATGACTCCTCGGGCGATAGCGCCGGTCAGCACTTGATAGCTTTCCGAGAGATTGTCCTGGAAATAACGGGTCGGATCAGTGCCTCCGGTCTGTTCTGTCATGGCGCTAGTCTTTATGTTGTCGACCATGCCCATCCACTCATCATGCCGTTCGTCCGCGAACCTTAATATCCCTTCCTTTATCTCGGGAGTGAATTTTATCTTGTATGTATCGCGCAGGGCCGCTCTCATCTCTTTAATGGCTATGCTCTTTGGGCGTATATCAAGGAGGTATCCTTTTATAATACCGAATAGAGATGACACGACACCAACTACTGAGATGACGCCTGCTACAGCTCCGCCTATTACGACTAGAGTCGTTAGCTGAGGTGATATGAAAGCGAGTATGGAGACTGTCAATACTATGCCCCATGCGCCTGCGACCAGCGACCTAAAGAGCCAGAATGTCTGCCTCTCCGCCTTATACTGGTCGATCCTTGCCTTGATGGCTTCCGTTACGATGGCCTTGAACTGCGTCTCATCGGCCCTGATAAGCCTGTTGCGCCATCCAGAGAACATATCCTGCGAAGACGCGTAGATATCATCATATGCGGTCTCTGCTTCCTCGGTCCTGGCATCCCTCTTCTCTTCATCCTTTTGCGCGGAAGCGAACAGCTTGTCCAGCTTCTCTTTGTTGGCCGCCCTAGGTATGCGCGAAGCGACGAAACCCGGGATCACGCGCGTCGGAGCATTCATCTTATCGGCCATCGCCTTGAACCTGGACTCCAGGTTCGCGGCTTCTTTCTTATTGGCATCCTTTAATATGTCATCCTCAAGCGACAGGAACATCTGAGTCTGGCCGGGATAGAATTCCGGAAGCTCAAAGCGTTCCTGCAGCTTCGGGTTCTTCCTGAGATAGTCATACAGGTACATCTGCGCCTGGGCGAAATATCTCCTGTATGCGGTGATATTCGCCAGCTCATCCAGCACTTTCGCATCTATGATAAAGCTTGCATTCTCAAGGGCATTCCTTAGAGCGGCTTCATTTCCGGCCCTCAATAATTCCTCAAACCTGTTCGAGAATTTCTCCGGGTCGGTTATCTTCTCGACATTGCGTATATAATCGCGAACGCCATCCTCTACCATACGATATCTGTACTGATATTCGCGGCTTAATACATTCTGGAGATTATCTACTGTTTCTTTAGAAGCGATGCCGGTCAAGATGGCGGCAGCCGCTTTCCACATCTCTGGCCTTATCAGCCTGCCCATGAACCTGCCGGTCCTCTTTCTCAGCTGTTCCTCATCCCTTGCCGATCTCGGCTTGTGGGTGATGGCTATGTATAACCCTCCGAGCGATGCCGTCTTGGGAGAGACGCGTATATCATTGCCCCTGCCTATAAGGGTAGTGGCGAATGTGAGCATGCCGCTCCTGCCGCCATAGGCCTCTATAGTCCTCTCGACCTCTTCGTTCTTGGCATCTATGATGAAGAAATACCCTTCGGCATTATTCGTCGCTTCTATCGCCCTCATAAGAGCAGGCGTGATCATCTGCGGAGTAAGATGGAGCTTGCTATAGAGCATGTCGGAAAGCTCTTTGTCGCTTCTCTTATCATCGGGATTCGCTTTGCGGAATTCCTCTGCCTTGCGCCGGATATAACTGGCTGTATATGCTTCTCTCTCGCTCGGGTCTTTACATGCGATTACCACAGGCTGGCCGCCTTTGATGACCTCGCTTGCTTTATTAAGTAGCCTTGTCATCTTGCCGGATTTTGTAAGGTCATAGAGAGCTCCGAGGAACTTCTCGCCGCTTCCTTTGGGGAATACCCTGACGGCAATGAACCCGTAAAGTCTCTTTATGCTGTCCCTTACGGCCCATGCGGTACCAGTCATGCCTGCGCCGCGGCGGGACCTTGCGAACAGTCCTTTAAAATTGACGCTCGCTGTCGTTATCCCGAATTCTCCTGCCTTTACACCGCGCAGTATTTCAAGGGCGATGTGGACGCCTTCGGAATATTTCATCCCATAAGCTGTCCTGTTCTGGCTTATTATGACTACTTTTCCATCTTCTATCCTGTAGTCCACATCCTCTTTGTAGAATGTATCGACCTTAAGGACGAGTTCCAGCTGATAGCGTATGCGCTTCTCTTCGGCCTCCCAGAAGCTGGCGTTCGGCCCCTTAAGCAGATCTGCTGCCGGCAACAGGCCCGAGGCCTGCAGAGCGGCTCTCCCCATCGTTGTAAGACGGCAGTCTCTTGTCTTCGTATCTATAGTATAATAGAGGAACTCATTGATGAGTTTTATGGTGCTTTCGGCATTTCTCGCCTCTTCCCTGGACATCAGCCTATCCGATAAGCCCGGATCCTGGGCGAGCATGGCATTATATTCCGTATTGGTCGGATCTCCCAGCTTTACTATCGAGAGATAATCGGCCTTCAGGTCTCCGGTCGATTCCGACGCAAGTTTTAACAGCTCTTTAATGCCTGCATCTTGCGCTTTGCGCAAGTCAAGGGCCTTCATTCCTATTGCTTTTAATACATTGGCCGAGCCTTTCGTGTCCTGGGATATGATAGCCGGATTCCTTAAGCCGCTTATAGCTATGGCATCGAATTCATCACCGACCCAGCCATAATCCTTCGCGCAATAGTCCAGGTTCCTCGATACCTGTTCCGATGCGTCAGACTTTTTGTCATCCTGAAGGTCTGCGAACTTAAATGCCTGGACCGAGCCGTAGGTTATATCCGCGGCAAAACGCAGGTCTTTCTCGCCGTATTCCGCAGAAAGCCTTGCTTCTTTCGCCTTACCGGTAGCGAGTTTATTGGCCTCTGTATAAGCCCAGTAAACTTGCGCCTGTTCCTGGCGCTTTATGAATTCTGTTTCATCTATCCTGCCCGCCCTTAAACTCTCTATATTGGCAAGCGCAGTCTTTATAATGTATGCGTCCACAAGGCCGGTGTATTTTTTCACAGCTTCTTCTATCTTAGCGGTCTTCTCTTCTACAGGGACCTGCGGTCCAAGCGCCGCGCGTAAATCGGCAAAGAATCCCGTGACATTATCGACTCTTTCCGATACATATGCCTTGAATGCCGCCTGGTCAGGGGCATATACGCAAGGATTCGCGAGGACCTCTAGCACGAACTTGTCTGACCTGTATCTTGCGGGAAGCTCCGAGCTGCCTGCGAATACAGCCTTCAGGAGATCGCCAAGCTTGGCTTCCGGATTATTTTTAAAGAACTCGTCGAACCTCTCATCCTCGAACTTCCTGATATTTCCTACCACAAGCCCGAGGGCATTATATATGGGGGCTAAGTCCGGGGGATCTTTTGCGGCCAGGGCATCGTTTGTAGTGACTAGCCTTGTCCCCAGGCCCGATAATCCACGAAGCGCCAGCGGGAATACCGCGGTGAGCGATTTGCCGCCGCCGGCCACTATCTCGGTAACGCCTACCGTGTACCTAAGCAGGCTGCGCAGGGTCCACCTGATCAGCATATTCAATACGGGTATCCTGCCCCAGTATCTCTCTAAAGGCAATACGCCGCTTGCAAGTATGCGGCCTGCGGCTATCTGGACATAGTAAGGATGCATGCCATCCTTCTTATCCGGCATGACATGCTTGAGTATCGCTATTACATCTTCGCGGGAATCCTGCAATGCCTTTTCGAGCGCCTGGCCGTACCTATCCTGCATCTTCTCATAGAGCTTCGTGTTGCCGGAAGCGCGCGCATCAAGCATGGCTTTATACAAGCTGGCTGTGCGATCCTCTATCTTTGTGCGGGTGTAATTTACGAATTGGTTTAAAGTATCGGAATATGCCTTATTGAGGTCGTCGATACGGGCCTTGTCATTCCTGGCCCTTGCATCCATGAGATCCGCGCGTATGGCATTAAGCCTGTTCTCGGTGGCGATACATTCCGCGGTCTTGCCGCTCTCGAAAGCGAAGCGGTCCAATGATCTTACAAGAATCCCTAACAGCGTTCCGGATAATGAAAGGATAAGCGTGCCGGCAATGATCAATATCGGGAGCAGCGGGACAGTTACAAATAGCACGAACATGACTCGACGGGATGGCTTATGAGACCAAATGCGCGTAAAGATAGACGGCGGGCCGCGTTCAGGCGCCGCTGCCTTGATGGCTTTCATTTTCCTTGCAGCTGCCTCAGCCTCTACCGCGCCGGTAATGATATTCTGATCTATGGGTTTCATGCCTTCGATAGGCGCCGCGGGAGCCGGCTTCACGACTTCCACAGGAGCCGTTACCGGTTTTTCTTCTGCCGCCGCCTTTATCTCAGGCGCTGCCGGAGCAGCAGGCGGATTGTACATTTCTTTCGCGCGCTCATCGGCCATGGCCGTCTTTATCTCTTTTGACCTTGCGGCCGCCTCGCCCATGAATACCTTCAGCATCTCCTGTATGGTGCTTGAAACTATGAAGAGTCCTGTGCCGCCTAAAATGCCGAGCGCCGCCTGCGGTAATGTTAAATATATCCCGGCGACCTGCGGCAGCATTATCACTAAAGTCATGAAGATGCCGCCAACTATAGTTATGCCAAGTTTTATGCGTCCCAGTTTCTCCATCTGCGCCCGTTCCAGGTCTTCCGGCGCAACGCCCACCAATTCTTCCCTCTGCTTCTGGAATGCCTCGAACCTCTCATATGAAGGCTTGAATACGAGCATATATGCCATGTAAGTGAGCATGATCGCGGCAGCCGTGATGACTATTACGGGCGCATGCAGGTATGTGGCCACATCTTGGAGGTTCAGGAATGACATCATATAATAGAATATGATGACCGGCATGATGCCTGCAAGATTGACCTCTATAGGAGCTCTTGTCCCGGCGACCTCTTTCTGCATCAGTTCTTTCGGCCTTATGGTATCGACCCTGTATTTCGCGACATTGAACTTCCAGACCAATGCGAATACCGTGCCTGCCACAAGGAGTATCGAAGTTATCCCGCCGAAACCGAGGCCCGCGCCGGATGTGCTGTTAAACAGGGAGTAAGCGCCCATTATCATATTGCCGAATATGCCGTATGCGACGAAGAGCGAGGATCCTTGCTTGATAAGCTTCTGTCTTCCTATAACTTCGGAGAGCCATACTGTAAGGCCGGTGCCTAATACCATGAGGCCTACGGTCACTCCTATAGCCAATATGCCTGACCCATTGGCCAGATAGAAACCCGTGACGGAAAGCGCTGACACCGCCGCTATGGCAAGCGCAAACACCCTCGACATCTTCTTCTGCGTGTCTTCCTGTTTCAGTTTTTCACCTAAGCCGGGAATAATTTTTGCGAATACCGATAAGAATATCTGGGCTGTTATGTAAGGAGTGATGCCGAGCGTAAACAGGTTGAGACCCTGGCTGCCAAAGCCCAGGAAGCTCACTACTTTGAACATAAGGGATGGTGATGTATCTAATGTCGCGAGCGTATTAAGGTCAAAATACATGTTCTGGAAGAAATACATCGAGCCGAATGCTACAGCCGAATAGAACACTATGCATAGAAGCGTAATGCCGAGCCGCTTGTCCCATAGCCCTTTTATGACATCGAGCGTGCGCGCGCCCTTGACTTCATCGAATGTTATCCTGGAGCGAAGGTCTCTTATGCTGGCCGCTATCCTCGATACTATCGCGGGAACCGGCATGGGAGCTGCCAGCTTATTTATGAGCCTGTACACGCCCCTCTGATGTTCCATCACCTGGGCATAAACGCTGGGAGTCACTATGCGGAAAGTCCTTGGCCCGAGACCGGCACTTGTCTGCATAACGAATACGCGCTCGCCGGCTTTCAGCCTTATACCCATATTCGCAAGTATCGCCGCCAGCTGGTCCTGTATGCGCTTCTCCGCTTCAGCAGATGATTCCGCGGCGGCAGTTATTGCTTCAGGCGCTACTTCCGGAACTGCTACCTGCACAGACTCCGGGGCTAGCTTTTCCGCTTCTCTTATCATCCCGAGCAGCTTTCTCTCCTCTTCGGACATCCTGTATGAATGGAGTTTCTCTAATGCCCCGCGGGCAAGAATGCCTGTGGTCCGAGCGACCCTGCTGTTTATGAATGTTATAAGAGCGCTCTCGGCATCATTAATATTGGCAAAACTTTTTCCTAATATGGTCCGGGTAAGGCCGATGACGGCTTTTTCTATATCCTCGATCTTCTGGGCAGATCTCACGACTTCCATGGCATCCCATATCTTTATCTCTGCCTCGGTAGGAGCTCTTGCCCGTAGTTTCCTTCCTATATAATCTATGACATTGTCGCCATACGATACTACCCACAGTACTACGACAAAGAGACCATACCATCCAATGATGGCATACGGACCTAAAACAGCTGTGGCAGCCAAAAATATCGCCAAGATACCTGCGCCGGTCGCGAGGAAATATTTGTTCAATTTTATGAAGTTCAGCGTCCTCTGGGTTAAAGACATGCGGCCTTCCGGCAATACCATCATGCTAGGCGCCTCCGGAGCGGCCGGGGCTTCTGGCGCTACGACAGGGGCTTGCGGGGCAGCGGGCCCTTCGGGCGCTATAGGTCCCGTCGGGGCTGTAGGCGCTGCCGGGCCTTCGGGCGGGCCTTGCGGGCCCTTGCCCATCTCGGCAAGCTTATCCTGCAGCCCTCTTATTTCGCCTTCAATTTTATCTATTCCGCGTAAATTACGGGCATTCTCGCTCGGCATGATATCCTGAGGGGTCTCGCCCTCTTTTGCAAGCGGGTAACTATTCAATGGATTGCCATCCCTGTCATATTGGCGCGCTGTCATCATGCCTGTAGCCTGTATGACTAGAGCGCCTGTTTTGCCTTCCGAAAGAGCATTCTGCAGCATATACCAGTTGGCATCAGTCGCTATGACATCATCGTTGACCAAGGCAGTAGTGCCTCTTGACATCGTACCCTGGGTGGCAAATGGGTCATGCCCGGCCAATGTCCTGAAAGGCAATTCCGGCATATCCTTGCTATAACCAAGCTGGTTCCTTAAGAATGCATTAAGCGCCTGCCGTTTCGCGTATATATCCTTTGCTTGAGCCGCTGCGGCTCCGGCATCGGAAATACCCTTTATCCTGAGATATCTTTTTGCGATATCCTGGTCCAACCCTACTCCTGCCCACACCGGCATAGCCGGCCATATCTCTTCATCCGGCAGTTCCACGACAGGCTGTATCTCGCCTCCCCTGAACGGGAATTCTATCTTATTATAAAAATCACCTATGGCATCTTCCATCCCCCGAAGGTCTGTGATAGTGCCTTTCTGTATGCGGTCAAGCACTTCCTTCGGTATGGACGAAGATGCTACGGTGTAATTATCCACGACAGCCATGCGCTTCATATTGGCGAAGAATCCGAGGACGCCGGCCTCTTTCATCCTTCTGAGCGCCGCGCCGAAATCGCCGCTGCGCCTCGTCTCCTGATTCCAGTAGAAGCCTGCTCCTTTATACGACACATATAATCTCACTACTGAATCGCGGAACTTATTGGCAAAGTCCTGCGAATTGGTCACGGCTTTTGCTATTTTCTCGGCATAGTCTTGAGCTTCCTGGAGCGTCAGCACCTCTTCCTTCTTCTGGCGGAAACGAGGGAACTTGAAAAGTTTTGGGTTCTCTCTCCTTAACAATAGGGCATCAACGAACTTAAGGTACACATCCATGACAAAATCCTGCTTCGACTGGACCGTGATCACATTCGCGCCCACTTCATCGGCCCTGTTCATTAATGCTATTAAAAGCTCTATGGCTTCTTTGGCGTCATCGCCTTTATCCGCTATGTCGCCTTTAAATATTATGACATCGCCTTTCTTTATGTTTATTCCCTCTGTGCCGCCGGCCCAGCTTGTCGTAATTATCCCGATGTCCTGAAGCCTCTTTAGCAAGACGGCGTAATTGGCGTGTATATCCGGTATCTCATATATGCTCCCGGCATTCTTTATGACTGTAAGGTTCCTGCCTTTAAGTTTTACTTCAGGCGCCTGGATGGAACTTTCCAGTCCCCTTATCGCCTCATATCTCTTATTTATAGCGGCCTCTATGCCTTCGGGTGTCTCAAGATTTTCTGCTTCAGGAACCTGCGGCACTGCTTCTGGCGGCGTTATCAAAGGCGCTGATATCGGACCTATTGGCGTCTCTTCTTTCGGAGCAGCCGCGGGTACCGGCATGACTTCCGGCGCCGGGGCTGGCTGTTCCACCACCGGTTGCTCTAGCATAGGTTCTATCACGGGTTCTACTGCTGGTTCTACTGCTGGTTCGATCGTAGGCTCTACTATCTTCGGCTTAGGCGCTCTCGCCGGCCTCTTCGCGCGGGCTATACTTACACGCTCAGCTGTTGCTTTACCAAGTTCAGTCTCTGCAATACGGAGGTTTATCTTCTTCAATACATCGGCATATACTAATATCTGTCCGTTCTTATAATCATGGACTTGTTTTAACGCCTCAAAATAGTTTATCTCAGCGCTTCTTCCGGGATATGTCCTTTCCAACACTTTCCCGCGATCTTCCACTTCCAGCTGATACGGATTCTGGGTGCCTGCCAATTCCGCGGCTTTATCCATTCTCACGCCGGACCTTAATCCTTTAAGCTCTACCTGCATAGCCTTCTGCAAACGTATTAAGCCGATGACATCTGCGGGAAGGATGCGGTCGAGATCTTCTTTAGAGACCCTGACCTTCACTTCGCCGGCGGCAACTTTTAGGACCGTCGGCTCAAGAGCTCTGCGCAAGGCCTCCCGGCTTTCTTCGATTATCTGTTTTTCGGACAGCATCCTCAATTTCGATACTTCGACTCTGAGAGATGCGGCTTCGTTTGCGATACCGCCAATATTCCTTATCTCCTTCACGGCTTCTTTCTTTATCTTTTCGGCATTCTCTGCGCTGGTCTGCTTACCCACTTCCGCAGCAAATGCGCCTATATTGCCAGCCACTTCGGCCGCGCGCCTTGCGGCATCCTGTGCTTTAGAGACCAGGTCTTCAGCGACCGTCTTATAAGACGCTACCTCTATTATGAGAAGATTATCTCTGGCTTCGTTTGCGTCCGCCTTCGCGCGTTCCATCAATACCCTCGCCTCGTCGGCAAGTTTCACAGCTGCCATCCTTGCGGACTGCATCCTCTCGACTTCGCTCTTTCCTGATGCGGCCTTTTCGACTTCGGATATTATTTCCGGCGGCGGAAGCTTCTCTTCTACGGGAGCCGGCGGCTTTTCTTCCGCGAGCTGGATCACGGGAGTCATAACTACAGGCTTAGGGGCCGGCGATATGACCGGTATCTCAGGCGCGGCCGGGACTTCAGGCAAAGCAGGCGCTTCCAGCAAAGCAGGCGCTTCCGGCAGAGCAGGTGCTTCAGGCGCAACTTCAGGAGCTGCTATCGCAAGCTGCCTCTTGAGCTCGGCCAGTTCAACCTCGCGCTTATGCAGGTCACGCCATGTCTTGGAATTATCTCCGGGAAGGACATAGTCGGGCCTTGCTTTTTCGATATCATTTGCTATGCTTCGCTTGAGCTCATCTGCTACTACCGGCTGATATACGGTGATATCGCCGAGAGGATCGAATG
This sequence comes from Candidatus Omnitrophota bacterium, assembly GCA_020057115.1. Taxonomy (GTDB): domain Bacteria; phylum Omnitrophota; class Gorgyraeia; order 2-01-FULL-45-10; family 2-01-FULL-45-10; genus JAGVGJ01. The sequence continues at coordinate 16,726 of JAGVGJ010000023.1, read as the reverse complement.
CTACAATACCGCCCTTCTTGCCGCGCTCGCCCTCGGCGAACATGCCGGCGTCGATCGCGAATGCGTCTGAATTTATGTTCTCGGCGGAACCCCTGACTACCTGGCCATTGTTGGTATTGTGGTCATGGCCTATTATCAATCTTACAGGGACATCGCCAAGCCCGAGGCCGCGGGAAGACCTTACCAGGTCGTATAACCCGTCCCTCAGCTCGCGCCTGTTGTCGCCTTCCGAAGATGTCCTTGGCTTCAGTTTATTCACTTCAACTTCTATCTCTTCAGGAGTGACATCCTTGGTGCTTTTCGCATAGAGCATGAAATGCGCTAATGCCCTGGTGATCTTCTCGTTGTCTGTTATGCCTACGGAATAAGGCAGATACGGCCATATGATATCGCGCGATGTAGCAAAAGCAGCCGTCGGGTCAGCGCTGTTTTGCTCTCTCTCGAGCCGGTCGTACAGGGCTTTCATGTCGCGCTCTATATCGTCGAATGTCCGAGCTTCTTTATCTTTGATATTAATAAGCACCGGCTCGGGTATCGCGGCATGGGCGATGACATTGTTATCTATTATTGCCAGGCGGTGAAGTCCATAGAAGAAATCTACGACGCCGGCCTTCTTCATATTCTCAAATGCGGCCCCGAAATCTCCATAGAGGCCATTTTCGATCTTGCTGCCTGCATAACTGTCGAAGAATGATAAAATGGTCTTCACAAAACTCTCGGCTTCAACCTTCTTCTGCCCGGCAAATAGCATGGCTATATCCGTTGCTATCTTGGTCGCCTCGTCTCTGGATACGCGGCCCATGCTGATGCCCTTCTTCCATGAGAAGATCGGCTTTCTCAAGCTCTCTATCTTTTTAAGGAATGCGCGCATGACATAATCGTGGTTTCCTTCTATCGTCACGATCTCGGCGCCGAAATCCTTGGCGCGGGCTCTTAGCCTCATCACGAGGTCTACCGCATCTACAGACTCTTCTCCTCTATCAATATAATCTCCGGTAAAGGCGATGACATCGCCTTTCCTAAGATATAAAAGATCGAAATCTATAGGCTTGCCCTCATCATCATACTTAAGGGTAATAAGCTCCGCGGCCGCAAGGTGTTTTAACAACGCTGTGTATGAGCCATGGATATCGCCGACTGCAAAGAACCTTCCGGCATTCTTTATGACTCTAAGGTTATTTCCGGCGTACATGACGGTCGGAGCGGTCAGGCCGGCCTTTAAGCTTCTTATCTGGTCTTCGACGCTCCTTATCTCCGCTTCCAGCTCTCTGGCTGTCTTGGCCGGTACGGCAGGCGGAACGAGCATTGTAACTTGAGTTGGAGCTTCAGCCGGCGCTTCGCCCCGGGCTTCCAGCGATGGAGGAACTGCATGCGTCGGACGATGAGCGGCCTTGAATGTTTCAAGAGCTATCTTCAATTTCGTTGAAAGCGCGGCCAGCTTGCCGAGTTCAGCCTGCGTCAGGCCTTTAGTATTAGCGGCCTGCTTCAAGTTGTCCCATTCTTTCCAGAGCTCCGGATCTTTCACGACATCCGTGACTTTTTGGCTCCTATATTCCGGCACGTTCTCTATCAAGCCTCGGACCGCTACTATTAAAGAATTTGCCGGCTGATAATCGACGGGCCATCCTTTTCCCAGCTTCCAGTCTTCGGGGCTCACGACGACCTCAAGCCCGGCCGCCTCTTCGACAGGGGCTTCCGCCGGAGCTTCCGCCTGAATGATCTCAGGCTCCAGCACTCTTGAAACTGGTTTCACCATTTTACCATTGAGCCATGCGATGATAGCTTCATTGGAATTGTCTTTCTTGACCGCGGCTCTCAGCTCATTGAACATGCTCATCATAAGAGGACCTGAGACAAGCTTAGCTTCTTTGGCAAGAAACTGCCTGTAAGGCCTCTTTTCTTCGGAAGTGATCTCGGGTTTTAGAGAGACCAGTTCTCTGTCTAATAGATATAGTGCCAGGAGAGATCTGGACAGCTCTGTTAAATTGGCCAACTTCATCTCGAGGTCAGGCGTCTGGCTCATTATTTTAGCGGTCATATCAGCCACTGAAGGCATTGCCGGCGCCTGGGGTGCTGCAGCAGGGGCCTGCGGCATCTCTACCAAAGTTGCTCCTTGTACGGCTCCGGAGACAAGCGAAACTACCATGCGCTTTACCTTTTCGCGCACTTCCAGAGCAGCACCTTCGGATGGAATATTCTTGCACTCATTAAGGACCTTCTTCACGTTCTCGGGATATGATGTCCTGAAGAAATTCAGCGCTCTCTCATCCTTTATCTGCCCTTCTCCATGGTTTCCTTCGATCAATATATAGTTACCCAAGAGAGCTATCAGCTCCGGATCCGTCTTGATATTTTCAGGTATATATTCAGCCCCTATGCGCGTCTCATCTTCGAATTTCTTTATGGCGTCGGCCAGCTTTATGTCATTTATCCTTGCCTCCGCAGCCACAGACATCCCTACCGCGTTTAGCGTTCTCGCCTTAGCATCAATTCGGTCTAGATCCTCTATCGTCCTGGCCCCGGCTATATCTACAGCCAACATGCCCATATCTGTGATATACTGCTCCACCTGCTGCTTGATATCTTCGTCACCCTCAATGGACCTTAAACTTATCTGCATCTTCGCGACTATGAGCGAGTAATTATCGACGGGCCTGCCTGTCTTCCTCAAGAGGTTCGGGAAATCGAAACAGACGACCTTGTAGCCCACCACTCCCATGTTGCCGAATATGTCGCTCGGGCCCGTCGTCTTGTATGTAACATCCATCCTGTCGAGCCTCGCCAAATGCGCAAATGCCATTTCAATGGCCTCTTTGGCCTTAGCGGCATTCTTCTCTTCAAAGGCCTTTATAAGCATGTTCCTTACGGTCTCGCCCCTGGCCTGAATGATATAAAGCTTGCCTTCGAACTCGACAAGCCTGTCATAGTAGTTGGCGACCTCGTCCAGCATGCCCTGTTTCCTATAATATTGCACGAGCGCGTGTGCATTCCTTACCTCAGCCTCCTTGCCTGCCTCGACCTCTTTTAGTACAACATCTTCGGGCAGTCCTTCGAGCCTGAACGCCATGGCATGCTCGCCGGCCATTACCGGCTCAAGCCGTATCTTGCTACCAGCTGGCACTTCGATCCCGATGGCACGCAGCAGACCGGGAGCCAGCGGTTCGATGCTGACCGCCCTTAAAAGCTTCGCGGCCTCTTTTGTGCTCTTCGCATCCTGTATCCTTTTGTAAGTGGCCATATCCGATATGGTGTCAAGCGGTATCCCTGCCGCGATCGTAAGAGTCGCCCAGTTGAGCGCGCCTTCCGGGCCGGCAGTGCGGAGCTTATTCTTCCTTAATAGATACTCCAGCAGCGCGGCCTTTGACCTGATATCCAGCTTGCCCAAAACCGACGCTCCCAGCTCGTTATATTCCAATACCGTCGGAATGATCTTGGCGGCATTATTTGCATCCTTTATGTTCTTTATGGTCGGGTAAGCCGTAAGGTCTACCGGCGTAGAGAATGGCAGCCCCAGCACTGTGGTCAGTAATTTCCAGTTGGCGCCTTCCTCTTTCAAGGATCTCGCTAGACCGTGTTTATATAGAAGGTAATGAAGAATGGTGCCCTTGGATATCTCATTAAGGCTCTTCCATACTTTTGCATCTATGCTACTGAAGTCGACCAGTACGGGCAGTATCTTTGCCGCGTCCTTCGCTGTAGCTAAATTCTTTATCCTTTCGTATGCGATCAGATCCGTAGGCAGAGATCTTGAAATGCCGAGTTTCTGCATCACGATCTTCCAGTTGCGCGTTTCGATCTCTCTGGTCGCGGCAAGATTGTATTTATTCAAAAGATAATGGATAAGCGTGCCTTTTGAGGTATCATCCATCCTCTCCCATGCCTGCTTTGTCATAGCGCCGCTAAATTCTTTCGCGAGGGCGGCCCTTGTCTTCTTCTCGCGGCTAGTGCTCATCCTGATGGCAGCAAGCTTATTCATCACGGTCGCATACAGCATGGCGACGCTGCCTTTCGCCATTAGAGACCTTATCTCCTGGCCTGTGACGCCGGCTTCTTTCGCCCTGGATAGAGTAACTATCAGCATGTCGGTCAACATCGCGTTCTTAAGGACATTGTCCGGGATCTCTTTAAGCGTAATCCCGAAAGGCTGGAGGGCGGCGCCCAACTGCGCTCTTATAGCATCCTCTTTTGCATTTGCCTGTTTAAGGGCTTCCTTATATATACTATCAGCTGTGGGTTTCGAGATTATCTCGCGTATCTTGTCTTTTGAAAGGCCCGCAGACCTTGCCTTTAGCACGCCGATGGTCACGATCTCGGCAAATATGGGGCTGGGTATGGCGCTCTGCGGAACATCGCTGAAACTTAATCCGACATCCTGAAGCGCCGCTTCAAGCGCGCGCTCTTCGTCATTTTTGGGCTTTACGCTTATAAGTTTCACCGTCTCTTTCACGATGGTATTGCCTATATTCGCGACAGCTTCGAATGCCGGCGCTATAGCTACTGCCGGCATAGCAGTGGTAACAACCTGTGGCCTTGCCGATATCAGGCTCTTGTAGCCCTCTATAATAAGGAAGGGTATGTCCGTGAAGATCGTGAATATCTCCGATATCGTGCCGCCCTTCATCCCGAGATCTTCAAGAGTCGCGTGGATCTTTTCATGGTCGTAATACCATCTCTGGAGGAACTTCGGAAGATAAGTATTTATGTAGATATTGCGCGTCTCGGCATCCCATGCCGCGCCTTTCGACTGGACATGGAAAGCTGTGGCCCTGCCTTCAAGGCTTTCGTCGAGTCCGTATTCATTCTTAAGATAATATGAGAACATGAGGATCGAAAAAGCCTGCGCAGCGAATACGAATGATACTGCCAGGAGCGACCACTGCCATATATTGTGTCCCTGGCTGCCCAATAATACCGCGGCTGCCATGGTAACGGCGGTAACGATGCTCGTATTAAGAGCGCTTTTAAATTTCGGGGTTTCTACGCCGGGGGCAGCAGGCCCGACTTCCGGGGCTGCCGGTTTCGGCATGACTTCGGGTTTTACTTCAGGAGCTGCCGGCAATGCCGGAGGCTGTACTGCAACAGACGGGGCTACCGGCGCGATCTTTACAGGCGCCGCGAGCGCCTGCAGGCGCTCGTTCACCCTGCCGTTCACGACATTCTTTATATTGGCCTTCTCTTCGGCAGAGATGCCCTTATATTCCGGCTTTATCCTGGACAATTTATCGAATGCTTTCTCGAATGCATTGTCAAAATTCTCCTTGGCATCCACCAGATTGATTATATCCGTAAGGCGGGCCATGACCTGCTCTATCTGGACGGCCTCGACCTTCTTTTTGAGCTCTTCTATGGTTATCGCAGGCGCAGCTTCCCTCGTCAAGACGCGCGCGGCTGTCATCTTTTCATACCGCGTTATCTCCACCTGGTTGGCCGCCCATGCGCCTAATGTCCCGTCTTTTTCAACCTTGACAGCGACATAAGTCTTGTCGGCTAATTTAACAACCGCGAGGTCTTTCTCAAGCCTCATAGCGCTTATCTCATTCACCAATTTTTCAAATGCGGCCGGAGGTATGCTGTACCCTTGAGGGAAATTCGCCGTCGTGGCGATGGCTTTATCTCCCGCCTTTACATCCGGGCCTTCGGCGACTACCCGATTTTCTGAACCGGAAGCGGGGGCCTCCATCTTCTCTTTTATAAGGCCCTTCTTCTGGAGATCCTCATAAGCATTGCGGTAGCTCTCTATCCAAAGCCTCTTCACCGACTGGACATCCTTCTTGTCGATGGCTGCCTGTCCGATGCTGGCTACCACTATATCTTTTATGAATGCCTCGACCTGCTTAGGTCCGGCTATGGAATCTTTCATGTAGGAGTCTGTCAGGAGCTGATATTTTCCGGAATCCAGGAGATCGTCATACTTATCTTTTTTGTTCGTAAGTATCGCGACATACGGCCGCTCGCCCTTCGATGAATCGAACTTGGGCAATATGACTACGTATGAGGTCTCTCTCTGCCTCAAGAGCTCAGTCAATCCTTTTGAGTGGTAACCGCCGGTAACGAGCGCCGCGACATTCTGCCTGTCGTCATTCATGCGCTTCACGGTATTCGCTATTATCGCGGCATTTCTCTCTTCGGCCGTCCTGTAGAACTCGAGCGCTACCGGGACAGCCTCGAATATCCTGCCGAGGTCATAGTCTCCTTCCATGGGGATATTATATTTCGCGGAAGCCTCTCGTATGAAGCTTGCGATCGACGCGGCATTGCACACTTTGATCGAATTCTCAAGCTCTCCGACATCGGCATTCATGAGCTTCATCTCAAAGAGGTCCTTCACTAGCCCGACGCAGCTGGCCGCTTCGTAGAGCTTCCTCTGCCAGTCATTGGTGAACATCTTTTCTTTTATCGCGTCCTCGAAAGCCTTCACTTCGCTGAATATCTCGAGGAGGTCTATCGATTCGTAGAGCGTGATATAGTCCGTGTAGCGTATGAGGTTAGCGTACGGAGCGGAGTCTATCTTGTTCTTCCCTGCGAGATCCTGCAGGAATACGTAGTATTCGCCCTGGGATATCTTATGGGTCTTGAATGACAAGCTCTTCAGGACAAGCTGTTCAAGCTCAGGCTTCGGAAGCACTTTCGAAAGCTCGTCTATCAGCCTGTCGCGCTCTTTGTTCGCATCCTCGAAATTTATCTTCTTCTCGAGTTTAAGCGATTCTATCAGCTTGGAGAGGTTGACATAGCTCTTATAGTCAAGCCCTGATTTGGCCGCGAGTTTATTTACCAGGTCCCAGCGCGCCGTGAACGTTATCTTGCCGTCCCTGTGGAGAACGGAATTGGAGTCGAGGGCCTTCAGGTCTTCGGAGTATATCTTGTCGCTAAGCGCCTTCAGGGTGTTCATGAGCCTTGCGACGTCTCCGCCGAGAGAGGCGCTTATTTCGGTGACGCGCCTGAACTGCTCGGCATTTTCAAGATAAAGGGGCTTATTTTCGATACCGTACAGCGCGATCTCTTTGCCGGAAGTGGCCGAGAAGAACTCTCCGGCCGACATCTTGCCTTTTTTCATGAGATACGCGGCGGTCTTCTTCTTTATGATCTCATCGGGGAATGTCTTGAGGATCGAGGTGTCTATATAGCCGGTCGAACCTTCTATGGCTACCAGCCTTAAGTCATAATTAGTCACTAATGAATCTAGAATAGAGACTATCGACTCTTGAGCGCCAAGGGAGGCGTGAGCGTCCTGTATGTTTATTATGGTCTTATCGCCTGCTGTCTTGTAGACCTCTTTTGTCACGGCTATGTCTTTGGGGACTGCGACATTGCCGTTGACATTGGCCTGGGGCTTAAAAGAAACGCTCCCATTCTGACCCTTGGTCCAAACGGGAGCTCCATCCTGCGCCCAAACTATATCCTGATTTAAAAATGCTATTATAACCAAAGACGAAACTACGCGGATCCATTTCTTGTTCCTGGGGCTCTGCCAGTCCATTATAAGAGACTTGGAGCCCAACTCCTCACGCGTAGAGCTGACATGAGCGGTATTATCCACAGGATCCGTCTCTTCCCCTGTGGGCAAGCCAATAGGTTTTAAGTTTCGCCAAGCTTTCATCTATTAGGTCGCCTCCCCTTCGCGACTAAGATCTTGCTCCCCTATTTGTCTTCCGTCGGATAATTACCCGTCTACATTTATTGTAGGATCCAAACGGAAAGCTACCTTTTACTAGACTCTACAATAAATATATCATACTATATATATTTGTCAAGCAAAGTATGCTACCTTTTTTGTATCTTAAAAAGAAAGCAAAAAACCATGAAAATCTATTTCCTGATTTTTGTTTACTTAAAATCTCTATTTCTTTTTTCTAAAGAGCGGCAAAATAATTATCACAAGCGCTCCGATGACCAAAACTGCGATCCCTATCGGTTTAAATAATGCCCTGATGTCGTTTTTCGGGATCTCAGCCTCATTCAATATGCCGACTAACTCATCTGCGGCCTTCTTTATCCCTTCAGAATATCTCTTTTCTTTGAATTCAGGCCTTAATGTGCCATTCAGGATATTATCTGTAAGCCGTTGATACAATATATCCTTTAGGTTATCCCCTACGCCTATGGCAATGCGGTCATCATCTATGACCGCTATTATCATCACGCCATTATCCCTTTTGAACTTTTTGGCTGCCCGCCATTTTTCACCATAAGCCATTGCGAAGTCCTGAAACCACCAGCCATCGATCGATTTGAATGTCGTTATTATCAGTTCTACCCGGTCTTTGGATTTATCTTTTAAGGATTCGTTCAATTTTTCCAGATAATCTATGGTATCCTTGTCCAGGATACCGGCATAATCATTGACATAGTTCTTGGTCCTGCCCGGCATCGGCGCTTTCGCCATGGCCTGGCCTACCAGTAATACGGATAATAAGAACGCTGCTACGCAGATAAATATCCTTTTCATATCGACTCCAGCTCCTTCCTGTTGATCTTGCCGAGACTGCTTTTCGGAAGAGATTCCATAATGACAATTTTAGATGGGACCATATAAGGAGGAAGCTTCTCCTTGCAGGCCTTCATCATCCTGTTCGCATCTATCTTCTTCCCCGGGACCGGGCTTACGAAGAGCTTCGTCTTCTGGCCCGATAGCTTGTCTTTGGCGCCTACGCAAGCAGCCTCCAGTACGCTTGGGTCATCTTCGGCTATCCGCTCTATCTCAAGCGGGCTTATCCTGCGGCCTGCCACTTTCAAAAAGTTCTTCTCTCTTCCGACTATGAACAGGTCGCCTTCCCCGTCCCGGAACGCGATATCGCCTGTGTGGAGCCACCCGCCCTTCACCGCTTTCTTCGTCTCTACGGGGTTATTCCAGTAGCCTTTCATCACCCCACTTGAGGCGACCAGTATCTCGCCCGCCCTCTTCAGCCCGCAATCATCCCCGCTTTCGTCCACCACGCGCACTTTGGCTCCGGGGATCGCGCTGCCCACAGAATCCGGCTTGTCCCTTACTTTGTCCGGGCTAAGGTATGATATCCTGGGCCCCGCCTCTGTCTGGCCGTACATGAGGTATATCTTTTTTCTCGGGAATGCTTTTGCCAGCGTCAGGATCAGTCGCGGCGGCATCGCGTCTCCCGCCTGCATAAAATACCGCAAGTCAGGAAGCTTCTTTTTGCGCAATGCGGTCCTGTATAACAATATGGCGTAATGAGATGGCACTCCGGCAAAACCGGTGGCCCTGTATCTCTTTATGCCATCGGCAATAAGGTTCGGATACATGAAGCGGTTGTCTATTATGACGGACGCCCCGGCCGAAAGATTCGAAAGAAGTAGCGAGAGCCCGTATATATAATAGAACGGCAGGACGCAGCATGTCCTGTCACGCCGGCTTAACCCGGAATATTCGGACACGGCCCTGCTGTTGGATAAGAGGTTTTTATGCGTCAATACTACCCCGAGGGGCTTTCGCGTAGTGCCGGCGGTGTAGATGATAGAAGCGGGGTCGCCCTCTTTTACTTTAGGGAATTTTACACCTTTATGACTATCCGCCTCAGGCGCGCAGTTCACGACAAACCTGATCGACGATACCCGGCCTGCAAGCTTATGCGCTTTTTTACTTAAGCTCTTATCGGAATACAATGCCGCAATGCCGCAGTCTCTCGCCTCTTCGGCGAGATCGGAGACTTGAAGCGTATAGTTGAGCGGCACGCTTATGCCGCCGGCCTTCGAGACCGCTAAGTAGAATGCCGCCCATTCTATGGAGTTGCGCGCTAATATCCCGACGCGCTCTGCCTTGCGCAACCCGCGTTTGATCAGGTCCCGGGCGAATGCATCCACCAGCGCTCCAAACTCGCTATAGGTAAATGCGCGAGACGGAGCGCCTGCTTCTACGAGCGCAATGGCGCGCGGTGACCTCTTCGCGCTTCTTTGTATCATGCCATGGAGGCTATCCGTCATTTTGAATGCAGCTTTCGGTTTATATACTTTTCAAGATTATTGAGCGTATCGAAATTCTGCGGAACTATCTCGGCCACGTGTATCTTTATGCCGCAGGTCCTCTGTATGTGGTTCGTAAGCTCAATAACGCCTATCGAATCGATGATCCCCTCTTCGAGGAATGAATCGTCGTCGGAGATTTTCGCGTTCTTAGCTCCCAGAAGATAATTGTTTATTATGAATTTTTTAAGCTCGTCCTTTATGCCGAGCTTCTTCGCATCGTTCATATATATCGCGCTCCTTTATATCCCAAGCTTCTTCTTGACCGCGCTCAAGACCTTCGCGGATTTTTTAACGGGAAGATGAGCCAGGCCTTCTCTTCTAGTCATATACCCTTCTCTCACAAGCGCCGCTATCTCGCCGGCATAAGGATGGAATTTATATTTTGCTATGTGGGCCTCGTCGGCGAGAGAGTTGAGCAGGCAGTTCGTGGCATTAAGGTCTATCCCGGATGGCATCTTCCAGCCCAGGCCCTTTATGAAAGCGAGTATCTTCTTCTCGTTATACGGAAAAAGCTCCAGCGGATGCACGAACATGGGAAAGTTCGCGCTCTTCCTGTAGTAGCTGTCCGGAGGGAAATAGCCATCTATCTCCTTGCCTGCCACTTTGGATAGCGGCGGTTTTATGGCCGCCTGCATGCTCTTCATCATCTTTGGGTCTATCTTAAGCACCGACGATGTCACAGGCGCCTGACCCGGCGACCAGCCGAATGCTATTAATGGTATATCCTTCTCTATCGCCGTCTTGAGGGCAGAGTATTTGACCATCCCCATGCAGGAGGTGCATACCGGGCTTGCTCTGTCGAGCGTCTTGGCCGAATAGAGGTTCCTCTTCAAGGCGGCGTTGAATATCTTCTTCAGGACCTCGAAGCGCGGTTTAAAGAATATGTGGTCCACGCCGAGCTTCTCGACGACATTCCTGATATTTATATAAGTCCTGTCTGGGACAAAGCCATTATCGAATGTAAACGCCAGTATCTTCAGGCCGTATTTTCTCTTTAATAGCGAAAGCGCGTAAGTGGAGTCCTTGCCTCCCGAATAGCACATGAGAAGATCATAGCTGTGCCTGGAGCGCGTATCTTTTATGACGCGTTCGAACTTTCTCTTATATTCGGCTTTGATCCGGGCAAGCCTCTTCTTCCCGACGAACTGGCGGCAGGCTGAGCACACCCCTTCATTGTCGAATACGACATGCGGAAAATTGGATGGCAGGACGCAAGTTTTGCAAAGCTTCATCTCTTCACCTCTTCCTTGTCAAACATCTCTGAATATGGCTTGAATATCTTATCCTTGAAATATTCAGTATAAAATTTAGCCCCGGCGGTATTTACATGGGAAATGTCGCCGAACATGCTATTGTCTATTTCGACTATCGGCTCGTCCACGAAATAGGCCCCCGGATAACGTCTCTTCGCGTCTTCCAGGAACCTTAAATAATCCGCGTTAAAACCCGAGCGCTCGAATATATCATAAAGCTCTTTCGGCAGGAGCTGCCCCAGAAAGACCACCTTTATCTTGTTTTCCTCCGCAAGCTCTATGAACTTATCCAGATATTTATGATCCTGCTCGGTCATTGATATCCTCGAAGCATACCGCTCTTTCGTCTTCCTGAACCTGTCATCCGGCATCACGCGACCGGCCCTGGATGAAGGCAGATACCCGAGATTCTTCTTCATCTCCCCGATGAAGACATCATTAGGTCCCCTGTACCAGTCCCTAGTTATAGCCCCGACGGTGCGCAAGTCCATAGACTCCCAATATCTGGTGATAAAATATTTCCGCTCTTTCCATGTCAGCTCCGGCCATATGGACAGGAAATCCTTAAAGCTTACAAAATATCGCAATATCACGAGGATCGACTGTTCTGTATCTTCGGGATCCATATAAAAGAATACGGCCTTAGGGGGTTTATGTTTTTCCAGATAATTTTTAAGCAGGAGATATTGCCCGAGGGGCTTTGAGCCGGGAAGACCGAGATTGAGCACCCTGTCGCTGACAAGCGCAGTGTTTATCCCTGTCTTCTGGAGGCTGTCGCCTATTATGAGATAGTCGAAGTCGCCCGGCATATTGACGAGCTCTCGCTCATTTACTATGAACTTATTCCAGAAGTCTTCCATAAAATAAGCCCTGGACGAATAGAGAAATGCCTCCGTCGCCAGGATGAGCGCCAGGCATATCAAAAATCCTCCCGGCAGCTTCTTAAAACTGGAAGTAGTAATATTTCTGGGCATGAAGGTCCCCGTAAAATATCAAAAGATAAAATAATATGAAATAGATGATCCCCCGCGCCAGCGCGGGCCATCTGAAGTGGACCATCTCGTCGTCAGCGCGGAACTGCATATACTCTAGTATGGCTACCGGAACAATGCACTGCCCCACAGTGGCCAGCATTGACATGTTGAAATGGAGCTTCGAACCAAATCCTGTAACGATGCTCTGCAATGCCGCCGTCGCCGCGCTCACCGACGGGCATGCGAAGAAGAGTAGCCCCATCGAGAATAGCATGAAAATGACGAGCGTCTGGATCGACGCCCAGGCGCCTGATATGAACCGGTTCTTAGGTTTTGCGAGCGCCAGATACGGCCTCAATCTGGAATATCCGACGATGAGTAGCCCGTGATACACGCCCCACAGGATGAACTTCCAGTAAGGGCCATGCCAGAGACCCATTATCGCCCAGGTTATTATTATGACGAGCCACGGCGCTATCTGCTTTCCGTTAAATTCCGCCAGGGCGAGCGGATAATAGAGATATTCCTTTATCCAGGTCGTTAAGCTTATATGCCACCTCTGCCAGAGGTCCGGTATCGTCGAGGCAAAGAAAGGCGTGCGGAAGTTGACCATCACGTCGAATCCCATGACCCTCGCTAGGCCGCGGGCCATGTCGGAATATCCTGAAAAGTCCGCATATACCTGTAGGGCAAAAGCAACGGTGGCAAGGAGCATATCGCTGCCGCCAAAGACACTATGCTTGGCGCCGAATACCTCTCCGGTGAGCTTGGCAAGATTATCAGCTATCACTATCTTCTTATAGAGCCCGAAGAAAAAGAGCCAGCACCCTTCGTAGAACTTTTGCGAAGTTATGGTCCTCTTTGCCGCTATCTGAGGGAGCATGTTGCGCGCCCTCTCGATCGGCCCTGATATGAGTAGCGGGAAGAATGCGATGAATAGCCCGAGTTCCGTAATATTCTTCGTCGGGGTTATCATCTTGCGGTAGATGTCTATCGGATAGCTCATCGCCTGGAATGTATAGAATGATATCCCTAAGGGAAGTATTATCTTAAGAGCTGCGGAGCCGGGATACAAGCCGAATGTGCCCAGAAGGTTCAATGCGCCACTTAAAAAGAAGTCAAAATATTTGAATATACCGAGGATTCCCAGATTAAGGCAGATATTGATGACGAGCAGGCGCTTAGCGGCCTTTTCGTCGCGGGACTCTCCTATCATGAGGCCGAGATGGTAGTTAAAGGCTGTGGAGAGTATTATGAGGAATAAGAAACGCCAATCCCAGAAGGAGTAGAATATATAGCTTGCCGCCAAAAGGAGCGCATTCTGCAGGCGCCACTTCTTGCCAAGCGCAAGATACAATATGTATAGTATCGCGAAAAACAGCGCGAAACGCAGAGAATTGAACACCATATATGATAATTATATCATAAAGGCGCTAAGTCGACAAATAAAAGGGAACAGGTTCTTTTATTATTCCACCAACCTTCGCGCAAGATGATGCAGCCCTGTGTTGGCCAAAGAGAGAACCTTCTTCTTGACCACCCGGGAGAAGTATTCGCTTTCGGTCTTGCTCAATTTTTCGCCTTTCAGCTTTTTTAGGAATAACTCTTTCTGTTTCGGCGAAAAGACTTGCGACAGCGCATATTCAAGCCCAAGCTCTTCTCTTTCGGACAAAAGATCGTTGAGTTTTGGGCCGCTATGCGCGGAATAGTTGCGGAAAACGGTCATCAGCCTATCTGCTGACATCCTGTAACTGCCAAGCCTGAACGGACTTTTGCGCTTGAACATCTTCAAGAAGGAATTGATCTCGTCTTTCTTTTCGTCGCTTAACGAGGCGCGCAAGATTTTCGTCCAGGAGAACCTGGCGCCGTATGCCTCATACAACGCCAATGACATGGCTATAAGCGACTCGAGATAAGATCTGTCAATAGCGGTCTTAAGATAATCGGTGGTTTTATCGTGATCGAAAAGGCCCTTAGCAACGCTATTCGCCAGGACCACTGGGAACCCTTCCCAGAGGCGGAGGTCGTGCGACCTCACCACATCCGCAAGAGTGCGATTAGCGTCTTCAGCCTCTTCGGTCTCGAACAGCTGGAACCCCAGCGAGCTGAGCCTTTTGGACAGGTCTTTATCTCTTACCATTTAAAACCTTCTTTCTTGAGCAGGTTCAGAAAATGATCAAGATTCTTATTGGCTTTATCATCAGAGACGTCATAAGAAGCGGTCTCCTTGAAACGGGTTACAAATCGGCGTATATCTATCTCGCCTTTCTTGCTTTTCATGAGCATCATGCAGTCAGCCATGTCCACCGAGGTGCCCCTGAACAATTTACTCGTAAGCAGGTCATAATCATTAAGGACCCCGAGATATATGTGGCTGAATTCCTTGACCATTTTATTATTACCCTCTTCGAGCGGAGAATCCAATAGTTCTGTTGTGTGCACGCGTTTGCCGGCGAAAAGGTCGAATATGAAACCGTCGTCTCTTGCCCAACCGGAGTCGCTTGCCGATCTATAACCAAGCTGCTCCAGTATCTTTATAAGATATGAGTATTCATTCGCATTCGGGACTAAGAGATCGACGTCTTTTGTCGATGGCTTGATATTAAGAAGTGTCAATGCTGTGCCGCCACACGCTATCAAATGGACTTTTCTCTTTAAAAAATCATTCCAGGCGCTTAACCTGTTGATCAGGCCATCTTTGTCTATTCTATATTCCATACAATATATTGTATGTTTTCATACAATTCCTTGTATAAAAGTATACAATATAACTATCTGTTTGTCAAGGGCACATCAAAAAATGGCCTAAAACTCGAGCCTTTCTTATAAAGATACAATAATGAGCTATTCAACGTGCTCGCTAACCCACCGATAAAATCTTGATGTAGTTTTCGTGATCTCATCCGCTTCTTGTTTATGCATATTCCGGCGCTCATATTGAATCAGATTTTTCTTACCGATAATACGACGTAAAAGAACCGCTTTTTCTTTAGCGTCTGGCAGCGTAATAGAACTTATTAAGCCGCAAACATCAAAATGGTCTTCCGATATGGAGCGAATGCCTTTTTCATAAACCGATATAGCGTCAGCGGATGATATGGCGCATTGAAGCGCCAATGTTCCAACAGCGTTATAATTCTCATCCTTTAAAGCGGATAGCATCGCTTTATGATTATCTTCTGCCTTCTTTAAGTAGTCTTTTGCGGCAGTCTTTTCTTCTTGTCTTATCTTTATTTTTCTTGGAGCCATATTATTTAGCCTTAAAATTTATTTGGGTCTTTTCCGTAAATAACCGCGTGCGCTTTTATGAGCGTAGATACAGGCGGAAGCTTTCTCTTTAATCTGCTGATAAATTCTTTTTCTGTCTTGATGTAGGTGTCCAGTGATATTCCAAAAAATTCATAAAACTCCGCAGAAATTTTTTCAATGAATATTTCTTCTATTGTCTTTTTAGATTTAACGTCTTTTGTGATTATAGCGATATCGCAATCGCTTCTTTCATGAGTCTCGCCTTTTGCATTGCTTCCATAGAGAATAATGGATATTATCCCGCGCACCTTGTAGGTTTTTATCTTTTTAAGCAGGAAGTTAGCAATATCATCTTTTATGGAACGCTCTTTTTTAAAAGCAGGATACAATATATCTTTTACCAGGCGGCTTGTGTAATTCATTCTGTAGATATGTTGTTTACCGATGATGTCTCTTTTCAGTATATCTTGGTTATGAAGCTCTTTTAATGCGGCATGCGCAGCCGGAGGCGTTAAGCTTACGAGTTTTGCTATTTCTCTGCCGGAAGCCATAAAATCTTCCCGCCTTGACGTAAAGAGTCGTATGATCTTTACCTTTGACTTAGTGTCAAGAATGTCATCTAGCTTCATTTCCATTGGCATATATGTGTTATCTCCACTTAACAGATGTTAAGTATACTTTACACAGTCTCATCTGTCAACTTATTTTTATTATGGAAAAAGGAGACAGGTTCTTTGCGTGAAACAACAAAAAAGGGAACAGGTCCTTGCGCGAAATTAGCTCGTAAAGAACCTGTCCCCTTTTTGATCCTAAGTATACGCGGACGTCCTTATGCTGTGCGACGAGTGAGGATTTTTCTTATTGTGAAAACGTCCCGCAAGGGGTAGTCCTGAAGCGACGTTTTGGGCGCAAAATTACAAAGAATTTTGCACCCAAAGTCGAGCGACATTTTCCTCTGGAAAATGGAGCGTTCGCGGAAGGACTACCCCTGAAAGGGATGCCAGATGATGGAAGAAAAATCCGAACGAGGAGGGTTACAATGACGCGAGCGCCGTCCTCTGTGCCTCATAGATCTCCTTTATGGAGTCATAGTCTATGGGCTCTGCTTTCGGTAGGAATATGACCACCCTCGCCTTTGAGTCATAAGAGGCGATGATGGGGTTCTTCGGCGGTTCTTTGCCCAGCGAAAGCTCAAGGGCTATGGTGAGTAATTGTATAAAATCAAGGTCTATCGCCATGCCTGCTTTTGATTTGGCGTCGGCATATGCCTTGCTG
>JAGVGJ010000014.1 GCA_020057115.1 Candidatus Omnitrophota bacterium | reverse complement strand
TTCGATATCCGTGAACTTTCCCGATAGCTCCGGGATCTGGTTCAATTGATCGATGATGCCTGCGGTATCGATGACGAACCGCGCCTTCCTGTTATTTACAGTGCTCTCGACGAGCTTAAACAGCCTTGCCACTTCGGCCTTGACCTCATCCTCTGCCTTGACCTGGACTTCTGTAATGGGCTCGGGTGTGATCTCTACCGGGGGTGGTATGCCGCCTTCTTTCTCTCCGGGAACTGTCATGCCTACGGTCGGGCCGCCGAGGTCTTCTTCTTTGGTCTTAGTATCTATCTTTCGCGCGGATGAGTTTCTATTCGCAAAATACATCACCACAGCTACTATTCCTATTACGGCAAGTATTGCTGCGCCAATAGGCCCGACAAGGCCTGCGATGAGCGCGAGAGTAACCGGCTCGATAGATAAGAGCTTTGCGGGGCCGGATGGGCCGGGCTTTTTTGGCTCGGGTTTAGCAACTGCTTTCTTCTTTGTTTCAATAGCGCTATCTTGGGAGATGTCTTTCAACCAACCTCTCACCTTACAGTCCTTCAATATTACTACAGCCATATCGCGCACATTTTCATCCTGGCCTTTAAGCGCTTCTTTAAGATTTTTTATAAGAATGTCTGTTTTGTCTGTGCCTATATAATTTCTGAGCGAGCAATAAACGGCTCTTACAACATTTTCATTATTATCTCCCAGCGCATGCACAAGCTGCGGCAAGACATCGACAGGTCTCGTCTCGCCCAATGTTAAAGCGGCTTCAAAACGAACACGAGGAGTGCCGTTTATAAGCGCGTTAATTACCGCGGGAACCGCTTCTTTGCCTTTTGCTATCAGTTGTTCTTTAGCGTCTTCCCTGTAGCCTGGATGGTCGTCTCCCAATTTAGAGATCGCCGCTTCTATCTCCGTATCTTTTGATGTCTCAGCCATAAGCGCTACCAGGCCCTGTCTTTTTATCTGGCGCAATATCTCTACCGCTATAGGATATGTTTTGTCGTCTTTTTTTATACCTTCCAGGGCCGGCACGGCGAGCCCTCTCATCTCTATCAAAGCCTGCGCGGCGCATTTTCTTATCTTTTCATCTCTCAGCGCCAATATAAGAGAGGGAGCGGCCGGCTTGCCGATATTTGTCAAAGAAGTAGCCGCCAGATGGGCGATATCCTTAAGATCTTCTTCGGCCAAATTCGCTATAAGAGTATCTATGGCAAGTTTGTCTTTCTTTGATCCTAGTGCCATTATGGCCGACCTGCGCGTCTTTTTACTGCTCTTATCTTCTGTCAGGTTTATAATCGCCTGAAGGGTTTCGGGGCTGTCTATCCGCCCCAATACGGTAGCTATATGCGATCTGTCTGCGCTCCAGTATTCGTTATCATTGCTAAGGATAGCTGGTAATAGCTTTGCAGCGTTTTTAGGGTCGAGCTTAGCGAGATCATCCATTGCCCAGTTGTGCCAATATCCGCCTATGCCCTTTGACATTACAAGCGTGGTAAGCGCCGGAACCGTTATATCCTTCGGCACATCCTCGCTCCTCGCGGTGAAAGCATCGTAATAGCGATAAAAGTAAAGGAGAGCTTTGCATTCCGGAATATCGAATACCTTTTTTGCGGAAGGATCTTCCTTTAAATCTTCATATTTAAGCTTAGCTATCCTCTTAGTTTCGCTATCTTCATCCATCATTCTTATGATTAATTCCTTCAATGCCTTAGGGTGTCTGGAATGAGCGAAAGCCGTCACACAATCTTTCCGCATTTCTGAACTTATGCTCGAAGAATATCCGATCACGGCATCCAATCCTTCTCCGTCGCTAATCCGCGCCAATGCTCTAGCAATCCAAAAAAACGACCGTCTATAATTTTCATCTGTCCAATCCATGGGCCTTAAATTATCCAACAATGCTTTCTCCAGTTGCGGAGTAAAAACACCTGCTTCCCGGGCTATGTTTGCCCCCATATGTATATGGTCAGGATCATCTTCGCTTTTCAATAATTTTATCGCAAGTGGAACAGCTCGCTTCTTAAATGATCCTATCTTCTTCTCAAATTCGTCTGTGACAAAAATGGCATTAAAGCGAGTTTGTCGAACAACGCCATATGGCAAAAATTCCAAAAACCTATATATGCTCCAGTAAAATTGAGCCGGGAATAATACACGAAACGCCAGTATAGCTAGAGGTATGCTCGCTATGCTGACAAGGATAGGATGCGCTGCGATCAATTCGAACATCGATGATGCTGCGAATGCAGTGGTTACCGGCTCGACTGCTAAGAGCTTCGTGGGACCGGTCACTCTCTTCGGAGCCTCTTCTTTGACAGGTTCTGTAGGCGTGCCAGGAGCCGGCGTTTCTACCTCCGGCGCTTTTACCTGGGGCGTAGAGCCGACACCAAAGCCATCCGGCACGACCTTTACGACAAATTCTTCTGACACAGGCCATTCATAGCCGAGCAGTTTATTAATAGAGCCCGTGTCTTTCGCGGCAAGCTGTAAAAGGTATTTTGTACCATCCCTTGTATATGGTATAAGGACTACCTCATTTTCTATGTTTACCTGGAAGAGGTTGATGCCATTGAACATATCAGCGCCGACATTATTAAAGAGGATCTCCTGCATACGAGTGAGGTATTTCTCGGAAAGGCCGTTCTTGGGGTGTTCTTTGTTGCCTAGTATATGCTTTCCGATGCTGGCTACGGATGTGACGAGCCTTATGTCAGATGACAAGTCTTTTTGATACTTTAAGGCATCGCCCTGCTGGAATGCGGTCGGGACCTGGAGCGCGTCATTATTTTCTTGAGGGTATGCCCATGCGATATCGAGGGATAAGAATGTGGCTATCAAGACTATACATATCGTCTTAAACCATAAGCGGGTCGTCATT
>JAGVGJ010000035.1 GCA_020057115.1 Candidatus Omnitrophota bacterium | reverse complement strand
TTCGATATCCGTGAACTTTCCCGATAGCTCCGGGATCTGGTTCAATTGATCGATGATGCCTGCGGTATCGATGACGAACCGCGCCTTCCTGTTATTTACCGTGCTCTCGACGAGCTTGAACAGCCTCGCCACCTCAGTCTTTATCTCATCCTCCGCCTTGACCTGGACCTCTGTAATGGGCTCGGGCGTGATCTCTACCGGGGGTGGTATGCCGCCTTCTTTCTCTCCGGGAACTGTCATGCCTACGGTCGGGCCGCCGAGGTCTTCTATCTTCTTCTCTTTGGCAGCGGCCTTCTTCCTTGACATGACCCTTTCATAAAGAGTTTGATGGAAGCCCGAAGTCCCTTCGGCAGCAGTCAGAGTGATAAGAGCGAATAGCGAGTAAATGCCCAAAAGCGCTATCCCGCCCGCCACATAAAGCGGGCTATTCGGCTGCGCATATATTATCGATAAGGATGAATACAGCCCTGCTATCGCCGATATCGGAACGATGATGAGGCGCACCGCATACGCGATAGTCACGCTTTTTGTGCTCTCTTCTATGGCTAATGCCGCGAGAAGGAGCGGCATGGCGATGAAGAAAACCGTTATGATCGGATGCACCTGCATGAATGCGAATGCGCCTGATGCCGCCGAGGCCAATAAGGAGAATGCGATCGCTATGCTGAATGGCTCGATGGAGAGTAGCTTCGTGGGGCCGGATGGGCCTGGTTTCTTGGAAACACCCTTATCAGAAATGATGCCTTTTTTCTGAAATTCCCCTAACATAGACCTTGCTACTTCGCGCACAGCCTTATCCGGACTATTCAGCGCTTCTTTTAATGCAGGAACAGCTTTCGCGCCAAATCGCATACGCAACATGGCGCCAGCGTTATATTTCACCTGTTCATCAGAATCTGTCAAGGCATATATAACTTGGGGTATGCCCTCTAAACTTTCTATGAGATTTACTGCCCTCCGACGTAGCAAAAAATTGCCCTTTGCAAGCGCGGCTATTAGCATTGGGGTAGCCGCCTTGCCCTTCGCTTTCAGCTTAGCTTCTACAGCTTCTCTAAAACGGTTATTTATATTATAATAGGACCAGCTGGTACTGATATTATTAAGCGTACTTATTAAGGTCTTTACCTCCGGATCCTTTATATCATCCGTTATCTGCCCTACAACCACTCTCCGGTTTATTGTATCTATAGCCGCGACAGCCCTCTTCTTTATATCGGCATTATCGTTCTCCGCCATCCTGGTGAGTTCCGACATAGCGGCCTGCCCCATTTCCGTGAGGGCATAGAATACATTGGACCTGCACTTCTCATTACTTTCTATAGCTGATACAAGTTGAGGTATCGCGGATTTTCCGATATTTATCAATGCCTGAACGATGACAGGGTAAGCACGAGAATGGATGTCCGGTTCCCATTCCACCCTACTATCCAAGTTTGCCATAATTGCCCTAAGGGCTCTTGGGTCTTTATATATTGAACTTAACGCTACTAGCGTTTCACTCCATGTTTCAGAATTTACCGGTTTTGCAATTTCTCTTAATAATATCTCCGTAACTCTGGGATCATCTATTGTAGACATTACAACTATTATAAAAGATGGATGCGCGTAAGGCGCATCATATTCTTCCCAATTCTCCAGAAGCGCGCTAAGAAGCTCTGCTGTAGTGGCAGGATCGAGTTTGACCAGATTTATGATCGCTCTCTCACGCACATCTGATTTTATGCTCTTATCTAAGATAATTTCTTTTAACGTCGGAATAGCTGCTTTTCCTATACCCTTAATAACTTTGGTACACTCTTCATCATAAAGACCGCTATCCGGAGTAGCATTACAAGCCGATACAACCCTGCATTCTTCGGACTTGGCTGTCTCGGCCATGCGCGGGTTCTTCATGAGATACTGATACGTGGCCTTTGCCTGATACCCGGTTTCGATTTTATCTGTATCATTTATCCTCATGAGTACATACTTTAGCACTTTTGGATTATTTGAATACCTTAATGCACATACTGCGCCAACCCTGTGAGTACTTTCCTTGCTTGCGCAAAATTTTAAGATAGTGCCTAACACATCTTTATTATCTATCTTGCCCAAAGCCTCGATGGCTTTAAAAAAACGGCCTCTTTCACCCCAGCGCTCCCATTTATTTAAAAATCCCATCAACTTTTTTATAACTACAGGATCGTCCACCTTTAGGTTCCCAAGGATAATGATCCCTACCTCCTGTAGCGCACCTTCTTCGTACTTATCATCCAACATACTAACTGCATACGGAACTATTCGTCTTCCGACCTTGGTTAGCGCCTCTGCAAAAACATCGGTATGCAAGGTTACGCCTTTACGCTTCAAAATATACTTTGAAATAAAATGCTCGCGCCAGATAAAATAATAATAGAAAGAGGCTGGGGATATAATTCTCCATAGAATGAGAACGACTAAAATAATAGCAGGGATGGTTACAATAATAGCAAATATAGGATGCGTTGTTAATACTGATGAAAGCGCAAATGCCGCGCTCGTAGGCTCCAGACCTAATAGCATTGTTGAACCAGCGTCATTTTTCTTCTCTTCTTTTTTAGCTGGTTCTGTAGGTGTAATAGCTTCCAGAGCTACGCTTGGCTCTATAGGTGCAATTGGAGCCTGCATTGTAATCTCCGGTGCTTTCACCTGGGGCGTAGCGCCAACACCAAAATCATTCGGGACCACTTTTACGACATATTCTTCAGACACAGGCCATTCATAGCCGAGTAGTTTATTGGTAGAGACCGTATCTTTTGCGGCAAGCTGTAATAGGTATTTTGTGCCATCTCTTGCATATGGTATAAGGACTACCTCATTTTCGATGTTTACCTGGAAGAGGTTTATGCCGCTAAACATATCGGCACCGACATTATTAAAGAGGATCTCTTGCATACGAGTGAGATACTTCTCGGAAAGACCGTTTTTTGGATGCTCTTTGTCGCCAAGTATATGCTTTCCTATACTGGCTACGGAGGTGACGAGCTTTATGTCAGACGACAAGTCTTTTTGATACTTTAAGGCAGCGCCCTGCTGGAATGGGGTCGGGACTTGTAGTGCATCATTATTTTCTTGAGGGTATGCCCATGCGATATCGAGGGATAAGAATGTGGCTATCAAGACTATACATATCGTCTTAAACCATAAGCGGGTCGTCATT
>JAGVGJ010000019.1 GCA_020057115.1 Candidatus Omnitrophota bacterium | reverse complement strand
GCCGGTTTAGAAAGGCCGGACAAATCGGTCAATTATTTTACTTATAGTCCGGGTTGGACGGCCATCAAAATTTTTCGGAGTGAGCGAAGATGGCTAATCTGAGCGAACGTCCGCGCACAAGACCTACCCCAAGAGGGCCGACAGCCTTCATGGTGAGGAAAATTCTGACTAAGCTGAAAGAACAAAATGAAATACAAACTCATTATATTTGACATCGATGGCACCATAACCACACACATCAGCTCATGGCGTTACATCCATGAGAAGCTGGGTATCTGGGATGCGCTGGCCGAACGGTACCAGGAGAAGTTTCTTGCAGGGAAGATAAGCTATAAGCGATTCTGCGAGCTTGATGCCGCGCATTGGAAGGGCATGCCTGTAAAGCGCCTTGAGAAGATATTCAAGAAAGTGCGCTATTCGAAGAATATTATACCTTCTATCGGGAGGCTCAGACGCATGGGGTTTAAATTGGTCGCCATATCGACCGGCCTCCAGTTCATGACAGACAGGGTGAAGAAGGAGCTTGGTTTTGATTATGCCATGTCAAACAGGCTCGGCGTCCGTAATGGCCGCCTCACGGGCAGGGCAAAGATAAATATAGCGCACGGCGCTAAGGGAAGGGCGCTCGCCGGGATAATGAAGAAGTTCCGCGTAAAACCGCATGAAGTTATAGCGATCGGCGATACTGACGGCGATATACCAATGGCGAAGCTTGCCGGGTACTCGATCGCGTTCAATTCGTCTGGAAAATCACTTTCAAAAATGGTAGACTATAATTGCAAAAGTAAGGATTTTAGAGACGTGGTAAAGCGTATATCTGTTATTTCTTAAGCTAGGGGCTAGGGGCCAGGATCAAGGGTCCAGAATAAAACTAAAATTTGTTTTACTGGGCCCCGGACCCATGCCCCTGGACCCTGATGGGGGTTAGCAATGAACATTTTTAACGCTGCCGAAGTCGTCGATATAGGCATTGAAAAAGAGAAGAAGAGACGCGACTTTTATGCAATGGTCGCTGAGCTGTTCAAAGAAGAAAAAGATATGAATGACCTCTTCACGAAACTTCGCGATTGGGAATCTACCCACATCGAAAAGTTCACCGAGATACGCAACCGCCTGCAGGAATACGAGACATTCGAGACATATGAGGGCGAGCTCGAGGACTATATGACAGCGCTCGTCGATGAAAAACTATACGATGTCGTGACGCCCGAGATATTCGCTAAAAAGATAAAAAAGCCGATCGATGCGATCAATTACGGCATGAGTTTTGAGAAAGATGCGATACTCTTCTTTGAAGAACTATTGCCGAACATGAGGCCCGTAAACAGCGCCAGCATCCAGGCATTGATAGACGAAGAGAAGAAACACCTCATATATCTTTACCAACTAAAAAAGAATATCGGTAAAAAATAATGGCAACAAAGAAGCTCACCCGTAAGAACTTCTTAAAGATGTGTCTTGCAGGCCTGGCAGGCCTGGCGCTTGGAGGCAAGTTCCTAAAAGACGCTGCCGCGGCCGCGACATCGAGCGGCTTTAACGGACGGCCTAATAAGGGCATAAAAGGCGATTATGATCTTGTTGTAGCCAAGGGGCTGGATCCTTATATAAGCACCGTAAAAGCCGTTACGGGCCTGGGCGGCATGTCGAGATTCGTCAAAAAGAATGACGTTGTTCTTATAAAACCTAACATAGGCTGGGACCGCTCGCCCGAACAGGCCGCGAACACGAACCCTCAGGTAGTAGCCGCTCTCATAGATATGTCTTTCCAGGCCGGAGCAAAGCGGGTAAACGTATTCGACGTAACATGCAATGACGCGAAGCGCACATATGACAACTCCGGCATCCGGGCGATCGCCAAAGAGAAGGGCGCGAACGTCTATTTCGCGGACGATTGGAATACTGTACCGATGAAACTTAGTTATGACAGCCCCATGAATGAATGGCCTATCCTGAAAGACGCTATCGAGTGCGATACATTCATCAACGTCCCAATACTTAAACACCATTCGCTGGCAGGCCTTACGATCTCGATGAAAAATTTGATGGGAATATGCGGCGGCGACAGGGGGCGCATACATAACGGCATAGGAAGGAAACTCGCAGACCTTACAGATTTCATCAACCCGGAACTCACTGTCGTAGACGCTTACAGAGTGCTATTGAGGCACGGCCCGGTCGGCGGGAGCCTCGATGACGTAAAGAGGCTCGACACGATTATTGCGGGCACAGATCCTGTCTTAGCCGACGCCTATGCTGCAAAGCTTATGGATACCGACCCAATGTCGCTCTCCTGTATCAAGGAAGCTGTTGCCCGAGGATTCGGCAGCGCTGATATCGACAAGGCAAACATCCTCAACATCGCCTAACATGAAAAAACTGATCATCGCACGACGCGTCTCCCAGGCATCATTCCTTCTATTGTTTATCTACGTCCTCTGGTCCACGACATATCCTTTAAAAGGCCTCATACATCCCGAGATGCTATTTAAGACCGATCCGCTCATCATGATAATGACATCAATAGCCGAGCGCGCCCTTATAGCCGGAACGATCCTCTCCGTATCGATGCTTATCCTGACCATCATTCTCGGAAGGTTCTTCTGCGGCTGGATCTGCCCGCTCGGCACGATGATAGACGCAGGAGGGGCCTTCGGCAAGATAAAACGCGAGAATGACAGGCTGAACGATAAGATCCATCCGGTCAAGCTTTATGTATTAGCCGCCATATTGATATTTGCGGTCTTCGGGAGGCAGGAAGCCTGGCTTCTCGACCCTATAGTCTTGATGGCAAGGTTCATATCGCTGGTCCTGATACCGTTTGTCACCTCAAACATCACTTTCATCTTCGAGCTTCTTATAAGAAAATTCGGCTCGCAGGGGGCGATCGGTGATCTCTACCACAGCCTGCAATCATCGGTCCTGGGGATCAAGGTCACATACTTCGCTCATTCATGGCTGATATTATCCATATTTGCAGCTATACTTGCCGTAACGGCTCTCATGAAGAGGCTATGGTGCCGCGGCTTATGCCCGCTCGGAGCGCTTTATTCGTTTGCCGCGAGATTTTCAATGCTAAGGCGCGTCGTTGATATATCAGCTAAAGGCGGGACCGGCAAGGCACCTTGCAGGATGGGCGCCATCAAAGATGATTCAAGCTACAAGAAGAGCGAGTGCATACTCTGCATGGATTGTGTTTATAGTTACCCACCTCATCTAACGCGCTTTTCATGGCCTCTTTTTCGTCATCCTGAGGAGAACCAAAGGCCCGACGAAGGATCTATTTTAGATTCTTCGGCCGCTTCGCGGCCTCAGAATGACGCCGGAGGAGGAATATCCAGGAAAAAGTTCCTATTCGTTCTTTTGACGCCATTGCTATTATCAGGATTCAAATTTAATGAACGTAAAGAAATAGGCAAGCCTGAGGGCCAGGGGCACGGCCCGAAACCCGAAGGGATAATACGGCCGCCGGCCGCTTTAAATGAGGATGATTTCCTCAATCGCTGCGTGAGATGCGGCAACTGCATGAAAGTCTGCCCCACAAACGGCCTCCAGCCGCTTTCGCCAGAAACGGGATACGCCAGCATGTGGACACCTGAGCTCGTTCCGGAGACAGGCTATTGCGAATATAAGTGCACGCTCTGCGGCAATACATGCCCCACAGGTGCCATCAAACGAGTCACGCAGGCTGAAAAATTATCCATAAAACTAGGCACGGCATCGATAGACCGCAGCATCTGCATTGCCTGGGCTGGAAATAAGGAATGCATAGTATGCGAGGAACATTGCCCTATATACGAAAAAGCCATAAAGCTCAAAGAGGAAGTTGTGGGAGGGGTCAGGATATTCAGGCCGTCTATTGACGAGGCCCTTTGTGTAGGCTGCGGCATATGCCAGAACAAGTGCCCGACTCGGCCTGTCAGGGCAGTAAGGGTGTCTCCAAGAAATAGCTACCGGCCCTAAAATATCCTTGACAAAAGAACCGCCAGTAGTTATAATTTTTACGTAGGAAATTACAATAAAAAGCACCGGACAAAGGCGTCCTTTCTTTTTAGTTAGGCATAAGTGTCTAAAAGAAGGGCGTTTTTTATTTATACACCACTGCCTAAAAAATAGGCAAAAGTGCGAAACCAAATATGAAAATACTGAACAAACAAGTTCTCGGAAATGCCAAAGATGCGGGTATTGTCCGGATCGAAGTAGCGGCCCCTGACATCGCCAAGAAAGCCAAGCCCGGCCAATTCGTGGCGCTCATGGTATCCGAACAAGGCGAGAGGATACCGCTTACCATTGTCGAAAGAGACCCAAAAAAAGGCACGATCACTCTCATATTCCAGGTAGCCGGCCTCACTACAAAGCTCCTTAGTAAGGCAAGCGTTGGTGATGAGCTGTTTGCGATAGTCGGCCCGCTCGGCCATGCAACAGATATAAAAAAATACGGCAAGGTAATAATTATTGGCGGCGGCGTAGGTATCGCGGAGATATATCCTGTCACAAAAGCTATGAAAGACGCCGAAAACAATGTAACTACCATACTCGGCACAAGGACAAAAGTCATCCTCTTCCTGGAAAAAGAACTTAAGGCCGCGTCGAACGAGCTCTATGTAACCACGGACGATGGCTCTTACGGCAGGAAAGGTTTCGTGACCGATGTCCTGGATGAACTTTTAAAAAAAGATAAATATGACCTCGTATATGCCGTCGGCCCAATACCGATGATGAAGAGGGTCGCCCAGGTCACAAAGCCTCACGGGACCAAAACGCTCGTATCCTTGAATGCCATAATGGTAGACGCGACAGGCATGTGCGGTTGCTGCAGGGTGGATGTCGGCGGCAAGGTGAAATTCAGTTGCGTCGACGGCCCTGAATTCGACGCGCATCTTGTCGATTGGGAAGGCTTGACCAAGCGAAACAGGGTATATATCGATAAAGAGCAGCATATCTGCAAGCTGAACCAATTATAATAGGGCGCTGCCAATGGCAATAAAAGAACCTGTAAAAGTAAGAGAAGTAGCTGCTTTGACAAGGGCGGTAAATTTTGAAGAGGTGGTCCTTGGATATAATGAGGCTGAGGCCCTGACCGAAGCGGCGCGCTGCCTTCAGTGCAAGAATCCAGTCTGCATCTCCGGATGCCCTGTAGGTATAGATATAAAAAAGTTCATCTACCAGATCACCCAAAAAGACTACAAGGGCGCCTACCTGACTTTGAGAGAAAGGAACAACTTCCCGTCGATATGCGGGAGGGTCTGCCCGGCCGAATACCAATGCCGCAAGGCGTGCGTGATGAGCAAAAAGGGGCATCCATACGCCTCTGCCAATACCATCAACGTGCATTTCCTGGAAAGATTTGTCGGCGATCATGGCATGAAGAATGCTCTCGACGCACCGGTAATGAAAGACCCTAAACTTTCCAAATTTAAAGTGGCTGTCGTAGGATCCGGCCCCGCCGGCCTTTGCTGCTCCGGAGAGTTGGCTCGCCGCGGTATTAAGGTAACTATGTTCGAGAGCCTGCACAAGACGGGCGGGGTATTGCGCTATGGCATACCGCCTTTCAGGATGCCGCGCGATATACTGGATTTCGAGATAGACTCCCTCAAGAAGATGGGCGTAGACATAATACCGAACTTCATAGTAGGAAATGCAAGGTCATTGGAAGAGCTGTTCGCCGAGGGATATTCCGCGATATTCTTAGGGCTGGGTGCAGGCATACCTTCGTTCCTAGGAATCCCCGGAGAGAATCTTTGCAATATCTACTCCGCCAATGAGTTTTTGACAAGAGTGAACCTCATGTCAGCATATAAATTCCCCCAAAGCCACACCCCTGTAAATATAGGCAAGCATATAGTGGTGATCGGCGGAGGTAATACGGCAATGGATGCGGCAAGGGTAGCATTAAGACTTCAGAAGATGAACGGCATCCAGGCAGATACAACGATAGCCTATAGGCGCACTGAAGTCGAGATGCCGGCAAGGCGCCTTGAGATAGAACATGCCAGGGAAGAGGGTGTTAATTTCGATATGCTCGTAAGGCCGGACGAATTCGTCGGCGACGAGAACGCATTTGTGAAGAAAATGAAATGTACCAGGTGCGAGCTGGGCGAGCCGGATGCCTCCGGAAGGCGCAAGCCCGTACCTATACCCGGAAGCGAGTTTGAAAGAGAATGCGATGTCGCTATCATAGCTGTAGGTTTAAATGCGAATCAGCTGTTGACCAAAGTCACGCCGTCACTGACTACAGATAAATACGGTGACGTTGTGGTCAACAAAGAGACCATGGAGACCTCGATAAAAGGGGTTTTTGCGGGAGGTGACATAGTAGGAGGTGAAGGCACGGTAATTGAGGCGATGGGAATGGCTAAGAGAGCCGCCCAGGGTATAGTAGACCATCTTTTGAAACAATGAGGTTTTAAGAGATATGGTTCAAGGCAAGAACAAAATAAGGAGGACGAAGATGTCTAATAAAAGGATGGAAGAGGTCATGTCCAGACCGGCGGCAGCCAGTTCCGCTAAGTCCGGAAACAAGAAGATCGAAGATTTCATGTCAAAGCTGATAGCAAAGAATCCCGGAGAACTTGAGTTCCACCAGGCTGTCCGTGAAGTAGTAGAATCCATCACCCCATATATAGAAAAGAATCCCAAATACGATAAAGCCAAGATACTCGACAGGATCACGGAGCCGGAAAGGGTCATCATGTTCCGCGTCCCGTGGTTAGACGATAAAGGCGAAGTCCAGGTTAACCGCGGTTTCCGCATCGAGATGTCGAGCGCCATCGGCCCGTATAAGGGCGGATTACGCTTCCATCCGAGCGTCAACCTCGGTATCCTCAAGTTCCTCGCTTTCGAACAAGTATTTAAGAACAGCCTTACAACGCTACCCATGGGCGGCGGCAAGGGCGGCTCAGACTTCGATCCGAAGGGAAAGTCGGACAATGAAGTCATGAGATTCTGCCAGAGCTTCATGACCGAGCTCCAGAGACACATAGGTCCTGACACAGACGTACCGGCCGGAGATATCGGGGTCGGCGGCCGTGAGATCGGGTTCATGTATGGCCAGTATAAGAGGCTAAAGAATGAGTTCACCGGCGTATTGACCGGCAAGGGCCTCAATTGGGGCGGCAGCCTTATCAGGCCTGAAGCTACGGGTTATGGCTGTGTATATTTCGTAGAAGAGATGCTTAAGACCAGAGGCGAGACCTTCGAAGGTAAGGTCTGTACGGTATCCGGTTCGGGTAACGTCGCCCAGTATACCGTTGAAAAGCTCATCGATCTCGGAGCAAAGGTCGTTACGCTTTCGGATTCAAACGGTTACATATATGATGAAGGCGGTATCGACAAGAAAGAACTCGAATTCGTTCTGCATCTCAAGAACGTGAAGCGCGGCCGCATAAAGGAATGCACGAATGAGTTCAAGTGCAAGTATGTTGATGGGAAGACGCCGTGGGAAGTGAAGTGCGATATCGCATTCCCCAGCGCCACCCAGAATGAGATAAACGAAGACGATGCCAAGACGCTCGTGAAGAACGGCTGTATAGCGATCGGCGAAGGCGCGAACATGCCGACCACACCGGAAGGCGTCGAGGTATTCCAGAAGGCGAAGATCCTCTATGCTCCCGGCAAAGCATCGAACGCAGGCGGCGTAGCCACTTCAGGTCTCGAGATGAGCCAGAACAGCATGAGGCTCTCATGGACCCGCGAAGAGGTCGACAGAAGGCTGCACGACATAATGATAGCCATCCACGAGCAGTGCGTGAGATATGGCAAAGAAGGCAAATATATCAATTATGTCAACGGCGCCAACATAGCCGGCTTCGTGAAGGTAGCAGACGCAATGCTGGACCAGGGATTGGTCTAAAAGATCCATCAAGTAGGCGTTCTAACGCCTATGAAGTGATCCACAAAATGGCCCCGGAAAACCTCCGGGGCCATTTTTCCGCATCTCTTGCCTCTATAAGCAGGCGGCCCTTTCGTGGCGATCCTTCTGTGCGCCCTCTCCGGGTGAGGTGTCCTTCCGCGAACGCTCACTTTCCAGAGGAAAGCTCGCTCGGAAGGTTGCGATTTTCGTTGAAAAATCGCAACCTTCGACGCCGCTCCAGGACACCTCACCCTTCGAGGGCCTACATATCATCGCGGAGTAGGCGGCCCGCTGGAGTGGGTCTGGAGCGACCGTTGAAAAATTTTGATACCTTATGCCGGTTTAGAAAGGCCGGACAAATCGGTCAATTATTTTACTTATAGTCCGGGTTGGACGGCCATCAAAATTTTTCG
>JAGVGJ010000017.1 GCA_020057115.1 Candidatus Omnitrophota bacterium | reverse complement strand
TTGATATCAAAAGGACCGAGGATGTCTGAGGCCTCCTCTGGAGGCCGAGTTCCGCAGGTCCCCCTTTTTCGACTGACAAAAGGCCGACCCGAACTATAGCGAGGGGGAAATTTTCAGTGTGGACGGCTTGAGGTTTAGGTCCAGGGAGACCCATAAAAGTTTAATGTCGGGCGGAGAAGGACAGGTAAAATTCATCTGGAGATTTGTTGAATTCTTGGGGAAAATCATCGGAGATACTGAAACCGGCCTTCTGATAAAGCTTAAGCGCCGGGATATTTTTTTTATTGACGAACAGCCCGATCTCTCTTGCGCCGGCCGTTTTGGCTCTTTCTAATGCCTCTTCGACAAGCTTTTGTCCTATGCCTATACCCCTTAATAGAGGTTTAACCTCGAGACCAAATATGACCCACATGCCCGGATCCTTCTCTAAAGATGTCACTGTCAGGCCGCCGACTATCTTGCCCCTGTTTTCGGCTACAAGCCAGAACCCATCCTTCTTTATCTTGGCGATCCCGTCTCTTATGTCCTGTCCGCCCATCAAGAATAAGTCTCGCATCCCTTCTTCATCTTCTGCGGACGCTTCCCTGACAGATATATCCGGTTTTAATATTTTCTTCGCGATATCGCGATAGATGTTAAGGTGTTGGATCCGGTAGATCGCCGCAAGGCTAAGGCTCGCTATCTTTCTGGAAAAAAGAAACATATACTGCAGGATCGATGCTGCGTTGGCAATGAAGACAGAGACTGTTCGATTTGATCTCGAACAGAGATCTATCTTCCTGCCCCCCCTCTCAACCGCGACAACTTTAGCGATGATATCTTCTGTTGGTATCGCGCCATCATGCCCGAACGATTGATCCCCTTTTGCTATAAATAGATCGCCCTTGGCTTTTATGACGCGGTGGAGATACAGGCTTTCGGCTTTTCTGAAGAGAATTATGTCACCCTTCCTAACAGAGCGTTCTCCGTCTTTGCACAATACAACATCCACCCATTCGCCGCTTCTTATAAAAGGGAACATGCTCCCGCCTTTTACCTGGAGGCGAATCACGTCGGCCTTGCCAGCAACATCGCGGCACAGCTCCTCGAATTCTTTTGTGGAGCAGAATAAGTTCATTTTATTGTCTTCTTGATGAGCTCCAGCGCGCTCTTATCGGGAACGAATCCCAGCTCATACACCGGGATCGACTCGATCAAGTCTTGGAATATGCCTAATGCGCGCGACGTCGCCTCTTCATCCCAAAGAGGGAGAAGCGCCTGGGTCATAAGCTGAGGGCAGATCTCAGCGGCTGAAAGCCTGCGCACATGGTTAGTCTTGGAATGGTGTATGAAGAATAGCTCTGAAAGAGGCGCATTGCTTGAAGATGATACGCGCGACTCGCCGTACCATGGCGTCCCGAATATGCGCCATTTGTTACCCGTCTTTCTGAGGGCAAGCTTATCATCATTTAGCAGATGCTTTCTCTCGACCTCGTCTTTGAACATATTTAATAGCGTCGACTTTCCTGCGCCCGACGGGCCGGAGAAGCATAGCCCCTTGCCTTCCCAAGCAACGCCTGAAGCATGAAGCAAAAACCCGTTATTTCGGCTTAATAGGTTTGCAATAAGGAACTGATCTATAAATCCTCTGAACAGTTCGCCACCGCTCTCCTGGTACATTTTGCCTTTACTGTAATCGGGGTCAAAGACCGTGAGATTTTCGGGCCTTCCCATCTTGCGGGACGGACCGACGCAAAGCACATTCTTCCGGCCTGACCGGGATAAGCGCCAGGCATTTAAAGGGCTGAAATAACCGCCGTCTGTTTTAATATCAGGCGCATCGGCTATCTTGTGATCGAGACGGCAATAAGCGCACTCATCTGTCTTGATCATGAAATCCTTATAAAATTCAAGATCATCGAATCTCTTGAATTCGACGTCGCTTTTGACCTTTATGGTAATGTCGGCGATCTTCAGAGATAGTGTATTTACTGCCATCGTCCCTCTTTACTAAGAACTATGAACTAAGCTCTAATGACTAAACTGGGTCGCTTTTACGCGCTATGATGCGCGATACGTCGTCGAGCAGGTTCTGCACTGCTGGCGATTTATTCTGGATCGCGTAGCCGAGGCCCTTGAAGACCGGCACGCTGTCAAGAGCGTATCTTCGATCGCAAGCTTCACCTCTTTAATCTCTGGCTTCTGATAAGACTTTTTCTTCATACTCCTTCTCCTTTCGTTTAAAGAACATCTTTTCAAGGCATTTTGCATATTCACAAACATAATCTACTTTCTTATCCAGGCTGTTCGTCTCGAGCTCAGACCATGCCGGACAATTTGAACATATAAGACGCATGTTGCAGGAGCGGCATTCGGCAGGGATGATCTCATCCTTCCTTCCATCATAGTCGCGAGTCATCTTATTCCAGATATCCGTAAGGATTTATATTAAATGAAAATATCCCGGCTCCGCAGCTGATGGTCTCGTCTGGGCCTTTATTCCAGAAGTGCGTGAACATATCTCTGCAACCCTCAGGATCCCTGTCTAGGTCGAAGGCCGCCATCGTTTCGGCGCTCAGGCGGTACTTTGCGGGAGACAGCCCACCGTCGATGCGAGGAGTTATGACAGTGTCGTAATGGAACTCCGCTCCAAGGTTAGCGGCAAGTTTCTGCATGCCTTCCAGGTCCGCGCGATTCAAATTCATCAATATGGTCTTGAGAGAGAAACCTATCTCATGCTTCTTAAGCATCGAGATCCCGTCCATCGCCTTTTTAAAAGAGCCATTAACGCGGGTGATCTTGTCATGCGTTTCCGGAGTTGATCCATAGATGCTTATATCTATGCCGAAAGGCCGGAACTCGGTGAAGAGTTCCGCCGTTTTATCGTCAATGAGGGTGGCATTTGTAAAGACTTCCGTGAACATACCTTTCTTCACGGCATAAAGGTATATATCCCGGAAATCCTCCCTGACCAGGATCTCTCCGCCTGTCAGGAGTAGCCAGAGGCATCCCGCATCCACAGCTTCATCGATGATCCTCTTTATCTCGCGCGCAGTGAGCTCGTCGCTCTTTCTCTTATCGTTCAATCCGAGATTGCAATAACAGTGGCAGCAATTAAGGTTGCAGCGGTATGTAAGCTCCAACGCCCCCGTATATGGAATACGCCTTTCTATGGCCGCGCTCTCAACCGAGGTGAAGAAATCCGAATATCTCCTTTGCGCTATACAAAATGCCATTATCTTATCATCTCCCGCTTGATAAGTTCCTTTAGGAAGCTACTAGTGTCTTTTTCCAGCTCCTTTTCATCGACGTCGAATATATCCCGCAACGCCTCCACTATCCCGAAGACAGGTCTCTGGCCATCCAATAACTGCCATATCTCAAATGCCGCGGGATTCAAGCTTATCAATGTCCGTCGATACGGGTCTATCAGCACCGGCCCGTCGGCCATCTCCTTAAAAATTATCGAGTCGTTCTTACTGTAACAATAGTTCGCGTCGATCATAAGCACTTTCGTATCCTTAGCGGGCCTTTCGGCCCGCCTATATGCCTGTATATCAAATAATGCTTCTCTCCCCAAGGAGGTGGGGTATCTTGAAGCGACGTCGAAGGCCGCGATCTTTCAACGAAGATTGCGGCCTTCCGAGCGAACTTTCCTCTGGAAAGTGAGCGTTCGCGTAAGGATACCCCCGCCTCCTTGGGGGTCACCGCAGAACATCAGCTATCTTGATCGCCCTATGCAACTCCTCGAACGCCCTGAAATACATGCCTTTCGAGACATACAGCCGGCATAGCCTGAAATGAATGCCCGGGCCATCGCCGCCGCGCATGACCGCATCCTTATAATTATCGATCGTCTGCTGTATATCACCTTTCTTTTCGGCTATCCGGCCAAGCCACCAGTAAGCGTCATGCTCATCCGGGAGATCATCCTTAAGGCCTGCGAATATCTTCAGCGCTTCGTCTATCTTGCCGGTATTAAAAGCTACTATGCCTTTGCCGAACCTCGCTTCGCGGTATTTTTCATCTGCAAGAAGAGAACGGTTGAAAAAGTTCGCGGCTTTGGCGTATCTTTTCCTGGCCAGGGCTATATAGCCGAGCCCGCTGAGTATTCTCGGGTCATCTCCGGTCAAGCGCAAAAAATCCTTATATGCCTCTTCGGCAGCATTGAACCTGTTCTTGTAAAGGTATATTATACCATGGTTGTTGTAGGCGGTATCGTAGGTTTTGTCCAGAGAGACTGCCTTATCATAATACGCCCTTGCCTTCTCTATGTCGGTCTTCATATGTGATAAACACAGGTTAAAATATGTCGAAGCATCATTGCCGCCTGAAACTCCGCCTTCGAACAGGGCCTTGATATCATCGCCGAGGTGTTTGAACTTAAGAGGCGTGAAGCCGCCTTCCACCGAATACGAGATCGTCAACATGTCTATATCCGCTACCTTAGAGGCAAGTTTTTTAAAAAGCTTTTCGGGGGATATCCAAGGAGTGCGCTTCGGCTCCAGGTCATCCCATATGTGCCTAGTGACCAAAAAGTCCGTGTCTATATCGAGAAGGACCGGCTCGCTTATACTCTCCAGGGCATTCAGGCCGCAAACGATGACTTCCTTGCCGAGGACATGGCAATGCAAAGAGTCTTTACGGATCTCTATTTTCCCGCCTGCATGGCTTTTTATCTTAAGTAAAGCCTCCAGTTGTTTCGTGATATGTTTTAAGCCGCGGCGAGCCCGGAAGCTTTCGTCGGGAACGACCCAATAGAATTTCTTTACCATCCCGTCTTTAATCGCGGGGCATATGTAGTTACCTATGTTGACCATCTTTTTGCGGGATCGCAGGAACGGGTTGATCAGCTGAGGGGCCAGGGTCCATCCCTCGACTTCGCTCGGGACAGGGGGTCCAGGGTCCAGGGGATCCGGGACAGACGATATCTCGTCCATATCTACGTCGGGTACCCAGCCGAAGTCGATGTGCGCGTCGACATGCACGAGGACCCTGTCACGGATACCGCGTTCTTTCCATGCGTGGTATGCCTTGTCATGGTCTTCCATCATCACTATCTTGTCAGATTTCAGCATATGCCTGCTGTCTCTCTACGGGTTTTGGCGCTTACCATAGAATGATATATCTTCTGCAATAATTCCGCCTGGTCCTTGTCCATGCCGCGCTTATTCTTGAAAGGGATAAAAAATCCGAATGGCAGGCTCTTGTCTTTATCATATTCGATCCCGTATTTCTCCGGGTTTTGGTGAACAAAATTAAAAGGCGTAAGGTAGTAAGTGTTGAATGTCGTATTGTCTATGAACTCTTTATGGCTGACGAGAAAATCCACCGTATCGAGCCCGTCCTGAAAATTCTCGTCAGGTAAGCCGATCATCGTCTGGAGGTCCACCTTTATACCGGAGAGCGCGCAGTCCTTTATTATCCTGGATGAGCGGTCTCTATAGTTCCCTTTATCGAGTAATTTACAGACTCGGTCATTTGCCGATTCAAACCCGAAATTGACCTGCCTTAAACCCGCCTTATGAGCAAGTTCAAAAAGCTTCCGGTCAAAACCCGGATCAAGCCGCGCCATAGTCCACCACTCCATCTCGACGCCGTCTTTCAATATCTCTTCAGATATCTCGCGCATCTGCCTCGGCGACAGGCCCGGATCCCCGAACAACAGATACTTCGCGCCGTATCTCTCTTTTAACTGCCTCATATCTTTCGCAACAAGCTTTGGGTCTTTTCTCCTGTATGAAGGCTTAGGCAGCGGCAGGTCCACGCAGTAGGCGCACTTTGACCAATAGCATCCGCGGGATGTCTCATAAGTAAGCGATATCCTGCCGTCATTGCAGCCGTTGTACTCGCGAAGAGGCAAGCCGTCGAAGTTGGGGCATGGGAGTGAGTTCATGTCTTCGTCGCTCGTCGCTCGAAAAATAGGGACAGACACCGTTTTTTTTCTGAACCCTTCTATAACATTCGGGATGGAGGATATGTCTCTTTTCGTTTCCAGCCTCCGAGCGAGCTCGAGGAGCGCGCTTTCACCCTCAAAAACTATCATGCTGTCGAAGCAGCGGAACAATTCCTTTTTCTCGAGGATCGCATCACGGTAAAGCGTCACCCACTGCCCGCCTATCGTAACATGTATGTGAGGGAGATGCTTTTTGATAAGAAGGCCCAGAGTAAGGCTTGCTATTGCCTGGGTCGGAGATATTACGGAGATACCGAATAATCCTATGTCATCTTTCTTTAGACGGTCCAGGATGCCGCTTGTTTCATAAAACTTATAGAAGGTGTTCTCGTCCCTATCTTCGAGATATCTCCATAGATATTCCGACGACAGGAGCCGCTCGCAGAAATAGAATGAACTATTCGTATGATTGCCATATGGAAGCTGCCCTGAACGCGAGCTTTCATCGCGCGGCAAAAAAGCGGAATAACACCTGCCTTCGAGCTTATCGGAAAAGAAGTTATCGGGAATGAAGCCCCTGTACGCGATATTAAGGTCGGTCTGGGCGCAGGCCATACCGTTCTTCTTAAGGTATGCCGAGAGCGCTGGCGTCCCCAAGGGAGGAAAATTGTGGTCATAGTCCGGAGGAATCGAAAGAAGGGTCTTAAAACCCATAGGCTTACTCAGGCTTTTTTGATGAAACTTAATGCCTCTAGCTGGGATAGCATATCGGAGACGTCGGATGCCGCGCTGGAGGCCTCGACGTCAAATTCGCTTGCCATGCTTTCCGTCACGTCTTTAACGGTATTTTTCCCGTCGAGCGCGCCCCATGCGAACGCGGCCGTCTCGTTCAACGTGTATATGCTCCTCAAGTCCACGGCCTTCTGCCTTATTGGCACTAGAACGAACTCATCGGCTATCTTGCGGAATACCACGTCGGGATCCTTCGTATATACAGCGCCTGGTTCTATCTTGGTCATGGATGCCTCTTGTATCTGTCTTATTTGTCGCGCCCTTTTAAAAGGCTTGAACGCATTCCCTTTATAAGAAGCGCCATCTTGTCCTTCAGCTTGCGGCTGACCGCAAGGTGTAGCAGGATCGCGTGATCCTCCTTCGGGAAATCGTTCTTTTCGACATATCTTATAAAATGTTTCTCAAGCGAAGATAATCCCCGCGGCCTTAAAACTCCGAAAAAATCTTCCGACACATAAGTATTGAACATGGAGCGGCTTAAATAGAGGCCCACGTGGAGCGGCACTACAAGCTCCCAGGATCTTGCGATACCGGCAAGCCTGTGCCAGTCGAGCGAATGCCTGTATCTTGTGACATAAGAATGGATGTCGTAAATAGAACTTAGCCTGGCAAAACCATTGGACATGCCATGCTCTGCCAGCGCAAGGAGCATATGCTCGGGAGACATTATGAGCACATTGCCTCCGCCGTCCATGCCCAAAGAAGCATTAGAGCTCCATATCTCCGACATATTTATCTTAGACCAATTGAGCGCCAAGAACGGCGATGAGAGATTGACTATATGCCAGTGCAGGTGGACCGGGGCAAGCGCAGAGCCCTTGCCGGCATCATCCTTAAAATACATTACGGATTTATGCCTAACCGGGCCGCCGAGAGCATTATACAGATCGAATGGCTCCGAAAGTTTGTATCCGCTCGACGCCAGCACTCGCGCAGCCTTCCTGATATCCTCTTCTTTTATGAGTATATCTATGTCATCCATCCTGCGGATAGCTATGGAATCCTGAAAGATGGTATGCAGAAGACCTGTCCCTTTGAGGAGCGTAACAGGTATCCCCACCTCTTTAAAGGAGCGCGCCAGAATACTGAGCTCTTCCAGGACGATCGTATTCCTTGCGGAATTAAGCTCATAGGCCTTCTTAAGTTTATCGAAAACATCCCGAGGAATGCCGAGCTCCTTCTGCCTGTCTTCTACGGAACTGTATAATAGCGGCAATACCCTGGAATATTCGGCCGCGGATAATATCCCGCGCCAATTCAAGTTTTTGGCACCTGATTTGCGGTTGAGTAATGTGATAAGGTCGTGTTTATGAGGCAAGGGTTTTAGTTTCCGGGAGGCGGAGTCTCTGCGCACTCTTCGATAAATATTACAGAATTATCCGCCAGGTTGACAACTTTAGGATCTTTCAGCCTTCTGCCTTCGGTATCGAACATTATGTTGATTATCGGCCTGAACGGGAGTTTCGGGTTGTTCTCAACTACTATACCGATCTCTTTGGTGCTGAGCCGCACGAACACTCCTACGGGGAATATGCCCACCCTCTCTATCAGCACCTTGACAAGCTTGGAGTCGAATGCATTCTTCATCCCGAGGATCGACTTTATGGCTTCGATCTTGTGCTTGTTCAGATACGGCCTCTGGTGGGTCAGCGCTTCGTATACATCTATAAGGCCCACCACTTGCGCCTGCTCGGCTATCTGGCTGCCCTTCAATCCTTCGGGATAGCCTGACCCGTCGAGGCGCTCATGCTCCTGTGATATGACATTACGCATCGTCTGGGTAATGGAATTCCCAAGGTGGCCCAGCTCTTCGAGGCCTGCGGTCGGGTGGTTCTTTATCGTGTCATACTCCATCTTGGTGAGGGCCTTGGAAGTCTCTATCACATTCTCGTATTTTATGAGCCCTACGTCGTGCAGGAACGCGGCAACGCCTATCTCTACAAGGGCCTTACGCTCATAATTCAGGCCCTTGGCAAGCTCGAGCGACAGCACTGTCACGTTTATTATATGATAATAAAAATATTCCTCTATTCTAGGGTAATCGTCGAGGCAGAGCTTCATGAGGCTTCTTGAATCAGTATCAAGCGCATCGATTATCTTGTTTATCACGCCGTCGAGTCCCGAGATCGCCTGCGGGTCCTTGACGGTCTTCGTGCTATACATCCGACGGGCGAATTGATAAAGTTCATTATACAGCTCTATCGCTTTTTCTGAGATCGCCTGCATCGGCGCTCCGGATTTATTGCTCGCGTAAGAGAAGCTTATCTTGTCGGATCGCGCCGGTTCTTCGGGAGGCTGACCTTCCCTGGGCTGTAGGCGGTCCTTGGGCCTCTCATCCTTATTATCATCCTTGAATTTATCGTAAATATCCGACATGCGGAACATTCTAGCGTCCTTGCTCGAGGTTATGGTCAGGGTTATTTGAGGAGAGCATATTGTCCATCGACCTTCCCGACGACATGGAAGAGCCTGTGCCGAACGGGTCATTCAGGGAAGATGCCTGTATGTCAAGCTCCTCGCTCACCTTGGCTATGGTGTCCCTGTCTATAGCCTTCAGCCCCTCGCCGTACCCGACAAGCAAGGCCAGATCGCATATGTTATTTATGCGGCGCGGTATGCCCGTAGAGAAGAAGTATACGCCTTCGTACGCGTCGTCGGTGAATATATGGTCGCGGCCGCTGGCAACCTCAAGGCGGTGAATGACATAATCTTTTGTTTCTGTTTCGTCGAGCGCATTCAGGTGGTATCTTACGGCCATCCTGTGCCCCAGCTGCGGCATGTTGAATATCTTGGTCTTCAGCTCCGGCTGGCCCATCAGGACTAGCGTAAGGAGGAACGCGTTGTTAAGCTGGAAATTTAAAAGGAGCCTCAGCTCTTCGAAGACGTCATAGCTCATTATGGCCTGAGCCTCGTCTACGACTATGACCGTATGCCTTCCTGTCCTGTGGTTTGCGTATAGTATTTCCTGAAGGGAGTGGAAGAGGTCCACTTTATTATGGGATGCGCTTGTGCCTGTAAGCTGCCAGACTACCTCTTTTAACAGCTCAACGCCCGAAAGCCGCGGATTAAGTATAAACACCGACTGATACACCTTCTCCTGCTTAAGCTCATCGGAAAGGACGCGGCTTAAAAGCGTCTTTCCGCTTCCGTATTCGCCCGTAAGGAGCGCGGCGCCTTTATGCTCGCGTACAGCATAAAGGAGGCGCGATATCGCCTCTTTATGCTGTTGGGAATAATAGATATATCTTGGATCAGGTGTGTTCTCAAAGGGCTTCTCTTTTAAGCCCCAAAACGCTTTATACATGCCCTGCCCCTTTTTACTTCATTAACTTGTAAATTGAGACCGTTGAAAAACCCTATTTGTAATTATTCTATTTCTCCGTCGGTAAAATAGTCATCGCCCGTCGGAGAAGCCCTTGTTTTTACGCCTTTTTTG
>JAGVGJ010000027.1 GCA_020057115.1 Candidatus Omnitrophota bacterium | reverse complement strand
TTGATATCAAAAGGACCGAGGATGTCTGAGGCCTCCTCTGGAGGCCGAGTTCCGCAGGTCCCCCTTTTTCGACTGACAAAAGGCCGACCCGAACTATAGTGAGGGGGAAATTTTCAGTGCGGGATTGACTTGGGGGTTAGGACGCACGATCAAAGCAAATGGCCCCGGAATATCTCCGGGGCCATTGGTGTTCGTGGAGCTATAGTCGTTACGCCGAGATGAGCGCTGCGGCGATGGTGTTGTATTCAGGCACGCGATACGCTTCGGTAGGCTTATAGGAGAGGTATCCTTTGATAAGCGTCGAGATATCGCTCTTAACAATAGCATTAATGTAATCATCGACAGCAATCGTGCCATCGAATTTAAAATGCGACTTCACGTAGAAGCTGAGCACCCTGTATATGTTGGAATCCTTGGCCGTCTTGTCGCTCAAGGACCTGACCAGCAACATCATGGCATATGTATCAAGCTGGAAGCTCTCCCTCGCCTGATCCTTCTGGGCCTTCGCATCGAGCAGGTCTGTGGCGCTTACTCTTATGAACCTGGTACCGGCCATCTTAAGACGCGCAAGCTCCTTGAATGACACGAAATCAGGGACAAGCGCTATCGTTTTGTCTTCCTTACCTTTGGCTTTGGCCAGGACATTATCAACAAACTGCTGCGAAGTGGATCCGCTCACAACATTGAGGTCAAACCTGTCGCCATACTTAAGCTTGTGCGCCCCCAGCTCTCCATTAGCGAAGAACTCGGATGTGACAAGTAGCTGGTAGCAGCTATTCGGATGAGTGGGTATCTCCAGGCCGGCCTGGCCTGCGAGCTTCAACATCTCGCCTATCTCGCTATTCCCCGGCAATACAGCGCCGGCGCCTTTAACGGATACCGCTGTCGTCTCTATGCGCCCGACCCCTGTAACCATCAATATATCAAGAGCGGCAGTGCGGGTGGGGTATTCGGCCTTTATGGAATTTTCCACTTCCGTATTCTTCTTCCCGCCCATCAAGGCGAGCAGGTCTTTGGTCTCTTTGTCCTGTATGTGTCTTGAGGCATCCGAGACCTTTACTCCTTTGGCCTGCGCTGCTGCCTGCATATCATCGCGAAGGCTGTAGAATACGGAGAACATCATGCGGGCAAGCGCCTTCAGGTCCTTGTCATTCTTCGAATGGGCCCCAAACGCTATCTTGGCCGAAGTATTAGACCATCCCCAGTAGAATATGCCTAGCGGAGTCATGAAGTAATAAACTCCTTCGGTATCTACCAGTGTGAAAGGTTTTGTCTGTCCTTTGTAATTCTGCCAATTGACAAACTCAAAACTATCGCGCCCTTCGAAAGCCTGTATGATGGTATCGCGCATCTTGTTTATTATATCTTTCTTAAACTCTTCCTGCATATCGGTGCGCTGCTCGCTCAGGGAATACCATTTTGATATCACGCCCTTCTTCTGCAGGCCTTCTATGTAATTATCGAGCGTAAGATCGCTGCCATAGGCCTTGCGCATTGCAGCGAATGCGTCTATCCACCAGAACGTGAACCGGAAAGCGTCATCTATGCAAGCGCCCTTCTCCGTGGTAACGAAAGGATGAAGAGAGTATTCCATCTGGAAGTCATGATGGTTTGTCGCCTGAACAAGGTCAAGCACCGAGGCATAGCCGCGCTCTTTGGCAAGCGCCTTCATCATGAGCTCAACGGACTTCTTTATTTTGGAATGGCCCTTCGGATGTATTTTGGCCACGCCGCCCAACTTCTGGACCAGTTCCGCTATAGCCGGGGACATGCGCGCATCATAAAGGAACTCTTTCTGCATGCCGTCTCCGTTAAAGAGGACATTCTCCACTACGGGATAGAACAGCAGGTCGCCTTTAAAGAGCCTTCCGTTCCACACTATCGCCATCCTGTCCGTGTCGAGATCATAAGAGAACCATATTACCTTGGGGTCCTTCTTTGAAAGGTCGATTATATCCTGCAGCTGGTCTTCCCTTGAAGGATCCGGCAATCCATTCTTGCATGTCGGGTCCTGCTCCGTGCCGTAAGTAGCCACGAGCCTGTCGCCGAGCATCTCCTTTGCAAGAGACACATACTGGGTAGCCGAGCCTCCGCCGAAGTCTATACCGACCTTCATGCCGGTATTCTTCATGACATCTTGTATGCGAGAAAACTCTTTTATGAGATTCAAGCGGTATATATCTCTCGATAAGTCGTGGATGGCCTTGCCAAGGTCAGAGTCAGCTGTAATTATCCTGCCGGCCTTGTCGGACGACGCTATCCTGAACTCGCCATTCTTTATGGTCTGGCCCATCACCTGTATCATGTCCGCATAGAGAGTGGTATTACCGACCAAAGGCTTGAAACCGTTCGTGCCTACTTCTACGTGGGACCTGGTCACATAAGCGCCGCCCTGGGCGCCGAGACGGAATATGCCGTTATACAATTCGCCGCCGATAGTAAGTCCGAAGTCAACTACGTTTACGCCTGTAAGCCTCAATCCTTCGGCAATATACTTACGCATCTTGGGCGTAGTGGGGCCATTATCCCCTG
This sequence comes from Candidatus Omnitrophota bacterium, assembly GCA_020057115.1. Classification (GTDB taxonomy): domain Bacteria; phylum Omnitrophota; class Gorgyraeia; order 2-01-FULL-45-10; family 2-01-FULL-45-10; genus JAGVGJ01. The sequence continues at coordinate 75,404 of JAGVGJ010000027.1, read as the reverse complement.
CCATAAAGAACATGTCCCCGGCATTTAATCCTTCCATGCCATGATGGGAGTTGAAACGGCTCGTGCCAATAGCAATGCCTAGAACGACCAGCATCTCAGGCGTGAATATATTGTCAAGGCCTCGCACATCATATTCTTTTAATACACCCGGAAGATTGGCGATGATAGTATTTACCATATCCCGATCGATCACCATCTTCGTGCCGTCGGACAGCGTAAACTCAAAACTGCCATCTTCTGTAAGAGATCTTAAGGGAATATCGGATCTATCCTGTAGCATGGGCGCAAGCCTGTCGCGTATCTCTTTTGTAAGGCCTGCTATCTTTGAATCTATGGCTTTATCTTCGTTGCGGGATCCTATAGACATCTTCTTTACGGCTCCTCTTCCGTCACTTGTTAATATATAGGTATTATACTTGTTTTCCTTGGTGACGGTCAATAGCCCTTGTGAAACAAGACCGTTCAGATCATTCCTCGCGGTCTTTTCAGGATTTGCCGCAAGTTTATCATAACTAAGGCCTTCCCTTAGGATGCTATAGGCCTCCAGGTAATCTTGCACCGTAAAGCCTCCGCTCTGCAGCGAAGGCGTCATGGCTATCACCCTAAGCGCGCTCTTGGTGTTCTTGCCCGGCCGCTCGGCAAATGTGCCGTCGGCATTGCGCGGCTGTTCAACATCCATCTTAGAGCCGGCCGCATAATCTCGCGTCGTAAGATTTTTGTCAAGATCCACAAGCGTCAGGTTGAGAGGCTGCAAGAGGTGGGATTGCTTGGCGATATTCCTCTTAATAAGGTAAGAATGGTACTTATCGTCCGCGGCATTGCGCGGCTGGCGCATCCTGTCAGAGCCGATCATATCGGTCACGCTCAATCCTCCCATGACTCCGATCTCATGCGCCAATAGCGCCATGACCTCACTGCGAGCGCCCAGCTCTCCCAGCGAATCTCCTGCGGTCATATGATAATATGTCTCTTGGGACACGAAGAGATGGACCGCATTATTGCTGGAATGGGCAGAATACTCGACTTCATATTCTACGCCATTTGCGTCCACCACCCTGGTCTTGGGAAGGGACCGCATGGCCCCTATGATATCGGAATTTAAAGGTATGAGATAAAATTTTCTATTTTCTATGGAAATAAGGCCTGCGGGATTGGATACGTTTGCATCAAGATCACTCAAAAGCCTTTTCACCTCAACGCTATAATCGAATATGTTCTTTAAAGGCTCTTTTGCCAGCCCCTTCTCATGGGCCAATGCGATCACGGCATCCAGGCCTTTCTCGTGCTGGATATACCTGTCTATGGCAAGCGCATCCTGCGCCTTTCTTTGGGGCACGCCTTTCATGAAAGCGCTCGATCTCTTAAACTCATTATCCGTAAATACTTTTATAGGAAATCCGCCGAATTCATCTTTTTCGAAAGAGAATAGCGCGTAATATGTCCTCGGGCCGTCTTTATCCTTTATCCTGCACTTAACACAAGGGCCGGCTACAGTGGTATGGGTCTCGCGGAAGAATATCTGTATCTCCGCGGCGTTGAAAATGCTATTCTCTTTAATACGCGTATTGGCCTCGAGCACAGCAGCGATGGTCTGCGCGTTTAACGGAACCCCGGTCTTAGAGAGCTGCGTCAGCTGCGCCTCTAAGGCAAGCTGCACGCGCCCCATATCCTTGGGCTGGATACCTACGATATCGTCGCACATGGAAGGAGTCGCAAGGTTGTCAGTGTTACCACTTATTTGGTAGCTTAACGCATAGTCAGCGGTCAATGTATTAAATATAAATGAAACCAGGACAATCGTTGATAGAAGCCGATATCTATTTATCATACTTCCCCCTTATTTTAACTTTTAAATGTTTTAAATTATTTCTATCTATCATTTTCAATGCTTAACAATATTGTATATAGATTACCAAAAAAATTGAAGAATTCAAAATCATTTTTCTGAATGTTTGATATCCTAACAATTAAGACAAAAAAACAGCGTCGTTTTCTGACGCTGGTTTTTTATACAGCTTATAGCTTAAATTATTTTACTACCTTTATAGCGACTGCCTCTTTTACGCCGTCCTTGACTCTATAGTTCACCGCCACCCTGTCTCCGGTAGCCACATCATGAAGGGTTAATAGGTTTCCGCCCGAACCGGTGAATATCAGAGATGCAGGCTTCACGACGAACTCAGACTTCTGCCCATCATCAGCAGTCACGATCATCCTTGAATTGGGCCTTGTAAGATCGCTTAAAGCTATCGACTCTACGACACCCGCCAGGACCTGGGAGTCGCCGGTATTTATAGTATAATCCCTTTTTACGCTGGCTGTATCTTCCGCAAATGCTGTCGCGGACAATGCCGCTATCATGCTCAAAATAATTACGAATTTCTTCATTACATACCTCCTTTTAAATATATTTCTGTAATAATGCTATCGTCTTTTCATTATCGCTCGTTTCAAGGATCATCTTCGAAGAACAGCCTAATGTGCAGGCAGTTACATATATATAATGTATGTCGATGCCGTTATTGGCAAGCTCCGTAGTCACCACCTTCATGGCCCCAGGCTTATTCTCCAGATCCACCTCCACCACCTCGGTCTCCTTGACAGAATCATACCCTTTCTTCTTAAGGGCATCTATCATGAGGAGGTTAGCGCTTGTAACGAGCATAAGCTTCGCCTTCTTATCGAACTCGTATCCCACAACGGCCTCGATATTGATGCCGCTCTCGGCCATGATCCTTGCTATGTCCGCCAGCAGGCCCGGCTTATTGTCGGTAGTTATTACGATCTCTTCTCCCAAGCCAACCCCTTTTATCATATACACCTCCCGCTGTCATATTCAAGCGCATACCCGCAGCCAGGACATGGCAGCGAATACTTTAATACCTCTCTTATGGATACGCACGTAAAAACACAGCCATTGATAGTCGTTTGGGGCCCGATCCGCGCATCATATGCCTTGCAGTAGTAGTTCCCGCCGGAGTCGGCCGCGAGATTCGAGCATGGCTCGTCATCCCTTCCGCAGCATGCGCCGCACCGCTTGCATAAAGCCTCGAAAGCCGCCTCATCTTTTTCCTGTTTTTTAGAATACTCTATATCGTCCATCTTTTATACGGCTGATTTAAGAGTTTCCGCTCTTACTGCATTCTTCCCGCCGGTCTTCGCGCTATACATAAGCGCGTCTGCCTTCTTTATAAGCTCATCAAGAGCGCAAACGCTGTCCTGGCATGTCACAACGCCTATGCTCACCGTGACAGGCCACCCGCTCTTCTTCGCGGCGTCGCCTATATTGGCCCGAAGCCTGGCTATGACCGCCTGGGCGCCTTCCTGGCTTGTCTCAGGCATTAGTATGGCGAATTCATCACCGCCCAGCCTGGCAACAGTATCGACCGCCCTCACGCTCTTTTCCATCATCCTGGCTATATCGCTCAATAGATGGTCACCCACGCTGTGGCCCATCCTGTCATTGACGAGCTTAAAATTGTCCACGTCAAGATATGCCAGCGTAAACGGGTGCTTATACCTGCGAAGCCTGTCTATCTCTACCTCGGCTATCTCGTAGAAGGACCTCGCGTTCGCTACCTTGGTCAGGTAATCTTCTCTGGCAAGCTCCCTCTCTTTCTCGAAAGATATTTTCAGGGCCGAGAGGACGCGAACGATGAATACGAGGAAGATGAACTGCATCGCTATGTCCCAATACGGGATCATGACAGTCCCCGAGCCATAAGACTTGGTCATATTATCTATGGACCAGGATATGGCGCTTATAAAAGATATGAACATTCCTGAAAGATTGCCGGCATACCAGGTGGCTATGAATACGGGGAGGATATAAAATACGACGAGGGATATGTCCGGCCCGCTAAGATATTCGGCTGCCGCGAGCGCCAGCACGAAAGCGAGCGAAAATGTGACTATGACCGTTCTTGGCAATTTAACGAGAATATCGTTGTAGCGCGCCATTGCTGGCCTCCGATATGGACTTACTCCATCACATTATACGCTATGACCAGAGCTATGACTATTAAAGGCACCAGAGTATCTCCTATATACAATACCGGCCCGGCATTATAAGTAGCAAAGTCCTTGTAGACGAGCATATATTTTGCGTGCCCATAAGCGGCCCCCAGGAAGAAAATAGAGCTGCCGACTCCTGCCGCAGTCCAGAAAGCGCCCCTCATCCAAAGGCACATTATTCCAAGCACGCCGAAGGCAAGGTCAGCAACCGCGATCTCGAACTGGAAAGGGCTTCCTGCGGGCCATCCTATGGCACGCGCTATCCTGTCCGGCATGAATGCGTGCCCTACGAACCCCAATATCCCGCTTACGCCTATAAATATCACGAGGAAATATAACAGGAATATCTCCACGACCTTTCTGTTATCGCGGCCGGGCTTAGCAATAAAAATATGGAGCATACTGGCAAATACTACGATCGCAAGAAGGATGATAGGATACATTTCTGACCTCCCTTAATATATATGTGTGTATATTATATCACTGGTTTTCATTTGTGGAAATCCTTATTATGCCGCGGCAAGGGCTTTCTTCTGGGAGTCGTAGATATCCTTAAGTTCGTTGTAATCTTTCGGATCGGCTTTGGGCATCAGCCGGATCATCCTTCGGCCAAGCGATTCTATGACGATCTCTGGATGATCGGCAGGCGCCACTGCCTCTCCGGAAGCTGTCTTCAGCGAAATGATGAGCATTTCAAATAGCCGTATATAGCTTAAGCCTGTCAGATCGGCCGGATCTATAGCGGCGAGGAATGCCCGATCCTCGGTCTCGGTGCTCCTCAAGGAGCTGAAGGCCTCAGAGTTAACGGTCTTTTCGGTTGCAAGCACTATTACGTCTTTAGGCGATGCATTGAACTTGCCTTGAGCGGCAAGTATCTGGGAGGCGAGGCCATCGCCTGTTCCGCGTATTATCTTTAAATTGCCGAGGCCTAAACTTAGCAAATATTTATCGATATTGTCTATCTCGGCCATGACCGATTGCATCAGGGCCTTCTGCTCTTCGGGGATCCAGCCGTTAGTCTCTATGGCCAGAATGACGGACCTGTCTTCTTTGCGAGCGCGTTCGGCGGCGAGCTTGACATTATCCAGGAATAGCGTCACCCATTGCGGCTGGTCCTTGACGAAAGGAACGGCGGCCGTTCCTGTATCTTTAAGGATCTGGACCTTTGCGCTGAGCGATTCCGCGTATGCGGCGGCGCTGGCCGCATCCGCGGCTCTGTCGGGCGCCGGCTTCGGCGCAACATCATCCGCAGGTACCGGCAACTTGTTCAAGACCGAAGATGCGTTTTTAGAAAATTCCTTATACGGGACAGCCAAGCGCGCGGCATCTTTTTCGGATATCCAGAACCTCGAATTGTCGGTCGTGATAACGACATAATCCATCCCATATAGATGGGCCAGCTGATTTACAGACGAATCGACGGTGATGACGCCTCCCGCTTTAGGCATGACATCGAAGAGGTCCGTCATGTTGCCGTTAAAGACTTCCAAGGACCCGGCCGACGGTGCATTCCCGATGGCTTTGCGGGCCTCTCTCGCTATCCATGCCGTATTCTCGGCATCGGCGCTTTTCAAAACACCGGCATTCAGGATGACCCTGCGCCCGCGAACCTTGACCAGCTCCACTATAAGCTTCACCCAGGCCTCTTTCAGGTCACGGAAATATTTGGTATTGCTAACGCTGTGCGGATTTATGAATACGGTCATGGGATCACGGCGCGCTTTTACATATAAAACATCGTCCGGTAACGGCGCTGCCAGGCCGAGCCCGTGCAGGATCGCGCAGACGGCCTCAGGATAAGTCAGCATCGCCTCCCCATCTTGCTGTTCATATACTTTCTTAAGCGCCTCCCGGAACAACCTGCCCATGTGCGGTATGGAGATCTCGCCCTGCACCGCAGGAGTGGTCCCGGTGTCTGTAAAATCGATGACCGCATCAGGCCTGTCCTCTCCCGAAAAATCATCTACCCTGAAATCCGCTATAGCGATGCCTTTAACGCGCCCACCCATGATATTGAGGTTATTTATCCTCTCCGGATAAGGCGTCACTACCGAGATCTTTTCGACTTCGGGCCAGGAATCGGCTATGGCTTTGACGAGAGCCGGCAATGTCCTCAATTCCTCGCCTGCAAACCTGGGCAGAGGATCCCATATGACTATCCTCCTTGCGCCTTTCTCCCTTAACTGCGCTATCGCCTTTCCGGCTTCCTTGAACTCCGGTCCTATCTTTTCCAGGAACTTTTTGTCCTGAGCGCCGAGCCGGATATCATACCCGATACCATTAGGCTCTTCATTCCCAAAAACCGCCGGGAATAGGCCCGAAGATTTGGGCTCAAGCGGCAACTGGCCGTCCCGCATAAGCACGGTGAACCTGCTTATCATCGACTCCGCCTTCTCGTGGACAGCATCGATCTCAGCCCTGGCGGCCTGGTCCGGCGCAACCCGTTTTAATGAGGCCAGGGCCTCTTCTATCGTGCGCTCGATATACGGCATGCTATGATCTATAAATGCCAGCATCTGCTCTACCTGTTTCTTCTGCAGCTCATCGACGGAGATCCCCAAGGCGCGGGCGAATCTCGCGATCCTCTCCGGAAAGAGCTTGCCCGTCAATATCATGTCGAGGTTTTTTAGGAACGTATCGAAATCGCCATGCCTTAGGTAGAAGAATACCAGCTTCAGCTGCAGCTCCGCAGGCAGAAGGCCTATGTCGCTGGACTGTATTATGCGTATGCACCTCTCCTGCTCTTCGAAGAAATTGAGCGCTGCGTCATGCATCCCGAGCATGTCGAAGAAAGATACCATGGCGCCGAGCCCCTCCTCCAGCTGCACATATTTCTGCCTGGCATCATCCTCTGCATCTCCAAGGCCGACCTCGGAATAGAGATACCCCTTCGAAAATCCGGAACCAAGGGATCTTCTCGTATCCCTTACGCGATCGTATGCGTCGATCGCTTCGGGCACAGCCTCAACGCATTCCGCGACTAGCGTCTGTCTCGCCAGGCGATACAGCCTTGAACGTATCTGTTCCGGAGAGGCCAGGCCGTACCTGTCCTCTTTCGTGAATTTTTCCGTAAGCGCGCTCAAGGCATCGTGGGTCTTTTCGGCCTTAGCGCCGCTCGATAACATCTCCTGATGCATCTTGTTCCATTCGAGTATGTAGAATAGATGGGCCGCCAGCTCCCTCATGTCGGACTCGCTCTTCTCGTCAAGATCCGACAGGAATAGTTTCGGTATATACGCCACCTGCCTGCTGCGGCCGTTATACTCCGGCCGCACTACGTTGCCGACCGTGTCCGTAAATAATAAAGGAAGCGGCGAATCCACTTCTATCAATGTTATCTTGTTCTTCATCGCCTCAAGCGACCCTGCGCTGAAATAGGCCTTGCCGATCCTCTCCAACTCAACGGCCTTTTTTTCTACGATGCCAAACGCGATGCTTATCTTCCTCTTCGCTGCTTCGTCTTCGGACCATTGAAGCGGCCACTCCCGCAAGCGAGTCTTGTATTCCGATCCTTTGGGATGATGGAGATACGCCATCTTCTGCCAGCGGTCCGGAGAGCTGTCCGGGAATCCCACGGATAGGTACCGGAAATACGCAAGCTGCTGCCAGCACGTAACAGAGCTATCGGCCTGAAGATGATATGATCTCCATGGGCTCGTGAGGCTTATATCTTCCTTGTGTTTCTCGTCAAATACGGCGTCGACTATATTCTTTATTACAGGCTTTGCCATCATGGCGCCGCGCACCGGACCTTCCTCAAATATCACTCCCAGGGCAAGTATGTATTTTTCGATCGAGACAGAAGATCTCCCCGCTTTCTTCTTCAGCTTGATGCCTCCCCTGGAAACATCAAGGATAGGCACCAGGACGCTACCGAGCTCAAGCCTCAAGCGTTCTTTCCGGAAAGAACGCCCTCTCCAGACAAGCATGTCATCTTTCAGCTGCTTCAGCCGCGCGAGCTCGTCCTTAGAAAATTCAAAGTCATTCTCGAGGGCTCCTACGAGAAGAAGCGCTATAGACGCGTAGTTCGGCTCGCCCCTCGCGGGCAATACCGCCGATATCATGCTACGCGCAAGATTATCTTCGGCGTCATAAAGTTTGTCGCGCGTCACGTATTTACCTGAGATGAGGTCCGCGGCATCTATCTGGCCCGCGAGGACTTTCCTGTACTTTCTTTGGAAATTGTCCAGGTCTCCGCTCTTAAGCCTTGGAGGAAGGTCTTTCAGTATATACTCCATCACGTCCTGATACTCAGATCTAGTGTCTGCGATCCTGTAAACGGCATTATCGTCTGAACTGGCCCGCTCAAGAAGCCCGAGCCTTTCGAGAATGCGAAGATCGCGCAGCACGGTATGCTTAACCGACAGATGCCCGCCTTCGGCCCTGCCGCGCGTCAGTTCCGCAAGCTCCGAGGCAGACACAAAACGCCCGCTGAATTGCGGCGATCTCAGGAGATGGTACATATTGTAGGCCGAGCCGTCCGGCGGCCGGGCCGGCGCTTTGAGCATGTCGGGATCGAGCATAACGAAGTCACCGTACTCGATCGAGTTATATCCGTCAACGGCTCCGTAGACATCCTCGAACTCGCCCCATGACCTACGATGCAGCGGTACGACTCGTATCGGGAAGGAGCGCCTGTAGGCTTCCATCTCCGGTATCGTGTCCGCATTATTGAAATTGAACGCAAGATAAAAGCTCGTTCCGGTACCCGGCAGGGCTACGCCTACGCATCCGAGCCTCTGTGCCTCTTCCTGTAATTTTGAAAAGAGCGCGGTAAGCAGTTCTTCCCCGTCCAGGGCTGGCGAGTTTATGGTGTCGATAGTGAGAACCGAACTATTCCTGAAGCTACCCTTCTCGATATTCCCGAGGCACATGCCGACATACCCTTTAAGCTCCCCGCCCTTATAGACCAGGTAGTAAAGCGTATCCTCGTGCAGGGCGCGCGTATATGGCGCGCCTTTATCTTCATCGAAAGAACAGTCTGCGATACCGGCGCGGCCGCGGAATACGCTTAAAAAATTTGCCGGCACGAGCCTTATAGCGTCAGCGCGGCCGGGCGCGGCGGCCGATACGCCGGCGATCCTCCCGAGCGCGGCGGCCGACAGCTCGTCGATCGCCCTTGAGAGCAGCTTGTCGGACCTTGCGCTCTTTAAACCTGCTTCGCGAGGCAGGTGGTCCACATAGCTTCTGTATAAATTCTGGAATGCGGCCGCCTGGACTTCCGCCTTTTCGGAAAGAAGCTGGTCAGCCATGGCTTTGTCAGCCAGGGCATCTGCCACTATCGCTGACATGGCAAGCCGAACGCATCTATCGCGGATATCCTTATCAGAATGGCCGAAACGCGCGCGGGCAAGAGCGAATACGACCCGGTACAGCTCTTTGCGGTTCTTCTCCGACAAGAGCTCCCGGCGCATTTCGTCCGCAGGCAGCTTGCCGCTGTAAGCGGCATCAATATTCAAATGCGCGCCATTAAGCAGCATCGCGCGGTATATGCTTCTTACGCTGAAGACCTTGTCATCAGGGAAATCTTTCTCGATCCATGCCAGGGAGTCGAACGCCTCTTTTCTCGCCGCCAGATCCCTGGCAAGCCTTGCGAGCTCTTCGCGGTCTTTCGGGTCAGGCTCGAAGGTGACGGCGCCCTTAGCGCTGATCTCCACAGTCTTAAGCCGGTTATCTTTTGTAAAAAGGCTCTTAAAATATCCCCGGTGCTCCTTTTCGAATTTCAACAACCCGTCCATCTTCTGTTTAAATTCTGTCCATGTCACGTCGAAGCCGCGCGCCTTCACGGCTTCATATGCAAGCCTGAGCTGTCCGGGGTCATTATAGTTAAATCCGTTCTCTATGAGCGATTCGCCTTCCTGAACGGAGAACCCTGCGGAAGGCGCCTGGAGATCCTCATTGGTGGCGTCTACAGCCACCTTCAGGCCTTCAATGGTATTTATAGTCACGACCCCTGCCGGCGGCGTCTCGCCCGGCTTTACGAGCGAATATTTCAGGCTCATGCGCTTGCCATTGTCAGACCTCTTATACGGCACGGTGAATACGCCATTTTCCTTTTCCATCAATCTAAGGTCGAAACTGCTGAAGTCTATGTTCGCAAGATGGGTCTTTATAAGGTCTATCAATGTCGGCTCGCTTAGATCAAGCCTCAGCGCCTCGCCTATCAGCGCGCCTAAGTAGAGGAATGCCGTATCATTTTGGAAGGTATCAGCCTGGGCTATGTAGGCAGGCCTCTTATCTCTGGTCTCAATGATCACATAGCGGTCCTTATCGATGTTGACGATCTTGGGCATGGCGCAGAATTTTGAAACAGGCGAAAGGGTCTCTCTGGCGATATGTCGATAATTATTATCAGATGCGAAGCCGGAAGACGGCATGGCGAGAGAGAGAATGACAATAACTATCGCCATTCTTTTTGCGGACAAATAGAATTTTTCTTTAATCATATTTATTAGCATGAAATTTTTTCGAATTCTATAGTTAACCTAATAGAAAGTTAACTATAATATATCATATCCGAATCATATATTCAAATATAATTTACTAACTTTTTGATATTTTAAATTGTGAGGAAATTTTGTGGAGTTTATTCGTAATACTTGGATGTTACAGTTTCCCACTTCCCCTGCGACTTGAGGATCATGTCGCATATCTCACGGACGGCTCCGCGGCCTCCTGTTTTGGAGGTTGTGTAGTGGGCGACTTTCTTTACTTCTTCCATACCATTCGGCACTGCCACGGCAAAACCGACTCTCTTTAATACCGGAATGTCGATAAGATCATCGCCGATAAAACATATCTCTTCGGGCTTCATTCTGTAACGCCTCAGGACATCGTTAAAAGGTTTCAGCTTATTGATAAAACCCTGATAGGCCCTTGTGACCTTCATGTCCCTGGCGCGCATCTTAACTATGCGCGACTTCTTCGCGGTTATTATGACGGTCTTTATTCCGGCTTTATTGAGAAGGTTTATGCCGAACCCGTCCTGGACGTCGAAGAATTTAAGCTCATCGCCGTATACGGAATATACGATGCGCCCGTCGGTCATGACGCCGTCTATGTCCACTATCAGCATCTTTATCTGTTTCAGGCGTTCTGCGTGATCGTTCATACAAGACCGGCCTTAAGTATGTCCTGGACGTCGAGAAGCCCTATGGGCCTGGACCTCTCATCCACGACAGGAAGCTCGTCAAGCCTCTTTGAACGCAATATCTCGAGGGCCTCTGCGGCGAGTCGCCCTTTTTTTGTGACCGTAGGGTTCCTGGTCATGAGATCTTTGACGCGCTTATTTATTATATTAGGCTCTGTCTCGAGATGCCTTCTCAGATCCCCGTCGGTAAATATGCCTACAAGCTTTCCCTTCGAATCCACGACGCTGGCAGACCCCGCCCTGGCCCTTGTTATCGAAAGAAGGACCTCTTTTATCTTCTTATTCTCATTGACTATAGGATTGGAGTGTCCGGTCCTCATGATGTCCCCAACTTTAAGGAGGAGCCTTTTGCCCAGTATCCCGCCCGGATGAAAGAACGCAAAGTCCTTCTCTTTAAAACCCTTGCGCTCCAGCAATGCTACGGCAAGCGCGTCGCCCATCGCAAGCATCGCCGTGGTCGATGTAGTAGGGGCCAGTCCCAGCGGGCATGCCTCGCGTTTCACGCTTACGTCGATCACATGGTCCGCATTGCGCGCCAGGGTAGACTTCGTATTGCCGACCATGGCGATAAGTTTCGCGCCTATCTTCTTCACTATAGGCAGGAATTTTATGAACTCTTCGGTTTCGCCGGAGTTAGAGAGCGCGATTATCGCGTCATCGCGCGTGACCCTTCCGAGATCCCCGTGGAGAGCCTCGGCCGGATGCAGGTATAAAGACGGCGTTCCCGTCGAGGATAATGTCGCCGATATCTTCTGGGCTATGAAGCCGGGTTTTCCGAGCCCGGCGACTATGACGCGCCCCTTCGTGGAGTATATTGCATTGACCGCCTTTTCGAAATTACCGTCTATCCTCGCTATAAGGCTAGACAGGGCGTCGCGCTCGATCTTAAGCACCTTCTTTGCTATTACTCTCGACATCTTCTTACCACCTTCTCTATGGCTTTTACCTTGTCAAGGAGCTTCGAAAGGTCCGAAAGCTTCAGCATGTTCGGACCGTCGCTCGGGGCTTTATCAGGATGCTCGTGCACCTCCATGAAGAGGCCGTCCGCGCCGCAGGTTATCGCGGCAAGCGCCAGCGCCGGAACATACTTCCTGTCCCCTCCCGACTTATCGCCCTTACCCGAAGGGGACTGGACGGAATGGGTGGCGTCGTAGATGACTGGATAGCCCAGATCTTTCATTATCATGAGAGACCTGAAGTCGCTTACAAGCGTATTATATCCGAAGCTGACGCCGCGCTCGGTAAGTATTATGTTCTTATTGCCGCGCGACTCCACTTTCTTTATGACATGGCGCATGTCCCAGGGGGCCATGAACTGCCCCTTTTTAAGGTTTACCACTTTGCCGGTATCTGCGGCAGCCAGGACGATATCCGTCTGGCGGCAGAGGAATGCCGGTATCTGTATGATATCAAGGACCTTTGCGGCCTCTTTCACGTCTTCCTTGCAATGGACATCCGAAAGTATGGGAACATCCAACTCGTCCTTTACCTTCTTTAGGATCTTAAGCCCCTTCTTCAAGCCCGGCCCCCGGAATGAATCTACGGAGGTCCTGTTCGCCTTGTCGTAACTTGACTTGAATATGAACGGGATCCCGGCCCTTACGGCTAGCGCCTTCAGGAGCCTTGCGGACTTGAGAGTGGCTGCCTCAGACTCTATGACGCACGGCCCCGCTATGAGGACCAGAGGGCTGGATCTTCCTATATTTATCGTCCCTACGGATATCGCTTTTGTCATTTTATACCTGTGTGTTCTCTCTCTCCCTTAAAAGGGCCTCTTCGACGCGCTTCAAGTCTTCCGGAGTATCCACTCCGATGGTATCGAACTGTGTCTCCACGACCTTTATCTTATAGCCGTATTCAAGCGCCCTTAACTGCTCGAGCTTCTCGGCCCTCTCAAGAGAAGATTCCGGAAGTTTCTTGAAAGTAAAGAGAAAGTCCTTGGTGAATGCGTAGAGCCCTATGTGTTTGTAATAGACGGGCTTCTTGTCTTTCTCGGCCTTGCCGGTCCTGTTATAAGGGATGGCGTATCTCGAGAAGTATATCGCATAACCGTTCTTATCCACCACGACCTTGACGACGTTCGAGTTCGTAAGTTCCGAATCATCCTCGACCTTCTTTATGACGGTGGCCATCTGCGCGAGCTTCTCATCCTCGAGAGACATCACAAGCTTGTCTATCATGATAGGCTTCATCAGCGGTTCGTCGCCCTGTATATTAACGGCTATCTCTATATCGAGCGGATTTATGACCTCAGCCAGCCTGTCCGTTCCTGAGGGCTGGTTAGGAGACGTGTAGATGGCCTTTCCGCCGAAGCCTTCGACCACCTTCATTATCCTCTCGTCGTCGCAAGCGACCACGAGATCGTCCAGCGTCTTCGCCTTCTTCGCATTCTCCCATACATGCTGAATGACCGGCTTTCCCAAAAGATTTGCAAGGACCTTGCCTTCGAACCTTGTCGCTCCCCACCTTGCCGGTATGACCCCTATCGCTTTCACCTGTCCCTCACCTCCTAAGATATTTATAGTTTTCCCAGTTCTCTCTTGACCCTTTTAATAAGTTCGTCGGGCGCCACTACGGCTATCCCTATTTTGCCTACGACTATGCCTGCGGCACAATTCGCTATGTATGCCGCCTGAACCGGATCGGCGCCTGCGGCTAGCGAAAGAGTATAGCTTGCTATGGCCGTATCGCCCGCTCCGGAAACGTCGAATACTTCCTGCGCTACCGTAGGTATCTGCTTCATGGGCTTGCCCTTCTGGAATACCGCCATGCCATTCTCACCCAGGGTTATGAGCGCGATCTTACACTTTATCTTGTTAAGGAGCGCCGCCCCCGCTTTCTTCAGCGTCGCGTCGTCTTTTATTTGGAAGCCGACCGCCCTTGAGGCCTCGTGATTATTCGGGGTGATCACGCTTATCCCCCTGTAATACTTGAAATGCTCTTCTTTGGGATCTACGGATATTATCTTGCCGCGCGAACGCGCGAGCGGGAGTATAGCCTTCAAGAGCTTCGGACTTATGGCGCCCTTGCCATAGTCTTCTATGATGACCGCATCTACGTCGTCTATTATGGACCTGACGTATCTTATCATCCTCGCTACGATATTGTCCCCCAGCGGACCGACCGTCTCCTTGTCTATCCTGCATACCTGCTGATGACCGGCGACGACCCTTGTCTTTAATATCGTGGGCCGGGACTCGTCGGTCAGGACGCCGTCGACATTTATGCCCTTCTGCTCAAGCTCGCCTTTAAGTATGGCGCCATGCTCATCACCGCCTATCATGCCTGCGAGATAGACCTTGGCGCCGAGAGAACTCAGATTATTCGCAACGTTAGATGCGCCGCCCGGCATGAAGCTCTCTTTCTTAACCCATACGACAGGGACCGGCGCCTCGGGAGATATCCTTGAGACATCGCCCCAGATGAATTCGTCGAGTATCAGGTCGCCTATAACGAGCACCTTGCGATCCCCGAAATTTCCTATGACCTTCTCAAGTCTTGCCGCGTATTTGCTTGCCATTTATAGTTTCTCTATTATCGACCGGTAAAGTAAAGGCATCATTATCTCATGATGCCCTATTACGTTATAACCTCTCCCGCCCTTCGACGTGGGCCTTGAGAGTATGTTCTGGTAAGGCCTGTACTGGCTTATCATGTCGAAATTCGCCGTCGTAAAACGCTCGAGCTTAAAACCGAGATTGCGCGCTACGGTTACCGCTTTTAAAAATACCTCCGGTAATATTACCGCGGAGCCGAAGTTTATGACGACCCCGTCCTCGAGATTCGAGAGAGAATATATGAAATTCCTGAAATCGAGGAGCGAGCCCTCGCCGATCGCGGCGCCGTTTGCCGACGGATGCTGGTGGATTATGTCGGTGCCGATGGCGACATGCGCTGTGACGGGCACGTTCAGCTCATGGCCGACGGCAAGTATGCTTAAGTCTTTATGGGGCAGCTTGTCGCGAAGTATGCGGCTGCCCACCGCCTCGCCTATGCCGATGCCATTCTTGAATCCGTCGCTTATGGCGTCATTTATGAAAGACGCCGTCTCCTTCGCCATGCCGAACGATCCGTCGAGTATCGCCTCGCCCACGTCCTCGCTCGTCCTGCCTATCATGGCTATCTCCGTGTCGTGGATCACGCCGGCGCCGTTCAAAGCGACCGCCTTGAGCACGCCTCTCTTCATCAGGTCTATCACCAGCGGCGACAGCCCGCACTTGATCACGTGCGCGCCCATCATGAAGACAACGCTCTTACCGTCTTTATGCGCCTTCACTACGGCGTCTACGACTATCTGCAGGTTCTGGCTTGCAAGTATGTTGGGAAGCGACTCGTAGAACTCTTTGAACGAGCCGCCTTTCTTGGTGACCTTGGCAAAGTCGCTTACGCATACTTTACACTTCCTCGCGTTAAGAGGAATGGTCTTTATCTTCGAAAGGTCTACTCTCTCTCTTTTCATCAATTTTCCTTCTTGAATGGGTTATTTTAACATGAAGATAATATACCGTCAAATATAATATATTATATGCTATGAATGGTCCTTGAGCCTCTTCCTGGCAAGCTCTCCGGTAGGACTCATCTCGGCTATCTCATACATTCCCACTTTAAGTATAACGAACCTTTCGGACATCGTCACTTCAAAGCTGTCATGCTTGCTCTCCCCGCGGACCTCTTCAATGATATGCTTTGCCGTAAGATTGACCTTCCTGGCATCCAGTTCTTCGAATATCATCTTATAGACCGGGCCTTTCTCTATGATATCGACCGAGCCGTTGATCTGATAACCTTTAAGAGTCCGCGGGTCCGTGAATGACAGAGATACCCTCGGATTTATCTTTAGGTTATCATAGGTCCTGCCCATGATATAATCGATAAGATATATCGAATCCTTATCCAATTTGAGAACGAATTTAGGCGCGGCATTAGGGTTGTTATCCAGATCGCATGTAGCGACGATCACGAACTCCCTCTTCTTTATTATGCTTATGGCTTTTTCGATGAATTCCTTCATTTTGCCCTCTCTGTGATCGACGCCGGCTCTCTTCCGGGAGCCGCGCATCTTTCGCCGCAGGTCTTTTTGAACTCCACTATCAGGGAGATGACGCAGAATGCGAACAGAAGCCAGAATATTGCCCTTGAGATTTTTTGCCTCATACCCTTGCCTTTTTCGTTTTCTTGTGGCATACTTTAAGTAGAAAGATACAAAGGAGATGGAACGATAGCGAAAGCTATTTAAGGCCTATCACCTTCTAAAAAGACCTTCTCGAATGAGGGTCTTTTTTGTTGCCCAAATCTCCTCCTCATTCGAATTTTCATCCTCGTTCCCCTGTGATAGCCCTTTCGGGGTAAGGTGTCCTTGCGCGAACACTCCGTTCCCGGAGGGAACGTCGTTCGGAAGGTTGCGATTTTCGCTGAAAAATCGCAACCTTCGACGTCGCTTCAGGACACCTTACCCCTCCAGGGCCTACATGACAGCACGCCGTACATTGCTATATAAGGAAGATTCTCCCTCGTCATCGCTACAAACGACGCCTTAATGTTTTATTGGATCACTCACCCGCTTTCCGTGTAGAGCGTGATCCAATCGCCGCCCCCCAGGTTGCGATCTCATGTAGCGGGCGGACGCTGAGGTGGTCTTGGAGCAACTAGCTACCCTCTTAAGTGCGGGGTGTCTTGAAGCGACGTCGATAATCGCTATCTTTCAACGAAGATAGCGATTATCCGAGTAAAATTTCCGCTGGAAATTTTACGTTCGCGTAAAGATACCCCGCACTTAAGAGGGTTCACGATACTCGAGAAGCTACTTCTTCAGGATCGTGGCCGCCGCAGAGATAACCTCTTCAGGAGTTATCTCCTCGAGGCACTTGAACGCGATATTGCAATTATGCGCCAGGCAGACATCGCACCCGACGTCCTTATGCAGGACTATATCCCTCTTCCCCCGCGGCCCCCAGCGCTTTGGCGAGAGCCCCGCATCCTTGCGGCCGAATATGGCTATGACGGGCGTTCCCACGGCGCACGCTATATGGACCGGGCCGGAATCATTGGATATGAACAGCTTCGCGCGCTTCAGCACGCTTCCGAGGTCCGCCACGGTCGTCATCCCGGCGATGTTGAACGAGCCCATTCTCATCGCATTAGCCACCTGGTCCGCAAAAACCCTGTCCTTAAGATCCGATATGATGACTATCTTTGCGCCCAGCCGCTCTGCGATGGCGTCTCCGACATTCGCGAAACTTTCAGGCCTCCATCTCTTTGACGGACAGCTTGCCGAAGGGTTAAGGACGACTATGGCATCCGATTCTCTTATCCCGCCCCTGGCGAAAATGTCCCTGACCTTCTTCTCGCTCTCGCGCTTTATAGGAAAATATAGGGCCCTGTCCTTTGCCGCGATGCCGATATGTTCCAATATGTCGAGAGTATAATCGACCTCGTGTTTTAGCCCCAGTTCCTTTTTGTGCGGGATCCTATCCGTAAGCAGGGTTCCCATCTTTTTGTCATAGCCGACCCTCTCGGGTATGCATGCCAATAATGTCACCCAGTGCGTGCGCGACGTAGGATGGAGTATTATCGCAAGCTCAAAGCGCTTCCTCGCCAGCTTGAGGATAAATTTAAGCGTACCCTTCTTATCGTAAGTTATGACCTCGTCGAGATACGGGTTGCCTTTCACCGCATCTTCGGCATAAGGCCTTACAAGGAAGGCTATGTGGCTTGCGGGATAAGCCTCGCGGACGGCTTTTATTACAGGCGTCGACAATACGACATCGCCTATCCTGTCGAGCCGTACGATAAGGATCTTCTTGTAATTTCTACTTTTTACTTTTGAATTTTGATTTTGGATGCTCATTCTTCCTCATACCCTTCTACCATCAGCTTCGCTGTCTCAAAGACCTCTTCGGAGGGTATGAGCTTCATGCACTCGTAATTATTTTTGCATGCAGCCGATTCGCACGGCGAGCATGAGAGCTTCGTCGACATAACTATATCCAGATCTCCCGTGGGCCCGTACTTTTCCGGATCGGTCGGGCCGAATATGGCGAGGACCTTAGTCTTGACGGCACAGCCCAGGTGGAGCGGGGCGCTGTCATTGGTTATGAGGAGCTTCGCCCTTGAGAGGAGAGCCGCCAGCTGCCGTATATTCGTCTTCCCCACAAAGTTAAAAGGCTCCTTCTTCATCTTGAACAATATCTTGGCAACGACCTCTTTGTCCGCATCCATACCGACGAATATGACGCTCGCCCCGCACTCCTCGATCATCCTGTCCGCAACCTCGGCGAAACCTTCCGGCGCCCATCTCTTTAGATGGCTCTTCGCTCCGGGATTTATCACGACTATAGGATCCCGGATCTTGTTCCCCTTAAGCAGGCCCTCGACGTAATCTTCATCTTCACGAGGTATGTAGATATATGAGGGCTCGGCCGTGTTATCTATCCCCAGGGAAGCGAGCCTGTAGAGATGCTTCTTGCCGCTGTGGACGATACTCCTGGGAAAGCGCTGTATGGTCGCTGTCCTGAACTTCGGCCCGATAAGGAGCGGAAATATGGTGTTCTTCAAGTCCACGACCATGTCATATTTAAGCTTGCTGAGCTTAAGTTGCAGCCTCCGCTTCTGGACCATCGGAAGGTGCTTGTCATAAACTATCACCTTAAATATGCGCGGGTCCTTTTCGAATACGGCCTTTCCGCTCGGGCCCACCATGACATCTATCCTAGCACCTGGAAACTCTTTTGCCAGCGCCCGGATTACGGGAGTCGTAAGTATCACGTCCCCCACGTTACTGAGCGTTATCACGAGTATCCTGTTCACCGCCGACTTGTCTATCTGCATATTCATTCCTTAAGCATCTGATCTGAGGCCTCCAGGACCTCTTCCACTTTGATGGAATTCATGCATTTGTAGTCCTTGCACGCGACGTCGTAGCATGGTATATCGCACTTTTCATATCGGGATATCACTTCGTATTCGCCCTTGCCATATGGCCCGGTCAGCTTCGGGGATGTGGGCCCGAAGAGCGCTATAGTCTTAGCTCCGACGGCGACCGCCATGTGCATGGGGCCCGTATCATTTGCTATCACGAGCGCCGCGCGGCCAAGAAGCGCTCCGAGCTCCTTAAGGGTCGTGGTACCGCACGCTATGACTGCGGGATTATTCATACGCTTCTTTATGTCCGCGGCTAGGTTTATATCCTTCTTTGCGCCGGCAATGACTACCTTGACGCCAAACCTCTCGATCAGAAGGTCCGACAGCTTCGCGAACTTGTCCTTCGGCCATCTCTTGGGGTCCCAGTTACCGCCAGGACATATCACGACAAGCCTGTCATTCTCCGATATGCCGCTTTTGGCCAGGAATTCCCTGACGGCCTTCTTCTCTTTATCTCCTACAAAAAATTCATATGAATTGTCTTTAGGCGCGATCCCGGCGGCCCTTGCAAGACCCAGGAAATATTCTACCTTATGGATATCTTCGTCGGGAATCTCGACCGCTTTTGTGAGGACGAAAGCCCTGTTCTTGGTGGCATACCCTATCCTCTCTTCTATCCCCGCAAGCCGCGTCAGGAGCGCCTTCGTAAAAGACCTGTGGAGTATAAATGCTGTATCAAAACGCTTTTTCCTAAGCTCCATCACAAGACGGGCCTTGCCCAGAAGCCCGGCATGCTCGCCCTCTTCATCATACGCAATAAGCTCGTCAAGGCGCGGGTTGTCCTCAAGCATCTCCTTGCATCGCGGATGGATAAGGCACGCGATATAGGCGTCGGGATACGCCTCCCGCACCGCCTTTATAAATGGCGTCGAGAATATCACGTCTCCGACCCAGTTGACATTGACCACCAGGATCCTCTTAGTCATACTCATACTGGTCCCTTTTGCGCTGCTCTTTTATCCATGTGTAGTAACCGGAAGATTCAAACCATAAGACTATATGATTGCGTGATGTCCGTGATATCTTTATGCGTTTTATGGCGTATATGTCGTTTGAAGGACTGAACCTGCCGGGGTTGGTAGCCACCGCCCCGAGGTAGCCGGCGTCCCTGGCAAACCGCTCGACGCGATCATTCCTGGCGCCTATAGGATAGCATAGGAAATCTACGCTCCTCCCAAGCCCCTTCTCAAGAATGGCCTTCGACTCGATAAGCTCCTCCTTAAGTTGCTTTGAGCCCATATCAGGAAGCCATAAATGCGATTTTGTATGGCTTCCGATAGTTATGATCCCTGAATCGGACATCTCTTTCAGCTCTTTCCATCCGCACCAGCCATCCTGGCCTATCTTGCTCGTTATCATGAATATGGTTGCCGGAAAATTGTATTTTTTTAAAACCGGATAAGCGTATTTGTAGTTATTATAATATCCGTCATCGAATGTAATGGCTACGGTCCTGGCAGGCATCTTCTCTTTCTTCTGCATGTAAGACACGATCCTGTCAAGCCCGACCACATTGTAATGGTTCTTGCGGAAGAATTCCATCTGGGACTCAAAATTTTCCGGAGCCACCGAAAGCTTGGTCACGTTTTCATTACCGTCAACAGAATGGTACATGAGTACGGGAACCACGTAGGCGGTCTTAAGGAATACGATCATGACGATGACAGAAACGGCGCCTACTGACGCCAAAAGCATTTGTATCCTTTTAAATTTTTTCAATTGAGCCATCTTTCTTTAAGACGCCGTTATAAACTTTAGCGACACCGATAGACCATCTGTCGAGCGAGAACCTGTCCTTAGCTACTTGTCTGGCCGCCATTCCCATGCGGCTGCGAAGGCCCTCGTCTGCCAGAAGCTTCAATATGGCTCCGGAGAGGCCATTCGTATCCCCGACCCTGACCAGCAGGCCGACCAGCGGATTCTTTATGATATCGCTTATGCCGCCTATGTCGGATGCAACGCAAGCCCGGCCGGAAGCAAACGCCTCCAGAAGCGCTATCCCGAGTCCCTCCTTTACCGACGGAAATGCAAATACGTCCATGACAGACAGGAGCCTGTGGGTATCGAGGTCTGAATCAAGAAATACCGTAGAGCCTTCAATGCCGAGCGACTTTGAAAGGGCCTTTAAGGCCTTCTCCTCCGGACCATTGCCTATGATAAACAGCTGGGCGTCCGGCATATTTGAGATGACGGGCTTCATCGCCTCCACAAGGAACTTCTGTCCTTTGACGGAAGACAGCCTGCCTATGTGGCCCACGACCGGGCCGTCTTTCAAGCCGTAAGACTTTTTTATGGCGCGGATCTCATCCCTGGAATGATCTCCGGCAAACCGCGATGCATCGATACCGCTATATACAAGCGCAACGCGCTCCTTCTTTACGCCAAGGTCTTTTACGAGATGCTCCCTGACCGGATCACTTATCGCTATCACCGTCTCTCCCCAGGTATCAAATATCTTCCTGA
Source organism: Candidatus Omnitrophota bacterium (assembly GCA_020057115.1). GTDB lineage: Bacteria > Omnitrophota > Gorgyraeia > 2-01-FULL-45-10 > 2-01-FULL-45-10 > JAGVGJ01. The sequence continues at coordinate 53,857 of JAGVGJ010000027.1, read as the reverse complement.
ACCTGGTCTTGAAGTAGCCGTGGCAAGTCGTGACATACGGCGTTCCGGACAAGCGGCATGCAAAGAACGCCACCACTTGAGAGACGCGCGTGTGGGCATGGACTATGTCGATGCCTTCTGATCTTATCAGTCTCGCTACATTGAATACTGACTTAAACACCTTCGGGCTCAGCTCAGACTTGGTCTTTATGTCAAGCTCGACATGCCGCAGGCCGGATCTTTCAAGTTCCGGCACGAGATCCCCGCCGCTCGAGGCGACCAGGCACTCCGCGCCTTTCGATCTCAGGGCGCCGGAGAGCGTCAGGATGTAGTTTGGTATCCCCCCTATGTTCATATGCGTCGTAAGCTGAAGTACTTTCATCTATCCTCTTTCACCAGGAACTTCTTCATGGCGTCAAATACCTCGTCGACGCTGATCTTGCGCATGCACTTGAAGTTCTTGCTGCATCTAGGGCTATAGCAAGGGCCGCACCTGAGCTCCCGCGTCTTATAGAGAAGGACGAAGCGTTTCGACGGCGGAAGGTGCCGGGCCGGGTCCGTCGGACCGAATAGCGCTATGAAAGGCACGGCGACGCTAGCCGCGATATGCATAGGCGCGGAATCCGGCGTAACGTACGCCTTGAAACGCTTTATGAGGCTTGCCAGCTCAAGGATATCTGTCCTGCCGACCGCGACGACAGGTTTCGACCGCGTTAATTTCGTTATCTTGTTCGCCAGGCCCGTATCGCTCTTTAAACCGGTCAGCACTATCCTGATATTGAACTCCGAGGCGAGCCTGTCGCACAGCTCGGCGATATAGCCTGCCGGCCAATTCTTCGACTCCCACCGCGAAGACGCCCTTATGTTTATCCCTACAAGCTCCTGCCCGGGCTTGACCCAGTTATCGTCAAGGAACTTCTGGACGTCGGCATCATCTGATTCCGAAGGCCATAGCTCAAGGGTCTTGTCCTCGCTCTTTATGCCGGCAAGCGCCAGCACCCTGGCCTGATGCTCTACAGGATCCAGATACGGCGCATCATCCTTCACCTTCCTGTTGAGCAGCACGGAGAGCTTCCTGTTGTCATAGCCGTACCGGAGAGGAGCGAAGCTCAAGAACGAGAGCATGTGGCTCTTCCTGTTGTTCTGCAGGTCTATCACCATGTCGAAGCAGTGTTTTCTAAGCTCCCTGCCGAGGCGCCAGAGGCCCAAAAAGCCGCGGTCCTTTCCCTTGAAGTCGCAGACTATCCTGTCATTGATATAATGGCACCTGTCCAGGACGGGCCTTGCTTCTCGGCCGATCAATACTCTTATGTCTGCATCCGGATATTTCGCTTTTATGGCCCTTAGTGAAGGAACACTCAATATCACGTCGCCGACGGCACTCATCTTTATGACGAGGATGTTCTGCGTCTTTAACGCCTCCTCGTAAAGGGCAAGCGTCCTGGTCATCATGAGTTTCAGATCGTAATTTTCCTTCACGCGCTTTCTTCCCTCGATGGCTATGGACGCCCAGAGATCTTTATCGACGTAGATCCTCGATATCTGGCCGGCCATGTCCCTCGGAGCAAAAGGCTGACACAGAAGGCCGTTCTTCTCATCCTCTATTATGTCCACGACGCCTCCGACGCGCGTCGCGACCACGGGCACCCCTGAGGCCTGCGCCTCTATGATCGAGCGGCCGAATGCTTCCGGGGTCACGGTGGCGGATACGAGAAGGTCGAGCTTCGACATTATTTCCGGTATGTCATCGCTCGAGCCTGTAAACTCCACGATGCCGGCCAGGCCGAGCCTGTTCGAGAGCCTCTCGAGCTCTTCCCTATACTTATATTTCGGCGCCTCTCCGACGATCAGGACCTTGAGGCCGGGGATCCTTCCCTTTAGCATGGCGACAGCCTTCAGGAAATCGGCATGTCCCTTAAGCGGCGTTATCCGGGAGACCATTCCGATAGTGAATTTCTGCGAGAAATGCGCATGCGGGTCCCTGAAATTAAAGCGCGCCAGGTCCACGCCGCGCGGGATCAACCTGATCCTTCCCCGCGGGACGTCGAACGCGCCTGACATGTGCTTAGCCATGGCGTTCGATGCTACTATGACGTACTTACCCCACCCCATCACTTCGCTCATCAGATGCTTTTTGTAATGGCCATGGGCGGTGGTAATGAATATCCTGTTCGTAAGCTTGCAGGCGAAATATGCCGCGATCGCCGGAACGCGCGAACGGGCATGGACTATGTCGATATCTTCCTGTTTTATTATGGAGGCTATCGCATTGACCATCTTCACGGTATTAAAGAAAGACTTCTTGCCTACGGGAAGCGTGTAGTGACGGGCATTAGCCCTCTCGAGCTCCTTAACGAGCCTCCCTCCGCCTGATATGACAACGGCCCTGTGGCCGTTAACGACAAGATGCCTCGCAAGGTCGACGGTCCCTGTCTCGACCCCGCCGATATCAAGCGAAGGCAATATCTGCAGTATGTTCATGCTATATCAGTCTCCTGACCGCATCATAGATCGTCTGATTGTCCGCGCTTTCTTTCCCTGTCACATTCGTATTCCAGGCACTCTCCAGGGCCCCGTAAAGCCCTTCGGGCTTGGCAACGGCGACATAGCCGCTATCCTCTAAGCTCTTAAGGACCCTCTCGTGCTTGGTGGACCCCTGGACCTTCTTCTCGAGTTCGAATGCGATGACCTTCTTCCCGGAAGCTATGGCCTCGGATATCATCGACACGGATTCGGCGGAAACGATGATCATATCGCTCAATGCAAGGATCCCGCCCACGGCTTCGTCTATATTGTTCTCATTGGCTATAACTAGGAGCTTGCAGGCGGCGTCGCCTTTAAGCTTCTCTTTCAGGATGCTCTCGACCTCTTTTGAGGTCCGTCTCGACGTGGTCGCCAGGATCGACGCGCCCGTCGCCCTGGAGAATCTGACGGCCGAATCTATCACCTTATTTATAAGATCGCCCGTAAGGGAGAACTCCGGATTATCCCCGCCTATCAAAAGACCGATCGTCTTGCCGCCGGTGACACCGGAAATATCCTTAAGTCTTTCGCCCTGGGCCTTTAAGGCCTCCCTGTTTATGAGATTTGGCGCCATGCTAGTGATCGCCACGTTCTTTCTCTTGGGCGGGTTATCGTGCCTGGGGACTATGGCGAGCTTGAATTTTCCGTATCCGAGCGGAGCCGACGGTCGCATTATCAATATGTTCTTCGCGTTATTCTCTATCGCCATGAAGGCGTTCACGGGAGCCGTAGACGATCCGCATGAGACCACGAATTCGGAATATGTTCCCATGAGAACATCGTAGCTCTCTTTTTCGAGACATGCTTTCATGCAACGCATGCATCCGTGACACCTCCAACTGCATAGAGCGGCCGCGACCGAGAGCGCTATGCGTCTGAACCGGCTCTTGTATTTGATATCGACAACTGTGATCCTCGTATCTTCCAGGGCATACCCTTGAGTGGTCCGGGCCTTCTGTATCTCGCGCGCTACGGAGAGCGACTGGTTCAAGTGGCCTGCCTTGCCGTCATTCAATACAAGCACCGTCCGTACGGGCGTGGATTTCCATCTCTTATGAAGCCATAGCCACTGCTCCGGATGCGCCCTGACATATTTTTCAAGCACATTAGCGTAACTCTGCAGGCCCTGCCTGACACCTTCCTCGCCGCTGTCCGGAGAGATATTGAAAGGTTTCTCAAGATGCAGCACATGATACGGTCCCCTCGTCCTCACTATGAAATTCGGGATTATATCGCACCCTATCCTCTGGGCCATTACCATGGCGCCCGTATGGGTCGATGTGGGGCGGCCGAAGAAGTTGACGAACATTCCATTTCTGCCGGCATCCTGGTCAGAGAGAATGCCGACGACCTCGCCTTTCTTGAGCCCCTTGAGGATATTCTTTGTCTCGATCCCCTTGCGAATGACCTTGCAGCCTTTCGATTCACGAAGCTGGTTCAGCAACTCGTTCAGGTGTTTCATCTTCTGCTCTCTCACCAGGACCATGATGGGGTAATCGTGCAAGGCGCTGGTCATGCTCGACAGTTCCCAGTCGCCGTAGTGTCCGGTCAGGAGTATCGCGCCCCTACCAGAGATCACGGCATTGTCCATATGCTGCCTGTCGATAATGGTGATATATTTATCTACATAGGCCCTGTCGACCTTCGTCAGGCTCAATATCTCCATGAACGTCTGGACCATATTGACATATACGGCTTTGGTTATCTTGCGGAGCTCTTGGGGCGATTTCTCTTTCGAGAACGCGGCCTTCAGGTTGGCGTAGGCGATCACGCGCCTTCTCTTGTTAAGGAAGAAGACAAGCCCTCCCAGGCGCCGGCCAAGCCAGAGGCTAGCGCTTATTGGCACGATATTGAATACTATATTAAGCGCCCTTACGGCTATAGAGGCTATGTAGTCTAGCAACGAGGCTCTCCCTACCGCTTGTTATCTCCATGTCGACGACGATCACCATTACGGTGTGGCTGGCTATCGACAGTCCAAGGCGGCTTAGTTTCACTGCGTCCTTCTCCGTGGTCAGGATGAAATCGAACTTCCTTTCAGCGCAGACCTTTATTATATTATCAATATCCTTCTTCTTATAGTCATGGTGGTCCTTGAATATCAGATGAGCGACTATATTTGCGCCAAGGCCCTTCACCATCTCCTTGAAATACTTAGGATCACCGATGCTCGAAAGGAGCATCACCTTCTTATCCTTAAGGAAAGCTATCTCCTGGTTCTTCTTGAGCTTCATGTCATATAGGTAGAGGGGCCTGTGCCTCGCCTCCAGGAATATGAGGCCTGGATTTATGGACTTAAGCTCAGAGCGCAGGGCGTTCAGATCTGCCAGCTTCTTATCTACCTTGGTGAATACTATGACATCGGCCCTGCGAAGTGCGCTCTTAGGCTCCCTTAATACGCCGCGCGGAAAGAGGGCTCCGTTACCGAACGGGTTCCTCGAGTCCACCAGAACGATCTCGAGGTCGCGCTTAAGCTCCCAATACTGGAAACCGTCGTCGAGGACAGCTGTATCGCAACCGTAAAGCCTTGATGCCTTATGGGCCGAATCGACCCTGTCTTCCCTGGCAAGTATCGGCGTCTCAGGGAGGCTGTTCTTGAGCATCGCAGTTTCATCCCACCCGTAACCTCTTATGAGGACGCTCGTGTCCCTTTTTATATCCTTCTTCAGTATCTTGGCCAGATGTATGACAAAAGGCGTCTTGCCGGTCCCGCCCAGCGTCAGGTTCCCGACGCTTATCACTTTTACGGGCGCCCGGTGCGCCTTAAATATGCCGGCCTTATACAATAAGGCCCTTATCGCTATGGCGGCGCCGTATAACAATGAAACCGCCCAGAGGATGGCTTTGAGCGGCGCGAACAGGGCGCCGTTCTTCCTATCCGTCATCAATGAATAAATAAGATCTCTCATCTTGCGACCTCTTTTATGGCTTTAAGGTTCCGCTCGGTCGCGCCGCGGTTCTCCGCAACAACGCGCCTTGCATTCTCGCCCAGCCATTTTCTCTGGACCTCATCCCTCAATAGTATCCGCACCTTTTCAAGGAAAGCCTCTTTGTCATGCACCTGTATGGCGGCATTGCTTCGCACGAAGACGGATGCCGTATCCCTGAAATTGAACATGTGCGGCCCGAATATTATCGGCTTTTCGAATATCGCCGGCTCTATCGGATTGTGGCCTCCGTGCCTGACGAGGCTGCCTCCTATAAAGACGAGCGTAGCTATGGAATAGACGTCGTTCAACTGGCCTATCGTGTCTAGTATGAATACCTCCGAGCGCCCGTCGCCGCGGCACTCCGACACCCTTACAGGATCCAATCCGAACTTTCTGACCGCAGCCTCCACATCCCCGACGCGCTCGATATGGCGAGGCGCGATCAGGATCCTGATATTGCTTAATTCCTTGCTGACCGCCTTAAATGACTCGAGCACCATCTCATCCTCGCCGGGATGCGTCGAGCCTGCCACAAAAAGCTTTTCGCCGTCTTTAAGCCCCAGGGAGGCGACAACGCTCTTAGCGCTCCCCGATCTAGGAGCCGGCCCTATATCGAACTTCATGTTTCCGGTGATCTTGACCCTTGATCTCGGAGCGCCCAGCTCTATTATCCTGTCGGCGTCCGCCTGGCTCCGCATGCAGAAGAGCATGACCTTTTCAAGTATCCCTTTAAGGAATGGCTTTACCAGCCTGTACTTGCCTATAGACCTGTCCGATATCCGGCCATTCACCATGACGCACGGCACGCCGCTTCCGGCCAGCTCCTTCAGCAGGTTGGGCCATATCTCCGTCTCGACCATGATATACAATTTAGGCCTTATGATGGAGACGACCTTCTTTACGATAAAACTGAAGTCTAGCGGAAAATATATTATGGTCGCGGTACGCTCGAAATTCTTCCTGGCCAGGTCATAGCCTGTTTTTGTTATGGTCGAGAGCACGATCTCCCTGCCGGGATACCTTTCCCGCAGAAGAGGTATGAATATCTTGCACAAGGCAACTTCTCCTACAGACACCGCCTGCACCCATATCTTGCCGCTCGGAGAACGGAAGGATTCCATCGTCTTCTTGTCATAGGCCCCGAACCTCTGCAAGAACTCCTTGTGCAGCTTTCCCTTAAATATAAGGGTCGGCAAATAAAAAATTGAGAATATGAAGAAACCTATGTCGTATAACATCGATCAAACCTCTGTGTAGGGTCCAGGGTCCAGGGTCCAGGGTCCAGGAAAAAAATAGTTTTTTTCTTTCTGGACCCTGGACCCTTGCCCCTAGACCCTACCATATATCTTTTTTCATCTTTCATTTCACGCTCTCGGATGCGCCTTGTCATACACGGCCTTGAGCCTTTCCGTAGACACGTGCGTATATATCTGCGTCGTGGAAAGGTTCATGTGCCCCAAAAGCTCCTGAACGCTTCTTAAGTCGGCGCCCCTATCCAGAAGATGCGTGGCAAAGGAGTGGCGCAGCGAATGAGGCGACACCTTCATCACTATGCTGGATAAGCGTATGTACTTATCGAGTATCCTGCGCACGCTCCTGTCGGTCAACCTGCCGCCGGCCTTATTCAAAAATATCGCGTTACGGTCCTTGACCTTGACGCCGATCCTGTTATCTATGTATCTCTTTATGGCCTTGAGCGCCGGCTCGCCTATCGGCACTATCCGTTCCTTCCTGCCCTTGCCGAACAACTTCACCACGCCGCTTATAAAATCGACGTCATCCTGGTCCAGTCCCACCAGCTCGCTCACCCGCGCGCCCGTCGAATAGAGGGTCTCGAACATCGCCCTGTCGCGCAGCCCTGCGAGCGTCTTCTCGCTAGGCGCTTCAAGGAGCTTTGCCACCTTATCGACATCGAGGATATTAGGGAGGTGCTTATCGAGCTTGGGCGTCATCACCGCAGTGGCGGGATTCGTCTTTATCAGGCCTTCCCTGAATAGGAACTTGAAGAATGTCCGCAAGGACGCCAGTTTCCTTGCGACAGTCCTCTTGGCGTAGTTCCTGGCGCGCATATCGGCAAGGAACCTGCGCAAAGTGAGATGGTCTACGCTTGAAATATCCTTATCGCCTAAAAACTCGCCGAAGACCTTGAGGTCCACGAGATAATTCGTTATCGTATGCTCCGACGAATTCTTCTCGACCTTAAGGTAGTTGATGAATTTCTCTATATATCTTTCGATCATGCGCGCGTTACCGGCCTATCCCTGCGCCGCCGCTTCGCCTTCGGGCTTTTCATCCGCGGCGTCAGGCAGTTTCTTGGTGATATAACGGCATTTCGGGAACCGGGAGCAGCCGTAGAAAGACCCTCTAACCGAGCGGCGCGCCACAAGCTCGCCGTCGCAGCCCTGGGCCGGGCACTTAACGCCTGAAGTTATCGACTTCGCATTCTTGCAGGTCGGGTAATCGGAACAACTCATGAACTTGCCGCGCCTGCCCCACTTTATGACCATAGGCTTGCCGCACATCGAGCATAGCTCGCCGGTAGGAACGACCTCTTTTTTGACATCCTTCATCTGGAGCTTCGCCGCTTCAACCGTATGTATGAAAGGCGAGTAGAAGCTCTTCATGACCGTGAGCCAATCTATCTCGCCCTCTTCCACTCCGTCGAGCTCGTCTTCCATCTTGGCGGTGAACTCCACGTCCAGGACCTTCGGGAAGTGTTTTAAGAGAAGCTCCGTCACTATCACGCCGAGCTCGGTCGGCCTGAAGTATCCGGATTCGCGCCTCACGTAATCCCTCGTAACGATCGTGTATATGATAGGCGCGTAAGTCGACGGCCTGCCGATGCCGAGCTCTTCGAGCGTCTTGACGAGAGATCCGTCTGAATACCTCGGAGGGGGCTTAGTGAAATGCTGCGTCCATAAGAGGTCGAGCATGTCGAGCGGCTCATCGATAGAAAGAATAGGAAGCTTATACTTCTCTTCCTCTTTCTCTTCGGGCTCCTTATTCTCTTCTTCGTACACTGCCGTGAATCCGTCGAAGACCACGCTCGTCGCGCCCGTCTTGAGGAGATAATCCCCCGCCTTTATGTCTACAGTGGTCTGCGCAAAGAGCGCCGGCGCCATCTGGCTTGCTATGAAACGGTTCCATATAAGCTGGTATAACTTGAATTGTTCCGGAGACAGGTGATCCTTTACGGCGTTCGGCTCCCTCAATGGCAGGGCCGGGCGTATCGCCTCGTGCGCCTCCTGGGCAGTCTTCTTCGACTTATATACGTTGGGAATCTCGGGATAGTATTTCTTGCCGAACTTCTCCAGGACATACGCCTTTGCGGCAACCTGCGCGTCATTGGATATCCTGACCGAGTCGGTCCTCATGTATGTGATAAGACCGACCGCGCCCTCGCCCCCTATATCGACGCCTTCGTAAAGACCCTGGGCGGCATGCATAGTCTTGGCTGCGGGGAATCTCAGCTTGTTAAAAGCCTCTTGCTGGAGCTTACTGGTAGTAAAAGGAGCGAGCGCATTCTTTCTCTTCTTCGTCTCCCTGACGTCTCCGACCACATAATGCGCCTTCTCTAGCGCCGCAACTATCCTCTCGGACTCTTCCTTGGTATGTATCTCAATATCTTTGCCTTTATATTTAGAGAGCTTGGCTTTGAATTTTTCCTTCTCGCTGTCCGCCTTGCGCTTAAGCTCGGCTTCGATATCCCAGTATTCCTGGGGCTTGAAGCGCTTTATCTCTTCCTCCCTCTCGACTATGATGCGCACAGCCACGGACTGCACCCTGCCGGCCGAAAGCCCGCGGGACACTTTCTTCCAGAGAAGCGGGCTTAGCGTATATCCCACTATCCTGTCGAGGATGCGCCGCGCCTGCTGGGCGTTGACAAGGTTGGTGTCGATCTCTCGCGGATGCTTGAAGGCCGTAAGCACCGCATCCTTGGTTATTTCGTCGAACGTGACCCTGTAGAACTTTTTAGGCACGTCTTTATCCTTATCCTTGCCCTTGGCCTTTACCTGCGAAAGGGCGTTCTTTATGTGCCAGCTTATAGCCTCGCCCTCCCTATCAGGGTCAGGACACAGGTATATGGCCAGCTTCCCCTTCGCCTCTTTCTTCAGCGTCTCGAGGTTCTTCTTCCTCTCCGGTATGACGATATACTCGGCTTTAAAATCATTCTCGACATCCACGCCGAGTTTGGACTTCGGAAGGTCTATGACGTGGCCGTAGCTTGAGGTGACGGTATAGTCGCTTCCGAGGAATTTGTTTATGGTCTTCGCCTTCGCAGGCGACTCTACGATTACCAGATATTTGCTCATCTATCGTCCTTTCTCACGTACTGCTTGCCCGGCAACTCCTTTACCAGGCGCTTAAGCTCCAGATCGAGGAGTATCTTCAAACCCCGGCTCGCGCTGAGCCGGGCCCTCTCGAATATCTCGTCTATATGAACAGGCTCGTCCGACAGCGTCTTGTATATCGCTCTCTCATCGTCGGTGAGCGAGTTATAAATATACGCCTTGGTTTTCGCCGCTATGGCCTCGGTCTTGGCCTCTTTCGCCTCGCCCTCCAGCGGCGCTATCTCAAATGTCTTAAGGTCCTCTATTATGTCGTCGGCAGACTGGATGAGTTTGGCGCCGTCCTTTATCAACTCGTGCGTCCCGGAGCTCGTAGCCGATGATATCTTGCCCGGCACCGCGAATATCTCGCGCCCCTGCTCGAGCGCAAGATCCGCCGTTATGAGAGCGCCTGAATTCTTCGCCGCCTCCACCACTACGAGCCCGAGCGAAAGCCCGCTTATTATCCTGTTGCGCTGCGGAAAGTTATAGGGCATTGGCTCCATGTCATCCTCGAACTCTGTCACAACGGCCCCCGACTTCACGATTTCGTCATACAGCTTCTTGTTCTCCGGAGGATAGATATTGCCGTGGCCGCTGCCCATCACGGCTATGGTCCTCCCCTTAGCCCGGAGCGCGCCCCTGTGGGCGGCTGAATCTATGCCGCGGGCCATACCGCTTACGACCGTGACGCCTCTTGCGGCAAGCTCGCATCCAAGCCTCTCAGCTACCTCCAGGCCGTAGTGCGTAGCCCGGCGGGAGCCTACGATAGCCACCGCCATCTCATCCTGCGCCAACAGAGTCCCGTTCACGAAAAGCTGCTTCGGCGGCTTGTGAATATTGCGCAGGTTCTTGGGATAACCCGCGTCGCTGAACGCCAATTTACGGATTGCCATAACTCTGGAAATCATCCTTTCGGCCGATAAGCCCGAATCCGATCCAGCTTATGATGATCACAAATGCGCTTACGGAAACGCAGTTGAGCACCAAAAGCCCGCTCTCGATAGCTTTCTTCTCTCGCCTGAATACCTCGAGGAGGTATTCATCCCTGGAACCCTTGAAGACCTTGTTCGCCTTTACCTGCTTTGTATATATGGCCTTAGCGGCATCGCTGATCGATTCGGATTTCTTGTAAAGAGGAAATCCGATGAGCGCATAGTTGAACCCGAGAACTATTAAAAGAGTAACGCCTATCCATAATCTTGTCTTGCGAGTCATCGTATTCCTGCTCCTCTATTTACGGCCTTCGGCGATCATGGCTATCTTGTCTACGACTTGCCTGACGGTAAGATCTCCGGTATCTACTATATGATCTGCCTTCGCATAGAAAGGCGCGCGCTTGTTCAAAAGGTCCAGTATCTTGCGCTTCGGATCCTCGACGTTCAATAACGGCCTGTGTTTATACTTCTTCGTCCGCTCCATTATGACTTCAGGTTTTGCGGTAAGGCATACCACGATGCCGCCTGACTTCAGGTTCGCCATGTTCTCTTCGCGCAAAACGACCCCTCCGCCGCAATCTATAACGAGATTCTCCATCGCGGAAACTTCGCGCGCAACCGATGATTCCACGTCCCTGAAATAATCTTCACCGCTATTTGTGAATATCTCGTTTATTGTGCGCTTCTCCTTTGCCTCAATAAGGTTGTCGGTCGAGACATAGCGCATCCCAAGCCGCAGCGCCAGTTTAGTCGCTATCGTCGTTTTGCCGGTACCCATAAAGCCTACGAGAACTATGTTCTTCAAATCAAACCTCAATAAACGTAAGGGGCCAGGGTCCTGGGTCCAGGGTCCAGTAAGTTTTTATTCTGGACCCTGGACCCCTGCCCCTTGACCCTACTATATTTCTTTCACCTGCTTCAAATACCCCTCATAATTCCTCACCATCTCGGTGACGGAATCCCCGCCGAATTTCTCGATCATGGCGCCTGCGATCTCAACGGCCGCCATAGACTCGCCTATGACCCCGGCTGCCGGGACAGCGCATACGTCCGAGCGCTCCACGACGGCTTTAACAGGCCTCTTGGTCTTGATGTTTGCGCTCGCAAGCGGCTTTTTCAATGTAGCTATCGGCTTCATCACGGCCTGCATGACGACATCTTCGCCGTTGGTCATGCCGCCCTCGATGCCTCCGGCATTATTGGTCTTCCTGTAAAAACCTATCTTCCCGTCGTATAATATCTCGTCGTGGACTATCGAACCTTTTCGCTCCGCTAGCTTGAAGCCTATTCCGAAGCTGACACCCTTCACCGCCTGTATCGACATGATGGCCCGGGACAGGTTGGCGTCCAGCCTCTTGTCCCACTGGACATAGCTTCCGAGGCCGGGAGGAGCGCCTTTTATTATGACCTCAAATATACCGCCCAGAGTATCGCCGGTTTTAGCGGCAGCGTCTATCTCTTCCCTCATGCGGGCCGCCGCTTTGTAGTCAGCGCACCTCAGGTCCGATTTCTCGGCAAGAGTTATTATCTGGTTGAATCCCAGGCCTTTTGTCCTGGCCTCAATGCCTCCGACCATTATCACATGGCTCATGACCCTTATCCCGAACTCTGCAAGGAGCATCTTGGCTATTGCCCCTATGCAGACGCGCCCCACGGTCTCTCTCGCGCTGGCGCGCTCAAGAACGCTCCTGGCATCCTTAAGATCATATTTCAATATCCCTGCCAGGTCCGCATGGCCCGGGCGTGGATCCAGGACCACGGGAAGCGAGTCTATCGACTGGTCCTTGTTCTCAACGATCATGGCGATCGGGCTGCCTATAGTGATGTTCTTCCGGACGCCGGAAAGCACCTCAGCCTTATCGGCCTCGATCTGCATGCGCTTGCCCCGGCCATATCCCACCATCCGCCTTGCAAGCTCCTTATCTATCGAAGATTTGTATATGTGAAGACCGGCCGGCACGCCGTCCATTACGGCCAGTATGCACTTGCCGTGAGATTCACCGCCTGTTAAATATCGAAGCATAAAACCTCCTTGTCAAGGGGCCAGGGTCCTGGGTCCGGGGTCCAGTAAGTTTTTATCCTGGACCCCTGCCCCTTGACCCTATTAATCATTTTAATCCATAAAACAAATATTCCAATATCCTGTTCCCGAAAAATATCGACACAAGCGCGCCGAGAGACAGGTACGGCCCATACGGCATCGTCTCGTCTCCGCGCTTCAGTTTCAATATTATGCCTACTACGGCTCCGAACATAGGCGCTATGAAGAAAGTCAATATCACCAGCTTCCACCCGAGGAATGCGCCTATCATGGCGAGCAAGAATATGTCGCCGTCCCCCATAGCGTCTTTCTTGAAAGCCATCTTACCCAGCAATGCGACCGCGTATATCATCACGCCCCCGACGACCGCGCCGAGCGCCGAATTGAAGAAAGCCAAGACCCTCGACGCCTCTCCCATTACGGAAGGCGCCGCCAACGCAGCCGCTGTTCCCGCAGCGATCCCTGTAAACGTTATATGGTCAGGTATGGTCTGCGTGTCAAAATCTATAAATGTCACTATGATGAGCCCTGATACGAGCATCAGATACGCGAAGAACTTCGGCGACAAACCGAATGCGGTGAATAGCGTCAGGAAAAGCGCGCCGGTCAAGAGCTCTACCAATAGATAGCGCGGCGATATCATCTTCCCGCAGAACCTGCACTTGCCGGTCAGGAACAGATAGCTTATGACCGGTATATTGTCATGCCATGGTATCGGCTTTTTGCAATTCGGGCAATTCGAGGCCGGCGTAACTATCGACTCGGATCTCTGCAACCTATAGATACAGACATTCAGAAAGCTCCCCACGATCGCTCCCATCACGAAAATGAAAATTGCCATATTCAGTCTATCCTTAGGTACCAGGTACCAGGTTCCAGGTACCAGCAAAATAATATTCTGGTTCCTGGAGCCTGGGACCTGGACCCTTTACTTTATCGCGCTCTTCAACGCTTTTCTCATGACATCAACAGGTGCGCTGCGTCCCGTCCATATCTCGAATGCGATCGCGCCCTGGTATAATAGCATCCCAAGGCCGGTAACAGCGTGCAGCTTCATTTTGGATGCTTCCTTTATAAGCTCCGTCTGCCTGTTGTAGACCAGGTCATAGACTCTAAGTCCGAGATGCAGAGACTCTTTATCGATTGGCATCGCCTCGCCCTCTTTCATCCCCACCGGAGTGGCATTCACAAGAAGATGGCTTTGGGATAGCACAAGCCCCATATCCGACCTGGAGACGGTCATCAGGCGGTCTGCATCGTAATATTTCCAGTAATGCGTTTTGAGATCTTCCGCCTTCTTCGCGTCCACGTCAAAGACATAGATCTTCTTAGGCCCATTCCCAAGATACATGACGACCGCCCTTGCCGCCCCGCCCGAGCCCAGTACGAATACATTCTTCCCTTCCGGCTCGAATTTAAGGTCCTCCTGAAGCGAGCGGTAAAATCCCGGACCGTCCGTGTTATAGCCTTTCAACGAGCCGCCGGCCGTATTTACGGTATTTACGGCGCCGAGCTTCCTGGCGGTCTCATCGAGAAAACCGCGCTTTTCGATATACTCCTTTGCCGCTATCTTGTGCGGAACGGTCACATTAAATCCCGAAATGCCTTTCCCGGAGGCGCTATCGAGGAAACTGCCGACATCGGCCGGCGCGACCTCGAATAGCTTATACTCAGCGTCGATCCCGAGCGCCTTAAATGCGGCGTTCTGCATCGCGGGCGAGAGCGAGTGCTTCACCGGGTAACCTATTATGCCGTATATCGTCTTTGCCATATTCTTTCCTAATAAAAAGTCCGCCTACAAAACCACCCGAGTGGATGTCAGCGGACTTTTCTTATTGTTTTAGAGAGACCTTGACGCTATCGGCTTACCTTGTCTTGTATGCGAGCTTGTTGACGGCGTTTATATACGCCTTTATGCTCGCCTCTATGATGTCTGTCGAGGATCCTCTGCCTGATACGACCCTTCCCTTGGTCCCTATCTTGACAGATACCTCGCCGATGGCGTCCTTGCCGCTGGTGACCGATCTTATCTGGTAATCCAGGAGCTTTCCGCCCATCCCGGTGATCTTGTCGATGGCCTTATAACAGGCATCGACAGGGCCGTCACCGCTGGATGTAGCCTCTAAAACCTTATTGTGGCATCCAAGTTTGATATTCGCCGCTGGTTTTATATCATCCCCTGACGTTATCCTGAAGTGCAGAAGCCTGAATTCTTCGGGGATCCTCGATATCTCCTCATCCACGATGGCTTCGAGGTCGCCGTCGTAGATGGATTTCTTCTTATCCGCCAGTTCCTTAAAACGGTCGAACGCAGTCTCGAGCTGGTCGCCGTCGAGCGTGTATCCAAGAGACTTGAGCCTCTCCTGAAAGGCGTGCCTTCCGGAATGCTTGCCCAGGACAAGCTGCGTGCCTCCCACGCCGACGTCCTGCGGCTTCATTATCTCGTAAGTGATGCGCTCTTTTAATATGCCGTCCTGGTGTATGCCCGATTCATGCGCGAACGCATTGGCGCCGACTATCGCCTTGTTCGGCTGGACGACCATGCCCGTCAGCTTAGAGACCAGGCGGCTCGTCTTATAGATCTCGCGCGTATTCACGTTCGTATACAGGCCTTTAAAGACGTCGTTCCTGGTCTTGATGGCCATAACGATCTCTTCCAGGGAAGCATTGCCGGCCCTTTCGCCAAGGCCGTTCATGGTGCATTCCACCTGGCGGGCGCCGTTCAGCACTGCCGCAAGAGAGTTCGCGACCCCCAGCCCGAGGTCATTGTGGCAATGGACGCTTATCACGCACTTATTTATATCCGGCACATTTTCTTTTATGCCCTTGATGATAGCGCCGAACTCATAAGGCGTGGAATATCCTACGGTATCGGGGATATTCACTGTCCTTGCCCCGGCCGCAATAACGCTCTCGACGACCTTGTGGAGGAATCCCCTCTCGGTCCTGGAGGCATCTTCCGGGGAGAATTCGACATCATCGCACTTCTTCCTGGCATATTTAACGGCAGATACGGCAAGCTTCAGTATCTCGTCCTCGGCTTTTTTGAGCTTATACTTCATGTGGATCTTGGACGTGGCCAAAAATACGTGTATCCTGGGCCTCTTTGAATATTTGACGGCATTATAGGCGGCGTCTATATCCTTGGCGATGGATCTTGCCAGGCCGCATATGGCAGGGCCCTTCACGTTCTTTGCGACGCTCTTGACGCCCTCAAAATCCCCGGGGCTCGATACGGGAAATCCCGCCTCGATCACGTCAACGCCAAGAGATGCGAGCTGCCTGGCCATCTCGAGCTTTTCATTATTGTTCATGCTCGCGCCGGGGCACTGCTCTCCATCGCGCAGCGTCGTGTCGAATATAATTATCTTGTCCATAGCACTCTGCCTGTCAGGGGCAAGGGTCCGGGGTCCAGGGTCCAGAAAGATTTTATTTCTTTCCTGGACCCTTGACCCTGGCCCCTAGACCCTATTTCTTTTCCATCCACGGCATCATCTTTCTCAGGTCCTGACCTACCTTCTCTATCTTGTCGCCGTCTTCTTTGGCCAATATAGCCCTGAAGTTCTTCTGGCCTTCCGTATTCTCCTTTATCCACTCCCTGGCGAATTTACCGGACCTGATCTCTTTCAGCATCTTGTCCATAGCCTTGCGAGTGCGCTCGGTGATGATCTTCTTGCCTCTGGTCACATCGCCGTAGCACGCTGTGTTGGATACGCTCCGCCTCATCCCGCTTATACCTTTTTCCTGTATAAGGTCAGTGATGAGCTTAAGCTCGTGGAGCACTTCAAAATAAGCTATCTCGGGCTGGTATCCTGCATTTACGAGCGTGTCAAAACCTGCTTTGATAAGCTCGGAAACGCCGCCGCAGAGGACTGCCTGCTCGCCGAAGAGATCTGTTTCTGTCTCCTCGTCAAATGTCGTCTCTATAACTCCTGCCCTCGCCCCGCCTATCGCTTTGGCATAAGCAAGCGCGATCTTCAAGGCATTACCGGTAGCGTCCTGGTATATCGCCACCAGGCATGGAACGCCTTTACCCTCTTCATACATCCTGCGGACAAGCGCGCCGGGCCCTTTCGGGGCTATCATGAATACGTCTATCTTTTTGGTGGGCTTTATCTGTTTGAAACGAATATTGAAGCCGTGGGAGAAGACGAGAGCTTTGCCCTTGGTCATGTGCTTCGCGATACTCTCTTTGTAAACCTTTGCCTGCACATGGTCTTCGGTCAATACCTGGACTATGTCGGCCTCTTTCGCGGCCTCTTCGGCAGAGACCGGATTGAAACCATCGGCCTTCGCCTGCTCATAATTCTTCGTTCCGGGAAGTTCGCTTACGATCACATCTATCCCCGAATCCCTCAGGTTCAAGCTCTGGCTGCGGCCCTGTATGCCGTAGCCGATGACTGCGACCTTCTTACCCTTCAACACATTTAGATCCGCGTCCTTGTCATAGTAGATCTTCGCCATCTCTTACTACCCCTTTCTTTGTTAGCTACTCGTTCGCCTCGGGCTTTCCCTGCCCGCTCAAAGCTTTATCGCCTATTTCCAACGCTATCCGCCCGGTCCTGACGACCTCCATCAAGCCGAACGGCCGCAACAACTCTATCAGGGACTTTATCGCATTCTGGTCGCCTGCGGCCTCGACTGATATGGTCTTCGATCCTGCGTTCACTATCTTCGCCCCGCATGAATCTATGGCCTCGAGGACCTCTTTTCTGGTTTTGGACGAAACCGCGACCTTCAGGAGGATCAGCTCCCTGTCAACAAATTCGCCTTCCTTGAAATCGACGACCTTTATGACGTCGATAAGCTTATTCAGCTGTTTCTTTATCTGTTCGAGCGTCTTGTCGTCCCCTTCTGAAACGATGGTCATCCTCGACACCGTAGGATCCTCGGTCATCCCGACAGCGAGCGAATCGATATTATATCCACGGGCGCTAAAAAGCCCCGAGATCCTCGCCAGGACGCCGAATTTGTTTTCCACTAGAACCGAGATCGTATGTTTCATTATGCCAGCCCTCCCTCGATCATCTGGTTGATCGCCTGCCCCGCAGGGACCATCGGGAAGACATTCTCTTCTCTTTCTATAACAAAATCCATCACGACAACATTATCCGTCTTTATGGCCTTATCTAATGCGGCGCGGACATCTGCCTTCTTCGTTATCCTCATGCCGACCGCCCCATAGCTCTCGGCCAGTTTCACGAAATCAGGACTTGAGCCCTTCAGGCAGGTATATGAGTAGCGTTTCTTGTAGAATAGTTCCTGCCATTGCCTGACCATGCCGAGATAGCAGTTGTTCAGTATCGCTATCTTGACCGGTATCTTATTAGAAACGGCTGTAGCAAGCTCTTGGATATTCATCTGTATAGAACCGTCTCCGGCAACATCGAAGACGATCGCATCGGGCTTGCCAACCTTGGCTCCGATCGCCGCCGGGAATCCATAGCCCATAGTGCCCAGCCCGCCTGACGATATTATCGAACGCGGCTTTATATATTTATAGAACTGGGCAGCCCACATCTGGTTCTGTCCAACCTCCGTGCAGATGATCGCCTCGCCCTTGGTAGCCTCCCATATCTGTTCGATGACATATTGGGGGCGCAGCTTATCGTCATCCTTATACTTAAGCGGAAACTTCTTCTTCCACCCTTCTATCTGCTCGAGCCATGCTGCAGTATCGGGCTTCTTCACATTGGCATTCAGCTCTTTTAATATGCGCTTTGCATCGCCGACTATCGGTATATCGACATCGACCGACTTGGAGACGCTCGTCGGATCTATGTCGATATGTATGACCTTGGCATGGGGCGCAAATGCGTCGACCTTGCCGGTCACGCGGTCATCGAACCTTGCGCCGACCGCAATGATAAGATCAGACTCCATGATAGCGTGGTTGGCATAAGCCGTTCCGTGCATGCCAAGCATCCCGAGCGCCAGCTTGTCTGTCTGGGGAAATGCGCCCATTCCGAGAAGCGTCAGTGTCACCGGGATATTGTTATTCTTGGCAAGCTCGATCAGCTCACCGGATGCTTCAGATATTATGACGCCGCCGCCCGCATATATGACAGGCCTCTTTGAATCAGAGATGGCCTTAGCGGCGCGCTTTATCTGTCCCGGATGTCCTTCGTAGTTAGGATTATAGCCGCGCATGTCCACCTTCTCGGGATAATGGAACTCCAGCTCCTGCTGCTGTATGTCGACAGGCAGGTCTATAAGGACAGGCCCCGGCCTGCCGGTCCTGGCTATATGGAATGCCTCTTTGACTATGCGCGCCAGGTCCTTTATATCCTCGACGAGATAATTGTGTTTTGTGATCGGCCTTGTGATACCCGTTATGTCGGCTTCCTGGAAAGCATCATTACCGATAAGGAATGTCTTTACCTGGCCCGTAATAGCAACCATAGGGACTGAATCCATGTAAGCAGTAGCGATACCGGTAACGAGATTTGTGGCGCCCGGCCCTGAGGTCGCAAGGCAGACTCCGACCTTTCCGGTCGCTCTCGCGTAACCGTCGGCCGCATGAGCAGCCCCCTGTTCATGGCGCACCAGTATGAAACGTATCGGCACGTCATACAACTCATCGAAGAGCGGCAACACGACTCCGCCCGGGTAGCCGAATATGACTTCAACGCCTTCCTTCTTAAGTGATTCTATCAGTATCTTCGCTCCGGTCATCTTCATGCTTTTAACATTGCTCCTTCTGATGCAGAGCCGACCATCTTTGCATATCTGGCGAGATACCCTTCGGTCTCTTTCGGCTCCGGCGCCTTCCATGATGCAAGGCGCTTCTTTATCTCTTCATCGGTCAGCATAACTTCAAGCTTTCTTGCAGGGATATCGATGACTATGCCATCGCCGTCCTTTAAGGCGGCTATGGGCCCGCCCACGGCAGCCTCCGGCGAAATATGGCCTATGCAGGGCCCTTGAGTCCCGCCCGAGAAACGGCCGTCTGTGATAAGCGCGACATCATCCGCAAGGCCCATACCGACTATGGCAGCCGTCGGAGAGAGCATCTCACGCATCCCGGGACCGCCTTTCGGCCCTTCGTACCGGATAACGACGCAATCGCCCTTCTTGATATGGCCGCCCATTATCGCTTCCATCGCCTTCTCTTCCGAATCGAAGACGCAGGCCTTTCCTGTGAATTTCATCATTTTGTCGGAAACCGCTGTCTGTTTTATGACAGAGCCCTCCGGAGCCAGATTACCCCTCAAGACCGCAATGCCGCCCTCTTTGTGGTAGGCATTCTTGTAATCGCGTATGACATTCTCGTCTAGTATCTGGGCATCATTGGCTATCTGGCTCACGGTCTTCTCACCCATAGTCATGACATCATTGAGCTGGAGTTTCATCCTCTTCATGATGGCCGGGATACCGCCAGCGGAATCTAGATCCTCCATAAAATGCTCGCCACCGGGCAATATGTTAGCAATATGCGGCGTCTCTTTAGACACCTGGTCAAAAGTGTCAGGTGTTATATTGACGCCGAACTCTTTTGCAACGGCAATAACATGTAATACGGTATTAGTCGAACCGCCTAAAGCCATATCGACCTTGATGCCGTTCATGAAAGCTTCTTTCTTTAGTATCGTTCTGGGAAGGGTATTTCGCCTGACAAGCTGGACGACCTTCTCGCCAGTTGCCTGGGCTATCCTGTCCTTTTTGGCAGAAACAGCCAGCGCCGTAGCGCAACCTGGCAAGCTCAAACCCAATGCCTCGGTAAAACAAGCCATGGAATTGGCCGTATATAGCCCCTGGCAAGCGCCGGCGCCCGGACACGCGCACATCTCAAGAGCGGCAAGCTCATCCTGGGTTATCTCGCCCCTCTTGCAGCGTCCGACAGCCTCAAATGTATCTTTGACAAGGGAAAGCCTTCTACCCTTAAGATTCCCGCTCATCATCGGGCCTGCGGTCACGACCAGGGCCGGAATATTCAATCTTCCTATAGCCATCATCATGCCGGGCGTTATCTTGTCGCAATTGGTAAGGCAGACCATGCCATCGAGCTGGTGGGCCTTCATCACAGTTTCTATCATATCGGCGATAAGCTCACGCGAAGGGAGCGAATGCCTCATCCCGGAATGGCCCATGGCAATGCCGTCGCATATGCCGGGAACGCCGAAAACAAATGGCACGCCGCCTCCGGCCGCGACCCCGCGCTCAATAAAGCGCTCGAGCCTGGGCATGTGTATATGGCCCGGGATTATGTCGCTTCTGGAGGTGACAATAGCTATAAATGGCTTGGCCATATCCTCTTTTGATATGCCTGTAGCATATAAAAGAGACCTTGCCCCTGCCCGCTCAATACCTTTCTTTATCTTATCGCTCTTCATACCAAGTTTCCCCTTCAAGTTGTAAATGCAGCTGAATTTCAGTATATAATCGATGATTTAATTCATATTATGTTAAATATAACGTTGAATTATATACTATTACGCCAAATTTTGCAATTAAATTAAAAGGATGGGCGCTAAAAGTTAACGCGCGTATAAGGAGAGGTGCTTGGCCGCTATGCTGGCTATATCGTACTTGTCTTCAAAACAGGCTCTCTTGATGTTTTCCTCTATAGAATTTAGCTTTTGTTTGTCCGTATAATATTCCACGATCAATCTCCCCAGCTCTTTGGAGTCGCCTTCCGGAAAAAGGATGCCATTCTTGCCATTCTCGATGATCTCCGCGATGCCTTTTACATTGCTTCCGATAACTGCCTTATTCGCCGCCAGCGCCTCCAGCAATACAAGCGGACATCCTTCCGCATGAGAAGGCATGACCATGAATTTGCATGAATTTAAGAGCGAATAGACCTCTTCCTGCTCTTTCGAGCCCAGAAAGAACGCCCTGTTCTCCAGCCCGTATTCGGAGACCATCTGCCTCAGGCCCTTCTCCACTCCACGGTCCTCATACTCAACCCCTATCATAAAAAGGTCCAATCCCGGAACTTGGCTTGAGATAGAATGAAAAGCGTTTATCAGAATATCGGTTCCTTTGACCGGATGAAATCGTCCGACATAAAGGATATAATCACGAGGATGAGAATGCCCGGGGCAGGCTCTGATCTTTTTAAAATCAACGCCATTAGGTAGAAAGTGCATTTTCTTTCCTGCGAAAGGCGCAAATTTAACGGCTTCCTCTTTTAATCTGTTTGAGACCGCTATCACGACACGCGCTTTCCGAAGGCACAGGGTCAGGATAAGTTTCTTCAATTTTGAGACATGCCTGTCTTTCCTGATCTCTCCGCCGTGAAGATAAAGAACAAATTTAAAACGCATTACATATTTCAGTAAGACGGCAGAGATGGAGCCCGTGCCCAATAATCCGACGCACACAACGTCGATATTCCTTGCGCTTATTATCTTTTTTATAGCCAATGTAACCGGCCAGGATATGCGGATAAACGGAATGATGCGTTTTCTGTTCGTGACATTATCCGGAGGATATTTCAATCGTATGATATCTATGCCGTTCCGCCTCTCAAATTCCGGGAGGGAATCCGGATATCTCTGGGTGACGACGGTAACATTATGACCGAGCCGCATAAACTCGATAGCGAGCCTCTCGATCATTAATTCCGCGCCGCCTTTCATCGGATGATAGCTGATGGTCTCAAACAGTATGTTCATCTTGATCTCTTCCTGAATAAATTTAAACAGCGCTTCCGATTATCACATCACCGGCGACTTCGTTCATTGTCCTGAGAGTGCCGAGCGATGATATCTTCTTGAGGAATTCCCCATAATGAGGCAGCCAGTATTGCGCATAACAATCATGCAGTCCGAATGCCACAAAATAATTGCTCTTTATGGTCTCGATGGCCATATTTTCCCATTCCTCGTATCTGAGCTTATTATTATGCATAGCGGAATCGTCGAACAAGACAGGTATCTTCACTATGCCGTTTTGCATTTTCGGAAAATCCTGTTTAATACAATCGGTGGAGGTTGCCAGCCATTCAAAATTATGATAAGCCAGATTCTCGTCTGTCAATTCCGGGGTTATCCTGGATCGAGGTATCCTGTATCCTTTTATCCGACGATCGATAGACCGGCATTTATGCAATTGCCCTTTAGGGTCATCGAATGATCGTAAACCTGGATTCTCGCATCCGGAGCTATCGATCTTATGGTCGAAAGAATGGAATGCTATGCAGTGACCGTCTTTTTCTATAGGCGAGCGCCACCTGTCGAAAAGACATCCCACGATGTTATAAGTTGCCTTGACATTCATCTCCCGTTCGATCTTCAGCATTTCAAGTATGGCTCCGGGAGACTCTTTGTCCGCAATTGCCTTAAATTGCTGATCTGTGTCGGCATATCCCAGGCCGTGCTCAATATCATGACATACGCATATCGTCTTGAATTGCTCTACGGACTCCTCTTTTTTTTCAAGCAATACTATCCTGTCCATATTCTTTTTAAGATCTACGACCCACCACCCGCCCCTGCCCGGCCATCCGCTTTTGTTCGCCCTGTAGCGCGACAAAAGATCTGCCGCGGGAAGATAGACTTTCTTGATATGCCTCTCTAATGCGAAATTCATTACGCTGTTCAATAACATATCAGCCCGACCATTTAGCTTATTTTCTACTCCGGCCTCATGCTCCGGCCTTTGCGATATTCCTTGGAAAACGTCGGATGATAGATTATTCGCGTAGAGCGCGTCGCCCTTTACAATTAAGTTGGCGCTCGCCATAAGACCATCCTCGGCATACATCACCGCCTCGAACAGCTTGCCGGGATCGCTTACCCCGCACATCTTGACAGCATTCTGCATGCCATCCGGTCCGGCCTTGGGCAGATAATATGTTTTATGCGGGAAAAAACGGCTTTTTTCGAACCCCTTATCGACGAACTCTGCCGCCTTGCCATCAGCGGTCCTGAAACCGGCAGACATTACATGCCATGACGTGTCTTTTTCATAATTGACCAGCTTGTCATTCACAAGATATCCCCGCATCGCAGCCGCGATATACTCTTCGGCATCTTTTTCTGATACGCGGTGTTTTTTAAATATCTTTCGCAATATCTCAACCTGATGCATCATGGGAATATGGGTCGTCAATCTATAAAAATCATCATGATTCCTGTAGTAATAAAGGCGTTCGTCTACGGCTTTGAATGTGCACCCTCGATCCGCCATAGTCCATGGGAAATCAAAATCATCGCAACCATGCAATCCAAACTCTTCATCCATTCCGCCGGCCTCCGCGCCCTTCAACCTGCGCCAGCACAATAGATGCTTTGCGGGACACCCTGCTTTTTTAAGATTATCTATGGCAAATATCGGAGGAGTGCTGCATATGATCGGCGATCTGACAACTCCTTTCGAATCGATGAACGCTCTCGAGGAATAGAAGAAATCCACGCCGGGATATTTTTTAATATACTCTTTTAGAATAGCGATCGCGTCCTTATTCATGAGATCGTCGCTTAGCAGAATGCACACAAAATCTGTTACTGCTTCTTTCATCCCTATGTTCAATCCCCTGGCTAAACCTGGCGGCGCATCTCTGTCGGAGACCAGCATCTTGACGCGAGGGTCTTTGCAGTAAGCGCGTATTATATCTTTCACGTGATCGGGCGTATCGAAGTCTATTATCACCAGAAAGAACCAGTCGGGCGAACTCTGCTGGATGACAGAATCTATGGCAGCGGTCAGAAATTCGCGCTTCTGGTCTTTAAGTGTCATCAGGACCGTTATCTTGTCTCTGTCATTCATCTATGCTTCCCTGGCGGAATACCCGTCAACCAACAGTTCGTATAGCCTGCCTGCATTCTTGGATAGATCGAACTTTTCCTCGATCTTGATTCGCGCGTTCTCGCCCAACTTCGTCGCGATCTCCTTATTCTTCGCCAGATTACCTATAGCCGTCGCCAATGCTTCTACGTCATTCTCCGGAACAAGAATGCCGTTCTTGCCATTGTCGACCAACTCCGGCATGCCGGTTATATCAGTAGAAATGACTGCGAGCTTCATCGCCATCGCCTCTTTCAGCGCATTAGGGATATTGTCCCTGCCGCCGTTCTGCGCCACAACGCATGGCAGTACGAAAATATCCGCTTCCCTGTATTTTTTCATTACAAATTCAAGGGGCTGAGATCCCGAAAGAGTCATCTTATCTTTCAAGCCAAGGTCCAGAATAAGGCGTTCGAGCGTTTCGTGATACGCATCATTCTCAGGAAGCCCTCCCACGATCTCGCACTTGAGATCCACACCTTTCCCTTCCAGGATCTTTAAGGCTTTAGCCAATACGTGGAACCCCTTCTCCTCTATTATCCTTCCGACGGAAAGTATGCGTAACCCTGCGGAGATTCGACCCTTGTCTCCTACCCCAACGAACCGGCTCAAGTCAAGGCCGCCGTAGATAACATGTATCTTTCCTGCATATCTGCCTTTAGTAAGCGCATTCAGATGGTCCCTGTTATAGCGAGAATTCACTCTCACGAATTTTGCATATTTTACCTTTTCGGGAAGCATAAAACCTTCAGTGTTCCTATATAGTTCGAATGATCGAGCGTCTATGCTATAGGTTATGCTCAATAATCTAGAGGCTACCAATGCAGTTATGGCCGTAAAATCCGACCAGGGGCTGTGTATATGCGCGACACCTCGATTTTCAATGTTCCTTGCGAGGACCAGGCCCTTTGTGAAGTGTTCGATCCCTATCGCTCGATGCCTTGCGCTCCTGTATCTGCGCAAAAAAATAAAGACCAGCAGCCTTATTACGACCAGCGGCCTTTTCCTGAAAAAATAACTGAAACACTTACCCTCATTCTCTTTGGTTAAATGAGGATACAGATAATGAGCGTCCGAACCCAATCTGCGCGCTTCCGGGCCCAGGTCCTGGTCATGAGCCGGTATCTGAGACCATATTTCCACATCCAATCCAAGCGATTTAAGCTCCATTATCTCCCTGCGTATGAATATCTCGCTCAGCTCCGGGAACCACCAGAAATAATAGAGTATTTTGCGCGGGCGCGGCACAGCTTCCGGCTCCTTAAAAAACCTCATCGACAACCTCACAATTCCACGTAAAAAAACCGGAATGAACCTAGGATCTTGCCGATCTTTTTGCCTAGGTTAAAAACAGTTGCGCAAGTCGAGCTGATCTTGCTTCGGCGCAACAGGATATCAAAAATGCCGGATAATATAACGACATAATCATTTGCGACAAACCTGCGATGACCGGCGCGCTTCACAAGATCCTTATGTTTCTTCAGCAGCTGAACGGAATAGAATCCGTGCGCAAACCCTTCCATGAACAACCCTTTCAGGCCTTTTTCGTTCTCATGGCATATGACAGCTTCCGGAACATAGGCCATTTTATAGCCGGCCTGACATATCCTATACGACAGATCAGAATCTTCCCCTCTAAGCAATCCTTCGTCAAATAGTCCGGCTTCCTTTAGCGTCGAAAGCCTTGAAGCCCAGTTCATGGTTATGGCGTATGGCGGCTTATATATGTTGAGGGCCTTATAGTGATCGTGTATATCTTCGCCGAACTTCTCGATCTCATTGCATGGCTGCTTTGCGAGTATCTTGCCTCCGGTAATACCAACCGCCGGATCCTCCAGCGGTTTGACCAGCTCGCGCAGCCAACTCTTGTCGACAACGCAATCCGAATCCGTGAAAGCTATTATCCCGCATGTCGCAGCTTTGATCCCGCGATTCCTGGCCGCAGCTGGCCCGCGTTTTTTTTCGGAAAGCAGGATGATCTTATCTGCATATCGCTTCAGGATCTCGGGAGTGGAATCAGTCGATCCATTATCCACAAATATGAGCTCCATGGACCCTTTTGGATGATCGATATCCAGCAAGGACTGTATGCATGCCTCGAGAGTTTTCTCGGAATTATATACGGGAACTACCACGGACACTGCTGTTGCGGATGCCATCTATTGCTGCTCCTGAAAGAATTTCTCTAAGAGCGCGCAATTCTTCTCCGTATCCTTTGAAAGTATCAGAGAGAAAGTCCTGGAGCGCGCTATCAATATTATGCTGTTGATGATCCTCGAAAATACCAGGCCTGTCTTTTTGAATAAATCGAAAGGAGTAGCCTTAAGTATGAACTCCAGGCCATGATATACGCCCAAACCCATTATATGATTTTTAAAGACATTGCCGAGTACCGCTATCTTTGGTACGGCATATATTTTAGGCTCGTCCAGCGTGGAGCGCTTTCCCATAACAAGGATCCACGCGGAAGAACTTTTGGTGGCTATTTTGTCCTTAAAATATGTGACATCTGCCAGATATTTAGGGCCGAACTCCGTTCTGGGAAAATAGACCTTCGCGCTTTCCGGTATGTCCGCAATAGCTTCGGCATTTATTACGCCTATCCGAAGCGGGAATGGCAAAACTTTACCCTCTCTAGTAACAAGGGGAGTATCTTCGGATATGAGTTTTTGCGGAGCCTTTGAGCGCAAAAACCTCATGGCAAGCTCGGTCTTGCCGGAACCGCTGTCCAGCATGACTATCGCAGCTTTTCCATTTACATCAAAACCCACGCCATGTATGCGATGCCAGGCCTTGCCATCCAGATACTGGCCGACAAGCGATAGAATGGACTCGTAAGAGGCGGAATGTATTATCACGGGATCTTCGGAATATATATCAACACGACCGGACTTTCTGTCGTATATAGCCAGCCCCCTCCCGAAATAGTCTATGTAAGTAACCCCGTCCTTGTAATAGCAAACATTCCGCGGCGTGGAGAATACCGCCACCATCCCCGGGATCTCCTCTATGCGCCTGGTCTCTTTAAAAACATGAAGATGCAGATCGGATCCCTGGCTATCCCGCTTGAAATATGAAAAATCGATCTCTATCCACTTCAAAAATTCTGGTTCCGCATAACCTTCATCCTATCGCTGATGCTTTCTTTCAATAAAAATGTCATTTGTGTATATACGGACAAGAAATACAAAGAAGATACGGTGTGCGGATCGAGCGATATAGATATCGGGGTCGTCATAAAAGACAATGCTTCCGCTGAAGATACGGCCGATCTCATGGCATTCCTAGACGGTTTTCGCAGAATGAGTATTGTTGCAATGTACTTCGTTATATGGAAGGCCGCGGAATTAAAGAACTCTCTCGAAATGAGCGTCAACCCAAAATATCAACACTCGATACCCGTAATACCCGCGAAGATGCGCCTTGCGCTCAAGCCCGCTCGCCAGGATAGCGAGCGCAATAACTGGATATTCTGTTTCTTCAACAGCTTTACAGATATGTACTACACTGCAAATGAGATAAGGACACCCAGCATCGTCAGGCATTTTTGCAACAACTTCATAAAGCTCTCAAAAAAATTGACGCCGGGCGTCCATGAGACCGCGAATTATGCTTTTTGCAAAATGCTTCTAGGCGGCGAGGATAAGCGTCCCGTAGATATTCGCAATGCCTGCCGCCTGTACGTGCAGATCGCGAACGGCGCAAATATGCGATTCGACGCCGCCATGATGGAGAAATTCACAAATATGCACCTAGGCGCCGTCTTGCAGATAGAGGAGCGCGTGAATACGGATCGTGCCTGCGCCATCCATGCCGGCTTATCAATGAGATTAACGGATGCGCGCTACCCTCAAAAGAACAAAGCAGCCATCCTTGAACAGCTTCGACCTTCCATAGCGGATTTTTGCGATAAGCAGAACGGGACCGTAAGATCCGTGCTTTTAGCTTCGGCGCCCTGCACGGATTTTGGATATTTTCTATATTTTATACTTGATGATCGCGCGCCGGATACGGCATGTTTAAAGGCCATATCGGACAGCGCCGGGTTTCCGCCTCATCCCCTCTTTGGCGCGATCACAAAGCATAGGATATGTTTCATTTCAGACCGTCCAAATTTTATCAGGTCTTCCGGACTATCGTACCTGAATACATTTCATAACCCCTACTGCCTGCCAGTAGAATACTATTACCTGAAGAGGCATGGCGAGATCGTCTGCGGCGATGACATGATGGATCTCTTGAGAGAACCTACCGCAAGCGCCTTATTCGAGAATATAATGGCTTTCTCTTCCAGGCTCCCAAGCACCGTAAGAAATGCTTTTATGGGAGACCAGCTTTATGTTCAACGCATAATATCGCTTTTGTATTGCACGCTGCCCGCTACGCAACTTTTCCTTGACCACGGCATGATCACCACGACTCCGCGAGAAACGGTCGCGGAATATATAAGGCACTATGGCAAAGATGCCTCATGGATAGAGAAGACTTACGAAAATTATGTCGACAACCCGGAGCCTCGAAGGATAGAGATAACTGCGCCGCTTCTTAAAGAGTGGCGCGCCATATCCGAGGACATACTGGAAAGCATAGATTTAAAAGTCGCCGAATTATTGCGAAAGGCAAAATAATATACTGAGATGACAAAAAAATGGCGATGACCTCCATTGCGATCCTGTCGCTGGACAGGCGCAATGATATCAAAAACTGCATAAATTCAATTTACTGGAATACGGATCCTGATAAAACGCCTTTCGAAGTCATCATTCTAGACCAGAATTCCAATAAAATAACAAAGAGCTACCTGAAGAGCCTATCATTCCCCAGCCTTAAAGTGCTATTTTTAAGGGAAAATATAGGATGCGCAAGAGGCCGTAAAAAGGCCTTGGGTTTATGTTCCTCCAGGTCTGATCTGATCTTTCAGTCCGACAATGACATGACATTCGACAGAGGATGGCTCGAGAAGCTGACATGCGACATGAGGCGTAATAATAAGCTGGGCGCCTTACAGGCGCGCTGCATATCGCCGGCAGGAAAAACGCTGCTTAACGGCGGATTCATTGAAAGATTCACCATTGACGGCAAGATGAGCAGGAAAGGTTACATCGCTTTTTTTATGGACAGCGGAACCTCCCGTCACAGAAAACCCGGTAAGAACGGCCTTCTCTTTTGTGACTATGTTTCAGGCGGGGCTACCCTGTTCAGGCGCAAGCTCCTCGAAAATGTTTCCTATGACGAAAGATTTCTGAACGGATACGAAGATTATGATCTATCGATAAGAGCGAGAAAAAAGGGCTGGCTGCTGGCATGCGATCATAACGTGATCGCGGTGCATCATAACAGAAGGCTTAAAGATGCTGATTTCTTCAAAGATGAAGCGCGTTACATTAAAATACGCGAAAACAATAAGACGCTTTACAAGTCGCTGATTGCATTCATAAGAAAGCATGGGATCAATCCTGTGCGCTCAGATAAATTCGACTTTGTCATAAAAGACAGGCGCGGAAGGCCATTCTGTGAATATAGCGACAAGGAACTCGAATATTATTTTGATAAAGAAACCTCGAAGGGACCTGAGGCTATCTTGTGAATATTCTTCTCATCCTGGAAAGAATGCTTTCCGGGCGGATGAGATGCTTGATACGATTATAATCTTCGAATATATTTTGCGCTCCGGATAGAGCCGACATCACTCCGCGAGACAGGGCTATTTTAGCGACGAAGAATTGCCTGCCTGCGCCTGCATCAAGTCCAGCCATCAGCTCTCTAATCGCTGCAGATGCGCTCTTAGACCATAACGTTGATCCCAACATGTAATATTTTTCGAATATATCGCTCGATCCGGAATCGGCCATGGGCGAAAAATCCGAAGGATCGAGCTTGTGGTCTCCATCTCCACCCAAGGAACGCTCCGCATGATCGAAATATTTTGTTTTAACAAAAAACCGCGATAAGTCTTTCTGGCTTTTCAGGAAGATCCCCTCCGCCAATAATAACTCCGAGATCAATGCATCGTCCGCACCGTACAGCTCTCTTGTGATCTTGAAATCCGACATAAGCCCGACCGGATCTTTCGCATTTTTTCGTATTATTCCTTGCAATAAATTTCTGCCGAACCATTCTGCCAGGATCCCCTTAAGCATGTAATAATCGCCTTTGATCTTATCTTCCGAAGAGCTGTCAGAAAATAAGCCGTGGCATAAAGCTATCTTCCCGACCAATGCCATGATAGACTTGTTCAGGGCTAACTTTTCCATGATGTATTTAAATGATGGCGTGGCTTTGGACTTTCCCAACTCCGAACCCAGCGTAATAAATCTACGGAATATCTCTTCGGGCTTGAACCCAGTGACAGCGATCGTCGGATTTGATATCGCAGGTGCCGCCGCCTTTCATAAAATCTTCCAAAAAATCAAAATATCCGGACGCCGCGACGCTGCGACCGGACACGTCTTCTGAGCCTGCCGTAAACATCCCTTCCGCAAGAAAGATCTGAGAGATCAGTGAATCGCTGTATTTTGTATCTGCAAGCTGGCTGAAATACCAGATGATCCCGCCGAGGTCCCCTTTTATTGCATGCCTCCTGCCTACTGACAAGTATCGGGTTATCCACTCCGTGATCCACTTCCTAAGCAAATTATACTGGATAGAGCTATAGCCATCAGCGGCGTTATTTGCTTCCTTGTCATCCGCGAACAATCCATGACACAGGCCAAAGAGTGCGATCAGCGCGGAAGTGTCTCTGGTGTTCTTGAGTAATTGCCCGACATAGCGCTCAAATGATACGGCTGAATTCTTTCTTCTGAATTCTGCGCCCAGCTTGTAATTGTCGCTGAACACCTCCTCCGGTTTGAAATTTACAGGGGCCTTAAAAATCGGGGTCTCGGCCTCGGAACCGCCGGCAGCGATCAAAAATCTTTCCAGGAACTCGACATCTTTGCTGTACTGAAACGGCCTCAAGCCGTCCTTATCCTCGACTATCAAAACGCCCTGGGCTAGCGCCAGAATGGCTATCAGCGATTTATCATGGCCCGAATCACGCAAATTCTCTATATGCCATCTTATTCCCGCAAAGTCTTTTCTTGTTTTATATCTGCCGCCCTCTAAAATGAACTTGCAATAGGTGTAAAGATTTGTATACTCGGGCCTGTGCTCTCCGAAGGTGTGCCACTTTATTTCATCTTTACCGGAAAACTTAAGCGCAAACACGGTCTTCCAGCCGTCTTTTAGTATCTCATCGGCGAAGGTCGTGTCCGGCGACATCACGTCTTTAAACTGATGGCCCTTAAAACATCCCGCTCTGAATAGCTTTACACCCACAACCCTTCCTGTGATAAGATCCCTGAGATGCCCTATCACCACGCCGACATTATGCCTCATAGAGCGCCTGAGGTCCTCCAGGCAGGTCCTGTCAAGGATCATGTCAGAGTCAACCTGAACGAAGAACTCCGTTTTAACCTTTGAAGCGCCCAGATTCAGGGCCTTATGGAACGGAGCGACGTTCTCTATCGCTATGATCTCTTTGGGAGGGAGTGATTGTTTTTTTAAGCTTTCGATGGCCCGCTCGGTCGTCTTCTCGCCTATGCTCAGCACTATAGCTGTTACGTTTCTCATAGATTACACCGCTATCTTCCTGTCGAGGACATGAGCCATTAGGCTTTGGAATCGGCATATTGCTTAAGCGTGCTTTCCACGTCCCCGAATGCCATCTGGCTGCCTTTGTGCAGCCACAGGGCTTTTGAGCAGAACCTGCGCACAAACTCCATGTCATGCGTTGCGACCACGAACGTCTTTGGGCCCTTCTTATAATCCTCAAATACCTGACCGCACTTATCCTTAAAATGTTTGTCGCCGGCAGATAGCGCCTCGTCAAGTAGATATATGTCGGCCTGGACATGCCTGCTTATCGAGAACGCCAGCCTGGTCACCATTCCCGATGACAGCGTCTTGAGTTTCGCGCCTACGAACTTCTGTAATGCGGCCCACTCTATTATCTCGTGAAAATTTTTATTGATATCATCGCGCCCGATCCCATATATAGTACCGTATAGATATATATTCTCTTCCACGCTTAACTCGTCGCACATCCCGAGCCCGAAACCGCTCAGGATCATCTTTGTGCCCCGAGTCTCTATGTGCCCTCCGCTCAATTCATACAAGCCGGCCATGGTCCGCAATAAAGTGGTCTTTCCGGATCCGTTATCCCCCACCAGGCCTATCTTTTCTCCGGGTGATACTTCGATGTTAATGTTCTGAAGAGCCAAAAAATGCTGCGCGGAAAAAGGACGCCTGAGGATCTTCCTCTTTATGGCCCTGAACATTGTAGCGTGATACCTCTCCAGCGCGAAGGCCTTGCACCCGTCTTTTATATTGATCGCAAATTCCATATTACAGATACTCCGCAAATTTTTTCTCGAACTTTTTAAATAGCCTTATCGATAACAGCAACAATATCAGATTCGCGAATAGCAGGATAGCAAATGGTGCCGCGGGAAAGGGTTTGCCATTTATTATTATGTCCCTGGAAAAACCTATCAGATGGGTAAGCGGATTAGCCAGGAGCACATATCTCGGCAAACCGTTACCTGCGAAACTCAAGGCGTAGAATATCGGGGTTACGAAGAAGAGCACGCGTAAAAATACTTCGTAGATGTGCCCAAGGTCCTTGATAAATACGAATAGGGTGGCCAATATGAATCCTATCCAAAGCACGGTCATGGCTTGCAATATAATGACCAGCGGAAGCATGAATACCGCCCAGGATATGGGGATGCCTGAAGCGCAGGCTATCACTACGCAGATAAGCATCGAGAGGATAAATTCTACGGCGTTGGCTACGACAACTCCCACGACCAGGACATCTTTCGGAAATATAGTGCTTGTAGCGAGTTGTTTCATGGAATACAAGCTGCGCATAGCCGTGCTGGTAGCTGTGGCAAAATAATTATACTGGATCACCCCTATAAGTATGTAGATAGCGTAATGTTCGATCTCGGCACCCATCCGCATGCTGAAAAACGCGTAAAGGATCAACAGCATCGCAAGCGGGTTCAGGAAACTCCAGACAAAACCAAAAACCGTGCTCTGGTCCTTGATCTTGAACTGGGAGAATGCTATCTCCCTTAATAAATTGAGGTATCTTCGTATATTCATTTATCCCGGCCTTATGCGATGTTCAGGATTCAAGATATCCGTCTTCCGCGCTCACCTTCCATAGATCATAATGCCCGGCGCCCAAAAAATTCTTTGCCGCGTATATGCCCGTCAATAAGGCATGATCCGAATTGTCGTACCGAAAAAGCCCGCCCCGCCCGATGGTCTGCAGATTCGTGAATCGGCTTAAATAGCCGCGCACTATATCCATGTTCTTTTGATAGCCCAGCGAATATATCGGATAAGCGTTCTGGCACCGGACAACAAAACCGTTCACTAGATAGCGCCTGGAGACTATTCCGATACTCTCAAGCTCGCGAATCGCATAGTTGATCAAGTCTACGTCATTCATCCGCCACAGCTCATCGCCTTCGGTGCAGAAGTATTCAAGCCCCAGAGACGTCTTCTTAGGATCGATCACCATGGCCGGGCTCCAGTTCTTATAGTTTTGGACCCTGCCGAGCTTGACCTCTGGTGAATGCACGTATATCCATTGATCGGGGAAGATGCGCTCCTTGTCCAGTATCAAGTTTACCACTAAAAAATCCCTGAAGCGTAAATTTCTAGCGGCCTGCAACACTTCATCCGGTGGAGCGGGGTCCAGGGCCATTATCATGGATGGCAACGGCATGCTGGAAAATAGATATTCTACCGGCATCTCCTCCCTCTTGCCGGTTCTAGCGTCTTCGACCTCTATCGAGCTCACATTATTAGCGTTATGCCGGATACCGGTCAATGTTCTCTTAAATATAAACTGCCCTCCGCCTTCCGACACCCGCTCTTTCAACCTATAATAGAACTCGCCTGGACCGGTCCTGGGATAAAGGAACTCCCCGGATAAAGTCTTCGGCGACTTTCCCTTCATGCCGAGCATTGCCTTTTTTATCGCGATCCTCAAGGACAATCCTCTTAATCTTTGGCTTGCCCAGTCCGCAGAGATGTCCGTACATGCTACAGCCCACACCTTTTCGGTGTAGGTCTTAAAAAATATGTCATACAGGCGCTTTCCGAAACGGTTTATGACCCATCCTTCGAAAGTGGAATCATCGACGCGCGATATCTTTGACTTTAGATAACTGGCTACGCATAACGCGCTTTCAAAAGGCCCGAGATTCCAGAAAGTATTAAAGAAAGAGAGTGGATAATCAAAATATCTTTTATTGTAATATATCCTCGACAGGCGCTTCACGTGAAGCATGTCATCCCCCATAACTTCACGCCACAGCTTGTCGATCTCATCCGACTTTGTAAGAAAGCGATGGCCGCCTATGTCAAATAGATATCCGCCATGGTCGAGCGTGCGGCATAGCCCGCCGGGCATATCCTCTTTCTCTATCACGGTGCATGGCCGGCCCTTTGCCGTAAGCGTATGAGCGCACGCCATACCGGCCGGGCCAGCTCCTATTATAACGATCCTATCTTGCGCCATGCTATCTCCGCTTTCGCGTTCCATCCTGCACCAGGTCCTCTATCGGCAGCTTTATCTCCTTGCCTACTATCGGTAACGGCAATACCAGCTCTCCATACGGAGCCACAGGACCTTCAAGCCTTTCATATATCAAGATGCTCTGGCCTTTAAGCTCCGGATCGGATGTTTCGATCGGCAGCTCTTTTACCATGCGGAACTTGCCCGTCTTCAGCATTTCTCTTAGCATGGCCCGGACCGGTATCCCTGCCTTATCGTATTTTTCGACGACTACATATGTCGTGCCAAACCGCCTGAAGATATCATATATCTCTTCGGTCGAGCGGACATGTATCTTAAGATCCCTCCAATCGAATATGGCCGAAGATGTCAGGAGCTTATCGCCTCTTAAGACTATGGTCTTCCTGTCCTTATCAAATTTGCGCACCCAGAATACAAAAGCCCCGTTACCATACCCGTCATAGAATAATGTGGACCCCCTGGGATCCTCTGTCACATATTCTGCCGCGGCCCTGAATCCGGTGGCCCTAAAATCATTCATCCTTTGAACCTTATAAAGATTAAAGATGATGCATCCGGCAAATAGCCCTGCGAGAAGCAGCGGGGCCCATCTCCTGCGGGATGCCGGATAGGCTGCAATGCTGCCGGCCAGGGCTATAAAAGCCGGTATCCAGCATATCGCATACCGGGGCTCTTTCTACCTGATGGATATCATTGTTATATAAACGGCTATTATCCAGCATGCGAATAATATCGCCCTCCTGTCTCTTTTAAATATCGCCAGGATCGCTCCGGCCAGAGACAGCGCTACGACAGGCAAGGTCAGGTTGAATTTATACAGGGCCTTTAAATAATAGATAAAATCCGGAACGCGCATAACAAAGCCCTTTGGCAAAGCCACCGTTCTGATCGCCGCCTGGCTTTTTACTGCGTCCGCGGTAACGGCAACCTTCGCCAGCGGAGCCGCGCGTTTAATAGTTGGCTCGCCAAGCCATGCTGAAATGACTATAAGCGGCGTGATCATGAGCATAAATAGAGCTAACCACCGGAGGGCCTCTTTCTTGACGAACAGCCTCCATCCTCCGGCAACAGTCAGATATAAGGCGCAAAAAATAAATATGAACCAAGTCAGCCTCTTGGTCCACAACGACAACGCGAATATAACAAAGAATAAACCGAGCGCCTTCTTGTCTTTTAGCTCAACATATCTGTAAAAATAGTATATCGTGGCTAATGACATGGCCAATGCCGGCATCTCAAGCATCGGGATCCACGTAAACCTGACCAAAAAAGGTGCGGTGATAAAAAGAAGCGACGATAGTATGGCTGCTATTCGGCCATATATGTTTTCCACAAGTTTATAGAAGAAGATTATGCCTATTGCCGCGAATATAAGCACTCCGAGCTTGGCCACAGACATGCTTATGCCGAATATATGATAGAGGATGCCCAGGATAAACTGGAAGAATGGCTCGCGAAAACCTAAAGATACAGCGGGGTATCTAGCATAATAGTGGATCGTATAATCATACAGATTGAATATCGGCGCATCTCTTAAGAGGTCGTGGAAATAGGCGCCGTCCATGGCTATCCTGACGGCATCCGGGCTGAATATATCTTCGTTCAAAAGCCCGTTGCAATACAGAAACAAGGCGGCCAGGATAAGAAAAAAGGGCCACAACCAGGCCCGCGCAGAATTTCGAATGCTCAAATCACTCATATTAAATATAATATCCTTTTATATTAGCTCTTAATAGTACACATAGAATTATCCGGAAATCAAGGGCGTGCGACCAATATAGATAAAGAGGATATCCTTAAAGTGATTGAAGGACTTTCTTCATACTCTCTATGCGCTGGGATATTTCTCCGGTGATCGGCCTGAGCGGTATGGCGGTAAGGCCGTCCAGGATCCTGTCTATTATATCCGGATGTTTTCCTATATCGATAGCGGCTGGATCTACGACCAGAAGCTTCATGAGGTCATTTAAGCGCATCTTGGACTCCTGCGGCATGACAGCATCACCGTAATCGCCTTTCCGGAATCTTTCATATTCAAGCATGCTTACGCCTGACGCTATATGGACTATGTTATCTATGCCTCCGTCCATCGGCATATTGGCTTCGCCGACGACCGTCACCCTGGGCACCATATCGGCGTCTATGCCTGCCACCATCGCCTTCACATCTTTCACGCCGTCGAATGGCACAAATACTATCACGCGCGCAGTAGCATCGCCTTTCTTGATCCTGGCGTGAAGGTCCTGCACTGCCATAGACAAGACCTTTGTTATGCCGGCCTTCCAATCGATATTCTCCCCGTATTTATAGCTGTAAGGAACTACCGTGATATTCTGCGTCTTGCCGAGCTGCTGTGCCATAGTGCGGTTTATGCTGGTCTGCTGGGCAACATACATCTCAGACCCTGCCATGACTATTATATTCGCGGTTCCCTGAGCCGCATCCGCAAGTGCGGTCTTGATGACCTGGCTCGGAGTTATAGCCGGCGCCGCACCCTCTAGCATCTCTATAGCAAGCTCATACGCTTCATCCTGGTAAATAGGCAATGTCTCGCCTCTTTCGAATTTTTGCTGCAATATATCTCGCTCGCGCCTGAGGGTTTCGATATCCTTGGACCTGGCAAATTCCTCAGCCATCGGAACTACATTCTTGCGGTAAACCGCTATCTCAAGGCCAGCCTTTTTCGCACGCCTCCTGGAAGCCTCTTCCACCTTTGTCAAAGGCGTAGTCACTTTTTCAACCTTCACCACTTCCCTCTCGCCTGGTGCCGGCGCCACCAGCCCAGCGACCTCGACGACAGGCGGTATAGAGACGGGTGCTGATGCGAGAGGCAGGCGGACTATGAACATAGCGCCTTTGCCAGGCTCTGACTGCACATCGATCGAGCCGCCATGGTCCTTGGCTATTATGCGCGACTCGGTAAGGCCGATACCCGTGCCTCCGGTAGTGAAGAACGGCTGCTGCATCTGGGCCAGCTTCTCCGGCGTTATGCCCTCGCCGTTATCGGTCACCTTGACCACTGGCTTGCCGTTTTCAAGTGCAAGCTCAATGATTACTTTGGCATTCCCTTTCTGCGCCTTCTCGGCATACTTATAGGCATTGTTAGCAAGGTCTGTAAAGAGTGCTGATAGCGATATCCTGTTGCCCTTGACCATGACAGGTCCGTCGGGCATGCGAATATCGAAATACCTTTCCGTAGCAGGGTTATTGACAACGGCCTGGAGTAATTTTATAAAGAGCTCCCGATCAAGGACCTCGCGCAAATCGATCAACTCATCTTTAAGTTCGCCGGTCATAAGACTGGCCCTGTCAGAAAGCACGTCATCAAGCTTGGGCGCGACATCACCATACCATTTCAGAAGTTTTGGCAGTTCTTTATCGGTTACGGCGGCCGCCATCTTCTCTTTTACGCCGTCGAACCTTTTCGCGGAAGCTTCGAAAGATCGGTACGCTTTAAGGTATTCCTCTTTCCATGAAGACACTTCTGCAGGAGCATACTTCTTGCCTCCACTCCTCATCTGTTCTATGGCCTTTTTGTGAAGCTCTATTATTTTGCTTATACCGTCATCGACCATGCCTCTTCGGATATCTCGCATCTCGTTCAACATGGCGTCCGACGCATTCTCTTTCTTTAGTATCTCTATCATGTCAGATGTGAGCGTCATAACTATCTGCACCATGCCCATTATTTCGGTAAGCCTGTTCGACGCATGGCTGAAACTTGCCAGAGCGATCACATTGCGCAACGCCATGTCTTCAGCAATATTATCGGTAAGGCTCACAATACCAGGGACAGCGGCAGCAACCGGTGCTGTAGATATTGGCATAATAGGCGGGCCGCGGAGCTGGCCTGACTTAGCAAGGTATGATCCGAGGCTTCTTGTAAATGTGCCTACAAAATCGTCCATGCGCGCAGCATCCCTATTCTGCGCCCCGACGCTTACGAACATATTGCGCCCTTCTTTGGCCAGATAGCCAACAACGCCTGCCTGGCCTCTCTTCTCAAGTTCCGCATACGCCTTTTGCAGCATTTCAAGGCTTCCTTCCTCGGAAAGAGATCTGTCATTGGCTATGGCGTCAAAGAAGACATGGTCAAGCTCAGGTCTCTCCTTGTCGTTAACGCCGTATTGGGACAACAGCATGCCTATAAATAGCATCCTGTGGGCATCGGTGGCGTCTTTGCCTGTTATA
This sequence comes from Candidatus Omnitrophota bacterium, assembly GCA_020057115.1. Lineage (GTDB taxonomy): Bacteria > Omnitrophota > Gorgyraeia > 2-01-FULL-45-10 > 2-01-FULL-45-10 > JAGVGJ01. The sequence goes on along the minus strand of JAGVGJ010000027.1, from coordinate 14,597 downwards.
TGTAACCTCCTGTCTCCTAGATCCACCATCACAACCCTGCCCGTTCCTTTCTCAACCATTATATTCTCGGCATGCATGTCGCGCGGTATCATCCCGTTAAGTCCGGTAGCGATCAATAACATGGTAGCCACTATGCCGCGTTTGACATTGTCCTTCAAGGCACCTTGCTTCTGGAGCGCGCCGACCGTATCTCCGGCGATAAATTCTTCCAGATACCACAACCTGCCGTCCTTAGACCTGAACGACCCACCGAATTTAGGGACGCCTCTGCCGTGCAGTTTCTTCAAGTTCTGCAGTTCGTGTCCGCTTATATCTTTTAAGTTCTTCTCTTTTTTAGCGGCAAGCAATATCTCGAGCGGTTTGCCCTCTTTCGTCGAAAACGCGACCCTGAAGACATACTTATGGACTCCTTCCGCAAAATACGATATGGCTATGTCTTTGGAAATATCTTCAAAACGCAGCGTCTTATTGCCGGATATGTTGCGGATAATGGTCAATAGCTCGCTTCTCGGGATAGATGATACGATCTCTTGCGCCATATCAAGAAGCTCTTTATATTTATTCCAAGACTCTGCTTCTACGCCTTTAAATGAAACTGCCTCTATGCGCACATTAAAGTCAAGCGCCGGCGCGGCGGGGACAACAGGCGCCATTTCGGGTGTAACTGGCGCGGCCGGCTTTTCAAGTTTTGATACGATGAACCTTGCGAACTCTTCACGGAGCGGGTCGATAGGCGATCTCTCGAATGTTGTCAATGCCTTTGTATTGAATGGCTGAGAATTGACCATCAATCTGTTGACTTCAGCAAAATCGATGGCGCCATCATGCTCGGATTGGTATCTCTTTATAGATGACTTAACTGTCTCGGCCGTTGAATCGGCCCTGCCCTGGATCGGAGAAAAGTCACGCATTCTATCTTTTCCGGGTATGAGGTGAGTATCTATCTCGACAAGCCCCACAGAAACCGAAGGCCCGGTCTTATAAGACCTGCCCGTTTCCTGATGCGTCAATGATAGCGGTGGGACTTTGACCAGATAATTCCTGCCGCTCTCATCTGAAATTAAGTACCTTGAAGTATCTTTTATGTCTAACCGGACGAGTTCCCGCAATATATAAGCATGATCCGTATCGGTCAGCTCCAGAGGATTGTCCCTGAAATTCTCGCCCCGTTCATTTGTATTGTCAAAATACCTATAGATATACTCCATCAGGTCGTTTGGATCCTGCACTTTATCGATGAGCCGCAGCATATCATCGATCACCCTGTCACCGATCCTGCTACCCCATGCGGCATTCATCTTTCCAAGGTTATTCGCGTCAAACCGCAATATCCTCAAGACCCCGGTCTTGGCATTAAATATGATTTTCGCGAATTCATCCCCTCCCACGCGAAATGTTCCGGACCAATCGGCCTGGGGCGGGGCCCTTATCAATCCGTTTATGGCATCCCTGAACCTTTCCATCCCTACGATGATCGGCCGCACATACCTCGACCTCACAGACGGCTCAGGTACATAGAATAGCATCTTATCGTAGAGTTTCTCTTTGGCCTTCAGGACCTTAGCCGGATCTCTTGCTTTTAGCGCAACTCTATATTGGTTAATAAGATTCTCATAGGTAGCCTCTTCGTTATAAACTTCCGGGATCGGCCTGTATATGACTTCATACTCGCCTTTAGGGCTGTATTTGGCAAGCGCCACTATTTCATCTTCCACATGCGCTCCGTACGGGCGCCATGCGCTTATCGCCATGGTCCTTGCGCTCTGAGCACGATCCATTATCAGCTTTCGGATATCTGCCTCTGTCTTGCCCTCCATGTCAGACTGCTGGAATATCGCGTTGAGTATCTCCCCGGTCCTCATCTGGGCGGCCTTTGCCGAAAGATCCGCCTGGGCAACAGCGCGCTGCGCGAGCTTTAAGATATCTACGCCGGAACCAACTTCGTCCTTCAGGGAGGCCGGCGCAGAGATGCCGGCATACATGTTGAAGTTGCGGGTCGTGAAATTTTTGGTGAAATCGGCTGTTGCCTCATCATTCCATTTTTTCACCTTTTTGGTCTCGGAGATGACGCTCTTGACAACGCTGCGTTTGAAGGCAGTATTGTCATCCTTAAGCATCGACTCCAGGGCATCTGTAGCCGAGAATCCTGCTGGCATATCTTCAAATATGACAAAGTAACTTTTCCCGTCATTATAAACCGCGAAATTGCCCTTGATGCCTTTCTCTTCCAACGTAGCCTTTATGGCCTTCGGCAATGCGTCGGCAACCGCCTGTATACCGAAATCTCCGAATAAATGGCCCACCTCAGGCCCCAGGCTATTACCTCTATCATTGAACTCCATCTTGAAGTTCTGGATATTCAATGAAACGACCTCCACCCTCTTACCTTCACGTAATTTTTTAACAAGATCTTCCACATACCTGTGCCTGTTAGGCAGATCGCATGCATTCGACCGGTCGCAGCTAGCTATCAGGTTTTCCCCTTCCAAGCGCATGGGCGCTGCCGTTCCAACCGGTCTAGCCGATGCTATAGCTGCGAGCGCAGCTGCAAGATACCCGGTAGGCATCGTTACGTCTTTAAGTCTTTCCATGAATTTTGCGATATCTATGCCGACATACTGCATCAGCTCGACATCTTTCTTGGCCAGCGCCTGTTCATCGGTCTCCGAATCAGTGAATATATCCGCTTCATGCATGAACTCATGAGAGACACCTACCGCATCAAGCTGGATAGGCGAATTGGTATTTATGTAGATATAGCCGTCATTCTGGCAATTACCGTAGAGATTTGGAGATCTGGTGAGGGCGTCGAATATAAGGGGTTTTCCTGCAAGCTTAGTCCTTAATGTAGCTTCATAATCCGGCCCGCGTATCTTTATACATTCTTCTATAAAGCCCTGCAAAGTCTTCTTTACGGCATCAAGCCTGTCTAATACTGTCTTATGTATTACTATCTGAATCTCCTTGCCGCCAATTATTACCTTATCTTTTACGAAGCTACTAGGCGTGATACCTTTATCTATCTCGCCCTGCAGGGCAACCCTGTGAGCTTCTACATCCTCTACTGAGGCGAAGGCATAGCCTGACATCGCTATGCCAAATCCGGCGTGCATAAGCGCAGGCTCTCCTACGCCAGGAAGCAGGATCCCCATCCCTGTAAATACTTTACGTATCATCGCATCCGAGTCAACGCCGGGCGCCCTTCTGTTAAGCGACTCTATAAGTCCGTACAACCTATTTTCGTCGGCAAGGTCCTCTGCGGACATCGTCTCATCAACCCCGACCGCCATGACCTTTCCGTCCACGTTTCTCCTCGCCCCTATTGTTATCACGCCATTCTGATAACGCTTCACGGATATGCCGTTCCCGGAGCTATCAAAAATCCTGTAAGGTGTAAATGCTCCGAAAGGAGCACTCGATAGCTTGATCTTAACATCTATTTTTTCCATGCCTTCTCGTATAACATTCTCCCTGCCTATGTCCTTATCTATCTCCTTGCGGACCTCCTGGGCTGCATCGAACTTTTTACTGGCGGAACCGAACACCTTTCCGTTTATCTCAAAATAAGTTGTCGGATTGATGAGGCCCGGCACGTCTTTGGCTGCCATGCTCAAGAATTCCGCCTGACGCTGGATTCCGCCAAGCTCTCTTGTAAATAGGCCAAGCGCATCTCTGGTTATCGCTATCTGTTCCCGGTCCTGGAATATAATAGTTGATATCGCCGCCCTTTCCCCGGTAGGAAGATCGACCGTGCTATTAACGATCCTTATGAGTTCTCCGGCATGCCTGCGGGATAATGCGAACAGGAAGAGCCTTCCTGTTTCGCCTTCCATATCTACTGCGCTAAGCGCTGACGTCGCCGAGTCTACCTTGAACACCTTGCCTGCCAATTGTCTTGCCGGCATCTTGCCTATATCTTTGAACTCAAGGAATGTCAGGTCCTTGCCAAGCGGCATTTTAAATACATAGCCTTCCGGCATGACCATGTTGACCTGGCTCCACGCGGCCGCATCTCGACTTGCCAATCTCTTCATAAATGCGGTGGCGGCCGTCTCGATACCTGCGCCTTCCGGGCCCTTAAGCATGGTCAGGATGTCGCGATACGAAGAAGCAAGCTTATAGTTCGCATCTTTCTCCTTCATCGCGTTCTCGAATGATTGCGCAAAACTCATTCCTTGTCTCATTGATACGATCATAGCATTGAGGTCGCTTATGAATTGCCTTCTCTCATATACTCCGTTAATACCTCCCTGGGCAAACTTACCCACACCTGCGCGAAGCAGCTGCTGCAGGCCGCTGTCGATATCAACTGGCCTTGTGATATTCTTATCCGCGACACCCTGCCTTGTCCTAACTTCAGATGCCGCCAGCCCTTTTTGCCCGACGATCGAGAATATAACGCGCCTCTGCCTTACCAACGCGTCATATTCATCGTTCATCCCCAGGCGTTTAAGCATGGCAAGCCTCGGATGGGAATAGACCCATTCGCGCTCGGCCTGGTCCAGCCTTGCCATCGGGACCTTCTGGAAGCTTTCCTTGAGGAATGTTTCGATATCATCGCTTATGAACCTCATTACCGAGCTCCGCTTCTCGTATTCGGAGCCTATGCGCGAGATATTCTCTTCTATGCTTCGCTTTACCGCGTCTGTCTGAGGCGACCTGGACGCGCTTTCAAGCTCTTTCAGCTTTCCCTTTAGAGTGGCTATCTGCTTTTGCAGTATCGAGACATCTTCTCTGTTCTTATTGTATGCATCCACCAGGCCCACGATCCTCGCCCTCTGGCGGCTCGAACGAGCGCCTATTATATTCTTGGCCACGCCTGCCTGGAACATGGCATCGAGATAATCATTGAAGTATTCCGAGAACCAATCAGCCCTCTCTTTCCCGGATGCGTCCCGGGCGAGCTCCCTGAATACGTATCTGGCCGGCTGTATCACGGAAGCGAATATAAAGTATTTAGTCTCATCCCATGAGACGTTTGTCGCCTCATACAGCTTGTCATAGTCAAATGTCTGGGCGCTCATGGCATTATCGGTAAGGATCGCGTTCTCGGGCCTAAAGTCTACCCGGAACACTCCTTTATCCAACAGCTCCCGCATCAACAGCATGTATCTTCCCAATCTTCCGCTCCTGTCCCAGGCAGATCTCTCAAGGGCAGATGCATGGTCTCTCATCATGCGCTTAAGTGTTTCGATATTAGAGGTAGCAGGGCCTGGCCTACCGGAGCTAACCCCTATAGCGGCAAAGCCGATATTGACGCTCGGGAATATTGCATTGGCGATCATGACCGCAAGATTTATCGTTAAGTGGCTTAATATGGCAGCGCCTGTGAACATGAACGGGTTCGTGAATACTAGCGGCAGGATAACGGCATTTATTATTGCGACTATGGAAGGGGCGAGTAACATCTTGATAATAACGGACGGCGGCGCTCTGCCTTTAGGATAATGATCAGCTATAAACTTTAGCCCTGCCGGTATCTGGAAAAAGACAGAGCCTATCATGATGAGTTGCCAGTTAAATCCTGCGCCTGCTATCAAGACAGTGGCCATTGACGCCAGCAGCGGAAACCCTCTATAAAGCCCTTCCTCCACTATAGGAGCCGCGATGAGCGCCCTCGCCCATTCCGGCATCCCGGGTGTAAGCCGCTTGAGCCATCCGGTAACAGCTCCTCCAAGCGGCCGGATTACAGGGGCAGCTGGCGCGGGAGTTATCGCAGGCGCTGCTTTCTGAGGCGCTACGGCTTGAACCGGTACTGCATAAACATCCGGCGCTTCGGCAGACGGAATACCTAAAAGCTCCGCAATCCTTATCGGCTTATCCTCGCCCTCGCCAAATACAAGCTCTTCGCCTCGCGCATCTTTGAGGACTTCGCCTTTATCATTTACGACGAGGACGCGCTTGCCTTCCGTAACCATGGTATCTATCTCTACCGCGGCGCGGAAAGCATTAACTCTTGCTTTGCCCCATACCGCCTCGGCTATGGCGCTTGAGAGCATGCTGGCTATCTGCATGCCTGAAGTGCGCGTTTCGGATGAGATTATAGAATAAAGCCTGTTCTGCATGCCATCGGTCTGTCCTGCCAGCAGTTTGAAGTATGGACATGCATAGCCTTCTTCTATCTTAAAGCTTGGCATTATGGATATGTAAGAGATCCCGCTCTTCTTGAATAGCTCACACAGGTTCTCCGAATGGAACCCTCCGGTCACGATAACAGCCCCCCGGACTTCGGAATCTGGACCCTGGCCCCTGGATCCTGGACCCCCACCAAATTTCATGTTCCTCATGAACGCATCATCTCTCTTAAGCGAATATTCATAGAATTTTGATATCTCTTTTCGATAGGTATCTAGATCTGATACCCCGTTATCCAGCCTATCCGCTATCTTGTATATCGAGGCATTCTTCTGGATAAACTTCGCATAAAGCGCTGTCTCGAAATTGCCTTCATTCGCCAGATAATAGTCATAATCATCTTTGGATAATTTCAAATTAAAGATATTGGCGAGGATAATAAGGTTCTTGGAGAGACTTGCAAGCTCACGCTGGCCCTCATTCTCGAAATATGATTCCTTAAGGGCGTTTTCAAGCGACTCTATCTCCTTGGTAAGTTTTATCTTATCTATAGAGGCATAGCTTGATACATAAGCCAGATACTTCGCAAGTTCCGGATATTTATCAGTCTTAAGCCCGCTAGACCTGGCCCTGCTAAGCATATAGCCGTAAAATACCTCGGGCGAGATACGCTCAGCCTTAAACTCAATGGCTTTAGCCGCGAATTCTTCCATAGCATTCTTTGAAAGGCGTTTCGACAGGGCCTTGAACAACTCTTCTCGCTCGACATCGGCCGTCCTGAAATCTATGGACTTCTCCAGGTCTATCGCCTTCTTTAGGCTTGCTATATCGGCAAACTTGTCTATACCCATCCCCTTCCTCACGGCTGCATCGCAAAGATACGCGAGATACGCACGCATATCGATATTATCGGACTTGTAGGCTGAAGTTTTCAGGTCAAGTTCAAGCAGGTCTTTCGAATACATTTTTGCCTTCAGGCTGCTTAATGCATGGTTCAGGCTCTTGAGGTATTTGTCCACTTCGTCTTTATGCTTCAATGAATCCCGATAGACATCCAGGTTTTTAACATACAGCGAGGCATCCTCTAAGCCCCAGAGAGAGGCCTTCTCAGGATTAAGCACTGCATAATATTCCCCGCCATTAAGCATGCCTTCGCCGACGAAAGTCTCGGCTACCTTCTGGCGGATATTCATATCGCCTATTCGGGTAAATACGGCCGTATCATATTCGCCGCTTCCGCCTTCGAGGTTTATAACCTTGATGCCGTATTCGCTGTTTAGATAGCTGATGATGTCGGCGATCTTATTCTGGCATGGCTGGTTACAGTGGGCATCCTGGATGTGGATCATCACATCGCCTGAAGCGGATGGAGATATATATCTGTCTTTTATTGTCCCAAGATAGTCTGGTAATATAAAATCTTTGATATTAAGATCTTTATATGGCTGGGATGTTTTAGAAGTTGAGGCGCTTGGTGTTGAAACAGAGGCAAGCCCCGCATCTGTCTTTGCTGCCAAGGCTACATCAAGATATATCGTATTAAAGAAAAAAACGATCGCGACCACCAGGGCAGTCGCCCTCGCTCTATGCTTTATAAAAGCCTTCACGATCTGTCTAAAAAAATTTTTCTTCTCCATTGCCAAGCCTTTTTTAGGATGCCTATCCCGGAACATATCTTATATTGCAAACCACACGCCTTTAAGCGGTATATTCCGGGATTATTTCGCAGACGGCCTTCGGCCTATAATTTACGTCGTCCTCCGGACTCCGTAAATTATCTGCTCAATAAAAAACCCGCTCATTCTAATTTTGAGCGGGTTCGCTTTATCGTTCTTTTTGCCAAGCTTTAACGATAGCTTTAAAACGGCAACTGGCTACCTTTTTCGTGTTGCGTGTTGTGTTTTGCGTATTGCGTTACATCACTGCACAACGCAACACGCACAACGCATTACGAATTAAGGCCCTTTAGCTTTGCGAATGACCCACTCTTTCGAATGGTTTGCTATTGATACTATTTGATCCTAAAAGAACGATATTTTATTCTAATTATAGTATACCTACCTTATATACAGAAAACAAGCCAGGCATACTAACTTTTTTGTATCTTTACATCATAGCGGGAAATTAATATTTGTATATGCGGGGAACGCGATTTGAGATGGAGCAGACGGTTTCATAAGCGATAGTTCCGGCAAGACGCGCGAGCTTTTCTGCCCTTATTTCATCTTTGCCCTGTTTTCCTATGAGCACTACCTCATCACCTACTTTTACATCCTTGATATGGCCGACGTCGATCATAGTCTGGTCCATGGTAACTTTACCGACCACAGGAGCTCGCTGCCCTCTTACAAGGACTTCGGCCTTATTGGAAAGGCTGCGGGCATAGCCATCAGCATAACCTATGGGAAGCGTAGCGATCCTGGTATGTTTTTGGGTAACATATGTCCTGCCATAACTTATGGAGCGTCCGGGCGGCGCATCTTTTATAAATACAATCCTCGTTTTGAGCGCCATGGCAGGCCTTAAGTTTATGATCTTCTGGAATGTAGCCTTTGGGTACATGCCATATATGACAAGCCCGGGCCTTACGAGATTTAAATGCGAGCGCTTCATATCCACGGTAGCGATCGAATTTGCTGTGTGCTTAAGGGGGATATTGATATCGAAACTTTCGAGCTTTGACAGGATCTTCTCGAAAGAATCGAACTGATAAGCGGTGAAGAAGTCATCGCGCCCTACGCTTGAAAAATGAGTATATATACCTTCGAGGACTATATTCCTGTCCGCGACAAGGTTCTTTATAAAGTTTATCGCCTCTTCATGCCATATGCCGAGGCGGCCCATGCCTGTATCTATCTTTATGTGTATCCTGGCTTTCTTTGCGCCAGTCGCCGCTTTCCTGATAGCGGACAAGAGCTCTTCGCTGGATACGGTAAGCGCTATGTCGTGCTCGATCGCGGATCTGACTTCCCGAGGAAGGACATGCCCGAGGATAAGTATCGGCGCCTTTATTCCATGGTCGCGCAGGCGCATCGCCTCGTCGGTGGTGGCAACACCGAGGTAATCTACACCAAGACGCTCAAGCACTTTCGATACCTCAACAGTGCCATGGCCATAGGCATTGGCCTTTACGACTGCCATTACCTTGATCTTTTTGCCGGAGACCTTCTTTATCTGTTTAAAATTATGTTCTACGGCCTTAAGGTCTATCTCTGCCCACGTCGACCTGTGGCGGATGTGTTTCGTGCCGTTTCGGGTCTTCAGCGCTATTGAGGTCATTCTACTTTCCTGTGATATCGCATTCCTTCGAATACAGATACATCGGCTCCAGCTTCTCGGGTGTCGTGAATTTTTTATTTTTTATATCTTCCAGCGCGAGTTTCCCTATTATCTCCGCTCGCGGGTACCATGCAAATGTTTCATTCTCAGGCCTGGCAATAAGCTTCACGCCATCTCCTAAGAAGAATATCTTATCATACTTTTCGGTCATCTTCATCAATTCTCCTGCCGAAAGGAGAAGATATTTTGAGATCCTCTTGATCCCGTTCTTGCCGGACTTATACAGACAGGCATAGACCTTGTTCTTCCTGGCATCGAGGACCGGGCATATAACGCCTTCAAAACCTGCTGCATTCCGCGCCACTGCATCGAATGTCGGGACTGTCACTATGGGCTTCCCCGAAGAATACGCGAGGCCCTTCACGGTAGCGATGCCGATCCTGAGGCCCGTAAAAGAGCCCGGCCCCACGCCGATACAGAATCCGCCCACATCTTTAAGCTTAGCCCCCGCCTTCTTGAGCACCTTATCTATCATGGGGATGAGAAGGGTCGAGTGGTTCCTGTCCACCCTCTCGTGGAATTCAGCCAATAGTTTCTCGCCGTCCATGAGGGCGATGGTCAAGTGGCTCGTAGATGTATCTAAAGCGAGCATTTTCATTTCTTTTTAACGACCTCTATCTTCCTCTTCGTATCGCCTACTACGCTCAACCTGACCTCGATGCGTTTCTTGGGCAATAGCTCGGGGATCTTATCAGCCCATTCAACCACAGTGACTCCGTCCCCGTAGAAATACTCCTCGAACGCAATATCATCGACAAGCGTATACCGGTTCAACCTGTATATATCGAAATGGTATAGCGGGACTTTCCCTTTATATTCTTTTATTATTACAAAGGTAGGGCTGTTCACATAGCGGGTATTTTTGACGCCCAGGCCTTTTGCGATCCCCTTGGTGAGGACCGTCTTTCCCGAACCCAGGTCACCGACAAGCGCTATGACATCGCCCGGCCTTAAACTTTTGCCGAGCTTCTCGCCTATCGCGAGCGTTTCTTTGATGCTATTGGATATTAACTTCAAAAGTGAAGGTACCCTTTTGGCTCTACTTTATCTATAATACCGTTCGGCCTTACGATGCGAAGGCCTTTTTTCTTTTCGGTTATCTTTCCGATGACAGATATCGGCGTGCCTTTATTACCGATCCCGCTTTCGAGGAGCTTATCGGCCTCGGCCGGGCTCATTGTAAATAATAATTCAAAATCTTCACCTTCCGTAACTGCCTTATCGAATGATGAAGCCGCCTTCGATATCGGAACTAGATCCTGGAATATTATAGCTCCAGACCGGCTTTGGTCAAGCACTCTTCCGAGGTCAAGTAATAGCCCGTCTGATACATCTATCATGGATGTAAGGTGAAAGTTATTTACCAGCTCTCGCGACTCTTTTACCCGTGGAGTGAATTTCAAGTGTTTGCCTTTTTGCGAGCCGCCGATAGAGCCGGTGACAAATATTATGTCGCCTTCTCTAGCGCCTCGGCGCATTACAAGGTTCTTCTTCTCGACTTCGCCTATCAACGAGACATCTATCACAGTCTTCTTTGAGCGCGACATGTCGCCGCCCACGATATTGACGCCGAACTTTGTAGCCATCGCTTTCATGCCCTTATATATGCCGTCTATCAACTTTACATCTGTAGCCCGATCAGCGGCTATTGAAACTAGTGCATATTTAGGGATACCGCCCATTGCCGCTATGTCGCTTATGTTGCGTCCGAGGGCCTTCCACCCGATCTGGAAAGGCGTGGCTTTCTTTGTATTAAAATGGACATCCTCGACCAGCATATCGCAAGTGAATAGAAGATGTTTATCTTTTGTCCACTTTATAACAGCGGCATCATCGCCTATACCGCGGACTACGGAATCATCCAACCGGATGCCTTTTGAGAGGCGTTTTATCAGCTTTATCTCGCCGACATTTTTTATAAGCATGTCTTCAGCTTCTTAACTTTGAGGGTTTTTAAGGATATCCTGTAGGGCTTATTAAATATGCCGCGCTCGGTGATGATAGCTGTGATAAGCCCGTTCGGCGTAACATCAAATGCGGGATTATAGACCTTCACTTTTTTTGGAGCTATTGCCTTTCCCAGCACAGTCCTCACTTCATCTCCATCGCGTTCTTCTATCGGTATGTCGCGGCCCGTCTTCAGCTTAAAGTCAAATGTAGATATAGGCGCTACCACATAGAACGGGACACCGTGATGTTTTGCAAGGACCGCGAGACTGTATGTGCCTATCTTGTTCGCCGCATCGCCATTTGACGCTATTCTGTCGGCTCCGACGAATATCTTGTCGATCCTGCCCTTGGCCATGAGACTCGCCGCCATATTATCGCAGATGAGCGTAGTATCGATGCCTTCGTGCATCAGCTCCCACGCCGTAAGGCGCGCACCCTGCAGAAGGGGCCGCGTCTCATCAGCAAATACCTTTATGCGCTTACCCTGTTTCTTGGCCTCAAATAATACGCCAAGCGCCGTTCCATAATCGGCCGTGGCAAGGCCTCCGGCATTGCAATGCGTAAGGACCGTATCGCCCTTCTTTATCAGATTGGCGCCATATCTTGCCATGGCGCGACAGCTCTTTTTGTCTTCGGTGATCACCTTGATGGCATCTTCGAGGATAAGTTCTTTTATCCTGGAAACGGGCTTAGAGCGGTTGGCTTTTGCGACATCCTCCATCCGTTCAAGCGCCCAGAAAAGATTTACAGCCGTAGGCCGGGATGATGCAAGGATCTTCGTTATGGCCTTAAGTTCTTTGAAGAAGCTCCTGAAGTTTTTTGCCTTTGAATTTCTTACTCCAAGCGCTGCGCCCAAAGCGCCTGCGATCCCGATGGCCGGAGCACCGCGTATCTCAAGCCTCTTAATGGCCTTCCACAAGCGGTCGACGTCATCGCAATAGACGAACTTCAGCTTATCGGGAAGCTTCGTCTGGTCGATGAATTTTATCTTCCCATTGACCCAATTGATCGTCTCTACTGGCATAGGAAATCCTTGATAAACTAAACGTGAGGGACAAGGGTCCGGGGTCCTGGGTCCAGATAAATTTTTTCTGGACCCTTGACCCTGGCCCCTAGACCCTACTATATTTTTGCGTAAATATTCGCCATCTCGATAGCCGACATTGCCGCATCGCGGCCTTTGTTGCCGTCTTTCGTGCCGGCCCTTTCGATGGCCTGCTCGAGAGAATCTGCCGTGATAACGCCGAATATGCAAGGCATGCCTGAATCAAGCCCTACCTTTGCTATGCCCTTGGCCGCTTCGCTTGCCACGAACTCAAAATGCGGCGTGGCGCCTCTTATCACTGTGCCGAGACATATTATACCATCATATTTCCTCGACTTTGCAAGTTTTGCCGCGACAAGCGGTATCTCAAAAGCGCCCGGCACCCAGACCACATCTTGCGCATTTTCGGATGCTCCGTGTCTAACGAGCGTATCGACGCACCCCTCAACGAGCCTCGACGAAATAAACTCATTAAAGCGCGATACCACTATCGCGAACTTCCTTCCCTTTGCCATCAGGTCTGCTTTTATTACGTTTGACATGCTAACCTCCCTTTTTAATTATAAGTTAGGGGCCAGGGTCCGGGGTCCAGAAAATTTTACCAGACCCTTGACCCTTGCCCCTGGACCTTATATATCATGCTCCATCTTCTCTTTCTTCGTCCTTAAATATCTCGTATTCGCCTTGTTCGGCTGGATGCGGATAGGCACCCTCTCCACGACCTCGAGGCCATAGCCTTCGAGCCCCACTATCTTCTTGGGATTATTCGTTAAAAGCCTTATTTTCTTTAATCCGAGATCCGCCAGTATCTGCGCCCCGATCCCATAATCTCTAAGGTCAGGCTTGAAACCCAGCGCCGTATTCGCCTCGACTGTATCAAGCCCTTTATCCTGAAGCGCATATGCTTTCAGCTTATTAGCAAGACCGATACCGCGCCCCTCTTGCCTCATATAGAGGATAACGCCGGAGCCTTTCCTGTTTATCATATCCATAGCTTTGTGAAGCTGCTCGCCGCAGTCACAACGCTTGGAGCCGAAGACATCGCCTGTAAGGCATTCTGAATGGACCCTGACGAGGGCTCCATTCTTGGCGGGCTTACCTTTCACAAGCGCAAGATGATGATATTTATCTATCAAAGACTCATATACAAATACCTTGAAATCACCATAAGGGGTCGGAATGCTGGTGACGGTCATCCTGTTGACCAGTTTCTCCGACTTCCTCTTATATTCGATAAGGCTTGCGATGGTACATATCTTCAAATTGTGCTCTTTGGAGAATTTGAACAGGTCGTCGAGCCTGGCCATTGTGCCATCATCCATCATTATCTCGCAGATAACACCCGCAGGGGTCAGGCCGCCGAGCTTAAGGAGATCTACGCATGCTTCGGTATGGCCGGCGCGCACGAGGACGCCACCTTCATTCGCGCGAAGCGGAAATACATGCCCCGGCTTCACCAGGTCATCGGCCTTAGCGCGGGAACTTGAAAGGATATTTATGGTGTGCGCCCTATCGTGGGCGGATATGCCGGTAGTAATGCCGTGTCTGGCATCGCAAGATAGCGCCCAGCCAGTCCTGTAAGGGTCGCGGACATTGGATGCCATGGGATGGAGGCCTAGCTCATCGAGCCTTGGCCCTTCCATAGGAACGCAGACAAGGCCACGGCCATACTTTGCCATGAAATTGATGTCTGAAGGCTTCGCGAACTGACCGGCCATTATGAGGTCGCCCTCATTCTCGCGGTCCTCGTCATCTACCACAACGACGAGCTTGCCCTTCTTTAAGTCCTCGACTACTTCTTTAATAGTGTTAAATCGCATAAAAAATCCCCAGAGTTTATTCTCCGGGGTTTCGTATATCTATGACCTATTAGCTATGACCTATGCGCTAATACGCGTCGTCTTCTTCCATCCCGACTAAACGGTCGGCACTTGGATTTCACAAGTTCTGCCCCAGGTTTGCCTGAAGCTCGCGGGCTATAACCGCCGGTTGGGGAATCTCACCCCACCCCGAAGACGCGTATATTATATACCTCTTCCGTCGATTGTGTCAAGCCATATCCCTCTCTTGTCATTCAGGGCGGCCCTTCTGGGGTAGGTCTGTCGCTTGACGTTCGCTCAGATTAGCCATCTTCGCTCACTCCGGAAAAATTTTGATGGCCGTCCAACCCGGACTATATGAAGAACTA
>JAGVGJ010000001.1 GCA_020057115.1 Candidatus Omnitrophota bacterium | reverse complement strand
GAAATCCGCCCTGGTCGTTTCTCTGCAGGGAGAATGTAGCATAATAAGTCCTTTGGTCACGATCATCCTTAATTTTACACATTACCAAAAACCCGCCGGGCGCGGGTTTTACCTCATGGAAGAAAAATTGCATATCAGCGGGATTAAATAAAGCATCCTCTCTGTGGCTCCTCTTGCCGACAACTGTGCGGAATGTTTCGCTAGTTATAGAGGCTCCGGTTTTGATTATCTGGATCAGCTCTGCTTCCAGGGCGAGTCTTACTTTTAGCCTGTCTCTATACTCTGATCCGGCTATCTCGCTGCATCCGGAAGGAGTGGCCAGTTTATCACTGTTGCCATAGCTTAGTGACATATCCGAAAAAAAGATATTAGCTGCCAGGTATAGTATTATATATAATGAAAAAGCGCGTCTTAACATTTTCTTGTTCATCGTCCTTTATTTTAGTTTTTATTAACTTGACAATATACGATTAGTGTATCATAAAAATGGAAAATGACAAATCATATTTTCTATCTTTTTTATGTTCTAACTGAGGGTTATTTTTTGCTATCTATTCTAGGAAATAGAGGTGTGGGTTTCTCTGTCCTTGTCCCTGGTTTGATGCCGCCCCAGGACCGGATGCTTTTAAGCGTCATGGTCCGGGGGTCATCGCCGAGACCTAGCTGTTTATGGATATTTCTTGCTGCGGAAGGCATGAATGGATAGACCGCGACAGACACTATGCGCAAGGCCTCCGTAAGATCATAGATGACGGTTTTTAGCTCTTCGGTCTTGCCTTCTTTCGATAGCGTCCATGGTTTTGAGTCCTCTATATATTTATTGGCTATATTGATCACTTCCCATATCTTTGTGAGCGCCGTCATAAAATCAAAGTTCGGGACTGATTTTTCAAGCTCCCCTGCCAGTGCCGATGCCTTAGTCTTAAGCTCTTCGCCTTTCTGGACCCTGGCCCCTGGCCCCTGGCCCCCTTCAGGGACTTTTCCACCGAAATATTTTTCCACCATCGTCAAGCTCCGGTTCAACAGATTCCCGATATCATTGGCAAGATCGCTGTTGTAGCGCGTTACGAAAGCCTCTTCGCTGAACGCGCCGTCCAGGCCGAACTGGACTTCGCGCAGGAGAAAGTACCGGTAGGCGTCGATGCCATATCTGGCTATCATGTCGAACGGATCTACGACATTTCCCCTGGACTTTGACATCTTCTCGCCCTTCATGGTCCACCAGCCGTGGGCAAATATAGACTTCGGCGGCTTGATGCCCGCGGCATGGAGCATTATCGGCCAATAGACGGCATGGTGGCGCAGGATATCTTTGCCTATCACGTGAAAATCGGCCGGCCACAACTTGTTGAACTGGTCCATGTTGTGCGGATAACCGGCTCCTGATATATAATTTGTCAGCGCATCGAACCAGACATAGGTCACGAAATCCCTGTCGAACGGCAGCTCTATGCCCCAGTTAAGGCGGCTCTTCGGCCTTGATATGCAAAGGTCCTGGAGCGGCTCGCTCTTTAAAAATCCAAGGACCTCGTTTCGCCTGAAATCAGGCCTTATAAAATCGGGATTCGTATTAATATAATCTACAAGCCAGCTCTGGTATTCTGAAAGCTTAAAGAAATAGTTCACCTCGTCCAGCTTCTCAAGCGGCCTCTTGCATTCCGGGCATACGCCGCCCTGGGCCTGGGTCTGGGACCAGAATGTTTCGCATGGAGTGCAGAACCAGCCTTTATACTCTTTCTTGTAGATCTTCCCTTCTTTATAAAGCTTATCGAGCAAAGATTGGACGCATCTCTTGTGATAGTCGTCCGTGGTCCTTATGAAGTGATCGTATCCTATGCCGAGCTTCGCCCAAAGATCCTTGAAGACAGGCACTATCTCGTCCACAAAACGCTTCTCTTCGCCTTGTTTAAAACCGCGCTCTATGGTCGCCTTCTCTATCTTCTCGCCATGTTCATCCGTGCCTGTCAGAAAAAATACGTCTTCCCCGCGCATCTTCGCAAAACGGGCTACGGCATCGCAAGCTATTTGGGTATACGAATGGCCTATATGCGGTTTTGAGTTGACGTAATAAAGCGGCGTCGTGATGTAGAACTTAGGCATGGCTCCTGGGTCCTTTGTCCTTCTCTTTGTCGTATTTTTCCTTTGAGGCGCTGCCGAAATTGACCTGCATGAAAGTGCCGTCCTCAAGCTCTACGGTGACCTCGCGCTTTAAGGCGTTCAGGCTCATCACCTTGCCCATGCCCTTTTCGGTCTTTATCTTCTCGCCCTCCTGCGGCAGGCCCTTCATGAGATCCTTATACATCTTATGCTCATAACTCAAACAGCACATCAGCCTCCCGCACAGACCGGATATCTTCGTCGGGTTGAGCGGGAGGTTCTGCTCCTTGGCCATCTTTATCGTGACCGGCTCAAAGTCCTTTAAGTGCGTCGCGCAGCAGAGGGCCCTGCCGCACGGGCCGAAACCTCCCAGCATCTTAGCTTCGTCCCGCACGCCTATCTGCTTCAGCTCTATTCTGGTCTTGAATGCGCTGGCAAGGTCCTTCACCAGGTCCCTGAAGTCCACCCTGCCGTCGGCGGTGAAGTAGAACATGATCTTCGAGCGGTCGAAGGAGAATTCCGCATCTATCAGCTTCATCTGGAGCTTGCGCTCGCGTATCTTCTTGGAGCACGTCTCCATCACTTCCTTGACCTTCTTCTTGTTCTTCTCTATCTGATGCATGTCCCACGGGTTGGCCTTGCGGATTATCTTCCTTAAAGGATCTTCGATGTCGGAATCGAGTATGACCTCCGGATCGCCCAGTACCTGCCCGTAGTCAAGCCCCCTGTCCGCTTCGACTATGACATACTCGCTGACCTTGAATTTCATTCCGCCGGTAGAAAAATACGATATCTTTCCGGCTTCTCTTAATCTCACTTGGACAACTTCGTACATCGGATCCTCCTGTTTCAGCGGCTCTCCTGTATCTTCGCCGCCAGGACGCTCATCACGAGCTTCGCGTTTGCATTCTGGTCCAGATAAGAGCTTGTAAGCATTATCTGGTTTATGACCTTATCGAGATAATCGATATCGAGATTTGAGGCCTCACGCAGGATATCGTCTTTTTTATCCAGATTTATCAGCGAGTCTTGGCCTGCCCCGGATTTCGCCGCCAATATGTCGCGGTACCATGTCAGCATGATGTCAAGATACGTCCTCAGGTCTTCTCTTGCGCTCTTTTCAAGATCCATGTCGAATAGCGCCCTATTCAGCATGGCGGTTATGATCTTCGACCTCTTCTTGAATACATCCTCGTCTTTATACTTGATCGCCTCTCCCAGCTTACCCGAAGACAGATGCGCCAGGACCCTCGCCTGGGCATCTTCGACGGCATATTCCCTGGCCAGGATATTCTTCACCTCTTCGGCCCCCAGAGGAAAGAACCTGACAACCTGCGAGCGCGATATTATCGTCCTGAACAGCAGGTTCAAGTTCTCCGATATCAATATCACGACAGAATCCGAAGGCGGCGCCTCAAGCGTCTTCAGAAGCGCGTTAGACGCTTCCTGGGTCATCAAATCCGCGCCGTCGATCACATAGACCTTCTTCCTGCCCTCATAAGGCTTCAGATTGATATCCTTGATGAGGCCCCGTATGCTGTCGATCTTTATGGATGCGCCTTCTTTTTCAGGTTTTACGAAGAAGATATCCGGGTGATTAGAATTATTTATCTTCCGGCATGATATGCACGCGTCGCAGGCTTCATTATCGACTGAAGCCAGGCAGTTCAGCGCCTTCGCGAAGTTCACGGCCGTCAGGGTCTTTCCTACGCCTTTCGGCCCTAGAAATATGTATGCGTGGGCGACCCTTGAGTTCTCCATGGAACCCTTGAGAAAACGTACAGCGCTATCCTGCCCTTTTACATTTTTGAATGACAATCTCTACCTCTTGCCTTAAAAGCTTCTGCGTGCGATTAATATCCGCCGCGACCTTTATGATCTTTATCCTGCCGGGGAATCTCTTTGCAAGCTTAAGATAGCCTGCCCTGACCCTCTTATGATAGGAGACCTCTTTAGACTCCATCCTGTCTGGGCCTTTGGCCTTCGCGCGCTTAAGGCCTGTCAACGTATCTATGTCGAGGAGTATGGTGAGGTCAGGCTCCAGCCCAAGGGTCGCTATCCTGTTTACCTTCTCGATCGTATCAAGCGCCACCTTGCCGCCATATCCCTGGTAGCTCCTCGTGGCATCGCTGAACCTGTCGCATATTACTATCTTCTTCGCCTCGAGAGCGGGCCTTATTGTCTCGGCGACTATCTGGCTTCGCGCGGCCTCGAATAACAGCATCTCGGTTATATCGGAAATATGCGTATCCTTAGAGTGGAGCAGCACATCCCGTATCCGCTCCCCGGCTTTAGTGCCTCCCGGCTCACGGGTATGAACACAGCTGTAACCGCGCTTCTTCAGATATTCGTAAAGCAGTTTCGACTGCGTGCTCTTTCCGCAGCCCTCGATGCCTTCGAATGTTATAAATATTCCTTTTTTCATCCTTTTCTTCGCCATGCGGTCCCGTCTTTTGTATCCTCGAGGATCACGCCCATGTCAGAAAGCTTCTTGCGTATTTCGTCGGCCTTCTTAAAGTCCTTTGCCTTGCGGCCGGCATTGCGGTCATCTATGAGGCGTTTTACTTCCAGCTCGTCGATCTCTCCTGCGGACATCTCTTTAGAAAGGTCCAGGCCGAATACGCCGCTAAGTTCTATCAGCATATCTTTCGCTGCCGACATCGCGGCTCTTTCAGCGTCTGTAAACTTATCTTTTCCATGCATAAGCTTATTCGTGTATGTGACAAGGTCAAAGAGAGTCGCCAGCGCAAGCGGCATATTAAAATCATCATCCATGGCAGACTCGAATTTTTCCCTGAACTCCTCAATGTTTTTTTCCTGGACCCTGCCTGTCCCGCCCTTCAATGCCAGACGGGCGGGAGACCCTGGACCCTGGACCCCTAGCTTTCCTATTTTCTCGAGAAGTATCCTAAATCTCTCCTTCTCCTTCTTCGCTTCCTCTATCTTATCTTCGGTATAGTCGATAGGGCTTGCGTAATGGGCCGCCAGGAAGAAGAGCTTGAGATAATCCGGATCCTTGCGTGTCTTGAGAAAACCTTTTATCGTTATGAAATTACCGAGAGATTTCGCCATCTTCTCTTTATTTATCGTCAAGAGCCCGTTATGGATCCAGTGCCTGGCGAACCTTTTGCCCGCGCCTTCCGACTGTGCCACCTCATTCTCATGGTGCGGGAATATCAGGTCTATGCCCCCTCCATGAATATCGAATTCGTCTCCTAATATATCGGAGCTCATGACAGAGCATTCGATGTGCCAGCCGGGTCTCCCTGGGCCCCACGGACTTGGCCATGAAGGCTCGCCTTCCTTGGCCTTCTTCCAGAGCGCGAAATCCAGAGGATCCTTCTTCTTCTCTCCAGGTGCTATTCTCGCGCCTATCTCCATCTTGTCGAGGTTCTGGTTGGAAAGCTTGCCGTAACCTTTGGCGGCCTTTATATCGAAATAGACGTCATTGTCCGCTTCGTAAGCGGCTCCCCTCTTTATGAGAAGTTCTATAAAATCGATCATCTTCGGAATATATTCCGTAGCCTTCGGCTCCCTGTCAGGCTTTCGTATGCCGAGAGACTCCATATCCTCGTGATACGCATCGAGATATTTTTTTGATATCTCTTTCGTCGCTTCTATCAAACTGGACCCTGGACCCTGGCCCCTGGCCCCCTCTTTTGCTTTATTAATTATCTTATCATCCACATCCGTCACATTCCTGACGAACGTGATTTTATATCCCTTATATTCCAGATAACGGCGCACGACATCGAATATATACGCGCTCCTCGCATGTCCTATATGCGGCTCGTCATAAACAGTGGGTCCGCATACATACATGCCGATATGGTCCTTCTTTATCGGGATGAGCTCTTCTTTCTTTCTGGTGAGCGAATTGTATGTCTTCATTTCTCGCATTTCTCTATGCGCCGCTTGAGATCTTCTATGTCCTGCAGTATCGGGTCGAGGGTATGTATGTGGTCAAGGCTTAGCTCCATCTTCTTTCCGTCCTGCTTTGTTATCCTCCCCGGGACTCCTACGACGGTCGAGTTCGGCGGGACATCCTTGATGACTACGGCATTGGCGCCGACATACGAATTGTCCCCTATTGTGATATTGCCGAGGACCTTCGCGCCTGCGCCTATGACCACGTTATTGCCTATGGTCGGATGACGTTTCCCCTTCTCCAGGCCCGTGCCTCCGAGAGTCACGCCCTGATACAGAAGGACATAATTCCCTATTATCGTCGTCTCTCCTATCACGACCCCCATGCCATGGTCTATGAAGAAGCACTCGCCTATCTCGGCTCCCGGATGTATCTCTATGCCTGTAAAGAACCTGCCTATCTGGGATATCCATCGGGGGAAGAAAGGGATCCCTATAGCCCGCAGGGCGTGTGACACCCTGTAATAGATGATGGCGTGAAGCCCCGAATACGTCAGCAGCACCTCCAGATAATTGGTAGCCGCCGGGTCATGTTCAAAGACCGCCTTTATCTCTTTCTTGAAGAATACCGCGATCAAGGTCCAGAACGCGGCAAATACCGCTGCCAATATCAATATCACCTTCAGGCATATCATCATGTCATCACCTCGTTAAATTGCTTGAACCGGGTACCGCTACGGCCATACAAGAACGGTGCCCGGTTCATATCAAACTGAGTTTTCTTACTTCTCCTCGAGCGTCACGACGGCGTAAGCGGCTATCGCATCGCCCCTTCCTATGGAACCCACGCCTTCGTTCGTCGTCGCCTTCACGTTTATCCTGTCCTTGCCGATGTTGAGCATCGTGGACAATCCCTCGACCATCTTATCGCGGTACGGATATATCTTCGGCTCTTCTGCGATTATCGTGGTATCGACATTATTTATCCTGTAGTTCTTCATGCCGGCCATCGCAAGCACCTGCCTTATGATCTCGCGGCTCGGCATGTCCTTGAGCTTCGGGTCGGTATTGGGAAAGTGCTGGCCGATATCACCCAGCGACAACCCTCCGAGGATAGCGTCCGCGATAGCGTGCAGGACCACGTCTCCGTCCGTATAGCTTATAAGGCCTTTTACGTACGGTATCTCCACGCCCGCCAGTATGAGCTTCCTCTCCTCCGCAAGCCTGTGAATGTCATATCCTATCCCGATCCTCATAATAACACCTCGGCTAATTTTAGGTCCACCTTCGTTGTTACTTTAATGTTCCTGAAAGATCCTTCCAGGATCTTCACCTTTCTCCCTATCCCTTCCGCCAGGGCGGAATCATCCGTCGCCTCCGGACGGCCTTCCCGGCAATATGCCTTCTTTATTATCTCGAACCTGAAGGCCTGCGGGGTCTGCGCCCTGTACATGACCGACCTGTCGAGGGTCTTCTTGACGAACATATCTTTAGCGGCGAGTTTCACCGTATCCACTTCCGGGATCGCCGTAACGCAAGCGCCGTATTTGCGCGCAAGGCGTATAGAGCCGGATATCTCCCTCTCGCTGACAAGCGGCCTTGCGCCGTCGTGGATGAGCGCGATATCGAATAGGTTCCCGGCCCTTTCAAGGCAATTTTTTACGGACCCCAGGCGGGTCTTGCCGCCGGCGACCACGGCGATCACCTTCTTTATCCTGTATCTTTTTATGAGGCCCTTTAAACGCCCGACCGAACCTCTGTCGGCGGCTACTATTATCCCGTCTATATGCTTGGATGAGCTTAGCGCCTTAAGGGCGTACGTCACCAGAGGCCTGCCTTTTAAAAGAACGAACGGCTTTTTGGTCCGGACCCCTAGCCTTTTGCCTGACCCGGCGGCCGGGACTATGGCGACTGTCCTCGTCATTTCTTCCAACCCTGCTGCTTGGGCTGGTCTTCGAGCTTCGCGAATATCATGCGGCCTGCCGAAGTCTGGAGGACGCTCGTCACGACGACCTTCACCACCTGGCCGATCAGATTGCGCGAATTGTCTACGACCACCATGGTGCCATCGTCGAGATACGCCACGCCCTGGCTGGACTCCTTACCCTCTTTCGATATCCTTACATCCATCGGCTCGCCAGGTAGCACTATCGGCTTGAGCGCGTTCGAGAGCTCGTTTATGTTGAGCACCAAAACGCCCTGAAGGTCCGCGATCTTATTCAGGTTGAAATCATTTGTGAATATCTTTCCGCCTAGAAGCTTTGCGAGTTTCACGAGTTTCGCGTCCACATCCCTTATCTCCGGGAAATCCTCCTCGTGTATCAGCACGTCGGCATCGGTCGATTTCTGTATCTTGTTCAGTATGTCGAGACCCCTGCGGCCGCGGTTACGCTTGAGCGCGTCCTGCGAATCCGCTATCTGCTGAAGCTCCCTTAATACAAAACGCGGTATCACGAGCCTTCCCTCTATGAAATGCGTATGGAGTATGTCGGCTATCCTTCCGTCTATGATGACGCTCGTATCCAGTATTATAATCTCATCCTTCTCGTCCTGCCTCACGAACTTGACATACGGTACTATGAGATTAAATTCATCCTTTCCGCGCATGGCTATCACCATGCCCAGATAACTGAAGATGAGTATTATGACGATCTGAAGCGACGAGAAGAGCTTTATATCCATCGGTATTATCTTCAAAACGCTCGTCAGTATCCATGCCATAAAAAAACCGAATATTAGCCCGAATACGGCAGCCGAGAGGTTCCTCATGGAGAAACGTCTCATCGCCATCTCGAGCAAGACTATGATGATGCTTCCGACAAGCCCGCATGCGGTGCCAGCTACAGCCCATGTCATGCTGAAATCACCCATGAGCGCCCCGACGTAATAACCCACGACGATGGCAAGAAAAACGAAAAAAAGCCTAAGGAACATTAATGTCATATATCTTTTCTCACCTCCCTGATTGTCATTGCCCCCTTGGCTTAGAAAGAAGCTTCCAAGGATGTTTTCTTATATCTTCTGAAAATGCCTCAAAATTCCTGTATACAGAATCATTCGTCATGAATTGCCCCAGCGTCCCCTCGCCCTTATTGAGCTTCGCGGTGAACTCTTCGATGTTCATGTATACCTTGTCGCTTACAAGGAGCTTTCCTATCGTCCCCTCGCCCGCCTCAAGCCTGCTCACTATTGTCGTTACTGAATCTGACAGCTTCGCGAGATTATCCGTTATCTTCTCCATCGGGACCGGATCCTTGCCGACGATGGTGTCATTATCCCTCAGGAAAGGCTTCCCTGAAGTGCCCGGGTATATCTCAAGGTATTTCTCCCCCAGGAGCCCCAGCGTGTTTATGGTAACTACCGCGTCATTCTCTATGTGCACGCTGTCCTGGATCCACGCGTAAACTTGCGCCTTCGTGCGCTTCTCCTTCTCGTCGTAGATGAGCTGTATGCCTTCAACTTGTCCGGCGCCGACGCCCGCAAGCCTCACGGGTGCGCTCGGCCCGATGCCGCCGGCAAAGTTGAACATGAACTTGAGATGATATCCGGGCTTTGCGAAATATATATCGCCTATCGAAAAGACTATGAAGAAGAGAAGCCCTATCCCTATAAGGATAAAAGTTCCGACCTTGAATTCAAACGCCACTGAGTCATTCATCTGTTACCCCCTGTTATATTATTCTGTTATCAGATGTTGGAAATCTATGCCTTCGGTTATAGGCCCCTTGCTCGCGCCGGTTATGAACTGGCGGACTATCGGGTCCTTCGTGTTCTTTATCTCCTCCGGAGTGCCTTCGGCCCTTATGCTGCCGTTATATAACATCGCTATCTTGTCCGCTATCTTGTATGCGCTCGACATGTCATGCGTGACGGCGATGGAAGTGACTTTAAGCTTATTATGGAGCTCCGCGATAAGGTCATTCACCGCGTCCCCCATTATCGGATCGACCCCGGTAGTCGGCTCATCGTAAAGCAGTATCCGCGGTTTCATGCAGATAGCCCTTGCAAGGCCCACCCTCTTCCTCATGCCTCCGGAAAGCTCTGCGGGCTTCTTATCCTCTATATCTTTCAATCCTACGAGCGACAGGCATTCAGCCACGCGCTTCGCCTTCTCGTCGAAAGAGACGTTCGAATGCTCGTTCAATCCGAAAGCGACATTGTTAAATACGTTCAGTGAATCGAATAGCGCCGCGCCCTGGAAGAGCATGCCGAACTTGAGCCTCACATCGTTCAGCTGCTTCTCGTCCATCTTTGTGACATCCTTGCCGTCTATAAGGACATGGCCTGAGTCCGGCCTTAAGAGCCCTATGATATGTTTTAAAAGTACGCTCTTGCCGCACCCGGAACGGCCGATTATGACGGTCGTGTCGCCGGTATTGATCCTCAGATTAAGGTTGTCGAGCACCTTGTGGCCGTCGAAAGATTTACAGAGGTCTATTATCTCTATCATCTATTGTTTCCCCACAAAATAGAATAACGCCGTAAAGAAGCAGTCCGACGCTATTATCAGGATAAAGCTCACGACTACGCTTGCGGTCGTCGAACGCCCCACTCCTTCAGCGCCGCCTTCTGTCTTCATCCCTTCATAACAGGCCGTTATGCATATTATGATGCCGAAGAAGAAACTCTTTATGAGGCCTGTATATATGTCCTTGTATTTTAACGGCTCCCACGTGTTCTTCATGTACATGCCGTGGGAGATGTTGAGTTTCATCGTTCCGATGATGTAGCCGCCCAGGCCCCCTATGACGTCTGCGAAGAGCGTAAGGATCGGGAGCATCACTATGAGAGCCAGGAAACGCGGCACCACAAGATACTTTATCGGGTTGGTCGCCAGGGTCTCAAGCGCGTCTATCTGCTCGGTGACCTTCATCGTCCCGAGTTCAGCGGTAATGGATGCGCCGACACGGCCGGCTACGATGAGCGCTGTCAGGACTGGCCCAAGCTCCCTTGACATCGATACCGCCACCAGGGCCGCTATGTACATCTCCGCGGCGAAGCGCTGCATCTGGTACGCGCTCTGAAGCGCCAGGACCATGCCCGTAAATAGGCTTATCATCGCCACTATCGGCAGGCTGTCGACGCCTATCTTCGACATCTGCTCGACCACCTGCTTGCGCCTTAAAGGGGGCATCGGTATCCAGAATAGCGTTTCGCCCAAAAGTATCGACACGCCTCCGGCGTATTTGACGAAATTCATGAACCGCCTGCCCAGCATCACAATGAAATCTTTCATCTCTTAGAATTTATCCTTATGCTCCAGCCCGAAGAAGTTCTTGTCGTCTCCTATCATCAGTTTCAGGCTATCGTTGGGCTGGAGCTTATATTCGAGCTCCATCTCTTCCTTGTTCCTCATGCTCTCATCGATCTGCTTGTCCGGCATGAACTTCTTAAAACCCACGTTTATATCCTGGTTCACCCGCTTCGTCATAGTGATCTCCTGAACACCCTGGATATTGACCGAATTCCATCCATCCCACGCTATCGCGTTGTCTTCGGATACGATGCTAAGCTGCTGGAAGACGGTGGATTTGCCGATCTTCCTCAAATCTATCTCGCCGGCAATGGAGAAGTGCCCGCTCGACCTGGATATCCTCGACTCCTCTATCCTCATGATCGGGCCATCGCCTTTAAGGACAGCCTCTAGGCTCTCGAAATCGAGCGGGCCGAGAGTCCCCTGCCTCACCGAGATGCGGGCCGATGTCTTAAGGTTCTTCGCCGGGCCTTTAAGTTCGATCTTGGCATTCAGCGTGCCGGAGACCGCGTCTTTGCAATGTATGCCGAAACATGAGAGCACGGCCCCGAGGCTTGCATTATCCGTCATGCACGTAAAATTCAGGTTATAGGGATCGCGCAGGCTGGCGCGGCCTTTGACCTTAAGGTCCTTTCCGACATCCAGGTTCGCTATATCCAGAAGGCCGTTATAGACCCTGTACGAAGCCTTGACGTCCGGAAATAATGAGTAGTTCAATACGAGGCTTTTGGTCTCTATCTGGCCTTCCACATAACCGCCGAGCTTATCGCCTGCCGGCTTAAATACCCTGTTCTTGAGGCTGGCCTCGCAGACTATGTCGATACCCGAAAATCTGAGATGATCGGCCTTTATATTCGTCAGGAAACTGCCGTCCGAATCCCTCTTACCCTCTATCTTCAGAGAACCGGACCTGGGCCTTAGCTCGACGTAGAAAGACTTTGCCTTAAGCTTCCCGTTTATGTCTATCCTTCGCTTCTCAAAAAGTATGAGGTAGCCCTGGATATCCGCGCTTTCCATGTCTCCTTCGAGCTTTACGTAGCCGGACAATTCCTTATTTTTCGTTACGAAGTCGACGTATATGCAGGGCTCTTCCCGCAACATGTTTAAGATCGGCTTATACTCTTTTCCTTTCAGGAGAACGTCCCATATCCTGTAATTCGACCTTATGCTCTTTATCTCGAATGAAGAGAATACCGCCGAGTCTTCCTTGCCGGCTATCTTCACGTCATTCAATATGAATGGGCGGAATATCCCTCCGTCCAGGTCGCCTATCGAGAGCTTCATGTTCTTTCCAAGCGCCTCGCCGACCTTGTATTCTACGATATTCCTTATCTGCGGCGCGAAAGACTCCACTCTCGATTCGAAGAAAAGTATAAAGCTGAATACGAGGAGCGCTATGAGTATGGCCTTAAAGCGCCTTCTGGCTCTTATGTGCCTCATCGGCCTCCGTTAGGTCGTCTGGAATTCCAGCCGGTCCGGTTTTGCTATCACGTGTATCTTGGTGCCCTTCTTGAAACTGCCCCTTATGATATCTTCGGCCAGAGGGTCTTCGAGAAACCTCTGTATCGTCCTCTTGAGCGGCCGCGCGCCGAACGTCTTGTCAAACCCCCTCTCAACGAGGAAGTCTTTGGCTTCCTTGGTGAGGGTGATGGTTATATCCTGCTCCTTAAGGCGGGACTCTACGCCCTTTATCTCAAGCTCGACTATGTGATCCAGGTCCTCTTTCGTGAGCGACCTGAAGACGATGATGTCATCGACCCTGTTCAGGAACTCGGGCTTGAACACCTTCTTGACCTCGTCAAGAAGCCTCTCCTTCATGGCCTGATAAGTCGTCTCTTCGGCCTGCGACTTGAATCCTATCGAGCCCTGTTTCTTCAGCATCTCGGCGCCTATATTCGAGGTCATTATGATGATCGTGTTCTTGAAATCGACCTTTCTTCCAAAAGAATCGGTAAGCCGGCCATCCTCGAGCATCTGCAATAGCAGGTTAAAGACGTCCGGATGGGCCTTCTCTATCTCGTCCAACAGGACGACCGAATACGGACGGCGCCTCACCTTTTCAGTGAGCTGCCCGCCCTCTTCGTAGCCAACATATCCGGGGGGCGCGCCAACGAGCCTTGAGACATTGAACTTCTCCATATATTCGGACATGTCGATCTGTATTATGGCATCCTCGTCGCCGAACATGAACTCCGCCAGCGCCCTTGCTACGAGCGTCTTTCCGACTCCTGTGGGGCCTAAAAATATGAACGAGCCTATCGGCCGCCGCGGGTCTTTTATTCCGGCCCTCGAGCGCCTGACGGCATGGGCTATCGCGCTTATCGCCTCATCCTGTCCTATAACGCGCTTGTGGAGCCCATCCTCCATCTTGAGGAATTTTGCCTGCTCCTTCTCCTCAAGCTTGATTATGGGTATGCCGGTCCACTTTGAAACTATATAGGCGATGTCATCATCCGTCACCTTTGGCTCGAATTTGCCGCGGGACTCTTTCCATTCCTTCTTTATCTTTGAGAGCTCATCTTTAAGCTTGCGCTCCTCATCCCTTATCTTTGCCGCCTTCTCAAAGTCCTGGTTCTTTACGGCGGACTCCTTCTCTTTGCGCACGATCTCCATCTTCGCCTCGATATGCTTCACGTCGGGAGGGGCTGTCATGACCGACAGCCTGGCGCGCGCGCCTGATTCATCTATAAGGTCTATCGCCTTGTCCGGGAGGTATCTTCCGCTTATGTACCTGTCGGAAAACTTCGCGGCGGCTTCCACGGCTTCGTCGGTGAATTTGACTTTGTGGTGGGCCTCGTACCTGTCCCTCAGGCCCTTCAATATCTCAATGGTCTCCTCGACGCTCGGCGGCTCTACCATTATGGTCTGGAAGCGCCTCTCAAGCGCTGCGTCTTTCTCTATGTGTTTCCTGTACTCATCGAGCGTCGTCGCCCCGATACACTGTATTTCGCCTCTGGAAAGGGCCGGCTTTAATATATTCGACGCGTCTATGGCCCCCTCCGCCCCGCCGGCGCCGACCAGCGTATGCAGCTCGTCGATAAATACGATGACGTCCTCGGAGCGTTTTATCTCGTCCATTACCGCCTTTATGCGCTCCTCGAATTGCCCCCTGTACTTTGTACCGGCGACCATAAGCGCGAGGTCCAGTATTATAAGCCTCTTATCCCTCAATATTTCCGGGACGTCGTTTGCGACTATCTTCTGGGCGAGCCCTTCGACGATAGCGGTCTTTCCTACGCCGGCCTCGCCGAGGAGGACCGGGTTGTTCTTGGTGCGGCGCGAAAGTATCTGTATGACGCGCTCTATCTCGTTCTTCCTTCCTATGACCGGATCGAGCTTATTGTCCTTGGCAAGTTTCGTGAGATCCCTTCCGAAGGCATCGAGCGCAGGCGTTTTGGTAGGAGCTATCTTCTGCCCCATCTCATAACCCGGGATCTCGGACCCGAGAAGGTTCATGACCTCCTCCCTTACCTTGTCAAGCTCAAGGCCCATATTCATAAGGACCTGCGAAGCGACGCCTTCGCCTTCGCGGATCAGGCCCAGGAGGAGATGCTCGGTACCGACATAATTATGCCCGAGCGCCCTGGCCTCGTCCATCGCAAGCTCTATAACCTTCTTGGCCTTAGGGGTGAAAGGCAGATCCCCCGATATCACCGTGGCCGGGCCCGGCTGAACGAGCTTTTCGACCTCGACCCTTATCTTATCCGGACTTAAACCGAAATTTGCCAGCACCGCCGCCGCGACGCCCTCGCCCTCCCTCACAAGCCCGAGGAGTATATGCTCCGTTCCTATGTAGTCGTGGTTAAACCTCTTGGCCTCTTCCTTGGCCAGCAGTATCACCTTTCTTGCGCGCTCCGTAAATCTGTTGAACATTGGCATGTGTAACACCCTCCGTCTATTGGCAGGGTCCAGGGGCCAGGGGCCTGGGTCCAGTAAAATTTTCTGGACCCTTGACCCTGGACTCTTGACCCTATTTCAATTTTTCTCGAATAAGATTCGCCCGCTTCACGTCCCGCTCTTCGGAATTCAGCGCCTTGCCTTCGAGCTTCTGAAGGTGCGCCGGCTGCGTCAATATGATAAGTTCGTTCACCGTCTCCGCATCGATATCCTTCACGATGCCGAGCTCGATCCCTAGGCGTATTGCCGAAAGAAGGCCTATCGTCTCGCTCGAGGTTATTATGTGAGCGCTCTTCAATGTCCCGTAAGCGCGCCACACCCTGTCGGACAGGGCCTCCTTGCTCTTCGCCAGGATGCCTTTTCTCATCGTCTCTTCCCGCGTCACTATCTGGTTCGTTATCCGCTGGATATTGTCTATCATGTCTTCCTCGGTCCTACCGAGGGCGACCTGATTCGATACCTGAAAAAGGTTGCCGGAGGCCTCCGTCCCTTCTCCGTACAATCCCCTTACATTGAGTCCGAGCTTCGCCGTAGCCTGCAGGATCTTGTTTATCTGCCCGGAGAATACCAGCGCCGGCAGATGGAACATGACAGAGCCCCTCAATCCTGTGCCGGTATTTGTAGGGCATGCCGTAAGATAACCCCATTTGGACGAGAATGCGAACGGCAGCCTCTTCGAGAATTCCGTATCGAGCTTATCTATGATCTTCCAGGCATCCATAAGGTCGAGGCCGGATTTAAGCACCTGTATCCTCAAGTGATCTTCTTCGTTGATCATTATGCTGACGATCTCTTTAGGGTCTATGATAAGCGCCTTAAACTCTACGTCCTTGGCATGTTCGGGGCTCATAAGATGGCGCTCTACAAGAAATACCCTGTCCACCTCGCTTACGTCCTTGAGCTTCAGGAAGAGCGAGTCCTTCAGCATGTCTATCGAATCGGCCGCATCTTTCACGGCATCAATTATCTCGACAAGCTGTTTATCTTTGGCCCAGTGGGCGAACGGATATTTGTCGATATTGCGCGCCAGCCGCGTCCTGGAAGACATGACTATTTCAGAGCTCGGGCCTGTGCCCTTAAGCCATTCGCTCGACTGGTAAAGAAAATCGTCTATGATCATTTTTGACCTTTATCGGAGCCGGTCTTCAGATCAAGCTCTTTTATCTTATCCCTTAACCTGGCCGCCTCTTCGAACTCTTCGGACTGGATCGCCTTATCAAGCTTCGCTCTCAGCTCCTGCATGTTCTTCGTATCCTTGGGCGTCTTTCCGGCCGTAAGAGGGACCTTTCCGAGATGCTTGTCAGAGCCGTGTATCCTCTTTAAGAGCGGCCCGATATGTTTCTTGAACGCATCATAACATTCGCCGCAACCGAACCTTCCTATCTTAGTAAAATTCTGGTACGTGAAGGAGCATCCGGGACACTTTATCGACTCGACCGCTTTTGTCGACTGAACGCCGGGGCCGGAGGTGATCGAGGCCCCCAGCCCTGCCAATCCCGCCAAAAGATCGTTGAGCCCGAAATGCTCTTCCATCTCGGCGCCTTTATCCTTAGCGCACTCCTCGCAAAGATGGAGCTTTGACATCTGTTCGTTTATTATCTCCGTGAGATGCACCGTAGCTTCTTTTTTACCGCATATGTCGCATAGCATGCTAATACCTCACTCCGTCGGTCTTCGTCAATTCCCTGAATGCCGTTGTCAGCTTAAGCGTGGACTTCCCGGGCTTGCCGTCCCCGATAACTCTATCGTCTATCTTGATGACAGGCACTATCTCTGCCGCCGTCCCGGTGAGGAACACCTCTTCAGACTCGTAGACATCGTCCATCTTGAGCATCTTCGCATAGAAAGGCATGTCAAGATCCTTGGCAAGGTCTATAACAGCGTCCCTTGTGATGCCCTCAAGCGCGCCGACCTCTACGGGAGGGGTGATGAGCTCCCCCTTTTTAACGATGAAGATATTGTCTCCCGTACATTCCGCCACGTGGCCGTCGTAGGAGAGCATTATGGCTTCCACGGTCCCGGCTTTTATGGCATCGATCTTACCGAGTATATTATTCAGATAATTGAGCGATTTTATCCTGGGATCGAGCGCCTGCGGAAGGTTCCGGCGCGTAGTGGCTGTTATTATCTCAAGGCCCTTCTGATAGAACTCTTTCGGATAAAGCGTTATCTTGTCGGTTATGATGAATATGGTCGGCTTCTTGCACTTTCTAGGATCAAGCCCCAGATCGCCCGGGCCTCTTGTGATGACAAGCCTTATGTACGCGTCTTTTAAGGAGTTGGCTTTAAGCGTCATTATGACGGCATCCATCATCTCGAGCTTGGTCATCGGTATCTTAAGCTCTATGGCATCGGCTGACTTATAGAGCCTGTCGATATGTTCTTTGAGCCTGAAGACAAGGCTGCCGTATGTGCGTATCCCCTCGAATACCCCATCCCCGTATAGGAGGCCATGATCGAATACCGAGACACAGGCCTTCTCTTTATCTATAAGCTCCCCGTTAAAATATATCTTCAAAGCCGTCTTCTCCTTCTTGACTGATGCCGCACTTGTCATAATTAAGTATTATAAGTATATATAATAAAGCATATTATGTCAAATAGGAATGAGGGATAATTTTTCGGAAGCTCCTTGAAGCCCTTGAGGGGTAAGGTGTCCTTGCGCGAACGCTCTCTTTCCAGAGGAAAGTTCGCTCGGAAGGGCGCAATCTTCTCTGAAAGATTGCGCCCTTCGACGTCGCTCCAGGACACCTTACCCCTCAATGGCATCCATAGGCCGAAAAATTTAAAGGGGAAGCTGGAAAAAAGAAGGCCGGATCGCTCCGGCCGTACTCCGTAAATCCTGTTTTCCCCCTACCCCCTACACCAGCTTGCCATCTCTCATATGTATCTGGCGATCCATCTTTGCCGCAAGCTTTTCGTCGTGCGTCACAACTACTATGGTCATGCCTTTCTTATCCTTCAATTCTATCAATAGCTCATAAATGGCCTGGCTGGTCTTGGAATCAAGATTTCCCGTAGGTTCATCGCAAAGGATTATAGCAGGTTCGTTTATGAGCGCCCTTGCTATGGCCACCCTTTGGGACTCCCCTCCGGAAAGCTCTCCCGGCCTGTGGGCCATACGATTCTCAAGGCCGACCGCTTTTAAAAGCCCGGCGGACCGTTCCTTAAGCATGGAAGCGTCTCCTTGTATCATCCCGGGAAGCATCACATTCTCAAGAGCCGTGAACTCCGGCAGAAGATGGTAGAACTGGAAGACGAAACCCACGCGCGAATTGCGCACCTTCGCGCGGTTCTTGTCAGAGAGCGAGTAGATATCGACATTATCGAATAAGACCTTCCCGTGCGTCGGCATATCAAGCCCGCCCAATAGATGCATGAGCGTGGACTTCCCCGCGCCCGACGGGCCCACTATGGCAAGCGCCTCGCCCTTTCCTATCTCGAGATCGATCCCATTCACGGCCCTGACCTGTTTAGCGCCGTTCGTATAGGTCTTGGATAATCCTCTTGCAGCGACTAATGCGTTACTCATATCTTAAGGCCTCTACAGGGTCGAGCTTGGACGCTTTGTAAGACGGGTAGACAGTAGCTACCAGGCTTATCAGAAAACTCGAAATGACTACGAGCGCTATATCCTGAAGCTCCAGCTTAACCGGAAGTTTGTCTATATAATATATGTCGCTCGGCAGGCTTATGAATTTATATGTCTTGAGCAGCCATGCGAGCGCGACTCCTATTGCGGCCCCGAGAGCTGTCCCCAAAAACCCTATCATGGCTCCCTGCATGGCGAATATGGCCATGACATTGCCGCTCGTCGAGCCGATCGCCTTAAGGATGCCTATATCCTTCGTCTTTTCGAGAACAGTCATGATGAGGGTACTTACGATATTGAAACACGCGACCATGACTATGAGCGTCAGTATTATGAACATCACGGTCTTCTCAAGCTGCAGCGCCGACAGGAGGTTCTTGTTCATATCCATCCATGTCCTTACCATGGCAAGCCCGCGCATCTGTTGTATCAGCGAGGCCTTCACCTCTGGGGCATTCATGGCATCGTCTATCTTCACCGTAGCCCCGCTCACGAGGCCGGGTACGTTAAACAGCTCTTCTGCGCGGCCTATGTCTATATAAGCCATGTTGGCGTCATATTCATACATGCCGGACGTGAATACGCCGACGACGCGGAACTCTTTGCCTTTCGACTCAGCGGATGTTATCACGTTGACCTTATCGCCAAGCTTCAGGCCGAACCTTGAAGCCAGCTCGCTTCCGACGACCATACCGTCCTTGCCGATATCAAGAGTGCCCCGCTTCAGATACTCGCCAAGCTTTGTCACCTTGACTTCGTCTTGCGGGACTATGCCTTTCAATATAACGCCGACCGCATCCTCATTGCGCCGGATAAGCCCCTGCCCGTTGACAAAGAAGGAGGCCGCCGTAACGTGTTTTGTCCCGGTTATCTTCGAAAGGAATTCTGCGGTAGGAGCCATGCCGTATTCGGACTCGACCGATATGTGCGAAGTCGTGCCTATCAGCTTCTCTTTAAGCTCACTGTCGAACCCGCTCATGACGCCGAGGACTATGATAAGGGCCCCGACGCCTATGGCGACGCCGATTATCGATATGAAGCTTATTATGGATATGAACTTCTCTTTGCGTTTTGAGGTAAGATATCTGAAGCTAACGAACAGTTGCCAGTTCATCTCACTCTTCTGTCCGGGCTTCCGGCTTTAGCTGCGGGAAAAGTATGACATCCCTTATGGATGGCGAATTCGTAAGTATCATGACCAGCCTGTCTATTCCGATGCCGAGCCCACCCGCGGGCGGCATGCCATACTCGAGCGCGCGGACAAAATCCTCGTCGATGTTGCGGGCTTTGTCCTTGGCGCCTTCGAGCTCGTCCTCGAACCTCGCCCTCTGTTCGATCGGGTCATTTAACTCTGAGTAGGCATTGGCGATCTCCATGCCTCCCATGTACAGCTCAAAGCGGTCTGTAAGGAGCGGGTTATCCTTCTTGGTCTTCGCAAGCGGGCACATCTCCTTGAACATATCGACCACGAAGACCGGATGGTTCCCCGCCTTAGGTTCGATCAGTTCTCCTACGATATTTATGATCTGGGTCTTCGAAGGCTCGGTACCTTCGATAGCGATTCCCTTGGCTTTAAGCTTCGACACCCAGCTCGCCGCAGGATCTTCCGGAACTATCCCGAACTGCTCTTTCATAAGCTCGGCGAACGATATCCTCTCCCACTTGGAAAAATCTATTGCTTTGCCGTTATATTCTATCTGTAATGTGCCGTGGATATTTTTCACAAGCATCGTCACCATCTCTTCGGTGATCTCGATCATGCCTTCACAGTCAGAATAGGCCTGGTAGAGCTCAAGCATCGTGAATTCGGGATTGTGGCGTGTGGAGATGCCTTCATTGCGGAAGCTCCTGTTGACTTCATATACCCTGTCCATGCCGCCTACGAGCAGGCGCTTCAAAAACAGCTCCGGGGCGATCCTCAAGTAAAGGTCGACCCCGAGCGCCTCGTGATGCGTCCTGAACGGCTTGCCCGCCGCTCCTCCGGCCAGAGACTGCATCATCGGCGTTTCGACCTCGATAAACCCTTTGGCGTCTAGGAACTTGCGTATCTCTGATACGATCCTGGACCGCAGGACGAAGACCTTCTTAACATCATCATT
This sequence comes from Candidatus Omnitrophota bacterium, assembly GCA_020057115.1. Lineage (GTDB taxonomy): Bacteria > Omnitrophota > Gorgyraeia > 2-01-FULL-45-10 > 2-01-FULL-45-10 > JAGVGJ01. The sequence continues at coordinate 65,624 of JAGVGJ010000001.1, read as the reverse complement.
CATGGTAAGGTCTACATAGCGCTGACGGTATCTGGTCTCGACATTTGTAAGCCCGTGCCACTTTTCGGGAAGCGGCCTCAAAGACTTTGAGAGGATATCGACCTTTGTCACTTTAAGCGTCGGCTCGCCGGTCCTTGTCTTAAAAGTCTCGCCCTCAACGCCTATAAAATCGCCTATATCGAGATTGTTCAGGAAATTGAATATCTCCTCGCCCACAGTATCCTTCTGCACATAAGCCTGGATCTTCCCTGAGACGTCTTTTATATCGTAGAACCTGGACTTACCATGCTCCCGGCATGCCATTACGCGTCCTGCGACAACGGCCTTCGCGCCTTCCGCGAAATTCTCTTTAAGGGCCCCGATGTTCGAGGTCGTATCGAACCTCTGCCCATAAGGGTGCACGCCGGCCTTCTTTATATTATCTAATTTAGCGAATCTTTGCTTTATCAGATCATTATCTTGAATATTTTCGAGCATATCTACCCTTCATATTTTTAATCGATTATATATTGGGCAAGATAGGGTGTCAATACGAAAGACGGAAGCGCTTAGATCCATGCGGGGTAGAGCACCCTGGAGCGACGTCGAAGGCCGCTATTTTCCATCTTTCAGGACTTTGAAGAAGGCATTTATGATCCTGGGGTCATACATCGTCCCGGAAGCCCTCTTTATGATCTCGATGGCTTTGTTCTTGCGGTATGCTTTACGGTAAGGCCTGTTCGACGTAAGAGCGTCATAGGCGTCTGACACGGAGATTATGCGCGCGCCGATCGGTATCTCGTCGCCTCTAAGCTTGTCGGGATATCCTTTACCGTCCCATCTTTCATGATGGTGGAGGATCAGGGGTATTATGTCATGCATGAAGTGGACGGGCCTCAATATATCGACACCTATCTGCGAATGCCTCTTTATCTCTTCAAACTCTTTTTCGGTAAGCTTTGACTTCTTGCGCAGTATCTTATCGCTTATCCCCACCTTGCCGAGATCATGAAGCGCCGCGGCCTTCTTTATCAGCTCTATCTCGTTCTTTGAAAGATTGAGCTCCTTGGCTATCTCGGTCGCGTAATGGACGGCCTTTTCGACATGCTCTCCCGTATAATTATCCTTAACTTCTATGGTCTTCGCGAAGGCGAATATGGCCTCGATAAGGCTCTGGTTGCCGCGCTTGGTAAGCTTCTCTATCTTTTCTTTGAGGAGCTTTACGTCCGTTATATCCTCTTCCTCTTCCATGGTAACGGATGCCTTGGGCCTCTTCATGTCGACAGACGAGCATACCCTGTTGCCGCCTTCTTCCTTGGCCTTATTCAGTATCTTGTCGACGAAATTAACGAGGTCCATGGCCTTCACGGCCCGGTCCTCCGGGTAAGAGACCGCGCCCGCGCTCATCTTCATTTTCACGCTATGCTCTTTGTCGCCAAAACGGGCCAGGCTCACAGTATTCAATATCCTCCTGGCGAGCACCAGGGCGCCCGCCCTGTCCGAACCCGGAGATATTATTATGAACTCCTCTCCGCCGTAACGTATGACTATGTCGTATATCCGCACCGCCTTTTTCAGGTGCGCAGCGAACTGCTTTAAAACAATATCGCCGAACTGATGGCCGTAGACATCGTTTATCGATTTAAAATAATCGATATCGAGCATTATGACTGAGAGTGGCGTGGCCTCTCTCTTGGCCCTGGAAAATTCCTTGAGGATCGCCTCCGCCAGATACCTGTGGCCGTAAAGCCCGGTATGGGAATCCTTGAGTGCCAGCTGCTTAAGCATGTTATTCGTCTTAAGGAGCTCCCTGTTAAGCTCCTTGATCTGATTCTCCGCGCCCTTACGCTCGGTGATATCCATCGCCATAGACATGACGATACGCTTGCCGTTAGGAAGGGCCCCGAGAGGGGCGGCGCTGAAATCCCATACCCTCTTTTCGCCGGTCTTGGCGGTTATGACATACTCGCCCTCCTTGACCCTCTCATCCAGCTTGTACAACTTGTCGATATCGGCTTTTACGATGGCCTTTTTACTGCCATAGGCTTTCTCCGCCCAAACAGAGGTGGTCGGTATGTCTTCCTGGGTATAACCGGATAATTCCGTCCAGGCCTTATTGAGAAGCATGACGTCGCCGTCTTCCGAATGGATCATTATCGGGAAGGTCGCATCGAATACGGCTTTCCTGAATCTGAGATCGCTCTCTCTCAGCTTCTCTTCGGACTCTTTGCGCTCAGTTATGTCGCGCACTACCGCAAGAAGGCAGTATTTGGAGCCGACTATGGCCCTGCGCAGGTTTATCTCGACCCAGAATAGGCGGCCGGCCTTATCTTTCGAAAGCCACTCTACTATCTGCGGCTCTCCGTTAGAGGCTCTCTGTATCCAGCTGTCCGCGCCGTCTTTCGTATAGATATGCTCGCCTGAACTTAGCATGTCTATGCCCAGAGAGCGTATCTCGTCCCTGGAATAGCAGTACATCTCGCAGCCCTTCCTGTTGGCGTCGATTATAACCCCTGTCTTAATATCAAAGACGAATATGGCGTCATTGGCCGTATCGAATATGGCGCGGTAGTTTGCCTCCGATATCTCGAGCGCTTCCTCTACAAGCTTGCGCTCCGTTATATCGACCATAGATATCAATACTTTCGCCCATGTCGTCTCGCTTCCCGCAACGGTCGATATCTTGACAGTGCAATATTTCTTGGCTCCGGTAAGCGTATGTATGCTGGTCTCGTGTTCGAGAGCATACTTTCCTTCGCTAGAAGCTACGATCGCCTCCGCAAAATCGCTATAAGCATCGGCGATGAGTATATTTTTGACCGCCCTGTAAAGCTCTTCTTTATCCCTCGCGTCGAAAAGCATTAAGGCCTGCTTATTGGCATCTGCTATCTTTATCGCTTCTATGCACTCCTTTAAGACTTCGGGATGGTCTTCAAAATATTTCTTCAGGTCAGCGCCGCTGGTCGCCTTAAGACTGTCTATATACTTCTTCATGCCGGAGCAATCTTCCTGGAAGAGCGCTATAGGAGAATGCTCGAACAGGGTCTTGTAATTCTCCCCCGACTCCCTCAACGCCTCTTCGACGCGCTTACGCTCGGCGACTTCGCGCTGGAGGCTCTCATTGACCTCGATGATCTGGGCGGCGCGCTGCTTGACCAAGTCCTCAAGGTGGTCACGATGCTTCCTGAGCTCACCCTCCATGATCTTTCGTTCGGTTATGTCATTGACAGTCCCTACCATGCGCACGGGCTCGCCGTTCCCGTCATAGGTGATCTCTCCCTGCTCGTGGACTATCCTCTCCACTGCGTTCGGCAGCAGGATGCTGTGGTCTATGGAGTAGTTCTCTTGCTTGTGCAGCGCGTCATCCAACGCTTCTTTAACGAATCCTCTGTCGGCGGGATGAATATATTCCAGGAATGCTTCGAGCGTGCCGTTAAAATCAGACGGCGCTCTCCCGAATATGCGGTATACCTCGGCCGACCATTTTATGCTATTGGCCTTTATATCCCACTCCCAGTTCCCCAGGCGCGCTATCCTCTGGGCTTCCGCGAGACTCGCCTCGCTCTTCTTTAGTTCTTCCTCCACGCGCTTGCGCTCTATGACGCCGGCCAGGGTGTTAGCTACGGCAACCAGAAAATCTTCTTCACTCTTTTTATAGGGATGCCCCTCTTTCAAGTAAAAGTTTATTACTCCGAGGACCTTGTCTGCCCATAGCACCGGAACGCAGTAATGGCCGTGAGGGATGATGCCTTCATAAGTTGTCTCATGACGCTCGTCGATAGATGCGGCAAACTGCGTCTTTTTTGTCAGCGCCGCCTTGCCGCAGAGACATTTGCCGAATGGGACGCTCCCGCATGCCTTCTGTATCTGCTCGGTAAGGCCGTTATGCACCTTTAGCCTCAGGGTATCAGAATGATCTTCCGTCAGAAATATGCCGCCGCGCGATTCAAGCGAAAGCCTGGGGATGGACATTATGAGGTCGAGCGTATTTTTAAGGAATTCCTCTAAAGGCATGTCTCTTAGCGAAAGGTTGAGGAGAGAGTTTACGGCTTTCTGGATATCGTAGTTCTGTTGGAGTTGTTCTTCGGTCGCCTTGCGGTCTGTTATATCCCTTATGATGCCGACTATGAATTTATTACCCTCCGGGTCGATATAGCGCGTCTTCTTCGTGATGATAGTGTGAGTCACGCCTTGGGCATCGGTGATCGTCTCCTCGTTTATATTCTCTTCGCCGGTCTCGAACACCATCTCATCCTTCTTCCAGAATATGTCGACCTGCTCTTTCGGGAAGAAGTCATAATCCGTCTTTCCTGTAACATCTTCTCTCAAATGGCCTGCAAGACGGCATTCGGCGTCATTTACCAGTATCAGGCGATGCTGCCTGTCTTTTACGAACACGGGATCGCCGATAGAATTTATGATCTTGGAGAGATACTCTTTCGACTCAAGTATGTCGCCCTCCATCCTCAATCTCTCTTCCTCTATGCCCACGGCTGTGGCGATCAACCCTATCAGCTTCTTATCGTCTTCCGTAAGGATGACGTCTTTCTGATAAACAGCGCAAAGCGAGCCTATGTACCTGCCGCCGGACTTTACAGCCACGCCGACATAAGTGCGCAGGTTATATCTGGCTACATTGGAATCTGTAGCCGCATAAGGCGTTCCCGGAAGATTATTTACTATGAAAGGTATGTCGGTACCGTGCCTTATAACGTCATAGCATAAATGCCCTTCGGGTTTATCGATAGCGTTATAATCGGAAGGGGTGTTCCATTGCCCTATAGAGCATAGCATGCCCTCTTCCAGCCGGTTATAAAGGGCGCATGTCGCGCCCATAGTTTCGCCCAAGAGGGCTGTCAACAGCTTTATATTCTCAAGCGAGTCGGAACCGAATTTCAGGAAGCAGCTGTTTATCTTGGCAAGCCTCTCCTCCGCCTCCTTGCGCTCCGCGACTTCGCGCCTCAACTGTTCATTGAGGGCTTTCAACTCTTCTATGCGCTCCTTTACAAGCTCCTCGAGATGGGCGCGGTACCGCCTGGCCTCATCTTCCTTCTTCTTACGGTCGGTTATATCTTTTACTATCGTCTCTACCACTCTCTCGCCGGTCACCGGATCCACGGAAAGGAATGAATCGTAGATGACCCACCTGTCCTCGCCCTTCAGCGTCTTAAAGTGGTATTCATAGTTATGAAGTTCTCCTTTCTCTTCCAGGAGCCTCCGGACCGTACCCTCCTTTTCGACATAGGTCATCACGTCTTTAAGGAGCCTTCCTTCGACTTCGGGTGGCTTGCAGTCGAGGTCAAGGATCCTGATAAAACCGTGGTTCGCGGATAGTATCTTCCCGTCGGCAAACGTGTAGCTGTATATGCCGTCTCTGGTGAATTCGAATAGCCTGCTGTAGGGTCCTGCCATCGGCTCCTCTTGGGGAAAAAAACAACTCTTCGTTCCCGGAAGAGTTGTTACAAAAATTTTATCTGTGGAAAAGGTTCATGGACTGTCCTTATGATTAGCGTTATAATTATATCATAATAATCTAAATAGGCAACATCCCGGATAAAAATAGCCGGTTCCATTGTTTGATTAAAAATAAAATATAATTGACATTTTTACATATAGATGATATCTTCTATGGAATGCCTACCGAACGTTTTGAAGACGATAAGGCCATTATCGAAGGCTGTGCCGCGCGGGATATCGCGGCTTGGGAAGCCTTCACGAAAAAGTATTCCCGCCTCATGCGGATATCGATCGAAAAACGCCTGAGGCGGTGCGGCTTTGAGACCACATCGCATGACGTCGATGATATCCTGCAGGATGCGCTCTCTTCGATGTGGCGCAGCGATAAGATGGCTTCTCTCGACAATATCTCAAGCCTCCCCTGCTGGATCTCGATGCTCGCGCAGAATGCGGCTGTGTCGCATTTGAGGAAGGCCAGGCGCGGGGTTCGATATGAGATACTGCCGCATACGGATACGGGGGATGAGGTCGACTTGATCTCTAGCCTTTTTGCCGGCGGCTCTGTGCCCGCAGACGAACTCTCCAGGCAGGAGCTGTCAAAAAAGATAGACCAGTCCATAGAGGACTTGCCAAGCGTGGAAAAATTGGTGATCAAACTGCACCTGCTGCACGGCAAGAAATACCACGAGATAGCGAAGATGACCCGCATGCCTAAGAACACTGTTTCAAGCCACGTCCGACGGGGAAAAGAGAGGCTGCGCGCCGCTTTAAAATGTTTTTTAACTTTTTTTGCAACAATTTGCCCGTTTTTAGCGTCTTATATAGTAGGGGGACAAAAATGACCTATACCGGAATAAAGCACCCGAGCGACATAGAGGTGGCGGATTATCTTAGCGGAGCCTTGCGCGGCAAAAAAAGAGAAGAGCTGGCCGGGCACCTGGCAAGCTGTCCTAGCTGCCTGGAGAAAGCCGTGTGCGCATTCGATTCCGTAGAAGAATTCCTAAAAGATACGAAACTTAAAAACAGAAAGGGTAATTTCATGAAACGCATAAACATATATCTGGTGCTGGCTATTATATCATTCACGCTCTCATTCCTTACCCCGAGATACTTCCTGCAGCTGCTCGTTGCTACTCTTATTTTGGGGGCAAAGTGGGTGGTAGATTCAAAAACGACCAAGATGCTAGTGATGATAAACGAGGCGTGGAAGCAAGGCGGCGAAAAAGAAGCATCGAAAGTGCTTGAGAGATTTAATAGCCGTAATAAGATAGGATTTTAATATCCGACTGGACCCCGGACCCTGGCCCCTTGACCCTAACGAGATTTGGCGCGTATTATCTTTGACACCTTAGACTTGTCAAGCTTGAGCGACCCTTCCCCCTCTTTTAGGTTCAATTGCAAAAATATAGTAGTGGCATCCTCGTTCACTATCCTGCCTTCAAACACAGCGCCGCTCTTAAGCACGATCTTGTCAAAAGAGACCTTTCGGAGCTCTTTGATGTTACCGATAAAGGCCATTATGCTTTCTTTGATCGGCGGCACATATGCCGCTACGAAAGTGGAAAGCACCATGATGGCCAGGGTGCCGAACAGGATAAAATAATTTCGCGCCTTGAGATGGCTTATAGAGCTCCACATTGTTATGCGGTTGCGTCCGTGGCGTTTGGAATAGTACATGGCATTATCAGCCTTCGCGATCAGGTCCTCCACGGTCTGGGCGTCATGCGGGAAGCTTGCGACGCCGATACTCATGGTGATCTTCTGGAATTTATTCTTTAAGAGGAAAGGCCTGTGGAGGAGGTTATGCCTGCAGTATTTTAACAGCTGGAGGGCCTCTTTCTGCGTCTTGCCTGCAAAGACCACGATAAATTCATCGCCTCCGTAACGGAAGAAATAGGTCTGGTTCTCGTCCATAGTGAGCCTGATGGTGCTGGCGGAATACTTCAGGATCTCGTCGCCGAAGTCATGGCCGAATTTATCGTTGAAATTTTTGAAGTGGTCAAGGTCAACTAGCGCAAGCGTAACTACGCCGCTTGTGGCCGTGGCCTCGCGCATAGCCTTTTCGAGGAACTGGCCGAAGGATTCCCTTAAGAAGAACCCGGTGAGAAAATCTATCTGCGCTTTCTCAAATATCCCCATATCACGAAATATCATAGTACGGTCCGTGAAATAATTCAAGAAGTAAATCTCCCCCTCCAGTTCCACCCTCCTACTTTTTCGGTCCTCGATGCGGGGCCCCCGAGGGATGGGTAAGGTGTCTTGGAGCGACGTCGAAGGCCGCGATTTTTCACCGAAAATTGCGGCCTTCCGAGCGACATTCCCTCCGAGAATGGAGCGTTCGCGGAAAGACACCTTACCCATCCCGAGAGGGGGAAGAAGCGCACATCCGAAAAATATTTTAAAATAATTTGCAACAATTTGGGCATTTTGAGCGTCTTATATAGTAGGGGTGCAAAATCCCCAAATTAAAGGATTTGAAAGGAGGTGACATAAAAATGGCAGAGAATGAACTAGGATTGGCTGTATCAAGGATGCACAAGCTGGACGGCTCGGGCGCGACCAAGGCCTTCTGCGACGTGACCATACTCGATAGCCTTGAGATAAAAGGCTTCCGAGTGGTCGAAGGCAAGGACGGGCTCTTCGTCAGCATGCCTAGCGAGAGCAGCAAGGATGGTAAGTGGTATAACACGGTCAACCCTCTGAAACGGGAGATAAAGGATGAGATAGCGAAGCTCGTTTTAGAGGCGTATGGAGGGTAGTTAGCATGGGCCGGGAGAACAAGTTGCTTGGCGCCTCGGGTGAGAAGATCGCTTGCGGCTTCCTAAAGTCCAAGGGCTACAGGATACTTGAAACGAATTACAGGACCTATTTTGGCGAGCTGGACATCATCGCCAGAAAGGGTCCTTACACCGTATTCGTCGAAGTAAAGACCAGAGCCACTTCTTCTCTCGGCCCTCCCTACCTTAACATGACATGGAAGAAGAAGCGCCATATCATCAAGAATGCCCTCTGTTATCTAAAAAGGCGCGGCCGCGTAGACTCGTTTTGGCGCATTGATGTGGTGTCAGTAAAGCTGGGCGAGAACTATGCACCTGAAAATATAGAGCTTTTCGAGAACGCAGTTACAGAAGATGATTACAGATAAGAAAGGAACAAAAAGATGATCTCTTGCATCTATTCATGTTGCGTAATAGGCCTTGATACCCACGAAGTCATGGTCGAGGCTGACATTGGAGCGGGACTACCTGCATTTAATATAGTGGGGCTCCCTGACACAGCTATAAAAGAATCCCGCGAAAGGATAAAAGCCGCCATGAAGAATTCCGGCCTGTCATTCCCCGCCAAGAAACTGACCATCAACCTCGCGCCTGCGAGCATAAAGAAGGAAGGCGCTTCATTTGACCTCCCCATTGCATTATCGGTCCTTTCCCAGGAAGGGCTCCTTGACCGTACGGACCTCCAGGATTTCGTTTTTGTGGGCGAACTATCGCTCGACGGACGGTTAAAACCCGTAAGGGGCGTCCTCCCCATGGCTATAGGCCTGAAGAAACTGAACAAGACAAAGTTCGTGATCCCCAAAGATAATTCGAAAGAAGCCGCCTTGGTAAAGGATGTAGAGGCATATCCTGCAGCCACATTAAAAGAGGTCGTGGACTTCCTTAATAAGGTAACGGATATCAAGCCTGTCGAATCAAGCGCCGAGCAGGTCTTTAAGCGAAATTCCAAACATAAGATCGATTTTAATGATGTCAAGGGCCAGGAGCATGTGAAGCGCGGCCTTGAGGTCGCAGCCGCCGGAGGCCACAACGTCCTGTTGATAGGCCCTCCGGGTTCCGGTAAAAGCATGATGGCAAAGAGGCTTCCTACCATATTATCGGAGATGACATTTGAAGAGGCCCTGGAAACATCCAAGATACATTCTATTGCCGGGAACCTCATCCAGGGTAAAGGGCTTATAGGGACTAGGCCCTTCCGCTCTCCGCACCACACGATCTCCGACGCGGCCCTTGTGGGCGGCGGCACTTACCCTACGCCGGGTGAGATATCTCTTGCCCATAACGGCGTCCTTTTTCTCGACGAGCTTCCGGAATTTAAAAGAAATGTCCTTGAAGTATTAAGGCAGCCTCTTGAGGAAGGCGCGATGACGGTGACGCGGGTATCAGGCAGCGAGACATACCCTTCCAAGTTCATGCTCGTTTCTGCCATGAACCCCTGTCCTTGCGGATATTTTACCGACCCAAAACGCGAATGCCACTGCACGCCTGTGCAGATACAGAGATACCTATCGAAGATATCCGGGCCGCTACTAGACCGGATAGACATACATCTCGAGGTGCCGCGGCTAAACTTGGACCATCTGACCTCAAAGAGGTGCGGCGAGCCGTCCTCCGAGATAAGAAAGCGCGTCGACAAGGCGCGCGAGCTCCAGAGAGATCGTTATAAAGATGCCGCCGCGCATTTTAATTCAAGGCTTGAGTCTAAAGAGCTTGAAAAGTATTGCATAATGGACAAGGAAGGTGAAGAGCTCTTAAAACTTGCGATACTGGAGCTTGGTATATCCGCAAGGGCCTATGACAAGATACTTAAAGTCTCCCGCACGATCGCAGACCTTGACGGTAAAGACATCATCGAAGCACACCATGTCTCGGAGGCGATTTCGTACAGGAGCCTGGACAGGAATCTATGGGGGTGATAATACCATAGGCTACTTTATTCCGCGTATTGCGTGAGGTTTCCGGCAAGGTCATCATATTTCACGGCGAGGTCGGCGCGCCCAAGCTTGCGATATATCACAGCAAGATTTTTGTATGCCGCTGTGAATGACGGATCGATCCATAAAGCTTTTTTATAGACAAATATAGCCCTATCCACGTCCCCTGTCTCGGCATAAGCCTCACCCAGCTTGTTATAGGTATCGGCAAACTGACCGTTCAGGGATAATGATTTCTTGTATAAGGCTATCGCTTCTTTGGTCTTTCCGACTTTCAAGCGCTCATTGGCAAGATGATAATATAACTTCCAGCTGTAACTTTCCGGCGCGTATTTAATCGTCCTTTCGAAGAAAGCCTTCGGGTCATTCCAATAGTTGTTCTGTTCTATCGTAAGGATGGAATAAAATATCAGGAGAAATGCCAACAGCATCAAGCTGATTTTTTTTGTATTGGAGTTATTATATAAGACGGACAGACCCTTCCCCGCAAGGATGAATATCCCTATCGACGGGAGATAGAGCCAGTGCGCGGCCATGACCGCATTCAACTGCGGCAGTATGTTCGAAACTGGAACAAGCGCCACCAAAAACCACGCGATGGAAAATTTCACAAGTTTATCTTTAGACTTGAGCATAAATACCAGCATCCCCGCAAATATCGCAAGGCCTATCAGCGCCTGAATATCGGTAAAATAGAATGTCTTCTGCCCATATGCCATGTGGATATCAAGCGGCAACACGATAAGCCTGCAATACTCGGCGATCGCCGCAAAGAATCCCGGGACCCTTTCTATCGGCGATGGGTTCTTGGCCAACTGCGAGAGGCCGAATGTCATGACAGACCCTCTCAATACCAGGTAGAGCAACGACACTATGATCACAGAAACAAAAAATTTGGCATCTACCCTCTTCCTGAAAGCGTAATGATAGACGAGCATAAGAACAGGAAATATCAGGCTGTATTCTCTTGAAAGGAGCGCTAAAAAAAAGCTGAACAATGTCAGCGCATAAAACAGTATCCTGGGGGTTTCTATGGCTCTTATATAAAAGACAGCTGCAACGAGCAAAAATAGCGCCGAGAGCGGATCAGTCCTGCCGGATATATATGCCACGGCCTCGGTGTGTATGGGATGGACCGCGTATAACAGACCCGCGAAGAAAGAGAGTATCTCGTCCTTAAATAATACGAGCGCCAGCCAGAACACCGAAAGCGCGACCAGTATATGCAACAGGACCCCCGTTAAATGGTATCCCATCACCTCGGAGCCCCAGATATGATAGTCTACGAGATAGCTGAATATCTGTAGCGGCCTGTAAAATCCGTAATTCTGGCGGGAGCCGGAACCGATATCGCCAAATAATATCTTGGGCGCGCTTGCCAGATTACCTATATATGGATTATTGCTTATAAGATTTATGTCATCCCACAGAAATGGACCGGGAAGCGAATTTAGATAAACGACAAAACCTGACAGGGCTATGATAATTATAAAGATGGATACCTGGATCTTGTGAGATTCGGTCATGAAGCGTCATTCCGAATTATAAGAAAGACCATGAATACTGTGCTCGGCCAGAGTTGCGATATCAGGCGGTCTATGGATGTGCTTATTAACCATGCTGCATTATAAGGACTGATCGCATACACGCCGATATATAATAACAACATCATGCCTGATACGCCAAGCCAGACAGCTACCATAGGAAGATCTTTCTTTTCGACCCTAACACCCGCCAGAGAAAGGTATGCCGCTAAGAGGGGTATCACCCCAAGAATAGGAGCCCCAAACCCCAGAAGCCTACCCCATACTACTTTAAGAATAGGATAATAGATCGATAGATCCGTCAGTTTCACCATTATCGCGGCCGGTCCCTGCGAAAACAGATCATTGGGAGGCGCAAAACGCAGCTTAAAATATATGATAACAGCCAGAACAGGCAGCGCGCCGGAAGAAAATATTAAAAGCTCAACGAGGGCTTTTTTCCGGCCATTGAATATCGCGACCGTCACGAAGCGGACAAAAACCACAAGCATTAAGAATAATAACCCTTCGTTCTTTGTCCAACCCGCCAGGCCTGCCATTACACCGGAAAGGATTAAAAATCCGCGGGCCGGAATCTCCAACCTGTCGTGAAGGCAGAATAGGACCAATGTCGCAAGGATGAAATATGACAGCGGAACATCGGCATATTGCGAAGCACCTGTCATCATGAATACCTGCGTCCCTAAAAGGACTATCGCTCCAAGTAGCGCCTCGCGCATGCCGCGCAATTTGAACAGCGAAGAGAAGACTAGTCCCGCGGTTGAAAATGTGAATACCGCGCTCATGACGGCCGGGACAAGCTGCGTTTCCTTGCCTATGTAATTCCAAAATCTAACTATAGAAGCTGGCAGAAGAAGAGGATAGTCCGGATGCGACCAAAAAAGAGCCGGCGAAAAAGTGCTTTTAAATATCGATCCTTCCCTGAACAGGAATCTGGCGCGCATGTTCCATATGGCCCAGGCATCCCATTCGCCATGCGGCATCCTGAACGAATAATGGACATAGAATACGACTGATGCGCATATCATTACAATAAGGGCTGCTGCGGCAAACATATCTATCTTTGTCTTCGGCAATATATCCGTGTCAAAACCAACGTATTGCGGCAGTTTTTTATTTTTATAGGCGTGATAGATAAGCCAACCGAGCGCCGCAAGGATAGCTATCTCCGATAATATGAACAGGCTGAAGGGCCATGCGGCCGCAAGCCAGATAAAATAGATAAGTGATATAATGCCTAAGCCGCATCCGGCTGCAAGAAAAGCTATTATAAGACAATCGGGACCGGAGACTTTCTGTTTCGGCCACAAAAGAGCCGCCAAAATAAGGCCTGCCATGATAGGGTCAAGCAGCGAATTCAATAAAGGAAGTATCATCTTTCCTTTCTAGCAAAGAGAAAGACCCCGTCTCCAAAGTCCATTAGCGGCATAAGCTCAGAAATGGCGTCTTTATTTAAAACAGACGGGTCACCGTAAAAATCACCGATAACTATAGATCGGTCTATGGTATTTTCGACAATAACCGGCGCCAAAGCATACTGCGCAACAAAATACCGCGCAAGCGCTCTGGCGTCTGATACCACATCCTTGTTGGGCATATCCGCGACATAACCTGCAACAGCTCCGGGAGGAATGATATCTTTAAGCCTGGAAAAGCGTTTTTCGTAGCTGGATATTTCATCTCCGCCGGGTGGCGGGAGTTTTAAGGAGAGCTCTTGTTTTGTGAATTTCAGGCTTGAAAATAATGCGACCGATATAAGCAAAATAGCGAGTTTTTGTCTCATAATTATATTATGAAGTATAGCATATAATATTAACATATTCAACTTGCGGGGCGCGCGCATTCTATTAATATTTAATCTTAATGTTGAAAAAATGCGTTCTTATGCTATACTTGGACTATAAATCGTGAATACGATCGATAGATTTATAAAAACTTTTATAATCTCATCCCTGCTCCTTATAACCTTTGGAGCATCCCTCTCTTTTGGCCAGGACCATATAAAAGAACTTGACGGCCTGCGCACGTCGATGGCAGAGCTCGGCGCCAAAATGCCTGACATGATCAAGAATACGAAGAACAACGAGATGAGGACGCTTGAGCGCGTCTACGAGATAAACACCTATGCCCTCACCACTATCGAGGCATATTTTAAGATGATCAAGATCGCCGTATCGTCCGAGGGCAGGATAAATAAAGATATGGTGGATGTCTTCAACGGCTGGCTTCAGTTCATCAAAAAATATTGCGAAAAAGATTCCATCTATCTCGACGAAGCGCGCTCGGAGATGAAGGACCCTGCCACAATAAATGTCATAGAGCTCACCAAGGCCAATATAAACAACTTGAGCCTCATAGCAGTAAAAGCGATATCAGAGAATAATAAGATGCTGAAGAAAAAATAGGGCGGGATTACTTCTTTTTCTTGGTGTCCGCCTGCGGCGTCAGAGTGCCTGACATCCTGCAAGCTTCCAGATATATCCTTGCGCTAGGCGGGACAAGCTCGATAAGCTCCTTGCCGGAAACTTCCAGTTTGGAAAACTGCCCTCCCGGGGAACATACCACCCCTGTCTCATCGATCTTCCTTAAAAGCTCCTTCTGTATATTTACCGTATCTTCTTTAATAGAAGTGACGGACTCCTGCTTGTTCTGCAGATCGGACACGTAGTTGGCGCTGTTAGACGCCCCCGCGCCGTTGCAGAAGGAAGCAGGACTGGCCATCGTAATGGTCAGAGCCATCACTCCTATTAATGTGAAGATCGTTTTGAGTTTCATTTTCTTCCTCTTCGGATTTCTAATAACTTTTTAAAACTATTTACTTTATCCCCAAAAAAAATTCCTTCTTCATTATTAGTATATCACTTATTAAACAAGTTGCAATAGCTAAAATTAACCTTTTTTCTATTTTAACAATATGGCTGCATATAGTAATAATATCGTCGCAAATATGCATATGTATGCAAATACATCGCCGTAGAGATTGTAAAATGTTCGGATATTTGTTATCAATACATCGTCCTGCCCATAGCCGTCGACGAAGAGGCTCTCTTTATTGTCCTGGATGACGCTCGTGACCCTGCCCTTCTGGTCTATAAAACAGGATATGCCTGTATTGGTCGCGCGAACGACCGCGACCCTGTTCTCTACAGCCCTGAAGATGGAGCCTTGCGCATGCTGCCACGCGGCGGAGGTCTTCTTATACCAGGCGTCATTAGTTATATTGACAAGAAAACCGGCGCCCCTCTTGACGAACTCTCTTGCTATCTCCGGGAACATATCCTCGAAGCATACCAGGCAGGAGAACTTGATCTTCTTTGTGAGCTTTAACGTGACATCCTCGTCTTTCGACACTCTCTTTACGATAAAGGAGAATACCGTATGATCCTTACCATTAGTCACGTCCCCGATAGGAGCGGGAGCGATCTTTTCTACGAATGAAAATACTTTTTTAAGCGGTATATATTCTCCGAAAGGCACGAGATGTATCTTATCGTATGTCGCCTCAATATTCCCGTTCCCCAGGAAAAGGCTTGCGCTATTATAATACCTTTCTCTCACATTCCTGTCCTCTCTCAAAGTGCCGACAAGAAGCGGGGTATTGCCATCAATAGCAAGCTTTTGTATTCTTTCGAACAGGTCCGGCTCGGATTCGACAAAGCCCGGCACAGATGTCTCCGGCCAGACCACGAGATCGACCTTCCGCTTGACGGCCTTCTTCGTCAGGTCCTCGTATTTGTCCATGATGAATGATCTGAAGGCGGAATCCCATTTCTTGTCCTGGGGTATGTTCCCCTGTATAACGCTTACCTTTATCTTCTCACCCGTAAATATATTGTTCATCCTAAAATAACCGTAGCCGAGCGAGATAAATACGATGATTATCGCGAGCGCCATGGAGATATCTATAGTGGCGCCCCTCTCCTGCTGGCTCTTTAGGGTTATGAATATCGCTATGTTTACCATCACTATTATAAAACTTACTCCGTAAACGCCGGTTATGTCGGCTATCTGGATGACCGGAAGGCTTGAGCTCTGCGAATAGCCTAAGGCCACCCATCCGAAGCCGCTGAATAGGGTCGATCGCATCCACTCACAGGTAACCCAGGCGGCCGGTATGAGGAATAGCGCCATATAATCGAGCGCGCGGTTGGAGATATTTTTTGAGGGCGAGAGGCCGAGCGAAGCTATGGCCCCGAATCCTCCGAAGAATAGCCCGAGATACAGGACCAGGACTATCATGCCGGGGAGCGTGACGTGGATAAGCCACCAGACCGTCCCGAGAAAGAATACTATGCCGGCCGTGTATGCTATAAGAAAAGCCTCCCCCGCCTTCTTGCCTTCAAGGGCGAAGAATAGCGGCACCATGCCTATCCAGGCCAGGAACGAGAGGTTGAAGCCTGGAAATGCGAGGACCAGGAGGAGCGCCGATACCGACGCAAGGGCCATGCGAAATATTAAATTTGAGACATCTTCTTTTTTGTTCATTCGCCGCAACACTTCTTATATTTCTTGCCGCTGCCGCACGGACAGGGGTCATTACGGCCCACCTTGGGCTCTTCCCTCTTATAAGTCTCTGCCTTTTGTTCCGGCAATTGCCCGGCATAAGACATTGCCGCCTGGCCGCCTTCTTCGGAGGGCACATCCTGGAACTGGCTCTTCTCTTCGTGGACCAGGTTCTGTTTGGAAAAATCGAATACTGCGGACTTTGCCTCTTCTTGAACGGTCTGGACCCGAAAGAGATATTCGAGAGTCTCTTCTTTGATCCTGTCTATCATATCCATGAACATGCCGTATCCTTCATGCTGATATTCTATCAATGGGTCGCGCTGGCCGTATGCCCTCAATCCTATGCCCTCTCTAAGGCTGTCCATGGCATAAAGATGGTCTTTCCATCTTGAATCCACCACCTGGAGGAGTATCATCCTCTCAAGATGCCTCATCATCGGTCCTCCGAGAGACTTTTCCTTCAATTCATATGTGGCCTTCATCCTCTCCAATATCGCATCCATTATACCGGGCCTGGGCGTCTCTTCGAGGTTGAGGTCTTTAGCCTTGATGCCAAATCCCAGCTCAAGATACTGTCTTAAGCCCTCAAAATCCCACTCATCGAACCGCAGTTTTTCATTCAGATAGGTGTCGAGCGCGCCTTCAATGACCTCTTCCATGACATCATGTATATAACCTTTCAGGTCCTCTCCGAAGAGTATCTTGCGCCTTTCGTCGTATATGACCTCCCTCTGGCGGTTCATGACATTGTCATACTCGAGGATATGTTTTCTTATATCAAAGTTATGCTGCTCAACGCGCTTCTGGGCTGTGCCTATGGCCCTGGTTATGAAGGGATGCTGGATATCCTGGCCTTCCTCCATGCCGAGCCTTTCCATGACATTCTTGATCTTGTCGGAGCCGAATATCCTCATGAGATCGTCTTCGAGGGATAGGTAGAATCTGCTCGAGCCAGGATCACCCTGGCGGCCCGAACGGCCGCGCAGCTGATTATCGATGCGGCGAGATTCGTGCCGCTCCGTCCCGAGGACATGAAGCCCCCCGAGCGCGGCTATACCCTCGCCCAGGACTATGTCAGTGCCGCGACCCGCCATGTTAGTGGCGATAGTTATGGTATGTTTCTGCCCGGCATTGGCTATGATCTCGGCTTCCATTTCATGATATTTTGCGTTCAAGACATGGTGAGGAATACCGCTGCGTTTTAATAAGCTGGAGAGCATCTCCGATTTTTCGATCGAGATAGTTCCGACAAGGGCCGGCCTTCCGACCTTATGGAGTTCCGCTATTTCGGAGACTACGGCATTGAACTTCTCCCTTTCCGTCTTATATATGATATCCGGGAAATTTGACCTCTTCATAGGCTGGTTTGTAGGCATCACTACGACATCGAGCCCGTATATCTTCTCGAACTCGACAGCTTCGGTTTCGGCGGTTCCGGTCATGCCTGCGAGCTTGCGGTACATCCTGAAGTAGTTCTGGAATGTTATAGTGGCGAGGGTCTGGTTCTCCCGCTCTATCTTAACTCCCTCCTTCGCCTCCACAGCCTGATGAAGACCGTCGGACCACCGCCTTCCCGGCATAAGACGGCCGGTGAATTCATCGACTATCATAACCTCGCCGTCCTTAACAACGTAATCTACGTCTTTCTTGTATAGGACATGCGCCCTTAAGGCCTGCCTTATGTGGTGCTCCCATTCGGATTGTATGTCATCATAAAGGTTCTTCACCCCTATCATGTCCTGGCATTTGGTGACGCCCTCTTCGGTCAGGTTCACCGTATGGTTCTTTTCGTTCACCACATAATCTATGCCTTTTTCAAGGTCCAACCCCTTATACTTCGCTTCGATCTCTTCCTTGTCGGTTGTTATCTTACCTTTAAGGCGCGGGACTATCTTGTTTATGATGTAATACTTATCCGTAGATTCTTCCGCAGGGCCTGATATGATAAGCGGCGTCCTCGCCTCATCGACAAGTATCGAATCGACCTCGTCAACGATCGCATAATTCAATCCCCTTTGGACCATATCCTCTTTGCGGACCACCATGTTGTCCCGAAGATAGTCGAACCCGAATTCGTTATTCGTCCCGTAAGTTATATCCGCGCCATATGCCTGCTTGCGGGCCTCTTGTCCAATATCATGCTGTATCACGCCGACCGTAAGCCCCAAGAATTCATATATCGGCCCCATCCAATTGCGATCTCTCTTGGCCAGGTAATCGTTAACCGTGACTACATGGACACCTTCGCCGGTCAGGGCATTAAGATACACCGGAAGCGTGGCCACAAGAGTCTTTCCCTCGCCCGTAGCCATCTCGGATATCTTGCCCTGGTGGAGGACCATTCCGCCCATGAGCTGGACGTCGAAGTGCCTCATCTTATTGACGCGCTTCGAGACCTCCCTTACGACCGCAAAAGCTTCCGGCAGGACGTCATCGAATATCCGGTTCTTCATATCCCGGAGTTTTCGCTTCAGCCTCTCCTTTTCGGTGGGCGCTGTAGAGGCCAGATACGCCGCCTCCATCTCCTTTAGCTCGTCGGCCATCTCCTTATGCCGCGCGGCTATCTTAGTTCTGAACTCGTCTGTCTTGGCGCGAAGTCCGGAGTCAGACAGCTTCGATATCGCCGGCTCAAAAGAATTTATCTTATCGACGACAGGCCTTAAAGGCCTCAAGGCCCTCTCGTTCTGCGTCCCTATTATCTTCTTCATTATGAAATTTAACATTCTACCCCTTCTCCTGGACCCCAGACCCCGGACCCTTGCCCCTTTTTAAATATGCCTCGATGAACGCGTCTATCTTCCCTTCAAGGACCGCCTCGGCATTCCCTGTCTCACAGCCTGTCCTGTGGTCCTTTACCATGGAATACGGATGGAGCACATAAGACCTTATCTGGCTGCCCCAGGCGATCTCCTTCTTTGAATCGTAAGCGCTAGCCACCAGCTTCTCTTTGGCAAGACGCTCTTTCTCATAAAGTTTCGCCCTCAACAGCTTAAACGCCATCGCCTTGTTCTTGCCCTGCGATCTTTCGTTCTGGCACTGGACGACTATGCCTGAAGGAATATGCGTTATCCTGACAGCGGAGTCGGTCTTATTGACATGCTGGCCGCCCTTGCCTCCGGCGCGATAAGTGTCTATCTTTAGATCCTGTTCCTTTACGTCTATCTGGATATCGTCGGACACTTCGGGTATGACATCAACGGAAGCAAATGAAGTGTGGCGCCTCTTATTTGAATCGAAAGGCGAGATCCTGACAAGACGATGGACGCCTGACTCGCTCTTGAGGTACCCGTAAGCATAATCGCCTTTTATGAGCACCGTGACATTCTTTATGCCCGCCTCTTCACCTGCGAGCTGGTCTATCCTTTCGATCTCGCATCCTCTTGCCTCGGCCCACTTGGTATACATCCTCAGCAACATACCCGCCCAATCGCATGATTCGGTGCCCCCGGCTCCGGCATTGATACTCATTATTGCATTACAACTATCCGCTTCCTCTCCCAGAAGGCTTCTGAACTCTATATCATCTATCTTGAGTTTTATCCTGGAAAGCTCTTCTTTGAAGTGTTTCAGTGATTCCGCGTCGCCGGATTCGGCTATGGAGACTATCTCTTTTATATCTTTAAGATCACTTGTGAGCTTTGAGAACGGCTCTGCTATGGCTTTTAAGTATTTGAGCTCTCTGATGACCTCTTTGGAACGTGTTTCATTGCTCCAAAAATCTGGCCTGGAGATCTCTTCCTCAAGGACAGTTATCCTCTTTAGCTTGTTATCGACGTCAAAGATAACCTCTGAGCTCTTTCAGCTTCTCTTCGCTCAGTTTTATGTCATTATTCAGCTCTTGTATCATAGAGTATGCCCTTATTCCTAATAATAGTCTAACCGATTATACCAGCACCCTCGTCTTTAAGCAACCTCCGCTTTTTGCGGCAACCTTCCGCATATCCTCCCATGGATCCGTCAGACCTTATGACGCGATGGCATGGTATCGGACCCGGATACGGGTTTCTATTTAATGCATTCCCAACGGCCCTGGATGCGCGCGGGCAGCCGATCGTCTTTGCTACCCAGGCATATGAGCGGGTCTGGCCTTTCGGTATCCCGAAGACAGCTCTATAAACAGCCTTCTCGAAACCGCTAAAGCTTTTGTCCTTTAAAATGCTCGATAATATTCTTTGCCGATCTCGCATCCATTCCGTCCAGTTTTATCAGTTCTTCTAAAGTAGCGCTCTTTATGCCTTCGACCGACCCGAACTTGAGCATTAGCGCCTTTCTCCGTTTCGGCCCCACGCCCGGAATACCATTAAGCTCAGACAGGCCCACCCTTTTTGACATCAGCTTCTTATGGTAAGTTATCGCGAACCTGTGAGCTTCATCCCTTATGCGTTCTAAAAGATGGAGGGCCTTAGACCCTTCGGGGAGGACCACCGGGTCTTTCCTGTCCTTTAAATATATATGCTCGAACTCCTTGGCTATCCCTATGGCCGGTATTCCGGACAACCCAAGCTTCTTTAACTCTTCAAGGGTTACGGAAAGATGGCCCTTCCCACCGTCTATCAATATAAGGTCCGGCATGGCCGAACCTTCTTTAAGGGCCATCTGATAGCGCCTTCTGACCACTTCGCGCATCATGCTGTAATCATCTATACCTTCAACCGATCGTATCCTGAATTTCCGGTAACCGCTTTTATTGGGTTTACCTTTATGGAAAGATATCATGGAGCCGACCGCCTCTTCGCCCATTATATTAGATATATCGAATGCCTCTATGAGATCTATGTCGCTTTTTAGGCCCAGCATCTCTTTAAGCTCGGAGAGCTCGCTCATCGGGCCATATATGACCTTATCTGATCGTATAGAACCTAGCGCCTCGATCCTGTCCCTGAGCCTTAAGGCCTCCTCATAATCCTCACGCTTCGAGGCTGATACCATCTTCTCTGAGAGTAGATCCAAAAGTTCCTTCTTCCTGCCGCGCAGGAACATCTTTAATTCAGTTATAATATCTTTGTATCTTTTCTCGTCTATCTTGCCCTCACATGGTCCGAGACATTGCTTTATATGGTAATTTAAACAGACCGACTTAGGCATCTTGGCGCATGTCCTTAGCTGGAATATGCGCTTCATTATAGTGACCGCGCTCCTGAGGAGCTTCGCGTTAGAATACGGCCCGAAGTAATCTGCGTCGTCGTCTTTCTTCTCTCTTGTGATCAGAAGGCGCGGGAATTTTTCACTGGCCGTGAGTTTTAGCAAAGGATAGCTCTTGCCATCCTTCAAGGCGACATTGTATTTTGGCGAGAACTGCTTTATAAGGCTATTCTCATATATGAGCGCCTCGGCTTCGGTGTTGGTCGGCATGCAGTCGATATCTTCGACCTGGGATACCATAGAAGCTATGCGCTGGGCGTGGCTGGCATTATGCCGGAAATAGCTTGCGACCCTTTTCTTAAGGTTCACGGCCTTGCCGACATACAGGACTGCGCCGTGGTTATCTTTCATGAGATATACGCCCGGCGATCCAGGAAGCTTTTTTACCTTCTCTTTAATGCCCATCCGAGGAAGTCCTTCATCTCTTTTACGTTTAACAGGTAGGATGAGAGAAGAAATACCGCCAGGCCTGTTATTATGGCCAGACCGAGATTGACTGCTGTTGTAACGGAAAAACGCAGCGCGAGCATCTTCAGCGCTGCGGCCATTACAAGCGACGATACCATGACCCTTAAAAATGAGTCGGCTATGCCCTTCGACCCGAAATCCCCGATCTTCTTCCTGAGCATGATGTAGAGCATGACGAAATTGACCACGGCAGATGCTGAGGTTGCCAGCGCAAGACCGCCTACTTTTAGCGGATACATCAATGCTATGTTGAATAATATGTTCGCCGCAAGCGACCACCCTGCGCATTTAAGCGGCGTCATGGTATCATGCATCGAATAGAAGGCGCTGACGAGGATCTTTATGCCTCCGCAGGCCACGAGCCCGAGCGAGTAGAAGACAAGGGCCGATGCGGTTATCTGCGTCGAATAGGCAGTAAATAGCCCTCTCTGGAGCAGCACTTTAGTGATCGGCTCGCCCAGCATTATAAGCCCGACCGTTGATGGTATTAATATAAAAAATAAGATATTGAGCGAGAATGAGAGCATGTCCTTCAGCTTGCCGTGGTCATTCAAAGCCACATGCCTTGACATGGCCGGCAATATAGCCTGGGCGAGCGCGATGCCGAATATCGCCAGAGGAAGCTGCCATATCCTATTGGCATAATAGAGAGCCGCGACTGCGCCATCACCCACTATGGACGATAATGAAGCAAGTATCGTGGATATGAATACGTTTATCTGGTATACGCACGCGCCGAGGGCGCGCGGCAACAGAAGAGCCCCCACCTTCCTGGCCTTAGGATGAGAAAAGTCGCCGGTTAAGCGCATCTTCCATCCGTGCGCGTAAAGCGGCGGGAATTGCATGAATAGCTGGAGCGTCCCTCCGGCCAGGACGCCTGCGGAAAGTCCGAAGACATTCTCGCCGAACCACATCGCGCACAGTATCATTGATATATTGAGCAGGCATGAGCCGAAGGCCGGGGCCGCGAAATGGCCGAGCGTATTCAGGACCCCCATAGCATAGGCCCATAGCCCCACAAGAACCAGGAACGGGAAGAGCATCCTCGTAAGCTGGACAGTCACATCGAACTTCGCTTGATCCGCCAGGAAGCCGGGAGCCATCAGCCTCACTATCAAAGGAGAGGCAAACATGCCTATGGCTGTCATGACAAGAAGCGTCCAGAAGAGGAGATTTAATATCACCTGCGCGAGCTTAAAGAAGTCGCCCTTACCCTTCTTTGTAAGCTCTTCGGTAAGGACCGGCACAAATGCCGCGTTAGCCGCGCCCTCCCCTACAAGATCCCTCATGAGGTTCGGGATCCTGAAGGCCACCACAAAGGCCTGGGCATATATAGCCGTGCCGAAATAATTGGCTATGACTATATCCCGGACGAACCCCAGCACCCTGCTTAAAGCCGTGGCCAACGATATTACGCCTGTAGACTTTATAAGTCCCTTTTTACTCATATAAAAGTATTGACCTCCCGGCTCTCGAGGTGCTATAATCATGCCTTCATAAACTTAAGCTATATCTTGAAACAACAGCAAAACGGAGGGTTTACAATTGCCACATAAACGGTCTGCTTACAAAGAGTTACGAAAATCCAAAAAAAGACACTTAAGGAACATATCCTTAAAGTCGGATCTCAAGACTTCTATAAAGAAGTTCGAAAAGCTCCTTATCGACAAGAAAATAGATGACGCAAAGAAATATCTAAGCATGCTTGTCGCTACATTAGATAAGGCCGCTTCAAAGGGCATGCTTCACAAGAACGCCGCCTCAAGAAAGGTCTCCCGCCTGACAAAAAGGCTCGGCCTTTCATCCAAGGCATAATCTCACGATGGCAAGCTCAAGCACGAGGACGGGGTCAAACCTCGTCCTCTTTATGTCCAGGTCCGCCTCGAGCAGCACGTCCATCTTCTTCTGTATCCGTTCAAGACTGAACGAACCTGCCTGCCTGAAAAAATGGTCCTGATGTCTTCTGGCTATCTTCAATATCCCCGATATGGATGACGCGGATTCGCCTCTCTTCTGGAGCAATTTCGCTTTCAGTATGCGGTTCAAGTGCCATGAGATAAGCCCGATAGTCTCATGCGGCCTATTTCCCTCAAGCATGAGACCCGAGACTACCTTCATGGCCTTAGCGACATCCTTATCCCCTATGGCCCACCCAAGCTCAAAAGCCGACTCTACGGCGCTCTTGCCGACAAGCGTCTCGACATCGGAAGCATTGACCGAGGTCCTTTGGCCGACAAAACTTATCAGTTTCTCCAGCTCCTGCGTAAGGGCCGTAAGGTCAGGCCCCTTAAGATCCTTGAGCATATCTACCGCGCCAGTCTCTACCGACTTGCCTTTCGCAGCGAGGTATTTCGTTATCCAGTTCGACAGCTCCCCTTCGCCGGGACTCGAGAACCTCATTATCTTTGAATTGCGCACAGAGGCGCTTACCTCTTTTACGTCATCATCCTCCTCGGCGTCTATTACGACATATGTCGATCTGGCCGGGGCTTTCAGGTATTCCGCAATGCGCGAGCGGTCTTCTTTCGGAAGACTGTCGAACTCTTTTATGACGATCAGTTTCTTTGAGGAGAATAAAGGGAATGTGGCGGCGTGGTCCAATATCTCTCTTGCGGTAGATTGGCTTCCGTGGAATATCTTGTAGTCCAGGTCGAGAGAAGGGGCTGCGGAAAGAGACGCCCTTAACTTGTTCAACGCGTTTTCTTTGAGATACGCTTCGCTTCCGATGAACAAAAATACCGAGGCGTCCGGATTTACCATGCTTCGATAGTTCTCTCTACTATGCGTCTTGCCAGGTCATTGACCCCGTCAACGACAGCGGTGGACTCATCTTTGGCAAGGCTGCCGCCCGTCGTGTAGGTGGTCTCTCCAGAAAAGCTGTTTTCTTTCCAGACGACCTTATCCGTAGCAGGGTCTATGAGTTCCATGTTCACGGTGAGCACCAGCCTGTATTCCTCTATGTTGTCGTTCGCGTCGTATCTCAGCGGCTCTTTCCTGAAGTCTATGAGCTCTCCTTTGAGGATAAGATTTGCGGTATTTTCGGGGGCTATC
The DNA here is from genome assembly GCA_020057115.1 of Candidatus Omnitrophota bacterium. Taxonomy (GTDB): domain Bacteria; phylum Omnitrophota; class Gorgyraeia; order 2-01-FULL-45-10; family 2-01-FULL-45-10; genus JAGVGJ01. Next base: position 40,766 of record JAGVGJ010000001.1, on the reverse strand, counting down.
CTTAAGTTACCGTCGAAGAGGAACCTGTCTATGGTGGCCTTTGTTATGTCGCCTTCGAGGCCGGGCCTGTATCCGCGGTACATCCTTATATTTGACTGTTCCGCCGTGACTTTTATCTTGTTGCCGAAACTGTCGACGTAGATGGTCTTATAGTTTGAAGGCAAAAGCGAGTGCGTGGTATACCCGCAGCCCGCTACGAATAACATGAAAACTGCTATTAACGAACAGTACCTTTTAAGCATCGTATTTGACTCCGGTTTAAAATATATTGAACCACTTTTTGTCACCGCTATTCTTTGAAGCAGTCCGCGCAAGCCTGCCGGACAATATCTTTATCTTTATCTTCGCCTCGGGCGTGAAGGAGCTGTCGGGGAACCTCTTCACGATATCCTTATAATATATAAGGGCTGAGCCATACTGCTTTACGCCTTCGTAGAACTTCGCTGTCTCGAAAGACTTCTCGGCGCCCTTATCCTTAAGGCGGAGTATCGTGATGTCGGCTATCTTCGAGAGCTCCTTATCCTGGTTGGCGTCCGTGAATTCCCTGAAAGCTTTTACGGCCTTATCCGTGGGGGCGGCATCATAGGCGGGTTTAAGCGATGATTTATAGGCGCAGTAAGCCATCTCGTACCTCGCCTTTTCGTAATATTGCGAGTCCTTATAGTCATCGACGACCTTCTGGAAAACTTCGATAGCCTCGTCATACCTCTCGGACTTCTTGAGCGCCTCGCCCTGGCGGAATTGCGCCTCGGGAGCGAGCCTTCCGAAGGGCGCGTTATCGACGACCTTCTTATATATCTCTATGGCCCTGTCGAGCGGCGGAAGTATGTCGTTGCCCATCAGCCTCGGGCTCACCTTCGCCATGAAGAGATTGCCTATATTGTATTCTCTCGCTATTATCTCGTCGATATTGTCGCTGTGCGGGAAGTTCTCTATGGCCTTCTGGTAGTTCTGGTATGCGGTAAAGTACTTGCCCTGGTTCTCAAAGCAGAGGCCTGTGTAATATTGGGACTTGGCGGCGTATTCGGAATACTCGTAATTCTTGACCAGCTTTTCGAATTCGGCGGCGGCGCGGGTATAGTCGCCGGCATTGTAAAAGCTCATGGCCCATTCATATTGTTCTTTGGGACTGTCCTTTACCGCGTATTTGGGGTTGATGAACTTTTTGGTCTCCGGGGTCCATAGCCAATAGGCGTTCGCCGTGCTTAAGGCCAGGCTTACCGCGATGAGGTTAGACAGGATGATAAGGGATATACGTCTCTTCATGACACTCCTAAAATTGATAAATGGATTATACCATGTAACGGATAATTGGTCAAAAAGAATAGGCTATAATAGATAATTAATTATTAAGATGTTCTGGAAGGTCCTGGTGTTGCCTCGCGGAAGGCGCCTTTAGAGGATTTCCTTGACCGCATTATTCATGTAATCCATGATGCGTGACTTGTCTTCCTTGGTGATCTCCAGGAAATGGTTCCCTATCTCGTAATTATCACCGGTCGGAAGCTTCTTGATCCACGCAACCTTGGATATCGCCTTTACGGGTTTCGGAGACGTGGGTATCGATATCTCCAACACGAGACGACAGGCAAGCGATATAAATTCGTTCGTTTTGAAGCGGGCTCCGCCCTCACTGATGTCCCGGGTCGAAGAGCTGACCGGGGCCTCGCCTACGCTTCTTAAGTTTTTGTAGCTGATGGGCAGATTGGTTTCCGCTCTTGGATACCTTCTTCTCTCATCCACGCGATTACCAGATTTTGCGTCCAATTGGCCCTCCTTTGTAGTGGCCTTGTAAAAATTGAATATATCTATGAGTTCTTAAACTCTCTGTTACTTTGATTTTCTGTGTAAACTATATCATGAATCGATATATTTGTCAAGGTAAGAAAGAAAAAAGCTAGTTTTTCTTCCTATACACTTTTACACTGAAACTTTTCCCGTCGAGAAATACATTTATAGCGCCGTCTTTCTTTGTTTCATAGGAAATAAAGTTTGACGCTTTTAACATGTTATTTACTGCGCGATCTGGCCTATTGCCCTCTCCTGAGCTTACCATGCAAGCTCCGGCAGCGACGGCATTGAAGAGCGCCGCAACCCTCTCCTCGCCTCCGAAAGAACCGCCATGATGCGGCACCTTAAAGATGTCCGACTTTAAAAACTTTCCGTACGACAGGATCTTCTCTATCGCCTCTCCCGAGAGATCGCCGCATAAAAGCGCGCTCGATCTTCCGTAAACTATCTTCATGACTATCGAAGACCTGTTCGGATCGGATCCGTCTTCCGAACCCGGAGGGTTCAATACGAATATCTTCACTCCGGAAAATCCCTCGATCGTATCGCCTTCCCTCGCCCGTATGCGCGGGATATTTTTCTTTTTTATTATCCCGAGATAATCCCGCTCGAGAGCCTCTCTTCCGTCAAAACCTGCGCCATTATCGATCACACAGCCGACCTCGAAGTTATTTAAAATATACGGAACGCCTCCGAGGTGGTCGGCGTGAGGATGCGTGACCACCACCGCGTCTATCCTCCTCAGGCCCCTGTTCCAGAGGAACGGCGCCACTACGGCGCGGGCGGCGTCGAACCTGTCTTTGCCTCCGGTGCCGGCGTCAACGAGCATCACGCCTTTCCCGGGAAATCGAACCAGTATGGCATCTGCGCTTCCCACGTCTAGGATATCCATCTTAAGGATCTTGCCGAAAGACGCGAAGTAGCCCTGCCATATGAATATGTTCGCAATGAGCAGCGTTAATATCAATATGTGCTTTGATTCGATCTTCATGCGCCGGAATATTATCGGTTTCGGCATTATAAAAAGCGCGAGCAAAAGATAAAAACTCAATAAAAATGGGGCGGACGGCGCCGGCGTCCGGAAGTAAGCCAGCGGCACTTCGGACAGAAGATGGTTTATCCAAAAGAGCGAGGCCGAGGCAGACTGTATGCAGAGTGCCGAAGCGGCTGCGAAAAAGCTCGAGAATGGGCCGACCGACAAAAAGATAAGGGACATTACCATCACTAAAGATATCGCCGGTATCACAACGAGGTTCGCTATCACGGAGACCGGAGAGGTCATATTAAAATAGAAAGATACTACCGGCGCCACTCCGATCCAGGCGGCCATAGAAACGGAGACGCTCTTCATGAAATAAAATCTCGCTTTATCGGATCCGGAGAGCCTCCCCTTTGCCTCTAGACCGAACAGGCGGTCTATCGCCGGCGATATGATGACTATGGCCGCTATGGAACCGAATGACAGTTGGAAGCTCGGGTCGAAAAGCTCTTTCGGGTTCCACAGGAGTATTATAAAGCATGCCGCGGCCAGGCTGTTCAATATGTCGCTCTCCCTGTCGAGTATATAACCCAAAGCGAATATGGCGAACATGATAACAGACCTTACTATCGGCACGTTCAGCCCGGCAGAGAAAGAATAGAATGCCAGCAAGAGCGCCGCGAGGAACATGCCCGTCTTTTTTGGTATCCGCAGTAATCTGAAGATGAATATGATCACGCATGCGATAAGCGCCACATGCGTGCCGCTTACGGATAATATGTGGATGGTCCCGGTCTTCATGAAATCTTCATCAAGCGACCTGTCGAGGCATGTCCTATCGCCTATAAGTATCGCTTTTAAGAAGCCGGAATACGGTTCGTCGAAATGCTCTCCCAAAAAGTTCAAGATCTTATGCCTTAATCTATAGGCCGAGACCCTGACCGGGCCGGGTCCGGAGCGTCCTATGACCCTGGCCGAAGAGAAGCCTTTTGCCTTTAGCTCCAGGTATATCCTGTTAAGCTCTAGATATTTTGAATAGTCGAAGAGGCCCGGATTCTTTAATCCCCGGGGCCTTGACGCGAAACCGTAAACCAGAAGTTCATCCCCGGATGCGATGTCGCAACCTAAGGTCTTTGAATTGATATCGACCTTTACGAGGCCTTTAACATCCTGCCACGCGTCCTTTGTCTTGCATGAAGAAGAGCGCAATGTAAAAATCGTCTTATAGCCGCCGTAGAATGTCTTTACGGTAGAAGGATCGTCCGCCACTATGCCCTTCAAAAATATCTTTTCGCCTTTAGCGGATACGATCCTGGAGATGTGATCGGCAGGCAGTATGTCTGACGCGCGAAACGACAGGACCCCTAAAAAGAAGATCGCAAGGTAAAGACAGGCGTGGGATATATGTCTATTTTTCAGGGATATGAATGCGGCCACGGACAATGCCGCGGAGAGAATGAATATATGCGCTAGCGGAATATCGAATACCCCTGCCAGGGATATCCCGAGGATCATAAGAACGGCAAGATATGCGAGCGGGGCTTTCATTCTGTGGTTATATCGTCCTTGATCCTGTCGAAGAGTGCCGGGCCTATGCCATTGACCTTTTTCACCTCTTCTTTGGAGATAAAATAGCCGTTCCTGGCGCGGTATTCGACTATGCGTCCTGCGAGGGCCTTGCCGATGCCGGCAAGACTCTCGAGCTCTTCGGAGGATGCCTCATTTACATTTATCTGCCTCCGGACGAGAGCGTTTCCCCGGGAATGATCTGCGGCATTGAAGCGGCCTATCTGTACCGTGACCTTTGACCGGGAATATCTATAGGCTGACAGGCCCAGGCCCAGGACGAGCGCCAGGACCAGAAAAATGACGATGATCCGTTCTTGTCTTTCGAGATCGAACATTCTTATTTTTTTGGCGGGGGTATTAAGCTACTATGTTGACTAACTTCTTCGGGACCACCACTACCTGTCTTACGGTCTTGTCCTTGATGAACGGCTGGACCTTCGGGTCGGATAGCGCTATCTCTTTTATCTTGTCGTCTTTCATGCCGGCCGGCACATCGATCTTGGACCGCATCCTTCCGTTCACCTGTATGACCATCGTAAATACGTCGGCTGCGAGCGCCTTCTCGTCATAAGGCGGCCAGCTCGCCCTGAATATGCTGTTCTTTTTCCCGAGCTTCTGCCACATCTCTTCGGCGATATGCGGGACGAATGGCGAGAGGAGCATAACAACAGTCTCGATGGCCTCGGCTACCGCACCACCCCCAGACGAACCATCCGTAGACTGAGCTAAGCGGTCATATGTTTCATTGACGAGTTCCATTACGGCGCTTATGGCGGTATTGAAATGGAATCCTCCGTCCAGATCCTCGGTGACTTTTTTGATGGTGGAGTGGATCTTGCGTCTCAAAGTGGCATCTTCTTTATCTTTTCCTGGACCCTGCCTGTCCCGCCCCTCTATGTCTGCCGGGCGGGAGACCCTGGACCCTGGACCCTTCTCTACCAGCCTCCACACCCTCCCGAGGAACCGATACGCTCCTTCCACTCCCCGATCCGACCATTCGGCATCTTTCTCCGGTGGACCGATAAAAAGCGTATATAACCTCACTGTATCGGCCCCGTAACTGGCTATCAGATCATCCGGGGATACGGTGTTACCCTTCGACTTGGACATCTTGATGCCATTCTTTGTTATCATGCCCTGGGTGAACAGGTTCTTAAACGGCTCGTCAAACCCCACGCATCCGATATCTTTTAAGAATTTCGTTATGAACCTGGAATACAATAGATGCAGTATCGCATGCTCAACGCCGCCGATGTACTGATCGACCGGCAGCCACTTATTTACCAGTTCTGCATCAAACGGCTTTTGATCCAGTTTAGGCGTTATATAACGCAAGTAATACCAGCTTGAATCGACGAACGTGTCCATGGTGTCGGTCTCTCTCGTCGCCTGGCCGCCGCATTTCGGGCACTTTGTATTGACAAAACTCTCAGAGAATTTGAGCGGAGACTCGCCGGTAGGCCTGAACTCCACATTCTTAGGCAATAGCACCGGCAGGTCCTTTTCCGGGACAGGCACGACCCCGCACTTATTGCAATATATTATCGGTATGGGCGCTCCCCAGTATCTCTGGCGGGAGATGAGCCAATCCCTCAACTTATATTGAGTAGTCCTCTTTCCATAACCCTTTTCTTCAAAAAACTCGGCTATCTTCGTTATGGAAACGCTTGAATCAAGGCCATTGAACTGTGCGGAATTAGCCATGATGCCCTCGCCCATATAGGCCTCTTTCATGGCCTCGACCTTAAGAGGGCTCTTCGGGTCGTCGATAACTACCTCGATCGGCAGTTTGTATTTCTTAGCGAATTCAAAATCCCTCTGGTCATGGGCAGGGACTGCCATAATGGCACCCGTGCCGTATTCCATGAGTATATAATTGGCGACCCATATCGGGACCTTCTTGCCGTTTACAGGGTTGATCACATATTTACCCGTAAATGCGCCTTCTTTCTCGACATTCGCGTCAGAGCGCTCGATCTTCGATTCATCCCGCATCTTCCGCACAAGCTCGGCTACGGCCTTTTCTTCCTTCGATCCCTTGACGAACTTTTCTACAAGAGGATGCTCCGGGGCGAGGGCTATAAAGGTGGCGCCGAATATCGTGTCTATCCTTGTGGTGAAACACTTTAGCGTATCGCTTGAGCCGTCTATCTTAAAATCTATCTCCACGCCTTCGCTCTTCCCTATCCAGTTGCACTGCATTGTCTTGACGCGCTCGGGCCATTCCGTAAGCTTGCCGATATCCTTTAAGAGCCTGTCGGCATAATGGGTTATCTTGAAAAACCACTGCTCAAGGTCCTTCTGGGTGACTTCTGTCGAGCATCTTTCGCAGGCATTGTCAACGACCTGCTCGTTGGCAAGCACAGTCTTGCATGAAGGGCACCAGTTAACGAACGCTTTCTTCTTGTAGGCAAGGCCCTTCCCGTAAAGCTTAAGGAATATCCACTGGGTCCATTTATAATAATCCGGAAGGCATGATACCACCTCCCTGTCCCAGTCGTATTCTACGCCCCACTGGCTGAACTGCCGCCTCATGGTGCTTATATTATTAAGCGTGGATGTCTCGGGATGGACGCCGCTCTTAATAGCGGCATTCTCTGCGGGAAGGCCGAATGCGTCAAATCCCATGGGGGTCAGGACATCATATCCCCGCATCATCTTATAGCGCGCGACGGCATCGCCTATTATATAGTTCCTGCCGTGGCCCACATGCAGCGCTGCCGACGGATACGGGAACATCATGAGGCAGTAGTATTTGTTCTTGTATTCTTTGGTATCTACATTAAAGAGCCTCATCTGGCGCCAGTACTCCTGCCACTTGGACTCTATCTCATTAAATGGATATTGTCTCGTATCTTCTATCATCTTGTCTTACACATCTTTCTTGCTGTCTTTAAGTTCATTATATCGTCTTTATCCGTATCCTTCGGGGTCTCCATGATGAAAGCGGCATTTTCGAGCTTCGGGTGGTTTATCACCCTCGCGAGGGCCGTTAATCCTATCTTCCCCTTGCCCAGATGCTCGTGCCTGTCTGAATGCGACCCGATCGGAGAAAGAGAATCATTGAAATGTACTACTTTGATAAGGCCGAGCCCCAGCATATCGTCGAACTCCTTAAAAGTCTTCTTAAAACCCTTCTCGCTCTTAATATCATAACCCGCCTCGAATGTGTGGGCCGTATCAAGGCATACGGCCACTTTTGACGCGTCATCGAGCGAGCCTATTATCCTTTTTATATGCCCGAACTTCGATCCTATGGAATCGCCCGAACCGGCCGTATTCTCAAGAAGTATCGTGGTCTTGGGCCTGGCCGTTTTTATTATCTTGTTGAGCGCTGCCGAAAAACGCTTGATGCCATTATCCTCACCTGAACCTACGTGGCTTCCCAGGTGCGTCACGAAATATTCGGCTCCGAGCGAATCGGCCCTTTTTATGTCGTCTATATAAGCGCCTATCGACTTCCTGTAAAGATCATCGTCGGGAGACGCAAGATTTATAAGGTACGGTATGTGCACGACGACCGGGCTTATGCGATAGATTGCTTTAAGCTTCCTGAACTCTTCTATGTCGCTGGCCGCAAGTTCCGCTGCCTGCCAGCCGCGCGGGTTGCGGCTGAAGATCTGCATAGTATCGCAGCCGAGCGCCTTAGCCCTGTCGAGCGATTCGTAAATATGGCCAGCTATCGATACGTGAACACCAATGCGCATATTTTTGGTGCTGGAGGTGGGACTTGAACCCACACAGCCTTGCGACTACCGGTTTTTGAGACCGGCGCGTATGCCAGTTCCGCCACTCCAGCGAATTTTCTTCCGAAAAAAAATGCCTTTAGCCGCCACAGGCAGCTGTCAAGGCAGAGTTTGGTGGAGCTGACGAGAATCGAACTCGTGACCTCACAATGCCATTGTGATGTGATCCCTCTTCACCACAGCCCCGCAAACGAATAATTATAACAGCGAGCCTACCAAATGTCAACGCCCTCGGCCAGGCCGTGTCCCGCCCATGCCAGAGCCTGCCAGACTTCCGGATGTTTCGAATATGACCTCATAAAAACCCGCACCACATGGGGATCGAACTGCGTCCCCGAGCCCTTCTTCACCATAAGGCGCGCTTCTTCGGGCGAATATTTCCTGTTGTACGGCCTGGCTGTGGTCATGGCGTCGAATGTATCGGCAACGGCTATTATCCGCCCTTCCAGCGATATCTCGCCTGCCTTAAGCCCGTTCGGGTAACCCTTCCCGTCAAAGTGTTCGTGATGCTCGAGTATGCCCCGTATTATCTTGTGGGAATCGGCTATGGAATCCACTATCTTTACTCCGATCGCAGGATGATGGCTCACCTGGCGCCTCTCGCGGGCGGAGAGCTTTCCGGGCTTGGAGAGAACGCTCTCTTTTATGCCGAGCTTGCCTATATCATGCAGGAGGCTCGATAATTTCAGGTTCTCCATCGTATCGTGGCCGAGCCCCATCTCCTTGCCGATCGTGTAGGCGTATTTCATCACCCTCTCCGAATGGCCACTAGTATACTGGTCCTTGGCGTCGACAGCCTTTACGAGGGACTTTACGGTGGTTATGAAGAGCTCTTTCAGCTTTATGTAGAGCTTGGCGCTGATAAGCGCTATGGCGATGTAATTTGAGAGGGTGCTCAAGAAATCCGCGTCATGTTTCGTAAAATGGTGGTTCGACCGCTTTTTATTGCTTACTATCAGGGCCCCGACAGTCGCGCCGTCCTTTACCAGCGGCGCGGCAAGAAATGAGTGGATCGGAAGCCTCTCGGAAGAGAATGGCAGCGTCTTATCCTTGAATAACTGGCTCTTCCGGACATCATTGGCCACGACGATCTTTTTCTTCTCCACAAGCTGTTCGTTTATGACCTCCCAGCTGCCGAGAAGCTTCAGGTTGTCTATCTGGTCTGCGGTAAACCCCTCGGCCTTGATAAGGTCAAGGTATCCTGTCTCCTGGTCGAGGAGGAACAATGACACGTGGTCAGCCCCAAGCGCCTTTCTTGACTCCCGCAGTATGGCGTCATTCACCGTATCAAGTTCTGGAGATGAACTCATTATCCTGCTCACGTGTAAAAGAACTCTAGCCGCATTGTCTCTCGTGCTCTTTTTTGCGCCCATAAGACCTTTCTTTTAACGGTTTATTTTTATCACGATAATGGTCATGTCATCATGCTGGCCAGCGCCGGATTCGAACTTTTTGACATCCCGCGCGATAGCGTTCAATATCTCTTTTGACGACAGATCCCTGCTCCGCAGTACAACCGCGGATAATCTCTCTTTGCCATAGAGGTCCCTGCGATGGTTCATGGCTTCTGTAACTCCATCAGTGTACAGGATAAATACGTCGCCTTTGGCGAAACTCGCATGCCCGCCCGAATACGGCCCCTCCATCAGGCCGAGCGGCGCGCCCTCCATGACATCGAGGAATTCAGTGCCATTATTCGAGACGCGCAGCATCGGCAGGTGCCCGCCGTTGGCGTAAGCAATGGTGTGGCCGGCCATGTCAAGGGCCAAGTAATACATAGTCACAAAGAGGTTGGACGTGGAGTCCTTTATAAGTTTCTCGTTCAGGTTAAGGAGTGTCTCCTGCGGCCTGGTGTCCTGTCCGGAAAAGAACTTGAACTCGCCGGTGACCATGGCCATGAACAGGCTTGCCGGGATCCCCTTGCCTGAGACATCGCCTATCATGATGCCAAGACGGGAATCCGTGAAATTGAGGAAATCGTAAAGGTCGCCGCCGACCTGGTGGGCGGTGAACATGCCTTTGGCTATTTCGACGCCTTCGATCTCGGGAACGCCTTTCGGCAGGAAACTCTCCTGTATCTTTTTGGCTATGGACAGCTCGTTCTCGAACATGAGGCGCTTTTTCCATTCAACCACATACCTATAGAGCATGATGCCCAGGAATGTCGAGCCGATAGTCGCGACAGGATAAAATATATCTACCCAGATGCCGGAGATGTCAAATGCGAGGACCGCTGCGACGATATAAGCGATGGCGATCGAGCAAAGCGCAATCAGCCCCTTCACCGGCTTCATCTTCAAGGTAATGAGAGTGACGATCGCCAGAAGCGCGGCCAGTATCCCGAGATTGCCCGCTCTCGAGGCCCGGGCAATGAACTTTCCGGTGATGAGCGAATTTATCATCTCCGCGTGTATGCCCATTCCCGGATAGAGCGTCTCGAACGGGTTCGGATGAAGGTCCACCGTTCCGGACGCGGTGAGCCCCACGATGCATATCTTGCCCTTGAAGTCTTCCGCTTTAAGTATGGGATCCTGGCCAAGCATCGGCGCCATGTAGGACTGTATCACGTCTACATAGGAATAGTGCTTGTAACAGGCGCCCCACCTGCCGGAATAATTTATCACCATATCGGAATGCTCGTCGAGAGGTATGGTAAGAGACTCCCCCGCCTTGATATATTTACCGGGGAAGAAAGTTATATCCTTCTGGGGTATGCCGAGATATTCGCATCCTATTAAAAATGAGATGTAGGGCACCTTTACGTCTTTATCCTGTATGTAGAGAGGGACCCTCCTGAACTTGCCGTCATGGTCCGGTATTATGTTGATCTGCCCCTCGCCCTTAACGGCCGAACGGTAACTGTCTATGGTGATAGCGGCGTATTTATCTGAGGATAGCGAGCTCTTTCTGTTCTTCCCGTCCAGCTCAAAGACGACCGGCATATACACATTGCCGGCCTCTTTCATGGCCGCCTCCACATCCTTGTCCTGTTCGTTAGTCTCGCTGAAGAAGAGGTCGAAGAGTATGGCGCGGGCGCCGAACGATGACAAGGCCTTTATCACCAGGGCGTGATAATTCCTGTCGAACGGCCACCTGCCGAGCGTAGCTATGGAATCATCTCCTATTTCTACGAATACCACCTTATCGGTGGTAGCGGGCTGGGGCCTTAACTTGAAACGCAGGTCCAGGGTCTCAAGTTCGTAATTGTCCGCTGTCCTTAGATATGACAAGGCGAGCACACCGAAAAATATGGCGGGCAGTATAAAGAAAGGCAGGATGCTTCTGATGGCTCCGGATCTCATCTTTAAAAGGGCTATTTGCCTTTTGAAAGCAGTTTCCAGGGATGCTTCTTAAGATCGTCGCTGAACTCTTTAAAATTGATCGCCGTCTGCTCGAGGTTCACGGCTATATTATCCACGCGCGGCCTATTGTCCTTGACGACCCCACCGAGGCCGCCGGCAAGCTCCCTTACCTCTATAAGCGTCTTATCCAGATTATCGGCTATCGCCTCGGCCTTCTTCATAAGTTTGCGCATCTCTATCGGGTCTTCGCTTCCGACCGATGATCCGGGTTTTACGAACGGCTTATCGGCCGAGCCCGGGGTGAGCCCAACATATGTATCTCCCACAAGGCCGGAAGTAGCGATGTATGCTATGGAATCTTCGTGGATCCTTGCTTCCTTTTCCACCAAAAGCGTCAACTCTACTCGGGTCTCAGGATCATAGTTAAACTTTATGTTCTCCACCCTCCCGGCGTCAACGCCCGAAAGCTTCACGATGGTGTTCAGTTTTATCCCGTCTGCAAAATTGAAATACGTCTTAACACGATAGGGTTTTGCGCTGAAGTTCGCGGTCTTGAACCAGAACAGCACCCCGACCAGTACGGCAGCCACTACCACCGCGCCGGTCTTAAGCTCATTGGTAATCTTCATAGATATTCTCCTTGGGTTTTCTATTTAAGCAACTGCTCTATGTAATCGTCCTTCTGCTGGAAGAACCTTATCGGCCCGTCAGGCGAGCCGTTCACGAACTGCTGTACCATGGCGTTCTTCGACGCCTTTATCTCGGCAGGCGTCCCCACCTCGAGGACCTTGCCTTCGTAAAGCATCGCGACCCTGTCGGCTATCGAAAACACGCTCTTCATGTCATGCGTCACGACGACGCTCGTTATCGCAAGCTTCTTCGAAAGGTCAATTATGAGTTTGTCGATGACCCCGGCGACTATCGGATCAAGCCCCGCCGTAGGCTCGTCATAGAAGACTATCTCCGGGTCCATGGCTATCGCGCGCGCCAGGCCCACCCTCTTTCTCATGCCTCCGGAAAGCTGGCTCGGCATCAAGTCCTCGAAACCCCTCAAGCCCACCATCTCAAGCTTCATCTTGACCACTATATCTATAACGGACTTGTCGAGCTTTGTATGTTCTTTTAAGGCGAGGGCTACGTTCTCGCCTACCGTCATCGAGTCGAACAGGGCCGAGGACTGAAAACACATGCCTATGCGCTTCTTCACTTTATCGAGATCGTCTTCGTTTAGCTTGCTTATATCTTTACCTAAGAGGTGTATGGACCCGGAATCAGGCTTAAGCGCGCCGATCACATGGCGCAGGAACGTCGACTTCCCGCAGCCCGAACCGCCCATTATGACGAATGTCTCGCCTCTGTATATCTCAAGCGATATGCCGTTAAGGATAGCCCTGTCCCCGAACTTCTTCTTTACATTACTCGCTTTTATTACGACTTCCTTCTCCATCTCGCTCCATCCTGGACCCTTGACCCTGGCCCCTGGACCCTATTATTATGTATTGAAGAAATAGAACACGCACGTCAATATCGAATCAAACAATATTATCAATATGAAACTTGTGACGACGCTCGCTGTCGTTGATTTGCCGACGCCCTCCGCCCCGCCCTTAGTCTTAAGCCCCATATAGCATCCGACCATAGTTATTATCATGGCGAAGACCGCGCTCTTCACGAGGCCTGTCCAGACATCCTTCCAGACCATGAATTGGAAAGAGAATGTGATATACCTGTATGGATTAAGGCGAAGGTTAAAAACGCCTACCAAAAATCCTCCCATTATTCCCATGAGGTCCGAGAACATGACAAGACACGGAAGCATGATCAAGAGCGCCAGAAAACGCGGCACTACGAGGAACCTTATAGGATTAAGCGCCATCGTATCGAGCGCCTCTATCTGCTCGGAGACCTTCATGGTCCCGAGCTCTGCGGTGATAGCTGCCCCGACCCTTCCTGCGACGACAAGCGACGTCAATACGGGCCCGAGCTCCCTTGCGATGCTTATAGCGACCATCGGCGCCACGTAGATGTTTGCGCCAAACCTCTGGAGCTGGTAAGCGGACTGCATGGCTATGACGACCCCGGTGAAGAATGAGACGAAGAAGGCGATGATGACCGAATCTACGCCGGCATATGCCATCTGAGTGAATATGCCTTCGCGCTTGGAGAATTTTTTCTTGAAGGGCCCCATGACGAGCCAGTATAGAGTTTCGAATAACAGCGCCATGACATCCCTTGTGGCCCTGAAGGTGTCAAGTACTGTCCTTCCTATGTTTTCGATAAAGTCCATTATATGGTCATTTCCTTATACGAATTTTGAAATGGCGTCTTCTTCGCTTACGGCTATGTCAAAGAGCTTTTCGAGTTTCGTTATCTCGAAAAGGCTCTTTATCTTCGGGGACATGTTAGAAAGCTTCATCTTGCCGCCGTAAGACCTCATGTTCTTCAGGATCTCTACAAGGGTCGCGAGGCCGGACGAATCGACATAGGTCACCTTTGCGAGATTTATCACCACCCGCGGCTCCTTCTTCCCTATCAGCTTATCGAAAGCCTTCTTTATGTCAGGGGCCGTATTTATGTCGATCTCGCCCTCGACATGGCATACAGCCAATCCGTTCTTCTGCTCAGTCTTTACCGCCATGGTCGTCTCCCTTTAGGTTATCACTTGAGATATTTTACCATCTTTAGCCTGTTCCCGCTTTCATTATATTCAACTATATCCATAAGGCGCTTTATCAGGTAGACTCCGCGCCCGTTATTTCTGGTAATATTATCCTCTACCGTGGGATCCGGCAGATGCTTATGGTCGAACCCTTTCCCCTGGTCGGCAACTTCTATTATGAGCTTATCGTGCTCGACCACGTAAGAGACCTCCACGTCACGGTTCTTGTCGCAATTATTGCCGTGGACGATGGCATTCCTGACAGCCTCCTCGATACACAGCCTGATATCGAAAAGCGCCGCGTCTTCCATCTTATAAGGCGCAAGGCTCTCCAGTATCTCGGACGATACGTTCCTCAATAACTTTATCTCGCTTGGGATCTTTATGATTATCGCCCCAGCCCTGTCTTTATTATTCTTTAAAAACCCCGATCGACCTAAATTTATCATATCTTGACTCTATCAGTTTGTCTTTACCTACGCTCTTAAAAGAAGCAAGTTCTTTTTTGATGGCGGCCTTTATGTTCTCGGCTGTCTCCTGCGGGTTCCTGTGCGCCCCGCCAAGCGGCTCTTTTATTATGCCGTCTATCAATTTAAGCTCTAAAAGATCTTTGGCGGTAAGTTTAAGCGACTTGGCGGCGTCTGGAGACCTCGACCGCTCTTTCCAGAGGATGGCCGCGCAACCTTCGGGAGAGATGACGGAATAGTAAGCGTTATCGAGGACATATATCTTGTCGCCGATCCCTATGCCGAGAGCGCCCCCCGAACCGCCCTCGCCTATGACGAAACATATTATCGGGGTCTTTATCGTGGACATCTCGCGCAGGTTATACGCTATCGCCTCAGCCTGGCCGCGTTCTTCGGCTCCTATGCCCGGATATGCCCCCGGCGTATCGATGAAGACTATCACGGGCAGCTCATACTTCTCGGCCATCCTCATGATGCGCATGGCCTTCCTGTATCCTTCCGGATGCGCGCTGCCGAACGATCTTATCAGGTTCTCTTTGGTGTCCCTGCCCTTCTGGTGGCCTATGACCACCACCTTCTCATTGCCTATCTTGGCCAGACCGCAGATGATGGCCTTATCGTCTCCGAAATGCCTGTCGCCGTGTATCTCCATAAAGTCCGTCATCATCATCTCTATGTAATCCAGGGTGTACGGCCTCTTCGGGTGACGCGCTATCTGAACGCGCTGCCACGGGGTCAGGGTATCGTAGACATCTTTTTTTATGTTCTCGAGCTTATTCTCAAGCCTCTTTATCTCTCCGGAAAGATCTATCTCCTGGTCGACTCCGAGGCCTCTTAGCTCTTCTATCTTTCTCTCGAGTTCAACTATGGGTTTTTCGAAATCCAACCCTATCATGTTCGCCATCGATATGCTCCGTTAAATATGCTAATCTACTATGACTACTTCCATCCCCTCGGGCACTATGACATAGAGCTCCTCGGCTTCGGGATTGGTCATCCTGACGCAACCCGAAGTGACGCTCTTTCCTATAGCTCCGGGGTCCGTAGTGCCGTGTATGCCGTAGCTCTCTTTCGATATGCCGAGCCACCTTGTCCCGAGTATGTTCTTCGGGCTTCCCGGCGGGACCACGGCGCCGGTGGTATACCACACCGGGTCCTTCAGCTTATCGGTGATCTTAAATGTCCCGACAGGAGTTGAATTATTGGCCCCCGTTGACACCCTGTATGTCTTTATGATCCTGTTGTCTGTCTTCAGCGTCAGCGTGTTCTGGGACTTGTCCACCAGGATGCTCATCCTGGCCTTCTGGACCTTCAGGGGGTGGCCAGCCATGATATTGGTGCTGGTGAGGCCATTCGCCCTTACTATCAGGTCGACCGTCGTTCCGAAACGCCGAGCTATCTTGCTGAGCGTATCTCCGCGCTGGATATTATATTCTATAGAGTCATCCGTAAGCAGCGGAGAAAAGAGTAGCTTGATATTGAGCTCCGCGCGCCTGGCTTCGGCCTTCGCTACATCCTTCGAATCCGGGTATATGTCGATCAGCTTCTGGTAGACGTCCCTGGCACCGACCAGATTACCGCGTCTCTCATATATGGACGCCAGCCTGCACAGAGCCTTCTCTGCCTTGCGGGAGCCGGGATCTCTTTCAGCTATCTCCCGCAGGCTAGCCACCGCCTTCTGGTCATCTCCCATCGCCACTTTTGGCAGGCCTTTAAGACTCGCAAAGATCTGATAAGCTGCAAAGACAATGAGCGCTGCGGCCGCAATGCCGATAACCAATATTACTATTCTCTTTCCGATCAAGCTTTAAGTCCCTTATTTATAGAGAAGGAGCGAAACCATTATGCCGAGGACAGTGCCGGCCCATACTTCGATAGGCGTATGCCCGAGGAACTCTTTCAGCTTATCTTCATCGAGCTTCTTCTTCCAGTATATGTCATCGAGCATCTTGTTCAGGATCTCCGCCTGCTTGCCGGCATTAAGCCTGACACCCTGGGCGTCGAACATGACTATAGAAGCAAATATGAGCGTTATGGCGAATAGAGCCGAATCAAGACCGAATGTCACGCCTACGGAAGTGGCTAGCGCCGAAACGCCTGCCGCATGCGCGCTGGGCATCCCTCCGGTCCCGACAAACCACCGGAAATTGAAACGTTTCTCCCTGAAACAGCCCAGCACGACCTTTATCGACTGCGCTATCAGCCAGGAAGCAAAGGATGTCCAGAATATGCCGTTATTGAGTAAATCTATCAAATAATTGACATTTTTGTTCATATAGGGTAGTTTTGTATTATATTATAATATTGTAGATTATTCAATACTAATAGCGGAAGCTTTAAGACTACCCTCTTATCAGGGCGAGCGCCTCTGACCGGGTCTTCTCATTCTTCCTGAAGACGCCGCGGACAGCGCTCGTTATCGTGACAACCCCGGGTTTCTTCACCCCGCGCATAGACATGCACAGATGCTCTGCCTCGATCACCACGAGGACCCCCGCCGGCTTAAGCTTTCTCATGATAAGTTCCGCTATATCGGTAGTAAGGCGCTCCTGGACCTGCAGGCGCCTTGAATAGGCGTCTACCACTCTTGCGAGCTTGCTCAAGCCCGTCACCCTGTTGTCTTTGGGGATATAAGCGACATGCGCCTTCCCGATGAATGGAAGCAGGTGGTGCTCGCATACGGAATAGAGCGGTATGTTCTTTAAGAGTATTATCTCGTCATGGTCTTTCTCGAATACCACCTCAAGCTCTTTCTCTGGATTTATCTTCTTGCCTCCGAGGATCTCCTCATACATCTCGGCAACGCGCCTGGGCGTATCCTTTATGTCATGCCGTTTCGGGTCCTCGCCGACGGCTATCAATATGTCCCTTACGGCCTTTTCTATCTTCGGCTTATCCATGGCTCTCCTCTACTTTCCTATGCAGAATTGTTCGAATATCTTATTCAATATATCGTCCGACACTGATTTCCCGACCACCAGACCAAGGTTAAAGACCGCTTCTTTGAGGTCTATCGAAACAAGTTCCGGCCAGGAGCCTTTATCCATCGCCTTTTTGACGGCGCCCATATTATTATAGGCCTTTTCGATGAGCGCCTTATGCCTTGTATTTGCGACTATCGCATGCTCTTTATCATGGACGCGGCCGCTCCACACCAGATCCACGATCGCTTTTTCAAGGACGTCTATATTCTTTCTCTTTTCGACAGATATCTCGATTATATGCTCGTCCTTAAAATACGCCTTCACATCTTTTGCACTTATTGCGGGAGACAGGTCTGTCTTGTTTATTATAACAACTTTTTTCTTTTTCTCTACCAATTTTATTATATCCAGGTCCTCCCTGTCCAGCTCAGTCGAGCCATCCAACACCAGAAGCGCGACGTCAGACCTGTCGAGATAGTTTTTAGATCGCCTCATGCCTTCTTTTTCAATGACATCTTTGGTGTCAGCTATCCCTGCGGTATCGACAAGCCTTATCGGTATGCCTTTTAAATTTATCATCTCCTCCACGGCATCGCGCGTAGTCCCCGGTATCGGGGTCACTATCACCCTGTCCCTTTTAAGAAGGAGGTTCATGAGGCTAGATTTGCCGGCATTGGGCTTGCCGCATATCACTGCGAGGATGCCATCCCTGAATATCATGCCTTCACGAGATGAGTCTATAAGGCCCTTCAGCTCGACCAATGCCTCGCCCACTCTCTTGAGCGTCTCTTCAGTGAATAAATCCAGCTCTTCTTCCGGAAAATCTATCGATGCTTCGACGTGCGAGGCTATACCTATGATCTTATCCCGCAATGCGTTTATTTTTCCTGAAAGCTCGCCTTCGAGCTGGCTCATGGCTACCGAAAGGGAGCCTTCGGTCTTTGCGCGTATAGTGTCGATGACTGCCTCCGCCTGCGCCAGGTCTATCCTGCCGTTAATGAATGCCCTCCTGGTGAATTCGCCTGGCTCTGCTACCCGCGCGCCCCTTTTGATACAAAGGTCCAGGACATCTCCGAGCGCCTGGATGCCGCCATGGCAGTTTATCTCGACTATATCCTCTTTCGTATATGTCTTCGGGGCGCGCATAACGGTCAGGAGGACTTCGTCGATGATCTTAGGGTCCAGGGTCCAGGTTCCAGGTTCCAGGGGCCGGGGTCCGGGGTCCGGGGTGGAAACGATATGGCCATAATGCATGGTATGTGATTTGAATGTCGACGGTTTCTTGCCGATTTTAGACAGGAATATCTTATCAGCGATATCGCGCGCTCCCGGACCGCTCAGGCGGACTATGCCTATCCCGCCCTCGCCGATAGGAGACGATATCGCTGCTATAGTATCTTCGGTATTATTGCGATCGATCATATTATGTTTTACTCAATAATTTTAATGCATCCCCCACGACGAACAATGACCCGGCTACCAGGATCATGTCTTCGGGCGATACATTAGACCTGGCGACCTTTAAAGCCTCTTCTACGGATGACGTAGAGACAGCGCTCCTCGGGCCCATAAGCCCCATGATAAAAGCGGGCTCGGCCGCCCTCTCTTTGACGCTTGATTTCGTCAGTATTACGGAGTCGGCTATCGGCAAGAGCTCTTCAAGTATGCCGGGGATATCTTTGTCTTTTGATATGCCGAGGATGAGCGCAAGTTTCCTGAATTTGAATATCTTCTTTACTGAATTCCTGACGACTGCCGCGCTCGCGCGGTTCTGCGCGCCGTCCAATACTACAAGCGGCTTTCTTTCCACCACCTGAAGCCTCCCGTCCCATCTTGCGCCGGCCACGCCGTCTCTTACTGCATCCTGAGCGATCTTTATGCCGGAGGTCTCCAGTATTTCAATGGCTCCGATGGCGGTAGCCGCATTCACCACCTGATGCGAGCCTATGAGCGATGTTTTAAGGCCGGCATATCTTCTTCCGCCAATACCTGTCACGTTGAATGTCTCGCCGGTGTCGTCGGCTCCGATCTCCTTAAAATTTATATCTCTCCCGACGACTGCCAGCGGAGACGAGCGCTCTTGACATATCTTTTCGATGGTGCCGAGCGCTTCTTTTTCCTGAGGAGCCGAGACGCAAGGGATCCCATGCTTCACTATCCCCGCCTTTTCTGACGCTATCTGCGACAATGTGCTGCCGAGTTTATCCATATGCTCGTAACTTACAGGCGTTATGACGGATACCAAAGGCTCTATTATGTTAGTGGCATCGAGCCTTCCTCCCAGGCCGACCTCATATACCGCAAAATCTACATTCTTTTCTCTAAAATATTTATACGCAAGCGCAGTATAGACCTCGAAGAAACTTGGACGCTGTTCGCCTTTTAAAAGATCGATAGTTGGTCTCATCCCTTCGATCATCCTTGCCATGTCATCCTCGCTTATCAGCGAGTCTCCTATCCTTATCCGCTCGCGGAAAGATAATAGATGCGGCGAGGTATAGAGGCCTGTCCTATATCCGGCCTTTCCCAATATGGAATGGATGAATGCCGCCGTCGAGCCCTTGCCTTTGGTGCCTGCGACATGGATGCTCTTTATGCCTTTCTGCGGATCGCCGAGGAGCGCCGCAAAACGCATCATCCTTTCGAGCTTAAAAGAAGAATTGTAGTTATAGGAGGTATTCTTTTCGTGGTCGATGAATGACTCTAGGTATGCTAATACTTGAGGATAGTCCATCAATGCTTGAAGTGCCTGGTGCCGGTAAATACCATCGCAAGGCCAAGCTTGTCGGCTGAGGCGATGACCTCTTTATCGCGTATCGACCCGCCGGGCTGTATGATAGCTTTTACGCCGGATCTGGCGGCCTCTTCAACTCCATCCTCTTTCGGAAAGAAGGCGTCGCTTGCCAGCGTCGCGCCCTTGGCCCTGGATCCCGCTTTCTTTGCCGCTATCATCACCGAGTCGACCCTCGACATCTGGCCTGCGCCGACGCCTATGGTCTTAGTGCCTTGGGAAAATACTATCGCGTTGGACTTGACATGTTTTGCCACGGTCCACCCGAAAAGGAGCGAGCGCATCTCTTCCTTCGTGGGAGCGATCTTTGTAACTATCTTGAGATCGGGCTCCTTTATCCTCGCCGCATCCTTGTCCTGCACCAGAAGACCGCCTGTGACTTTCTTCATGTCTTTATTGCTTCCGGACGGTTTTGCGGCAAAGTTCTTCACCTCGATAAGCCGCAGGTTTTTTTTGACCTTCAGCGCTTCGATGGCTTTTACATCATAGGACGGGGCGATCATGCATTCGACGAAATCAGCCTCCTCCAGTATCGTTTTTGCAAGTTCCATGTCGACGGTTCTATTGAACCCTACTATGCTCCCAAAAGCGCTCAAGCGGTCGCAGTCGAGCGCATTGAGATACGCTTCTTTTAAAGTCTTTGCTGTCGCTGCGCCGCAGGGGTTTGTGTGTTTTATTATCGCGGCCGCCGGCTCGTCGAACTCTTTTACGATCTCAAGCGCGGCATTAAGGTCTATTATATTATTGAATGATAGCTCTTTTCCGTGGAGCTGGACGGAATCGGCTACGCTCGATTCATTTATGGAGGCATCTCTATAGAACGCGGCCTTCTGGTGCGGATTCTCGCCGTATCTTAAGTCCTGTAGCTTCTTGAAACTCAGGCTCAGTACTTCTGGAAATTCTTCTGGACCCTGGCCCCTGGCCCCTGGCCCCTGGCTCGTATTTTTCGTGAGATAATTATATATCGCCGCGTCATATTCTGCGGTCCTGCCGAACACCTTGATCCCAAGCTCTGTCAAAAGAGCTTCCGACATGCTGCCGCCGGACCTCTCCAGCTCTTCGATCACCCTGCCGTAATCCGCCGGGTCGCATATAACGCAGACAGACCGGTGATTCTTCGCCGCGCTCCTAAGCATGGACGGCCCGCCTATATCTATATTCTCTATCGCCTCTTCGAGCTTCACTCCTGGCTTTGCCACGGTTTTCTCGAATGGATACAGATTGACGACGACCATGTCGATCATGCCGATATCATGCTTCTTGGCGGTATCCATATGCTCTTTAGAGTCTCTTAGGGCCAATAGGCCGCCGTGTATCTTGGGATGAAGCGTCTTTACTCTTCCGTCAAGCATCTCCGGGAACCCGGTATATTCCGAAACATCCTTAACCGGTATATCAAGCGCCCTTATGGCCTTTGCGGTCCCGCCCGTTGAAAGTATCTCGACATTGAATTTATTCAATGCCTTGACCAGCTCTTCAAGTCCGGCCTTATCCGAAACGCTTATAAGCGCGCGCCTTACCTTCACAAATTACCTCCAATTTAGGCATCTATTCTAACACAAAAGCATGCGGCTCGAAACCAAAATTTCACGCATCTTAAGGCGGGCCTCTCGAGATACCTGTGTTCCAAAAAGGCGGGGTATCTTACGCGAACGTAGGGATATCCCGCACTCTATACGAGATATCCCAAACCCTGAACCCAATTTATCACTGAAAATGTTCCCCCTCTAATTAAACTCTAGGGTCGGCCTTTTGTTCAGTAGAAAAATGGGGACCAGCCCCCTTCGGGGGCTGCCGCCTGGTGAATACTACGGCGGCTTGCGGAACTCGGCCTCCGGAGGAGGCCTCAAACATCCTCGGTCCTTTTATTATCAAAAAATTGTTAAATATAACCATTTTTCTACTTCCAAAAGGCCTAACATTTTCAATGTGCTAAATTGGGTTCGGGGTTTGTTCTTGCCATAAGGACATAGGCCGGCGCCCAACCCAATGGTGGGTCTGGAGCGGCCGTTGAAAAATTTTGATACTTTATGCCGATATAGAAAGGCCGGGCAAACCTGTCTATAGTTTTGCTTATAGTCAGGGTTGACCGGCCATCAAAATTTTTCCGGAGTGAGTGAGGATGGCTAATCCGAACGAACGTCAAGCGACAGACCTACCATTGGGTGGGGCGCCGAACTAAGGCGAAGAAAATTTTATGATGCTATCCGTTGCCGCATATGCACTGCGTATAACCGCAGCACGGACAATACTCATCGCACTGTCCTTCGTCTTCCGGCTGCGTTGGTTCATATTTATATTCCATACAACCCTCCTTATGGTGATATCCCGAAATATATCTTGTATTGCATACTATGTGCCTTTAAGCGGTATATTTCGGGATTATTTCGCAGACGGCCTTCGGCCTATACTTTACGTCGCCCTTCGGGCTCCATAAATTATCTGCTCAATAAAAAATCCCGACCTACGTCTTGAACGCAGATCGGGATCGATATTCAATCCAGGCTTTGACGTAAGCTTAAACGGCAACTGGCTGTCTTGTCCCTGTCTCCAGAGATTTAGACCCTATAGTTTTGTGACGCCGGCTTTCACCGGGTTTACCTTTGATCAGTTTATAAAGAGCTTTTCTTCCGACAATATAACTATACCTGATAGCGGAACAAAAACAAGGGGGTAAAAACTAAATTTTTTCATACCTTACGCTAACCTCAAAATATAAGGGGCGCTTCGAGTGAAGCGCCCCTTATTATCAATACTATAAAATCTATTATCTCTTCATCTTGCCCAACATATCGGCTATCGCCTTGCCCGCAAGATCCTTGCAGCCGAGGCCGAATGCTATCGCTATCGCAAGCCCTATGGATGCCAGGACTATGCTGACAGCAAGATTGATTATCGCTACCCCTATCCCGAGCTGCTCTATCGCCATTATAATGGCAAATACCACTATGACGATCTTCGTCACTTCGGAGAGGGTCTTCGCATTATCTATTCCGGCATTGCCTGCGGTGGTGCGCACTATAGAGGCAATGAATGTAGCAAGCAATGATCCGAGAACTATTACGAATATCGCCCCAAGTATGTTAGGTACGTATGCGACTAGCCTGGTGAGGATATCCGCTGCTATAGTCAGGTTCATGGCGTTCATAGCGGTGGCTATAACTATCAATATGACCACCCAATATATGATCGCGCCGATCAACTCTGACAAAGTAGCCTTTATGTCGCCCTGAGCCAGCATATTGGAAATCCCGGCCTTCTCGCTTGCCATGTCAAGACGGATCATCTTAAGGACTCTTGCGACGATCGTCTCTACGAGCTTGGCTATGAACCAGCCCACGACAAGGATCAATATGGCGGCAACAACAGTAGGGACATAGCCCCATACTTTGATCAGCATCGCTCTTACCGGATCCGCAACAATAACCATCAAACGATCCATAAAACCTCCTTTGTGTTATTGTTATAATTCTACCACAAAATCCTATTTTGGCAATACTTTATCCGCACTTCGAATAGCCGCAAGACTTGCAGACCATACAGCCTTCTATATGCCATAAGGCGCCGCCGCAATCAGGACACACGCCCACTATGCTTTCGACTTCAATATCTGTGGATCTTGAGGCCTGGGTAGCGCTATCGGAATCCGCGGAAGGCGCAGCCGGCGCCTGGGAAGCCGTATTTTCCGTTAATTCGGCCAGCGGCTTGGTCTTCTTGTGGATACTCTTCTCTATGGCCCTTGCTATAGCATCGCTGCATGAGAATATTCTGCCGCCCTTCTCCCAGCTCGGGGAGGGACATCTTATGCCGCGCAGCTGTTCTATTATGGCATTGGTCTCTATACCGCTCCTGAATGCCAGGGATACGAGCCTGCCTATAGCCTCAAGCTGGCTCATCGCGCAGCCGCCGGCCTTCCCCATATGCATGAAGACCTCGAAAGGGAGCCCCTGCTCATCCTGGTTTATCGTTATATAGAGGTTACCGCAGCCTGTGGACACCTTGGCGGTCGTGCCTATTGTTACGGTCGGTCTAGGCCTTGGTATTATCTTATGCCTGGCCTGGGCCTTCTTATCGCCTGCGCCCTGGTGCGCCGGTATGTTCAATACCTGTTCTTCCCTTGAATTATCCCTGTAGATGGTGACGCCCTTGCAGTCGCTCTCATACGCCTGCATGTATACCTCTTTTACGTCATCGGTAGTGGCATGCGACGGGAGATTCACGGTCTTGGATACGGCGTTATTTGTATGCCTCTGGAATGCCGCCTGCATCCTGACATGCCATACAGCCTCGATATCGTGGGCTGTCACGAACATCTTCTGGATATCGCCCGGTATCTCGTCAAAACCCTTTATGGTCCCCTTCTGGGCTATCAGGTTCATGAGCTCGACCGAATAGAAGCCGTTCTTCTCGGCCACTTCCTGGAAATACGGATGGACCTCTACGAGCTTGGTGTTGTCCATTATATTCCTTATATAGGAGATGGCGAATACCGGCTCTATGCCGCTCGAACAGTTGGCTATGATCGATAATGTCCCCGTGGGCGCGATCGTGGTGAGCGTCGCGTTCCTCAAGGGCTTCGCGCGGGCTACGGCGAATACGCTGTTCTTGAAATTCGGGAAAGCGCCTCGCTCCTCGGCAAGCTCCTCGGAAACGGCTCTCGCCTCGTCCAGGGTGAACTTCATGATCTTCTCGCCGAGCTTTATCGCATCGTCCGAATTATACTGTATGCCGAGCATATAAAGCATGTCGGCAAAGCCCATTATGCCTAAGCCTATCTTGCGGTTGCCTTTAGTGGTATCCTCTATCCTCTTTAAAGGATAAGAGTTCATGTCTATGACATTGTCAAGGAAGTGGACGGCCTTCCTTATCGTCACGCCGAACTTACGCCAGTCGATATTGCCGTCGGAGATCATCTTAGCTACATTAACGGATCCGAGGTTGCAGCTCTCGTAAGGCAACAGAGGCTGCTCGCCGCACGGGTTGGTAGATTCTATCTCACCGAGCTTTGGCGTCGGGTTGCCCCTGTTCATCCTGTCGATGAATATGATCCCCGGCTCGCCGTTCTTCCAGGCCATCTTGACGATAAGGTCGAAGACCTCTCGCGCCTTAAGCTTTCCTACGGATTTCTTGGAGCGCGGATCGATGAGGTCATACTCTTCGTCATTCTTCGCCCTTCTCATGAAATCTTCGGTCAGGGCTACGGAGATATTGAAGTTCGTGATCTCCTTGTCATTCTCTTTGCATGTGATGAATTCAACGATATCCGGATGGTCCACCCTCAAGATGCCCATGTTGGCGCCGCGGCGAGTGCCGCCCTGTTTCACCGCCTGGGTCGCGGCATTGAATACCTTCATGAATGAGACCGGGCCGCTAGATATGCCGCCCGTCGATCGGACCGGCATGTTCTTGCCTCTTAAGCGGGAAAAGCTGAATCCTGTGCCGCCGCCTGATTTATGTATGATAGCTGTGTCTTTTATCGTTTCGAATATCGACTCCATCGAGTCGTCTATCGACAGGACGAAACACGCCGAGAGCTGCTGCAGGTCGCGGCCGGCGTTCATGAGGGTCGGCGAGTTCGGCAGGAACTCGAGGTTCGTCATCATGTCGAAGAACTCTTCCTCGGTCCTTAAGATCTCTTCTTTCGACTTTTTGTAATGCGAGTCTGCCGTGGCTATGTTCCTGGCCACGCGGCGGAACATGTCTTCCGGCGTCTCAAGGCATGCGCCATTATCATCCTTCTTTAAATACCTCTTATCCAAAACCTTTTTCGCGTTATCGGACAAACGAGAATTGATGCTTCCTGACTTATCCATCACTGCCCCCGGTTTACTGTATCGTTATCTATATCGCCCTTTCGAAAAGCGTTTTAAAGCGCCTGCATTTTCGAAGGATCTAGTCATTTAAATAATACCGTGGTTAGTATACCCTATCTTTCGGGAATGTCAAGAAAAAAATACTATGGGTAGTGGTCTGGGCGGAGAAAAACACAATTAGTAGTGCTTACCGACGGGATAGAACGCGGGAATTTTACTTCTTTTTATCTACCAGTTCGTCCTGCAGCTGACTTATCCCGGCGATCAGAGCGATGATGCCGGCGAATATTATTATTGCGGGTATCGAGCCTTTGATTATAGAAATAAAATCGCTCCACCATCCCACCAAAGCTACAAGCCCCAGGACAGTAAGAGCGACGCCTATTGCTATTCCTATATACTTGCTCATGGCAAAAGTTTACCATATGATCCCGCGCAATTCAAGAAAAAATTAATGATAAATATTTTCGGCAGCTCTTGAGCCCTCTCGGGACGGGGTGTCCTTCCGCGAACGCTCTCTTTCCGCAGGAAAGTTCGCTCGGAAGATCGCTAACTTCGTTGTAAGTTAGCGATCTTCGACGTCGCTCCAGGACACCCCGCCCCTCGAGGGCGCTCATGAGCCGAAAATCTAGAGAAGGAAACTGGCAGGCAATTCAGGGACGTTTCTAAATTCCATCCTGCACGTGTCCCTAAATTTAAGATCACACCTGTCCCCTAAAATGATCGGGGACAGGTGCAGGATTAGATTTACAAACGTCCCAAGATCAGATTTAGAAACGTCCCTCATCTCGAAAGCCTCTTTGCTGAGGAGATTTTTCGGCCTTCAAAGGGGCCCCCGAGGGATGGGAAAGGTGTCTTGGAGCGACGTCGAAGGGCGCTATTTTTCAACGAAAATCGCGCCCTTCCGAGTGACATTCCCTCTGGGAATGGAACGTTCGCGTAAAGACACCTTTCCCATCCCGAGAGGGGCGTAACTTAACGCCCGAAAAAATCTCTACTTGGGGACCGGTACGTGGCGGGATTTTTCTGTGACCTGGAAGTGCATGTACTTGCCCAGCATGAGACGCGTCTGGGCGTCGATGGCCGGTATCGACCCTATCGTCGCGGCCACGAACGGCGCCAGGAGCCACTGCGTGGTCATGACGAGCCGCTTCGAAGGCTTGACATCCTTCGGCCTCGGCGGCAGGAGCTTGATGCTTATGATCATGCAGATGAAGAGCGTGATTATAGTTATCCTGAAGAGCGCAGCGGCGATGCTCGGAAGATTGTACCCTATGGCCGTTTGGCGGAATATGCCGCCCCCGAATATTATAGGTAATGGCGCGATAAATGTTATTATGATAGCCCACACCGCCCATGTATAATGGCTCTCCAGGATATTGAATGCGCGGCGGACCTTCTTTAAGAGCGGTATCCTGTCATTCTCCATGAAGCCCATCATGACATACGGGAAATTCTCCACCCCCCACGCCCAACGCCGTTTCTGTTTATATTGTTTTACTATCGTCGGCAGGATCTTGGGCGAGGTTGCGACATCCATCGAGACCGTGACATACATCGGTATGACAGAATAGTCGCCGTTAAAATACAGGAAGCACTTCCAGTATATGACAGAATCGTCTGATATCATGTCGAGGGGCCAGTATCCTACGTCGACAAGCGTCTTAAAGCTCATCGAATGACTTGAAAATGTCACGAACTTCTCTAAGCGCATCGTCTCTATCATCTGCATGAACGTCGACCCGATCTCCAGCACGCGGGCTATGGAGCGGGCATGCCAGATATTATTATTATATACTGGTATGGGCTGGTAGCTTGAGTGCGTGCGTCTCGGATTCGTTATATAGTGGTAGGCGAGGCAGCCGAAATATTCTTTCTCGGCGCATGTGTCCGCGTCAAAACAGGATATTATAACGCGCTCATGATCTATGCCTTTCAGGTCCACGAAATCTTTCAATATCTTGGCGCCCCACGTGGCATTGGCGCCTTTTGCCTTTACCTCGCCTTTGATCCCGTCGGGGTGGCGGGTCACTAAAAATTCAAAGAACTCTTTCTTGTATTTATCCCTCAAGGCGCAGGCATCATCCCATGGCTTCTCTCCCGCCCTCTCCTCCACGCTGATCATAACGATCATTTTGTCCTTTGGATAATTGGCATGGATAAGCGCCTCTATAGACGGGACTATCACATCATGCCCTTCTTTATAGGCCGGAAACAATATCGCGTGGTATGTATTGGTCCAGTCGAGCCCGCCCACTGTGCCTATGGTCCTGCACCGCGAGAACCAGTCTATCTTCTTTTCCCTCTCAAGCTTTCTATAGGCAAATAGCATAAGGGTCGTGAGATACCCGACCCTTACAGCCCAGTAGAGGTCGAATACTATTACGAATATGGCTACCCATAGCGGCTTTATTACGGCAAGGACGGGGAGCCCTATCAGGGTTGCCCATGTTAACAACCCGGGAATGATCTCGAAAAGCCGCTTGTAAAATCTATCGTTTTTCATATCTGACATCGAGTTCTTTCTTGAAGCGCTGCATGAACTGGTCGAAGAATTTTTCTCTCAAATCCAGGCGATATAGGGAACTCCTGACTTTCTGCCCCGGGATCCTGCCTGTATCAGTAAAATAGACCGAGTCATTGGCACGGTCATAGAAGAGGTCCCTGGGTTCCGTTTCGAACCTGTAGAGGTTGACGATATTCCTTGCGCCCGCGCCGCCAAGCTCAATGACATTTATATCTTTGCCGGCCATGAATACCATGTGGCTTGACTGGGAATACCAGAATACTTGCTTGATAGGTTCGCGGCTCTTGACCACCTCGTCTATCTTTACCGGGGCTTCCGCCTTTTCGGGCCTTAAGAATATGACCCAGATATAATAATCGCTATGATAAGCGAGCTTGGTCCCGTCGGGAGAGAATGACGTCGCCTTTATATCTTTAGGCCAATCCGAATACGGAGATAGCCGCACAAGAGCAGTCCCGTCCATATTGGCGCGCCAAAATCCTGACGTCGCCATGCAATACAGGTAATTATTGTCGGATATGGTAAAAGCCAGGACGTTTTTGTTAAGGACCTTCTTTATCGCCTGAGACAATGGGAAGAGGACTATATCCTCGGCCTTCGTAACCATGTTCGGCCGCACGGTAAGCTCTTTGTACCACGGATAATACCCTTCCTTCCTGACCTCTATATTGTAGTTTCCGGGTTTTAGATCCTCTATCCTTGTGGGGGTAAGGTTCCCGAACAACTCGCCGTTCATATAGACGACGGCTCCTGACGGCTGGCTGCGCAGATGTATGATGCCTGTCTTATATATCTTGAAGGCTCTGTAATCTATGTTATATCCGAGAGAATACGAAAGGATTATCGGCAGAAGCGTAAAGAACATGGCCACGGATACGAAGAATGCCGTCCACCTTATTATCTTGTCGATCGTATTCATGGATTTAAGCCTATTCTTTGTCGCTTGATAAGAAAATGGTCTGCCGCAAGCCCGGCCTTATGCCTATTATACTATAGAAGAGATCCAGATGAGAGATCTCTTTCACCTTCCTCACCTCTTTAACGAAGGATGATATCCCCGTCGCCAAAAGCCTGAAGATGCCTGAGAGTATGAAGAGGGATAAGAGCCTGTTCCCCATGAACGCTGGGACAACGCCCGCAAGATAGCCCCCTAAAGCCGCTCCTGAGAATATCGCCACGCCGTTCACCATGTTGAAATACGCTACGCACCTGGTCCTCTTCTCCGGCGTCACTGCGTCATACATGAAGTTCGTTACGCCAAGGTTAAAGCCTGCCCAGAAGAAACCGGCAAATATCTGGACCCCGACAAGATATATGGCGCTCGGGGAGACCAACCATAATAACGGAACAAGCGCCACGAATTTAGATGACAGCCTGACTATCTTCAGGTTCCCTACGTGGTCGGCATGACGCCCCCATATATGCATGAAGAGAAGGCTCGTCACCGTAGCGGCCAGGACCACGATGGTATATGTCATGTAGTTGAACTTCAGGTCGCGCAGCATGTAGACCGTCAGGAATGGCGCGCTAACAAACACCCCGAAATTCATGCAGGCCACAAATACGGCGAATCTTCCGAAATTGGTCTTCCGGATGCGTTTCATGAAATCCATAAAAGTGAACCTGTGCTCTTCTTTTATGACGAGCATCGGCTCATACATCTTGGTCAGGAACTTCCATGATATAAGCCTCGAAACGAATGCTATGGAAAATATTATCGTAAATCCTATAAACCTATGGCTTGAGCCGTGCGAAAGATAGAGGATCCCTCCGGCCGTGAACATGCTCAAGACGGTAGTGATGCCAAAGACCTTATTGCGCCAGCCGAAGACCTTTCCCCTCTCTGTTTCAGGGACATGGTCTGCCATGAGACTGGACCATGCCGGGATCGCAAGGCCGTTTATTGCGACAAAAACAGAGTATAGGATGACTACATAAACCGGCCTGGACGGCCCCAGTACATAAGGTATCGCGATGATCGGTATCCAGAAAAATGCCTGGACCAGGACGGCCCTGTTTATAAGGGCTTTCCTCGACCCGAGTTTTTCTACCAGCGTAGCGGTCTTCACCTGCAAGAGCGCGCTTATAAGGCTCGGCATTGCCGAAAGTATGCCGATAAGGCTTGCGCTCGCCTTCATGGCAATAGCATAAGGGGCTATGAATGATTCGCTGAATCCCCCCATTGTGCTCGCAAATATCCCGTCAAGAAGAGAGTACCGCAGGCTCTTTTTTATCCTGTCCGCTCTCTTCTCTCCTCCATCTTCTCTCATAATCTTGATATCCTCAGCTGCCCGCAGCCCGCATCGATGTCCTCGCCCCTGGACTTGCGGTGAGTAGCGATGATGCCTCTGGCTTTCAAAATATCCATGAATGCCTTCGCCTCTGGCGGCGACGGCTCCTTATGCTCTTTTGCCCTGATAAGATTATAGGATATGGCGTTCACCTTGCATTTCATCCCTTTCAAGAGCGAGGCCAGTTTCAACGCATCTTCTTTTGAAGAATTGACATCCTTTATCAGGATGTATTCGAATGTTATTATCCTGTTCGTATTTTTTGTGTATTCTTTACATGAGGCCATAAGGTCTTTTATGGGATAACGCTTATTCACGGGGACGAGTTTCGATCTTATCCCGTCATCCGCCGAATGCAGCGACACGGATAACTCGACCTGCAGCTTCTCCCCCTCCAGCCTCTTTATCCCGGGAATGATGCCGCAGGTAGACAGCGTTATCTTCCTTGCGCCTATATTGAAAGCGTCTTTATTATTGAGGATCCTCACGGCCTTCATGACATTTTCATAATTGTCGAAAGGCTCGCCTATTCCCATGAATACGAGATTTGTTACCGGAGAGGACGGATTCTCGCGCTTTATGAATAATACCTCGTCCAGGATCTCGGAAGTCGTGAGGTTGCGCGCGAAACCGAACGGGGCGCTTGCGCAAAAACTGCAGGTGAATTTACAGCCGACCTGCGATGATAGGCATATGGTATTTCTCTTTGTTTCCGGAAGGAAGACTGTCTCGATGGTATTGCCGTCTTCAAGCTTAAGCAGATATTTGGTAGTGCCGTCCGATAAAGACCTCCTGAGATCAAGCTGGACCACTTTTGATATGTGGCAGCGCGACCTAAGGACATCCCTTAACCCGGCCGGGATATCGGCCATCTCGTCAAAGCTCTTGACCCCGGCCTTGTACAGCCACCTGTAGATCTGCTGGGCGCGGAACTTCTTCTCTCCAATGCCAGCAAGGAGCTCTTCGAGCTCCTCTTTCGACATACTTTTTATGTCTAGTTTATTCAATCTAGTTTCTTCTTTGAGAATATCTTATAGAAACAGTATATAACAAGCCCCGCAATAAATCCCCAGGACGCTAACAGGAACAACCATCCGGATGGTCTCATCTCTTCAGCGCCTCCCTATCTCTTTTCCGCTTCCAGGCCACCTTTACCATTACGGCAAGCGCCGCAAAGATCGCCATGAGGAATATCCTTGTCCCGAGGACGAACGGCTTATCGGCATTGGCGATGCCCTTCATCATTATAGTAGGAACCCCCTCCTGGAAGAACCAGAATCCGAGTATGAGTATCAGGAATAAAGGCGTTACGTATTTTATTATGAACTTATAGACCCCCGGGACTCTCATGTCCGCGCCGTGATGTATCTCCTCCCATGCCTTCTCCATGCCGAATACCCAGGCAAAAAGTATCGTCTCAACTGTCGCGAAGAGCACCAGGCAGAACGTGCCTCCCCAGAAATCGAGTTCATTCACGACGCCGCGGCCCAGGAAAAATATGGCAGGCTGGCATAACAGGAAACTGGCCGCGCCAAAGATAGCCACAGCCTTGCCCCTTGATATGTCAAATTCATCTTCAAGGAAAGCGACCGCCGGCTGGGCTAGCGATATCGAAGACGTTATGCCGGCAAGGAACAGAAGGAAGAACCACGCGAAACCGAAAAGCGCGCCCAGAAATATCTTATTGAATATAAGCGGCATCGTGACGAACCCCAGGTTAAAAGCCCCTGATTGCGCGACCGCTTTTATATCTACAGGCCCGAAGAACACGAATGCCGCGGGAATGATTATGCTGCCGCCGATGACCACCTCGGCAAGCTCATTCGTGCCGACTGCGGAAAGGCCCGAGAGAACTACGTCATCTCCTTTTTTAAGATAGCTGGCATAGGTAAGTATCACCCCTATCCCTACGCTCAATGTAAAGAATATCTGCCCTGCGGCCGCAAGCCATACCTTGGCGCTTTTAAGAGCGCTAAAGTCCGGGTTCCACAAGAAGCCGAGGCCATTGGCAAGGTTCCATGTGGGCTTTGACATGTCAGGCGTGCCGAGAGTCAGGACCCTTGCCATCAGCACTATCCCGAAGATAAAAAGAAACGGCAATGCTATATTGCACAGTTTCTCTATGCCGCCCTTGATCCCGTAATAGATGACGCCGATATTTGCCGCGAATGTGATGATGAAAAATATGTACGCAGGCCATATTTTTCCTCCGCCAAGACCCTGGTAACTGGCCAGGAAGGCTTTCATGGCTTCCTGCGTAGAAGCTCCGGCATATTTACCGGTAAGCGCGAAGACGCTGTAAGCGAGCGTCCACGATTCTATATAAGTATAATAACTTAAGATTATAAGCGGCCCGAATATGCCTATGACGCCGAAATATTTAATAAAGCGGTTCTTCTCCCACATGGTATGGAATATGCCAGGTGCCGTTCCATGGCCGAAGCCGCCTCCGAAACGCCCGAGCGTCCATTCTATCCACATGAGCGGTATGCCGAGCAGGAAGAGCGATATAAAATACGGTATCATGAATGCGCCGCCGCCGTTAGACGCGGCCTGGACCGGGAATCTCAGGAAATTACCCAGGCCTATGGCGCTGCCGGCAACGGCCATGATTATGCCGAGTCTCGTGCCCCATGCCTGTCTTGCCTTTGCCAATTCGAGGACCTTTCTCTATCTTCCGGAAGCGTTTACAAGCGCCCTGATATCCCTAACGCTCCTGTGCGAAAGCATCTCTTCAAGCGAAAGAGGCGCCGTCAGCGACCAGTTCTTGTCGCTCACAGTCCCAGGGGTATTGATCCTGTATTGGTATGGGTCCCCTTTCAAAATCCCGGCGAAGCCCAACATGTCCACGATAAGCTGTATCGAAAATACGGCTCTCGAATCCAGCGTCAGCTTTAACGCGGCTCTCAATATCTCGGCATCGCACTTCTCTCTCATCGAGCCTCTTAATTTAAGGAGCCTCCAGAGCTTCTCTTTTTCTTTGAAGGTATTCTCGTACATATCTACGAAATCCATTATCTCGTCCCTATTCTTGCCAAGTATGGAGGCGAGCTTATCGCTGGAATCAATATCCTCAAGCCACCTCAAGCGGCCGCGGCCGGAGCGGTCAGGACCGAACAGTTTGTCTTTTACCGCGCTATAATCTATCCATCTTTCGCCGCACTTTCTTTTAAATAGCTCCTCGTCCACCGTGCCGGCCTCATTTTCCCACCAAGCCGCCCAATTCGTAGTATCATGCGTCGACAGCATTGCTACGGCCGCGGCGCGGTATTCTTCGGGGCCGAGAAAGTCATGTCTCACATTCCAGTCCTTCACCCAGCGCTGGACTTCATTGCCCGGTATGCCATATTCCCTGAGGACCGTAGGACACGCCTGCGGGATCATGCCGAGGTCTTCCGCGCAGAGGAGCATACTGGTGTTGTCCAGGATGATGGAAAGCCGCTCCCTGCCATTCCTTTCCCATAAGCCCTCATCCCATGGATCGAAACTGCCGTGGAGCCCCTCATTCTCTTTGGGATCATTGTAGGGTATGCTCCATATGCGGAATAGGCCTACTACATGGTCGACTCTCAATATATCGTAAAAATTCTCGGCGTATTTTAACTTTGCCTTGAGATACCTGTAGCCATCCGCCGACTTAGCCTCCCAGTTATATGTCGGCATGCCCCACCTCTGCCCCTTGGCGCAGTACATGTCAGGCGGCGCGCCGGCGGCCATATCAAGCTTGAAGAACTCTGTATGCGCCCAGACATCCGCCGAATCCCTTGATACCAGTATCGGCAGGTCGCCTTTTAAGAATATCTTCTTTGAAGCGGCATAGGCCTTGGCATCCTTGAACTGTTTATATGCCTGATACTGGACCCACATATGGAAAAGGATCTCCTTCTCCCTGTCGGCCCTGAACTTCTTTATCTCGAGATAATCCCGCTTCCTGTATCTCTCTTCCCACTCATACCACGGTTCGCCGTCATGGTAATTCCTGAGAGCTTTATAGACCGCAAAATCCTCGATCCAGTATTCGTTGTCATCGATAAATCTGGTGAATTCCCTGGACCTTGGACCGTTGCTATCGCCGTATATCTTCCAGAGGACCTTCTCCTTCTCGCGCCTTACCCCATAATCTATAAATCCAGAGCCGGCCGGATACTCTCTTCTTATATTCGCCATCATGTCCCTGACCGGCTTATTTCTGGACTCCGGCAATGCCTCAAGCGAGATGTGCGCAGGCTCTATGGCGAATGAGCTCATCGAATCATACGGGCAGAAGATGGTCCCGCCCTCGTTCATGGGCAAGAGTTGGAGTATGGAATTACCGGTCTTCTCGCACCAGTCGATGAGGTGCTTCAGGTCGTCGAAATCGCCCACGCCGACAGTGCTCCTGGAGTATACGTAGAATAGCGGCACCAGAACGCCGGAGCGCTTCTCGGTGCCTATCCTCTTCCATTTATCTCTTGATGATGTGTTTAAAAGGTCGTGGAGATGGCTGTTTGACATGAGTATCCCTTATGTTTATATTTATATATATTATATGACAGTATATGCTTGGTCAATAACAAAAACCGCCGCCTGCTGAAAATTTTTTTATAATATTATTTGACAATTACTTAAAAATGATGTATATTAAATGCCGTAGTGATGATGAAGGATAGAAGTCTTGGACCGCCAGGTAGGGATAACTAACCTCGGCGGTTTTTTTGTATCTCGCAATCATTTCTATAATATATATGAAAGGAGGAAGTAGATAATGGCAAGAGGTAAAGTAAAGTGGTTTAACAACCAAAAAGGTTATGGATTCATTACACCTGAAGAGGGTAAGGATGTGTTCGTACACCACACCGCAATTCAGGGTGAAGGCTATAAGTCTTTGGAGGAAGGTCAGGAAGTGGAGTTCGAGATAAAGACCGGTCCCAAAGGCGAGCAGGCTGTAGACGTGAAAAAGGTATAACCTGCGACCATCTTACCGCCCGGGAGCATCAATTTCCCGGGCGGTATTTTTTTGCCCGCTCTACTTCGCGATAGCAATCACTCTGGATATGCGCATGAACTTCTTTTCGTTCAGTTGCCGTTCGGCGAACTTTTCCAGCGCAAACCTCCTGTCAAGCTCGCACTCCTTGGCGGGTTCCATCGTCTCATAAAGGATGGTCTGGGCTACGAAGATATTGCCATACAGATGACTCTTCAGGTAGAAGTCTATCATCTTGTGGGTATTAGCATATTTGAAATCTACGGCGCCGTAATTTGAAGCTGTCAGCTGTCCCGGCTTGGCGTATATGACTACAAAGCCCCTGTCCTTCGCAGCCTCCTCACCGATAACATCCATCACGAACCTGTACTCTCTGGGCCAGAAACTGCCTCTGGAGAACTTGTCTTCTACGGATACCGGATGGTATAACAGGAACATCAGCACCGACAATGTCAATAGATATCCCGGCCTGCGCATGAATACCTCAAAACGTGACGCAAACATCAATGCCGATACCGGCAGCAATGTAAAAAATAACAGATAATACCTATAGGTCGAAGGATTATCGAGAAAAGAGGGATTATATGATGTTATCAATATCCAATATGCGATAATGCATGCCGCCGATATATACAAAAGCTTCCTCTGGCCCTTGAATGGCTCCCCCCTCTTGACCATAAATCGATACGCAAAATAGAAGATGCCTATGACTCCGATAATATCCACGATAGTGTTGTAAGGGCCCCGGAAGCTATAGTCTGCCAGCGTCTTCAGGAAATCGATATTGTGCGTTATGAGATCTGCTATCGAGAATGGCGAAAGGTGCGGATCTCCGATGCTGTACGGATCCGGCACCAGCAACTTCTGCCAGAAAGTTGGAAGGAATATAAGCGCCGTACAAGAATAGACCACGCTCATCCCGGTCTTGAAAAAGTCCGCCTTGATGCATTTAAAACAGGCAAGCGCGATGATGACCAATACAAAAGGCATTATCCCCTCATATCTTATATTGGCCAGCATGAGCAGATTTACCCAGAGAAGCTGAAAACTGACAGCCGACCGTTCCTTCAAAAACCACTTGAGGGACATGTATGAGATCACTGCAAATAGCACAGCCACAAGCTCGAACCCCCCGGACGTGGCGCATTGCGACAGGATAGGCTGACTTGCCATAAGCATGATGGCGGATACGGCCCATACGCGTCCAAACCGTTTATATATCATATCGTAGACCAGGAAGAAGAGCGCGAATAGCGCGAAGAAGTTGAGGATAAATACATTTTCAACACGGTATCCGAGGACTGTATGGAAAATATGCGTCAGGAACGGGAACATGATAGGCCTCTTCTCTATCATCCGCTCAAGCGGAAAGAACATGTCGTAATACCACAATCCCATCGTGACATTATCCGCGCGTTTTTCATATACCATGGATTTCGCAACGCTTGCAAGATTGGTCTCATCGCTCAATACCCTGAACCGAGGCCCTGCTGAAATAAATATCACCGACGTCAGGATGAGGCAGGCCATTATGGCAGGAGCATATGAACGGACCGCGGATTTAAGGTCTATCTTGCGGCCCGCGGCGCACTGCATAAGCGTAACGGCCCATAAGATGAAGAGGAGGAGCATGGCATAATAGCCGGCATAAGACAATCCCGTTTTTGCCAGATCGCGGTTAAGGTAAGTGATGATATAAATGGCCGCTGCAGCAAGTAATATCGATATGTTGAGGATAACGGGTATAGCTTTTTTCATATCGCCTTTCCGGGACTCGATGTGCTCAAATTATGTATTATGTTGAACTAAATTTGCGGCAAAACCGCATAAAATACCTGAAGCCATGACAATATTATCCATAAAAGTCACAAATATTGCAAGGAACCCGAACACAGGTCCCTTCTCTCTTATAAGGAACAATAAGAACTTATTATTCAGGATCAACCAGGCAAGAATAAGGATCGTGAGCGGCAATACAAGCGCATGGACGGATACGCACGCAAGCCCCGTCATGAATATCGCTGGAGCGATAGCTACGCTCGCAAGCTGCCCCTTCGGCGAGTGGGCAAACCCGGTCCCTTTCCTGCCAAGCTGCTTGATGCCGCCATATAGCAAAAATATCTTCGCCCACATGAATGGAATTATAAAATCATTTCTTATAAATGAGAAGAGACCATAGTATTTCAGATGGACCACCTCGAGGTCCTTTAAAAATGCTATCCTCTTGCCTGACCGGTATAACCTCTGCCCCAGAGCGGTATCTTCGGCGCCTTCGGGAATGTCATATGCCTGGAACGCCTGGCGCCTGAAGGCGCATATAGAGCCGAAGAGGAATGTGACTTCGCCCGGCAGCTTGTTGAAGATATAGTTCATGTACAGGTTCTTATACTGACTGAAGAAGTTACTGTTAGGATGCTCTTTGGAGAGAAGCCCGGTCAGCGCATCGAATTCCGGATGTAAAGTGAGAAAATCGTTTATCCTGGAAAGGGTGTCCGGCTTTATCAGGATATCGGAGTCGATGCTTACGATGATACTGCCCGTTGACTCTTCGATGCCCTTCGTCCTGGCATAGGCCGGTCCGTTATTGCCGGCAAGCCTTATCACTTTATCCGCGCATTTCTCAGCTATATCAGCCGTCCTGTCCGTGCTGCCGTCATCGACGACCACGATCTCGTAGTCCTTATAAATAGAGGCCCTCACGGCTTCAAGGCATCTTGTCATGACGCCTTCCCTGTTATATGCCGCGATAACGACGGATATGTTTCGAGCGCTCAACCCCGGCCCCCTTTTAATTTTCGGGCAAGCCTTCCGGACTCGATAAAAAGCGTGCCCAACGCAAGAAAGAATAAAGCTGCCATCTTCTTCCATGGCCCATATTTGTTATTCCGGCAACAATAGTCGAACACGGCAAATCGTTGTTTCAGCGGCAGCGGAGCGTAGCCATATTCCTGCTTCCCAGGGACATGCCATCTTCCATAGATATATATCTTTTTTAGCCATGCGCTGACAGTGGCAACCTCTTGATGCTCTATCTTCATATCCTCTAAATACGCGATCTTGCATCCTTCGTATTCCGCAAGGCACCTCTGGACCATTTCAGCGTCACCGTCAATGATCCTTGTCATCTTTTCAGAGAAAGGGCCTACCTTCCTGACGACATCTGCCTTAAAAGCTATGTTGCCTGCATTCCCATAATAATACTTTGGCTCGCAATATTTCAAGGTATATTCCAGCTTGGCGTTATTATAATCTTCAAATATCCTAAGCGCAGCGGAGCTGTTTTGCGGAAAGTTTATCTGGCCCAAGACTACAGAGGCGCCCAGGTCTCTTATCCCTTTATATATTGCTGCAAGCCAGTCCTTTGACACCACGCAATCAGCGTCAGTACAGGCTATTATCTCCCCTTTTGCCGCCTTAAGCCCGGCATTCCGGGCCTTGTACGCTCCTCCGCCCTCTTCCCGCAAGAGCACCACTCCGCCAAACTGCGAGACAATAGCTCTTGAGCCGTCAGTGGAGCCATTGTCCACGAATATGATCTCATATTCTTTTTTGTCGAAGTCCTGGTTAACAAGAGTCTCGAGCAAGCGGCGAATATATTTTTCCTCATCCAGAAACGGGACTATGACAGAGAGCCGCATCTATCGCTCCAATTTTTTATAAGCCTGCCGTATTCAAAATAAAGAAATACCATAATTAATACAAGTATGGACATGGCGCATGTCAAAATATTATACTTATTCTTCTTGCAGCAATATCGGTATATCGCGAATCTTTCTTTAAATCCGAGCGGGGCATAATTACCCGCCTTCCCCACGAGGATGCTATCCTTACCATAACCGTACATCTTCCTTTGATACACGCCGATGCCGGAAATCTCCAGGTGCTCGGCCACCATCAGGTCCGAATACGCCACTTTGCAGTCCGGATACCTTTCCAGGCATCTCCGGACCATCTCAGTATCGCCGCTGCCCACATCTTCGGAGAATGGCCCAAGTTTTCTAAAAACATCGGCCCTAACAGCCATGTTGTTAGTAAATCCATAGTAGAACTTTTTCAATCCTTTTCTTACCAGATATTCTATCTTAGCGTTAAGATAATCCTCGAACATCTTGAGCGCTGCGGAACCGCCCTGGGGGACATTTATCCGACCAAAGATTATGGTGATGCCGGGATCCGCCATGCCTCCATATATCTGCGAGAGCCAGTCTTTAGATACTGCGCAATCGGCATCGGTGAAAGCTATTATATCCCCTTTTGCCGCCTTGATACCTCGGTTCCTGGCTCTATACGCTCCCCCGCCTTCTTCCCGCAAGAGCGTCACTCCGCCAAACTGCGAGACGATGGCGTTTGAGCCGTCGGTGGAGCCGTTGTCCACGAATATAAGCTCATACTCTTTCCTATCGAAGTCCTGATTAATAAGGGCCTCGAGCGAGCGCCGTATATACTTCTCTTCGTTAAGGAATGGCACTATGACAGAAAATAACATAATGTAATTATACCATGTAATTTGGCGTTGAGGTTGGCAGAAATTGACACCCAACTCATACTTTCCAGAAATTTTTCACTATCAGCCTCTCCCCCCTCTCGGGATGGGAAGGGTGTCTCTCCGCGAACGTTCCATTCCCGGAGGGAATGTCACTCGGAAGGGCGCGATTTTCGTTGAAAAATCGCGCCCTTCGACGTCGCTCCAAGACACCCTTCCCATCCCTCGGGGGCCCCTTCTATGGTCCGAAAAATTTCTGCCGGTTCCCCGCTCCCCAATTTTCGCGCCCCTCAATGTCATGCCTATTGAAATTTGTTCGCAGATTATTAAGAGGAAAGAGGTTGGGCCTAAAACTCAAGCCGAGTGAGCACATTGAAAATTTTAGGCCGTTGTGAAGTCGAAAAAGGGTTTATATATAACAATTTTTGATATCAAAAGAGCCGAGGATGTTTGAGGCCCAT
>JAGVGJ010000018.1 GCA_020057115.1 Candidatus Omnitrophota bacterium | reverse complement strand
TTGACCTACGACAAAACAGAGTTTTAAAGCTCAATTAAACCGGGTAAAAGTGTAACCTATGTCCCCGGTTTAAAGTGTAACCTATGTTTCGCTTGCACAGGATCAAGATTCGCTCCAGCGGCCGCCCTCATTCCACTTCTTCGCCTGAAGAAAAAACTACAGCTCCTCGCAATGGCAGGGAATGGTTGTGACGCTAGAGGGTTCAAATTTTCCTCTTCTAGTAGGCGCGGACCGGTAAGGTGGGCCTGAAGCGGCCTTGAAAAATTTTGATTCCTTATGCCGATTTAGAAAGGCCGGACAAACCTGCCAATAGTTTGCCCCTAGTCCGGGTTGGACGGCCATCAAAATTTTTCGGAGTGAACGAAGATGGCTAATCGAAGTGAACGTCCGCGAAAGACCCACCTTACCGGTCCGACAGCCTTCACAGGAAGGAAAATTCGAACCCTAGAAGGGCCGCCTAGGCAGGGGGCGCCTCTTTCTAGCCATTGACTTTTGACCACGAATATAGTAAGATTTTAGCTTATATTTCGCACATTCTTAACTACCTAAACAACTAATATAATAAGATATATGATAATATTATCACAAATAGGCATAGGGGCATGGGGTAAGAATCACCTCAGGAACTACGCTAAGCTTGATAGCTGCAGGGTAAGGTATGCCTGCGACAAGAATAAGGCGTTGCTGGAGGGGGTCAAGAGCGACTATAAGGGTGAGATAGCTGTAACAGAGGATCCTGAGGACATATTCCGCGATCCTGAGATAGACGCGGTAGTCATAGCGACATTGCCTGATACACACGCGAAACTCGCTATCAGGGCTATTGAGAGCGGCAAGCATGTCTTTATTGAGAAGCCGCTTGCCATGAGCGTTAAAGAAGGGCTTGAGATAAAGAAAGCCGTCCAGAAGCATAAGAAGGTATGCATGGTCGGCCATATCTTGCTTTACCACCCGGCCGTCCTGGCATTAAAAAAATATATCGCCGAAGGCTATCTGGGAGACATCTGCTATATCTATACCACCAGGGTCAACCTCGGCCAGGTGAGGAAAGAGGAGAATGCCCTCTGGAGCCTCACTTCCCACGACATCTCGGTAATTGTGCACCTTTTAGGGAAAAGCCCGGTAAGCATCTCGGCTACAGGTGAGGCTTACCTAAGGAAAAATATCCATGATGTCGTATTTTTAAGCCTCAACTTCAAGAATGATTCCATGGCCCATGTCCATGCAAGCTGGCTTGATCCTCACAAGATAAGACAACTTACGGTGGTGGGTTCGAAACGCATGGCCGTATTTGATGATATGTCCAGTTCCGAGAAGCTTAAGATATATGACAAAGGAGTCGACAGGGTAACAGACAAGAATTCTTATGAGACATTCCTGACTTTAAGGTCAGGGGATATATTGGTGCCTAAGCTTAACATGGAAGAGCCCCTAAAAATAGAGTGCCAGGAGTTCCTGGACTGCATTAAACATAACAGGCAGCCGCTTGCGGATGTAGATAACGGCATAGAGGTCTTAAAGGTCCTCGAAGCCGCTCAAAAATCTCTCGATTCAGGCGGTGCGAAGGTAGGACTATAACAAAACAAGGATAGCTGAATATGGAAAAGAAATATTACGCTCACGAGACCGCGATCATAGATGACGGCGCAGAGATAGGCGAAGGAACGAAGATCTGGCATTATAGCCATATTGCTAAAGGCGCAAAGATCGGCAAGAACTGCAAGCTCGGGCAGAATGTCTACATAGCTCCGGGCGTCATCATAGGTAATAATGTAAAGATACAGAATAATGTCTCTTTGTACGAAGGGGCGGTGCTTGAGGACAATGTCTTCTGCGGCCCGTCCTCGGTATTTACGAACATATTTAACCCGAGGAGCGCCTATCCCAGGAATTCCGAGGAATTCTTCAGAAAGTCAGTGATGAAAGAGGGCGCTTCAGTTGGAGCTAATGCCACGATAGTATGCGGTTCTACGCTTGGCCGCCATTCGTTCGTCGGCGCCGGTTCCGTCGTGACAAAAGACGTGCCGGATCATTGCCTTGTTTACGGCAATCCCGCAAAACCCAGAGGTTGGATGTGCGAGTGCGGCGAGAAATTAGAATTTAAAGATGATAAAGCGATCTGCAATGCCTGTCAGAAGAAGTATAAGAAGGTGGGAAATGCAGTAGAAAGGGTGAAATGACCACAAAATCTAGCACAAAGATGCATATACCGCTTCTGGACCTGAAGAGCCAGTACAGGGCCATGAAGGCTGAGATAGGTTCGGCCATACAGAAGATCCTGGATAGCCAGAGTTTCATACTTGGTCCGGAGGTGCAGGAGCTCGAGACTGCCATAGCGCGTTTCTGCGGGACAAAATATGCTGTCGGCGTCACTTCGGGCACGGACGCGCTATTTTTGTCGATCAAGG
This sequence comes from Candidatus Omnitrophota bacterium, assembly GCA_020057115.1. Classification (GTDB taxonomy): domain Bacteria; phylum Omnitrophota; class Gorgyraeia; order 2-01-FULL-45-10; family 2-01-FULL-45-10; genus JAGVGJ01. Next base: position 90,694 of record JAGVGJ010000018.1, on the reverse strand, counting down.
CGATGGATATAGGTCAGGGCGACGAGATAGTGACTACGCCATTCACATTTATAGCGACAGGCGGCGCGATACATAATGCCGGTGCAAAGCCCGTATTCTGCGACATAGACCCGAGGACATTCAATATCGACACCAAGAAGATAAAGGCGAAAGTCACGAAGAATACGAAGGTCTTGATGCCGGTGCATCTTTACGGCCTCATGGCCGACATGGATGGAGTGATGGCTGCGGCCAAAGAGTGCGGCCTTAAAGTCATCGAGGATAATGCCCAGGCCATAGGCGCGACATACAAAGGCAAAGTAGCCGGTTCTATCGGCGATACGGGGTGTATAAGCTTCTTCCCGGGAAAGAACCTCGGCGCATACGGCGATGCCGGCATGGTCGTGACCAATGACGAGGCGCTAGCCCAGAAGATAAAGGTCTTGAGAGTCCACGGATCGAAGGTGCGTTATATCCATGAGATGATAGGATTTAATTCAAGGCTTGATAATCTTCAGGCGGCGATACTTATCGTGAAATTGAAATACCTGAACGACTGGACCAAGCGAAGGCAGGAGAATGCCGATTATTACAATAGCCAGTTCAAGGGCCTTCCGCTCCAGACGCCTTTCGTGCCGGAAGGATACACACATGTCTATCACCAGTACACGATGCGCGTTCCGAATAAGAGGGATAGTCTCATGAGCTTCTTGAACAATAACGGCATAGAGGCCAGAACATATTATCCTATACCGCTGCATCTTCAGGAGTGCTTCAAGGAGCTTGGCTATAAGAAAGGGAGTTTCCCGGAGACTGAGAAGGCGATGGACGAGGCGGTCTCAATACCCATCGATGCGGAACTGACGCTCGAGCAGAAAGAGTATGTCGTAGCCAAGGTAAAAGAGTTCTTCGCTTAAAAGACCCAAGATGATAAAGAATATCGTCAAAAATCTGACAGCCCTCTTTACGGGCGAGGTCATAGCAAGGATATGCCACTTCGTAGCCGTGGTATATATCGCGCGCGTCTTTGGCGCAGCCGGTTTCGGGGCTATCAATTTCTCCCTGGCGATACTCTCTTACTTCCTCATGGTGACGAACCTTGGCCTGGGTGAGCTCGGGGTCCGCGAGGTATCGCGTAAACGCGACATAAAAGATGTCGCCGAGACCGTGATATCCATGCGTCTTGGGATAGCGGCGCTCTCGTTTTGCGCTATATGCATTATCGCGTTCTTTGGAAAGAAGGGTAGCGCTACGACTTATCTGGTCGTGGCATATGGCATGACCATATTCCCTTACGCGCTTTCCCTAGAATGGGTATTCCGCGGCGTTATGAAGATGAAATATAATGCATACGGCCGCGTGATAAACGCCGTTCTTTACATGGCGCTTGTATTGGTCTTTGTCCGCAACATCCAGGATATACTGAAGGTCGCGTTCATAACTATGGCTTGCGACATGATCGCCTGCATCTTCTATTATGTGAACTATGCCCGGAAGTTCGGCTCGATCAGGCTCCATCTGGATATGAAGAGATGGCTCGCGATGGGAAAGATATCTACCCAGCTATTCGTCTCATCCGCCATGCTGACAGTATATCTTAATTTCGGCATGGTCGCTCTCGGATTCCTGAAAGATGACAAGGCCGTCGGTATCTATGGCGCCGCTTCGAAACTCGTCTTTTTTGTATATGCGCTGAGCGACCTTTTTGTCGCGGCGACCTATCCGGTGATGTCCCGGCTATACCATGAATCGGCGGATAAGTTCGCGTCCTTCATGAGATATTGCCTTAAAGTAACGGTCCTTATTGGGCTTCCGGTGGCTTTCGGCGGCACTATATTGGGTCCGAAGATAATAAGACTTGTTTACGGGCCGTCTTATTTCGAATCAGGCGCTGTGTTCATGGTCCTTTCCTGGTTTGCGGCCGTCAATCTTACGAGTTTTGCCGTTAGCTATTCTCTGGTATCGTGCGATAGGCAGAACATATATTTAAAGATAATGGCCTTGGCCGCAGCCTTTAATGTCATATTAAACCTTGCCATAGTGCCGTTTGCAGGATATATCGGATCGGCAGCAGTGCTCTTAGCGACTGAAGTGGCGATACTTTCCGCATCGCTTGTTGTGATAGCAGGATATGCGCGCCTTCCGGCCATCTCATCTTTTGTAAGGCCGCTGGCTGCGGCTCTTGCGATGGCGGCTATACTTATCGCATTACCGAAGTTTAACGTACTAGCGCTCATGGCAGTAGCATTCGCGGCATATTTTGGGGCATTGTTCTTGTTCGGCGGCATATCGAAGACGGAGATCGCCAAGATAAAAGAGGCGTTCGTATAGGATGAAGATATTATATCTGTCCGAGATGCTCGGGCCGCATGATTACAGGTTCCTCAAGACAAATATCGAGCGCGGTTATGATGTGGTGCTCTTGGCATACCGCGACTCGCTCGAGCAGGCGGGGCTTGAAGCGAAGTTCTATGATGTCAGGAACCTGAAAGGCCTCAAGATAATACACAGGCCTCTTCTTGCGAAAAATACGCCTTTAAATTTCCTGAAAAGGCGCAGCGATATAAGGAGTATCATATGCGAAGAGAAGCCGGACGTGGTGCACGCCGGATGGATACAGACATCCGGTCTTCTTGCGGCGCTTTCGGGATTTCACCCGTATCTATTGATGCCATGGGGCTCTGACATAATACACTTCTCAAAGGATTGCGCCAGGAACATGATAGCGACCAGGATCGCCGTAAAGAACGCAGACATGATAACGGTCGACTGCGAATACGAGAAGACGATATTGGTAGATGATTTCAAGTATCCGGCTGACCGTGTCATAGTGATGCCTTGGGATACGGATCTATTGGTCTTCAACAGTTCCAACAAGGATCCTGAGCTTAAGAAGAAACTTGGCCTTGAAGGCAAGAAGGTCATGCTCATGATGCGCATCTTCCGTCCTGAGTATGGGATAGAGGATTTTATAAAAGCCCTGCCCAAGGTAAAGGCAGAGAATCCGGACGCGAGGGCGCTCATGCTTGGTTATGGTCCGATAGAATCGGAGCTTAAAAAGCTTGCGCAGGATCTGGGCGTAGACGACTATATAGTCTGGACAGGATATGTGCCGCAGCGCGAGGTGGTAAAGTATATAAATATTTCGGACATATATGTATCAACTTCTTTAAGGGATGGCTCCAGTTCATCGCTTCTGGAATCCATGGCATGCGGGCTTGCTACGGTGGTTTCCGACATCCCTGGCAATATGGAGTGGATAGAGGATAGCATTAACGGCATAGTCGTGAAGAGGTCGAACCCGAGCTCAATTGCGAGCGGACTTAATAGGCTTTTAAAGGATGACGGTTTGCGCAAGGCGATGTCGGCAAGCAACATAAATAAGATTAAAGATAAGGCCGATTTTTCGAAGAATGTGAAGAGGCTCGACTGGATGTATAAGACGCTTGCTGATTCAAGGAAGGCATAGAAGATGGCGGTTATATTAAAAGGCAAGGAACTCGAGGAGTACAATAAGACAAGGTACTCTGACCAGTGGCTTACGTCGGCCGAGCACCGCCTTAATTCCGATTATTACAAAAGAGACCATAACATAGATACCCTGCAGACACTTCTTGGGGCTGGCGGGGATAAGGTTCTCGAGTGCGGTATAGGCACGGGCGAGTTCTTCGCCATGGAGCTTGCGCGCGGCGGGAAGAGCGTTTACGGGATCGACTTCTCGGATCTGCTTTTAAATGATTGCAGGGCCAGGTTCTCTGAAGAAGGTTTTACGGTGCGCCTGGGGATGGCCGACGCACAGAAACTCCCTTTCAAAGATAATGTCTTTGACGCGTCCTACGCGATAGGCGTCATGCCGTACATGGAAGACTTGGATGCGGCCGTGGGAGAGATGCTTCGCGTGACAAGGCCGGGAGGCATAGTAGTATTCGATATGATGAACCTATGGCATCCGTCGCAGTTCATAAATTACTGGTACCGCGCGTTCGAGGCTTCGCGATTCGGGTTCGGCATGATAGATGGATTGAAGCGTTTCAAGAAGTCGCTAGGGCTAAATACCAATTTTAAAAAAAGGCCGGAGAAGGTCAATTATAATCTCATATCTCCTCCCAAGATGCTTAAGGCCGTAAAGAGGGCAGGCTCGAAATTCCGCGCCATGGGATATAACGTGCTTCTGCCGCTCGATATGCCGATACTCGGCAGGGCGGGGAATTTATGCAGGAGATTCCCGTATTTTGAGAAGGGGTTAAAGGATAACAAGGTCCTGAAATATTTCGGGGCGAAACTCGTATTTGTAATACAAAAAGGTTGATCGACAAGGAGTGGTCAAATGTGCGCGATGCAGATACCGTTCGGCAGGGAAGACAGGGAGAAGTATTTCAAATACCTGAACCATGTTTTCGATTCTAATTTCTGGTCAGAGGGCGACCTTGTAAAGGAATTCGAGAAGAAGTTCGGCGATTATGTGGGCGCGAAGGCGCTCGCTATATCTAACGGCGGCGCAGCGCTTTTGGCCCAGCTTGAATATGCGGGGGTCGAGAGGAAAGAGGTCGTTGTCCCGACCAATACATTCATGGCTACTCCTTTGGCCGTGAAATGGGCCGGCGGCATCCCGGTATTCTGCGATTGCAATAAGGAAGACCTTTGCATGAGCGCCGAAGCGCTGGAGAAGAAGATAACGAAGAATACCAAAGCTGTTATGGTCGTGCATATAGGCGGCCACATAGCTTTTGACATCCTCAAAATAAAAGAGATATGCAACGCCCGCAAGATACCTCTCCTCGAAGATTGCGCTCACGCGCATGGGGCAGAGTATAACGGCAGAGCGGCAGGGACTTTCGGCGTAGGCGGCGGATACTCTTTCTATGCGACTAAGACCATGACTACAGGTGAGGGCGGTATGGTCGTCACAAAGGACGAAGGTTTTTATGAATTTGTTAAGAAATTCCGCAACTACGGCAAGTTCGACTACAAAGTGAAGGCATTTAACTTCAGATTGAATGAATTCACTGCAGCATTGGGGCTCGTCCAGTTCGAGAGGCTGCCTGAGATACTTGAGTGGAAGCGTGAATTGGCGGCAAAGTATGACCAGATATTCCCGAATCGCGTTAAATTCCCGAAAGGGATGAAGTCGGGGTATTATAAATATATTGCATTCGAGAAGAAGCTTAATGTCGAGACGGGAAAGGTGTATGGCGAACTCTGCCATGATTTTATGGGTGCGAAGGATAGTTTCCCGAATTCCGAATGGATAAAGACTAACCATGTCTGTCCGCCCATATATCATGGGTGGGAAGAGGCAGGCCGGTCTGCGCCTGAGTTAAAAAAGCTGCTTTTGGGATAAGATGAAAGAGAAAAAAGGTTTACTTACAAATCTGGCAGTTCTTGCCGTTACCGTGATAGTATTCGCGGTGATGCTGGAGCTCTTTTTCAGGGCATTCTATCCGCAGCCGACATATGCCGTCGAGTATGCGCCGTGGGGGTGGAAACATATCTCGGGGGTCTCCTTCATCCACGGCTCGGAGCGGGGCAGGGAGTTCGTTACGAAGATAAAATATAATTCAAAAGGATTGAGGGACTACAGGGAATTCCCATATGAGAAGCCGAAAAATACATACAGGATAGAGGTCTACGGCGATTCTTATGCCGAAGGAGTTGAGGTCCCGTATGAGAAGAACCTCTGTAAACTCCTTGAGGATAAACTGAACGCGAATTTGTCTATCCCGGGCACGAAATACGAAGTAATGAACTTTGGCGTCTATGCGTATGACACGGCCCAGGAATATCTTTATTTCAAATACGAAGGCGTAAAATACAGCCCGGATCTAGTCATCGTATTATATACGACAGATGACCCTCAGAATCTGCAGAGAGGTTTTATGGCGCTTGGTACGGACGATATGCTTAAGGAGAACCTTGCCACCGTCAGTGATAAGCAGAAATTTATACGCCTGGTAAGGGGCTACGTAAAATCTCACTTCCATTTTTTGACATTTCTGATCAACAGGTCTAATTTCATGAGCCCGGGTGCTTTTGTTAAAGACGGCAAAAAGATAGCGCTTGTTCACGATCTGCCTTATAGAAGCGGCGATGAGGATCTTGACTCCATGCTATCAGGAGCCAACTGGAGCCTAACCTCGGCGATATTCAAGGCGTTTAAAGTGACGGCCGATAGTATCGGCTCCAAAGTCCTGATAGTTTCAAGTCACATAGACCCTGCCAAATTCGGCAAGCGCATAGAGGACCGTCAAAAATTATGTGACGAGAATGGCATAAGTTTTCTGGTAAGCTATGATTTCGGTCCGGACCGGATGAAATACCATTATCCTATAGACGGACACTGGAATGCAGGCGGCCATGTGCGCATGGCGGATCTGATATACGACAAGATCATAAACGATAAGTTGCTGCAAGAAAGGTAGAGAAGAGTGAGATTTAAGAAGATACTTTTAATAGTGCCGCCGTTCTACAGGCTCATGGGCGGGAAGAATAACTGGATCCAGCTCGGGCTTGGTTATTTAGCGAGCTTCCTGAACAAAAATGGGTTCAAGGCCATGATCCTGAACGCGGATTATGAGGATAAGGACAGGGATTTGAGCCTTAAAGAGGTATTCGCAGGCTATGATAACTATCGTAAGATCATAAATGATACCAACCACCCTGTTTGGCAGGATATCAAGAAACGGATAGCGGAATATAAACCCGACCTTATAGGCATGACGATAGTCCTTTCAGCGACCCTTAAATGCGCTGAGAATATAGCCAGGCTGGCAAAAGAGGTGGATCCCGATGTGAAGATAATCGTCGGCGGGCCTCATGCGACGCTCGTATACGACAATACTATCACCAAGGACTGGGTAGATTATGTCGCGCGCCAGGAGGGAGAGCATGCGATGCTTGAGCTCGCAAGAGGCGATGACCTGTCCGGCATAAAAGGATTATCCTACAAGGATGAGGCCGGCAAGCCGGTTCATAATAAACCGAGGGAGCTCATGTCAGACCTCGACAGCCTTCCATTCCCGAGCCCTGAATACTTGCTCATACCGGTAAAGGACCTGAAGAGTAACTTCGGGATGATAACTTCAAGCCGCGGTTGCTCGCTAAACTGCATATTCTGCTCAAGCCCCAGGCTCTGGAATAAGCGCGTCCGCTTTAGATCCGTAGATAACATAATGGCGGAACTCGAGTACAGGCATGATAAGTATGGCGTGAAGAGATACTATTTCTGCGACGATAATATAAGCATAAATAAGAAGTTCGGCAAGGAGCTGTGCAAGCGCATAATAGCCAAGAATTGGGACCTTGCTTGGAGCTGCGAGGCGCGCGTGAAGTCATTCGACGAAGAGCTGCTCAAGCTCATGAAGGAGGCCGGCTGCAAGCGCATAAAGCTCGGCGTCGAATCGGGAAGCGACAAGGTCCTCGAGTATATGAAGAAGGGCATTACCGTAAAGGATGTGCGCGAGACGGTAAAGCTTATTGAGAAGGCAGGCATAGAGATGACAATCTATATCCTCCTCGGCATGCCGGTCGAGGAGCCGGAGGATATAGAGATGACATATAGCCTCCTCGAAGAGATAAAGCCGGCGTATGTATCTTTAAGCGTTGCGACGCCGCATATAGGGTCTGAGCTCTGGGACAGGATGAAGGAATCGAATATCGACTTTCCGGAAGACCTCTGGGCCGACTATTATGCCCAGAGCGCGACGACGATATTGAATAAGAACATAAACAAGGAAGTGGTGGACCGCTTCCTTGCGTTGAATGAAAGAGAGACTGTAAAACGGGAGATAGGTGAAAAATAATAAAGGGGAGGTAGCGTCATGAAGTGTCTTGTTACTGGAGGTTCTGGTTTTATCGGCAGTTTTGTTGTGGAGGAGCTTGCAAGAGAAGGGCATAAGGTCGTCATATATGATATTGCAAAGCCCGACTTCGAGCTTCCCGAGAATGTGGAATATTTTGACGGTGATACGCGATATATTTCGACGCTCATGTCCGCCATGAAAGGCGTAGACGAGCTCTATGATATAGCCGGCGTCCTCGGTACGAACGAGCTCATGTTCTCGAATAACAGGGCGGTGGATGTTAACATAAACGGCGCGCTCAATGCCCTTAAGGCCGCAAAATTATCCGGAGTGAAGCACATCTTCCATCCTACGAAGCCGAACGACTGGCTGAATACCTATTCCATAACAAAGTTCGCCGCAGAGCAGTTCTGCATGATGTTCATAAAGAACTTTGACATGTCGATATCCTGCCTCAAATGGTTCAATGCCTATGGCCCGAGACAGCACCTCTATCCGGTGAGGAAGGCAGTGCCTTTATTCATCGCACAGGCCCTTTACAATAAGCCGGTCGAAGTATTCGGTGACGGCAAGCAGACGGTCGATATGATATATGTCACGGACATCGCTAAGATCGCTATAAAAGCTACCAGGAATTGCGGAAAGCTCGGCAAGGTCATCGACGTAGGTTCAGGCCTTCCGATAACCGTTAACGAGCTTGCTGAGATGATCATAAAGCTCTTGAAGTCGAAATCGAAGATCAAACACCTCCCGATGAGGGCGGGCGAGCCCGAGAAGTCCAATATCGCTGCCGATACCACGGCCCTGAGGGACGTTCTCAAGGTAGACGAATTCACTCCTTTCGAAAAGGGCTTAAAGGTTACCATCGATTGGTATAAAAAGCTTCCCGAGGCCGAGCTTTTAAAAGCGCTCGACCATTTCGGGAAGGCCGAGAAGAGATCATTCCCTCTTTAATGAAGAGATATAAGATATTGCATGTAGTTGGCGCAAGGCCCCAGTTCGTTAAAATGGCACTTGTCGCCGAAGCGGCAAAAACGTTCGGTTGCCTTGAGACCGTCATTGTCCATACAGGCCAGCACTATGACCGGAATATGTCGGATGTATTCTTCAGCGAGCTCAAGATGCCGCGGCCAGGATATAATCTTGGCGTAGGTTCCGGATCCCACGCTGTGCAGATAAGCAAGATGATCGACGGTCTCGGCAGGATACTGGTTAAGGAGAGGCCGGACGCCGTATTTGTTTACGGCGACACTAACTCCACGCTTGCCGGGGCTATCGCGGCCACCAAGGTGGGCGTAAAGCTTGTCCATGTCGAAGCAGGCTTAAGAAGCTTTAACCGCTCGATGCCGGAGGAGATAAACAGGATAATGACAGATTCGGTATCCGATATCCTCTTTTGTCCTACCCGGACAGCTGTAGATAACTTGCGCGCCGAAGGCGTGTCAAAGGGCGTATTCAGAGTCGAAGACGTGATGCTCGATATGCTGATCCGGTATTCAAGGATAGCCGAGAAGAAGTCAAAGATCCTAATAACTCTTGGCCGGAAGAGAGTCGATTATTATCTCGCCACTGTACATAGGTCTTACAATACAGACGATCCTAAGAGGCTAAGGGGCCTAATTAAGACATTCGGCTTGTTGGATAAGCCCGTGATCTTTCCGATGCATCCGAGGACGAAAAAAGTCCTACGGGACAATAAGATCGCGCTTGGCAGGAACATAATAGCAGTAGCGCCTGTTCCGTATGTCGACATGCTTAGCTTAGAGATGAATGCGGCTGCGATCCTTACGGATTCCGGAGGAGTCCAGAAAGAGGCATTCTTTTTGAAGGTCCCGTGCGTGACATTGCGCGAAGAGACCGAATGGGTAGAGACTGTCAGATCCGGATGGAATATTCTTGCGGGAGTGGATGAGGGAAAGATAAAGCGTGCCTTGTCTAAACTCGCGAAGAAGCGCAAGTCGAAGGCGATGAAGAAGCCAGGGTCGTCGGCGAAGAAGATGCTTGCGATAACAATAAGTAATTTGAGAGGCAAGCGATGAAGAGAGTCCTCATAACAGGCGTGGCTGGCTTAATAGGGTCCCACCTTGCTGACAAGATGCTGGATGCTCATTACCATGTTACAGGCGTCGATAACATGTTAGCCGGTAGGATGGATAATATCAAGCTGGCATTAAGAAGTAAGGCTTTTACATTCAAGAAACTCGATATAAGCGATAAAGTCGCGATACGCAAGAAGCTTGGCGGTTTGAGATTTGACATAATAGTCCACCTTGCCGCTTCAAAGAAGATAGGGGAGTCGGGCTCCAGCCTTAAAGTCCTCACGAACAATCTGGAATCGACCGTAAATATGCTGGAGCTCGCCAAGAAACATAAGGCAAAATTCATATTTGCCTCCACATCAGATGTCTACGGCGTCTCGAAAGACCTGCCGTTCCGCGAGGATGGCAATGTCGTTCTCGGGCCGTCATACATAAAGCGCTGGTCATACGCTGTTTCAAAACTTTACTGCGAGCATATGGTGTTTGCCTATCATCATGATTTTGGCTTACCTGTGGTAGTCCTCAGATATTTCGGTTGTTTCAGTTCAAGATCGAACTATGGCCCCAGCGGCGGCCATGTACCGATGTTCATAAAGAAAGCGCTCGATGGGGATGTTATAACTATCCATGGGGATGGCAGCCAGACCAGGTCCATGACACATGTGGCAGATGTCGTAAACGGGACATTCCTTGCTATCAAAAACGATAAGGCTATAGGAAATATCATAAATATTGGTTCGAATGAAGAGATAAGCGTAAGGGGATCGGCCGATATCATCATGGATACCGCAAGGCGCCTTTCACCGAAAACAAAAAGATCCAAGATAGAATATGTTCCGATGAAGAAGGTCTTCGGAGATTATAAAGAGATAGCGCGCCGGATCCCGAGCCTTGCCAAAGCTAAAGAACTACTCGGATATAAACCTAAGATGGATTTTAAAAAAGCGGTCAAGATAGTCGCGCTGGAGATGTCAAGATGATACGCAAAGCCACCAAGGATGACACCAAAAGCATAGCGGAGCTTCACGAGCTTATCCTCGGTGACAGCATATTCGTCAGATTGGGGCGGCCGTTCCTCGAAGGATTCTATTACGCGCTACTTACAGAAGACAGGCTCGCCTTCGCCCATGTATATGAGCATGAGGGGAGACCTGTCGGTTTCATAGCCATGGCCGCTTCTCACGAATCATTTTACGGGCAGATAAAACACCGGGCTCCAGTCCTTGCATGGTCGCTTATCCGCTCGATACTCAGCTCACCCAAGACCATCGGGAGCATATTGCAGGCGATGGGATTTTTGTTAAAGAAGGGCGACCTCATAAAATGCGATGCCGGAGGCGAGCTCTTGCAGATAGCCGTCCATCCGGACTTCAGGGCCCATGGCGATGACGGAAAACCTACGAAATTCTTCGAATCGACAAAGTCAAGGGTCGCTCAAGGGCTGTATCTAGAGGCTATGAAGGAGCTTAAAAAAAGAGGTATCAAGGATTTCAGGATAATGACCGGGGATGGCAATGTCGCGTCGAATGCTTTCTATTCTAAGATGGGCGCAAAGAAGGTTGAAAGCGGCATAAAGATATTCGGCCACCCTACAAGCATATATAGGGCAAACGTGGAGGATTCACTTGGTATACTTCATAATACCGGCTTATAACGAGGAGAAGAACCTCCCTCTTTTAGTCAAGAACACGAAAGCGGCCATGGAGGAACTTGGCGCGCCCTACGTGATATATATCGTGAACGACGGTTCTGATGACAGGACGAGCGAGCTCTGCAGGGAATACAGCATGACAGTCCCATTGAGGGAAGTGAAGTTCGAGAACAATGTCGGCGTCGGGGCGGCATTCAAGAGAGGCTTCGAAGAGGTCTTCAAGGTGATAAAGACCGGGGATATAATCGTTACAAAAGAGGCGGACAATACGAGCGACCCGGATATCTTAAGGAAGATGACAGAGCTTGTCCACTCCGGATATGACGTCGTCTTGGCCTCATGCTTTGCCAAAGAAGGCGGAGTTGAGAACTCTACGATAGACAGGCATCTATTGAGCTTCTGCGCGAACATGCTTCTCAAACTGTCCTTTCCGATAAAGGGCGTCAATACTTACAGCTCTTTTTACAGGGCTTACGATGCCAAGCGCCTTAAGATGGCGTTCGAGGCTTACCAGGGGAAGATCCTCGAAGAGAAAGGTTTCGTGTGCATGGTAGAGATGCTGGTAAAGCTTTCAAGGCTTCCGTTAAAGATGACAGAAGAGCCGATGGTATTAAAATGCGATAAGCGCGAAGGCCAGTCTAAGATGCGCCGCCGCAAGACGATACTCGGGTACCTGAAGTTCATAAAAGGGCAATTGTTACGCTCGCGCGCGGAAGACAGGAATATCAGGAAGCGGTTCGCCGAACTTGCAGACATACATGCCGGATAAAAAATTTTATTCCACCATACAAGTTGATGCCGATGGCCTATGGGTTATAGAAAGGCTGCTCGGTAGAAATGTCCCAATAGACCCGGACCCCGTATTCACTATAGGGCTCGACAGGCTGTTGGCGCTCTTCTGGGAGTTCCGGATAAAGGCCACCTTCTTTGTAGTCGCCAAGGACCTTGAGTCGCAGCGTAAGGCAGCCACATTGCGGAAGATCGTCTCCTGTGGCCATGAGATAGCAAGCCATGGGTTGGATCACAGTTATTTAAGCAGACTCGGTAAAGACGCGGTCATGCGGGAGATCTCCGGGTCGAGAGAGAAGATCGAAAGGATGCTTGGCGTCAAGGTAAGCGGTTTTAAAGCGCCAGGATTTGCCGCGTCCAAGAATATGGCCGGGATGCTGGAGGACGCAGGTTATTCCTATGACAGCTCTGTATTAGGCACATCATGCGCTATTTTAATGGAGCTGGTATCAAAGGTGCCATATCCAAAGATGGGCATGATGATGGCGCCATCATGCCCGTATTCGCCCTCTCGGGACAATATATTCAAGAAAGGCTCTTCCGGCATCATGGAGATACCAGTTACCGCAGCGCCTTTCATAAGAACCCCCGCGCATTTTAGCTACATGGTCCTCGGGGGAGAGGTCTATGCCAGCCTGTTTCGTGGGCTGATAAAGACGTCAGCCCCTAAGGTTGTGAATTATCTATTCCATCCGCTCGATCTTATTGATAACTTTTCGATGGACATAGATAAAAAGATACACGGCCTTAATGTAGATTCAGAGCGCAAGCTTGAGATGGCGAGGGATATGTTAAGGTTTTTATGCAGAGAGCGCGAGGTGGTCACCACCGGAGAATTGAGCGAGATCCTAAAAAAAGACCGCGAGAGGTAAGATTGAGGCTTCCTAAAAAAGAGAATATACATATCACCGGAAAGACAGACCCGGTCCACAGGCATTATCATCCCGCGATAAGCTATTTCATGAACAAGCGTCTTTCCGGAGCTCTTCGATTAATGGGTGACGAGAAAATCCCAAAGCTCCTGGACATAGGTTACGGCGGCGGCATATTCCTGCCGGAGCTATCCGAAAGGTGCGGCGAGTTGTATGGCGTAGATATCCACCATAACATGGATAAGGTCCAGGGCATGCTCGCTAAGGAGAAAGTTGCCGCCAAGTTATCGTTCGGGGACGTAACTGACTTGAGTCAGTTCTCTGACGGATCGTTCGATCGCGTAGTCTGTATAAGCGTGCTAGAGTTCGTTAGCGATCTTGATAAAGCGTTTTCGGAGATAGCCAGGGTGCTTAAAAAAGGCGGAGACGCAATAATAGGGTTTCCGGTCGAGAACGTCATTACCGATATAGCATTCATGATGATCTGCATAAATGCCCGCAAGGCGCATCCAGTGAACCAGGACGATATACTGAAAGCCGCCGGGAAGTATTTCGAGGTAGATAAGCTGAAGACGTTTCCTATGGGGTTGCCTTTAAAAGTATCGCTCTTCGCTCACGCGAGGCTTAAGAAAAAAGATGGATAATATATTTTCGAAGAAGAACGCTATTCTCTGGATAATGGCTCTGGCCGTCATAGTGCGCATCATCGCGCTTGGGAAGAGCTTTCAGGGTGACGAGTTCTTCAGCATAATGGACGCCAGGACATTTGCAAATATCCCGGACGCGTTATTGTCAGATACGCACCCGCCGTTATATTTCTATCTCCTTCATTTCTGGATGAAGATATCGATGAGCGAAGCGTTCCTGCGGATCCTTAGCGTTATTCCGGGCCTGGGCCTTTGCCTCGGGGCATATCTTATCGGAAGATATGCTTTCGACGAGATCGCAGGCAGTGTCAGCGCATTAATAGTAGCGCTTGCGCCGATAGCCGTATGGTCGTCTCAATATATAAGAACATACTCGCTCGCGGCCTTCTTCACGGTATTTTCGGTATTTTTTCTCATTCGCCTTTTAAAGGATGAAGAGCCTGGTCGCTTCGATTGGGCCGGGTATATAGCATGTTCCGCCATGGCAATGTATACTTTTTATTTTTCCGCGCTTGTCATAATCGCAGAGAATGTATTTATAGCGACATTCATGAGAAAAAAGGAATTCCTGAAGAGCTGGCTATTATCCCAGGCAGCCATATTCGCTCTCTATATACCGTGGATACCATTTTTCTATTTCCAGCGCTCAAGTTATGTAGGTCATCCGCAGATGGTCGAGCAGGTAGGGTTCTACATAGGGAGGGTTCACGTGGGGGCGCTCATCCGGAGCCTTGCCGGTCTTGCGGGATTTGACCCAAGATTATTCTCAAAACATATAGTCTCGGCGCACGGTATTTTCGTGGCTGTGAGCCTTGCTATTGTAATGGCAGGCGCGATTTTGGCGGCATGGAGAGTGGTCGAGTTTTTCAGATCAGCTAAGGCCGGTCCAGAAAAAGGAAGGACTACAGAGCTGTTATTTTTTTTAGCCGTCCTGCCATTCTTGCTGGCTCTGTTCCTTCATCAGGCATTCGGCATAATATTGATGAGTCATTACTTTATCGCCAGTTTTATCTTTTTAGCGTTATTCTCCACAGCCGTTATGGTGAAGACTCTATCTAAAAAGGTGCAGCTCGTCATGTTGCTTCTGGTGATAATTCTTTATGTATCGAGGCTTTCAGGAATGTATCAGGACAAGGAGATGGATTTCAAGTCAGCGCATGCATACATAAAAGTCGCGATGGCTAAAGACACAGTCCTCGTATCTCCTTCTTTCGGCGGCGCCTTCGACCATTATTTTTTCGATATTCCGAACAGGCGTCTGATGGAAGATCCTAAGACTCCGTCTTTGTTAGGTAAAGATGTGATAGCGATAACATATCCCGCCAAGCTTGAGCTTAAAAATATCCATAAGCGCTTTAATGCTTTTGTTTCATCGCGAGGATACAGATCAGGATCTCCCAAAGCGTTCGGCGACCTTATCGTAGAAAGATATACCAGATGACGAAGAATATATCTTTTAAGGATTTTGTAATTATGGCGCTTACGGTTGCTGCGCTTATCGGCGTCATCTACAGTTTTCCTGATGTCCGTTTCGTGAAAGATTCAGGTTCTCTTTATAAGGGCATAGGGCCTATAGGTTTTGTCGATGAGACCGTGTATCTTGGAAGAATGAACGCCATTCAGAAGGGCGACCACAGTCTCCGAAACCCTGCCATATACGAGCACAGGAATGACCCGGTCATAATGCCCGCATTCCCTGAGTTTATCGAGGCGGGGCTGGGCAAGCTGTTCGGTCTGGATGTAGTCCAGACGGATATGCTCGCGACATTCATCCTGCCGGCGGCCCTCTACTTTCTTATAACTTTACTGGCATATCAGTTGTCAGGCTCGGTATTCGGGTCTCTTGCCGCGTCATTTGCGGTACTTCTGGGCATGCACTTCTTTTCCGGGTTATTTTTGTTGAGCGGGAAGATATTCAACTTGTCATATAATCTGCCTTTGTGGTTTGCCAGGCCCATAACGCCGCAGATGCACTTCATATTCTTTATCTCAGCATTATATTTCATTTATAGGAGCCTCCAGGACGGTAAGCTCGTATCCACGATATTGGGAGGCATATTCTTGGGATCGCTATTCTATGTAAGCGTATTTTACTGGGTATATACATACACCGTCATCGGCGTCCTTTTCCTCATATTCGTTTTTAAGAGAGATATTTTAACGCTCAAGAATATCGCGATGATCGGCGTTATCGCCACTGCGGTATCAGTGCCTTACTGGATGGAGAACCTGAAGACCATGCATGACCCCAATTACAACCTCCTTCTCTACAGGTTCAATATCGGTTTTACGCATAAGGCGATATTGCCTATGGGCGCGGTAATAACGCTTTTACTGGTCTATGCCGCGCGGAAGCTTATAATAAGCGCGGCAGGAAAGAAGGCGCTCTATTTTATGAGCTCGATGATGCTCGCCATAATCATTACCATGAACCAGCAGATAATGACCGGAAAACTTTTTAAGCTGAGCCACTGGACGACATATACCGGGAAGTTCGCGGTCATATTATGCGCTGTTATCTCGGCATCGCTTCTATTAAAATATCTATTCGATAAGAATACGTCCTTGAGGGGGGCTATCCGGTTATTTGCCGCATTATTTTTTGCCGCGCTTCTTGTACACGGCCTCGGCATGCAGATGAACTATCATGTTCAACACTTGTCGGAGAACCTCGACATGCAGGGGATGGCAGGCGCATTTAAATGGCTTAAATCTAATGCAGCGAAAGATGCTGTCGTTCTCTCGTCTCCCAACCAGGCGCGCCTCTCCGAGATACTGCCAATATATACCAATAGTTTCGTTTATTATTCCGAGCCATTCTTCTGCCTGTCGCTCATCCCGGCCGAGGAGACCAGATACAGGATGCTTGCAAGTTACAGGCTGTTCGATTTCACTCCCGATCAGGCAAAGAGCTACCCATACTCCTGGGACGGGGCGATATTCCTGACGAGCGATACGAACCGTGAAAAGTCTTTTATAGATAACGAAAGGGCTAAGCTTGAAATAGAATACCGCGCGATGCTATATAAGGACCCGCTTGAGCTTGTCAGGAGATACAAGGTAGATTATATACTGGCTGTCGACGGAAGAGACGCGGCCGTGATCGATAAGCTCGTTGGTTCAGGTCATAAGAAGGTTTATGACGACGGGCGATATTCCATTATAAAAGTAGGAGGATCTAATGGCTAAGATAGGGCTTATACCTGCCGCCGGAGCAGGGGTCAGGGCATATCCTGCTACGAACTATATTCCGAAGGTAATGCTCGAGATAGCCGGAAAGCCTACGATACTGCGTAACATAGAGATAATGAGAGACAAGCTCGGTATCAAAGATATCCATGTTATCGTAGGGTATATGGGCGATGTCATAAAGAATTTCCTGGGCGAAGGTTCGAGATTCGGGGTCAGGATAAACTATATAGACTGTCCGGAACATACGATAGGCCTTGCGCGGGGGATATTGCTTGCGAAGGATATCATAAAAGAGGATTTTGTCACTATATTGGGCGATGAGGTTTACATAGACTCTGACCATGAGAAGATGAAAGACATGGGTCTGGGCGGATATTCCGCGGTTTGCGGACTCATGAGGGTGGGAGATCTAAATATAATAGCAAAGAACTATGCGGTAAAGATGGATGGCGACAGGATAACAGCGCTCGTCGAGAAGCCGCAGGAGATAGATAGCGATATCCTTGGTTGCGGCACCTACGTATTTACGCCTAAGATATTCGATGCCATAGAGAAGACGAAACCTTCAAAGCGTTCCGGTAAGGTTGAGCTTACAGATGCTATAGGATCTCTTGTCGCCGAAAAGAATGGAGTGAAGGGCGTATTCCTTAAGGGGATCTACCAGAATATAAACTCTGTCGAGGATTATAACTTCGCGAATTATGTCTATCGTTCGACATTTTTCAAGAATTACAAAGTGAGCGTCATCATTCCGGCGTATAACGAGGAGGAGTCGATCGCCTCTGTAGTCAAAGATTACGCGGATAAGGTCGATGAGGTACTTGTTGTGGACAATTCATCGAAAGACAAGACTCGAGAAGTGGCTTTAAAGTCCGGCGCCCGGGTCGAGACCGTCAGCCTTAAGGGTTACGGAGATACGATCCGATGGGGGCTTGATAATGCTAAAGGCGATATCCTTATTATAGTCGAGGCTGACCACTCGTTCAGGGCGAAAGACCTGGGCAAATTCCTTGAGTATATGAAGGATTCCGATATGGTCATCGGTACGCGCACGACACGCCAGATGATCGAGCAGGGCGCCAATATGAAGGGCCTTTTGCGCTGGGGCAATGTGGCGGTCGGAAAGCTGGTCGAGGCGCTGTGGTGGGGCCAGGAGCCGCGATTCACCGATGTCGGCTGCACATACAGGGCGATATGGAAGGACGCGTATTTAAAGATACGCGATAATCTCGAAGGTATCGGTCCTGAATTCTCGCCCGAGATGATGATAGAGATATTGCGTGCGCGCAAGCGTATCATAGAGATACCTATATCATATTACAAACGCCTCACGGGCATATCGAAGCACTCCGAGAACTATTTTAAGATATCGAAGACTGCGCTCAGGATGCTGAAGATGATATTCAAGAAAAGGTTTGTTTAAAAGGAGGTTTTGCAATGAAAGTTCTGGTCACGGGCGGGGCGGGATTTCTGGGGATCAACCTTATCAGGCTGCTCATGGAAAAGGGGATAAATGATATTGTCTCCGTAGATATTGCTGATTTTGATTACCCTGAGAAGAATAAGGTAAAGATATATAAGGGCGATATCCGCGATGCCGCGCTCATGGACAAGGCGATGGAAGGCATAGATATGGTCGTCCATACAGCCGCGGCCCTCCCTTTATACACAAAGGAAGAGATCTTTTCGATAGATGTCGACGGGACTCGCACCGTACTTGATGCTGCGCTAAAACACAAAATTAAAAGGGTGGTTCACATATCTACGACTGCCGTTTACGGGATCCCGAAGAAGCATCCTATATACGAAACGGATCCGCTTGGCGGAGAGGAAGTAGGGGATTATGGCAAGGCCAAGATAATGGCCGAAGACCTCTGCAGGGAATACAGGAAGAAGGGCATGTGTATACCCATATTGAGGCCAAAGTCATTCATAGGGCCCGAGAGGCTGGGGATATTCGCCCTTCTTTATGACTGGGCGGATTCTGGAAAGAATTTCCCAATAGTGGGAAAAGGCGATAATCTTTTCCAGCTCATGGATGTTTATGACCTATCTGCGGCCATATATGCCTGCATGACAAAGGATGCAAGTGCAGTCAATGATACGTTCAACCTGGGCGCCAAGGAGTTCAAGACCATCCGTGAAGATTTCCAGTCAGTGCTTGACTGCGCAGGACATAATAAGAGGATAGTGTCTTTTCCTATAAAGCCCGCGCTATTTGCGCTTGAATTATTGCATTATATGAAACTTTCACCCGTATATAAATGGAATTACGGCACGGTCTATGTCGAATCATTCGTATCTACCGAGAAGGCCGAGAAAGTCCTTGGATTCAAAGCAAAGTATTCCAACAAGGATGCATTGATCCGTAATTACAAGTGGTATCTCGCGAATAAAAATAACTTCGGTAAGGCTACGGGTGTATCGCACCGCGTGCCGTGGGATCAGGGGATATGGAAAATAGCGAAAATATTTTTTTAGGATCCAGGCACAAGGATCCAGGCACCAGGGGAAAGGTCAAAGATATCCTGATGATTGCCGGGATATTGGCGGTGCTTGTCATATTCTTCTACAAGTTCGTATTCTTCGGCATGATACCGCTGAATTCAGATTGGCTTGCAAGCGAATATCATCCTTGGAAGGCCATGGGCCTTCAGGCAGGGGTAGAGTACTTCAACAATGACACCGATCCCGTTCTTTACATGTATCCGATAAAATATATCACCATCCAGATAATGAAATCCGGGTCGCTGCCGCTGTGGAATCCGTATATACTTTGCGGCGCGCCATTGTGGGGCAATAATTTTGCATGCCCGCTAAATCCTCTCAACATCGTGTTCTTCATATTCAGCTTCGCTAAGGCGTGGGGGATATTCCTGATGCTCCAGTTCGCGGCAGCCGGCATATTCATGTATTTTTATTCGCGCGAGATCGGCGCGAACCGTTTTGGCTCAGGGGTAGCGGCCCTGGCTTATATGCTGAATATCACGTTCGTCATATGGTTCCAGACGATGAGTTATCTTGGAGTATTCTGCTGGGTGCCGCTCGTCCTATTAATGATAGAAAAGACGCTTAAAAATAAGAGTTTTATATTGGCATTCTGGTGTGGCGTATCATTTGCGCTTTATATATGGTGCGGGCTTATACAGCTTGCCGCGTATGCGGTCGCATTCTCGCTTGCATATCTATTGTTCCGGGCTGTTCAATCAGCTTTGGCCAATAGGCAGAATATTTTAAAGTATATATTACTTATTTTTACTATCGCCGCAACAGCGGTACTTTTCATGCTTCCGGAGATCCTGGTCCAGGTAACAAATATACTGAACTCTACCAGGACTGCCGGACGGTATGGTTTGAGTCTCCTGTATCCCCAGATGCTCGTCTCATTCATCTCACCCTATTTTTACGGCATGAAATACGACGGATGGGATCTTGGGGTCGGGACATATATCTTTAACAGAGGCCTCATACGCCTGAGCCCGCCGTATATAGGGATGCTCCCCTTATTTCTCGCCGCGATAGGTTTCTTTACGAGAAAGAAAGCCGATAGGTTCTTCTTCCTTTTATCGTCTGCCGGGATCATCTTGACGCTCATGTCATTTGCGCTTCCGGTAGTCTATAAGCCGATAATGAAGTTCATCCCATTCCTGGGATCTGTCGACCATTACAGGCTCACGACGATCTATGCATTCTCAATGGCTGTCATGGCAGGATGGGGCGCTACCGCTATATCTGGCGAGGGTCTGAAGAAGAAGGCGATGGGGCGGACAACGCTCGTCGTATTTTTATTAATAGTCATGGTATTCCTTGGGCTCGGTATACTCTCGAATATAGACTCGAAGAAGATCGGCTCGTCCCTCGTATCGGTCGAGAGAAGCGCCTCTTCGATGGTATTCGATCGGTCGCATAGTCTGAAGAGTATTTACAAGTTCGTGGAATACCTTAACATGCTTAAGAAGGAAAACAGCAGCCTCTTGTTTTCGCGGGAAGCTATGGTGCCAATAGCTTTTGCATCGATATCGATGGTACTTATCATGTGTATCCTAAGTTTTGGCAGGAAAAAGTTCTGGCAGACGGCCGCGCTTATATTCCTGGCATTTGATCTCCTCTATTATGGCCTGGCATTCCCGGCTTATTCAAAGCCTGAGAACACATTCCCGGAGACGCCGTCGTCTGAATTTTTATCTAAAGATGGATCTCTGTATCGCGTCCTGGGTTATTCCGAAAGAGATAAGTCGCCCAGGGGCGACCTATATCCCCCGAACACGGGGATGCTATATGGATTTTATGATGTAAGAGGTTATGAGAATATCGGTCAGGCCAGGTGGTATTACCGCTTCATAATGGGCGATAAGCCGGACGAGATCGTGGTTGAGCGTTTCAATGATCATGACAGCAGATTCCTCCCATTCCTTAATGTGAAATACCTGATGTCGAAGAGCCCCATATCTTCCGACCGATGGCAGCTCGTCTACGATAAAGAGATAAAGATCTAT
This sequence comes from Candidatus Omnitrophota bacterium, assembly GCA_020057115.1. Taxonomy (GTDB): domain Bacteria; phylum Omnitrophota; class Gorgyraeia; order 2-01-FULL-45-10; family 2-01-FULL-45-10; genus JAGVGJ01. Next base: position 69,230 of record JAGVGJ010000018.1, on the reverse strand, counting down.
AAGAATGAAAAGGTTATGCCGCGCGTATTCGTGACAGGCGCGGTGCATTTGGCTAAAGACACGGAAGAGGCGTGGAGGATATTGCAAGACGATGCTTTCGATCCTTTGAAGGAAGCGGTTGTATCGGATAGCGATATTTCCGGTTACGCAAGCGGCCAAAAAGGCATAACATACCCTGAAATAAAAAAGTACGGCCCAAGCGATATATTGCTGGATGTCGGAGGTAAATCTTCAGGTACGCTTGTCGCGTCGGACACATATTTCCCGGGATGGCGGGCGTATGTTGACGGAAAAGAGCGAAAAGTCATGAAGGCTGACTATGCTTTCAGGGGCGTCGAAGTGAAGAGGGGCGACAGGTTTGTGCGGTTTATCTTTAAGCCGAAGGGGCTTTACGAGTCGCTCTATCTGTGCGGCGGAATATTTATGCTAATGCTCGGGATATCTTTTTCCTGGATGTTCCGGATGAGGTGCAGAGGATGCTAAGAAAGTTATTCAGAGAAGAGAAGAGTTCGGTGTTTTGCTTAAAACTTGCTATCTTTGCGCTTTTTGTGCGGTTCTGTTTCAGCACCGCATATTACCATATATTTGTCGAGGCTTTAAAGAGGCCCTTGTATGCTTTTGACGGCGAGGCTTACTCCATAATGGGATGGTACATAGCGCTTGTATTAAAAGGGTTAAATGTTTTTATCCTGCCCGCCATATATGTGCCGAACGACTATTCCATTATAGGCGGCCTGTTTGGGACTATCGTGAATTTCGAAGGTTTATTGCCGTCGATGGGAAGGTATGGGGTTGGGCTGTATTCTTACATAATAGGCTGGTTCTATTTTTTATTCGGCTATGCGCCTGTTTTGTTACGATTTTTTATGGGAGGCATAAGCGTTCTCACCGCTTTTATAACATATCGTATCGCTTCCAGGGTTTTTGATGAGCAGGTCGGCCGCATATCTTTCGCCATAGCGCTTTTTATGCCTTCCTTCGTTCTTTATTCGTCTAGCCTCCAGCGAGACACTTTGATAAATCTAGCGACCATTCTGGTCATATCACAGATACTGCGAATCAGAAAGACAGAAAATGCGAAAGAGCTGATCATGGCGGCCGTCTGGATATTCGTAGGCTTGATGTTTTTATATTTTTTAAGGATAAATGCGATGCTCGTCCTTATCGCGTTCCTTCTGTTGTATCTGTTTATCAGGTTCGCATATTCCTACAGATGGGTAGCCTTTACATTCGCCGGAGCGCTGCTCGCTTGCCAGCCGGTGAGCGACAAGCTCCTCACTTTTATCAGGACAAAACTGGCATTGATGCTGAATTATCATCTGGGGCTGAGCTATCTCGGAGGATTTACCTTCAGGCTGCTGCCGGACAGCTACTACTCGTATGCAAATCTGGGAAAAGCCATGTCGCCGGATGCCATATCCATCCCTCAGCTATTTACGGGATATCTGAATGCCATGTATGTGTTTCTATTCGAACCATCGCTTTTCGCATTCCATAAGGCCGGCCAGGCTATAGTGATGCCGCAGATGCTTGCCTGGTATGCGGTGCTCGTTTTTGCCGCAGCAGGCGTCTGCACCTGCTTTAAAAAGATGACGATAGAGAGGCTGTCCCTCATCATGGTTGCAGTGCTGTTCAGCTCTACGATCGGGCTTTCCGAGGCAAATTACGAGACGCTCCTGAGGCACAGAGACATGATAGTCCCTGTTTTTATCATATTCGCCGCTTATGGGATGGTTAAGATCAGTGACTTCAAGGATCGGGGGAAGGTCAAATGAAGATATTCCTGATATATCCGCTCCTTTCCCGAAAAAGGGCAAAGGTCGATGAGAATAAGCAGTTCTGGCCGCCGCTTGGCCTGGCCTATATCGCAGCTGTCATGGAGAAGGCGGGCCATGCCGTCAAGATCTTTGACAGGGATGTCGTTTTGAGGAAGGAGGGGCTTGATTTCAACAAGACGGACGAAGTCATGATGTCCGAAATAAATAATTTTAATCCCGACTTCATCGGGATCAGCGCAACTACGCCCAATATGCTCGACGTGAACGATATCTCGAAGATGATAAAACGCGAGACCCCGGAGACGCTGATCGTCATAGGCGGGCCGCATGCGACAGCCCTTCCGGTAGAGACGCTTGAAGAATTTTCCAGTCTCGATATCGCCATGGCAGGCGAGGGTGAGGAGACCTGGCTCGATCTCTTGAGAGGCACAAAACTTCCGGACTTAAAAGGTATAGCTTACCGAAAAGACGGGAAGGTCTCGCTGAACGATCCGCGGCCGCATATCATAGACCTGGACAGCCTGCCGCTGCCCGCGCACCACTTGCTCGACATGGAATTCTACTTAAGGCCGAGCAGATTCACGTCTAGGAACCTGAGCCTTAGGACCACGTCTATCTTTACAGCGCGCGGCTGTCCCTATAGATGTAATTTCTGCGCCGGGCCCATAGTATTCCCCGGCAAAGTACGTTACCATTCAACGAAAAGGGTAATCGCCGAGATAGACAACCTGGTGAATAAATATAATGCGGAGGCCCTCTATTTCGCCGAGGACATGTTCCTTGCATCGAAGAAGCGCGCGACAGAGCTCCTTGAAGAATTTATAAAACAGCCGTGGTCGAAGAAGCTAAAGTGGTTCGCCCAGGCGAGGGTCAATGTCATAGATCCGGCCATGCTCGAGCTCATGAAGCGCGCCGGCTGTGTCGGGGTCGAATACGGTTTTGAGTCCGGCAGCCAAAGGATCCTGGATGCCATGAATAAGGTCTCGAAGGTCGAAGAGAATACCCAGGCCGCGCTTCTTACCAGAAAGGCCGGCATGCGTTTTCAAGCGAATATCATAGTCGGTTATCCAGGCGAGACTAAAGAGGACTTTGCCGAGACCATAAAGTTCCTTGAAAAGATAAAGCCTTCGAACGTCGGCTTCAATATATTTATGCCGCTTCCCGGGACAAGCGTTTATAAGGAACTTAAGGAGTCCGGCAAGCCCATACCTCCGTGGGACGAGATAGGCGACCCGGTGATGTCGAGCGTATCTTACGCCGCCATGTCGAAAGAAGATTTTGAGAAGATGTATTTACTGGCCCGTTTCAAGGTCATCCTTCCTACAAATCTCAAGAACTTCATAAAAGATAATATGAAGAATCCCGTCAGGCTTATATTCCTCCTGGCTACTCAGTTCTGGGGCACAGGCGTTAAGACCGTGAACGCATTTTTTAGACTTAGAAAGTTAAATAAGACCGATGCCAAAAGATAAGAAGGCTTTATTCGTATCATACAATGCGGCGACAGAGCCTCTGGTCAGGTCGCAGGTCCTGCCTTATATATCTGCATTATCGCAAATAGGGATAAAGTTCTATTTTTTATCATTTGAAAAAGACTTTTCGCAAGGCGCCGACATATCAAAGCAGTTAAATGATGCCGGGATAGAATGGATAAGGCTTAAGTTCCACTCCAGGCCCCTTCTCCTGGCAAAGTGGTTTGATATAAAGATAGGTTCGATAGTCGTTTTGTGGGCATGCCTTACAAAGAAGATAAAGATTATCCATGCTCGCGGGATAATGGGCGCATGCATAGCCATGATCCCCGCTAAGCTCGCTGGCGTGAAGTTCATATTCGACATGAAGAGCTCTCTCGCCGAGGCTTACAGGCTGAATGGCAGGATAAAACGGGAGTCCATCACATACCGGATGCTTGTATCCCTCGAAAAGTTATGCGTACTTAATTCCGACGAGGTCATTGTCGAGACCAGAACTCACAAGGAAGAGCTTGAGAAGCTTTTTGGCGGCCGCAAGAAAGTCCCAAGAATAACGGTCCTTCCGTGCTGCGTCGATGTCCAGCGTTTCGAAGAGAAAAAAGAACATGCCTATGTGCAGCCGGGCGGCGACATGCGGCTTGTGTACCTGGGTTCATTGTCAGGATGGTATATGATACCCGAGATGCTCGACCTCTTCAAGGCGTTAAAGACTGCGCGTTTGAATTCGGAGTGCCTGTTCCTGACAGACGATAAGGAAGGGTTGGTTGCGCGCATCGCCAAAGATAAGGGCCTGGATGGTGTCACCGTTACGAAAGCCGCATACAAAGATGTTCCGAAGAATCTTTGGGGCGCTACAGCAGGCGTCCTCTTCAAGTGTCCTAACGAACGGCTCGACTCATTCCCAATAAAGATCGCCGAATATCTTGCCGCAGGCCTTCCCATAGTGATAAACGCCGGGATGGGAGATGTGGAAGATATGATAATAAAGAATAGGGTAGGGGTTGTTGTAAGGTGTTTAGATGAAGGATCATATGCAAGATCTGTTAAAGAACTAGAATTACTTATCAAAGAAGGCCCGGCCCTTCAAAAGCGCTGCGAAGCACTAGCGGCCGAAAATTTGTCTTCAAAATTCGGTCTCTCGATATATGAGGCCGTTTATAAGCGCATTCTCAGATAACGGCTTTTTCCAGCGGTCATACATCCTTCCATCCTAAAGAAATAATCACAAAAAATGTGTTGACGAATGTGCGTTTCGTATGTATAATTCGTTTAGAACATTTTAAACATTGAAAACAGAGAGGCGGATCATATGCATAGGAAATTAGAAATGGCGCAGGACAAGTTTATAAACAGCGTAGCAAAACTTTGCGATAGCTTCGGCCTTAATAAGTTTGTCGCTCAGCTATATACAGTGCTCTATCTAAGCGATAAACATATGTGTCTGGATGAGCTTGCGGCAAGGCTGGGAGTCAGCAAAGGTAACGTGAGCATAAATATCAGGGAGCTTGAGAAATGGGGGGCTGTGAGGAAGATCTGGGTCAAGGGATGCCGAAGAGATTATTATGAAGCTGAACTCGATATCAAGAAAGTGATCCTTAGTAAAGTAAAGTCCGGAGCCAGGAGGAGGATAGACGAGGTGTCCGCTATTACGGATGAGTTTAAAGAGATAATTCAATCTACGGGCAGTGAATTCAGCGAAGAAGATAAGAGGGTAGCCTCTATATGTTCCCAAAGGATCAAAAAGATAGAAGAGCTTAAATCGCTAGCCAGGACCGCGCTTAGCTTGGGAGAGAAGTTAATCTAGCGGTTTGCAGGAGCGGACATCCGCGATAAGGCCACAGAAATAAAATATTAACAGTTAGTTGACCAGCCAACTGGGGCAACGAAACAAGGGAGGGAGCGATGGGAAAGATATTGGCTGTTGCGAGTTGTGTTTTGGTTGGCATGATGCTCTTGGCGCCCATTGCAAGCGCCGAGACGGAAGTAGAGCGGCTGTTGAATCTTCTGGTGGTAAAAGGTGTAGTTACGCAGGATGAGGCTAAGACTTTCAAGGAGACTATAGTCAAGGAGCAGAAAGATCTTCCGAAGACCTCGTCCGTGACAGTTCCGGAGTGGATCGAGAGGGTTAAGATGGGCGGGGATGTCAGGTACCGCACCAGGGGTGATTGGGGCAAGACGGCCCAGAACCAGCCGCAAACAACAGCTCCGACAAATGCAAACGATCTCAGGAAGCAGAGGATCCAGCAGAGCATCCGCGGCCGTTTCACGATCGAAGGGAAGGTCAACAGTATCACTTATGCAGGAGCGAGGTTTGCGGGAGGCAATACCAATCCACGCACTACCGATGACACTATTGCGGGATATTTCAATAAGCCTTTCGTGATGTTCGATCAGTATTATATGAGATTTGAGGCGCCCAAGGAGATGGTAGACAAGTATAAATGCTACTTTAGCGACATGAAGCTTTGGGCAGGCAAGTTCTCAAATCCTTTTGAATATACGGAGCTGGTCTGGGATACCGACATAAATCCGGGCGGTCTTGCGTTCCAATATGTTTCGCCGGGTGTAGATATGGGTTTCCTGCCGGCATTGAACGCCTATTCGAATATTGGCATGCTCTGGGTAGATGAGTCGGCCAACATCAATACAGACCCTATTCTTTGGGCCTTCCAGGCGGGCGTAAAGACAGAATCATTCGGCGCGATGGGTTCGACGGTTAACCTCTCTGCTACTATTTATGATTTTGCCAATCTCCAGGGCAAGACGCCTAATGCCAACAGCGCCGGCACGAATTCCAGGACATGGATCGGGGATTATGGTTATGGCATAAACCCTTCATCGCTCGGAACGTATAAGTATGAATATAATGTTTTTGACCTCCTGCTCTCGATAGACAACCAGAGCATAGGGGATTTCAAAATACCTCATGGGTTTATGTTCGATTTCATATATAATGCAAGCGTGAGTGATGAGAACCTCAACAAGGGCGCTGCCATAGGTGGTTATATAGGCAAGAAGAAGCTTAAAGACCCCGGTGATTGGAAGGCTAGCGCCCAGTGGAGGTATATCCAGCGCGACGCCGTGCCGGACTTTATGCCCGACTCCAATTTCTACGGTTTTGGCACATATACCAGCGCGATCACCGTGCCCAACGTGAACGGGCTTCCCGCGGCAGGCGGCACTAATGGCAGGGGCACCAAGCTCATGATGGAATACCAGATGGCCAAGAACACGGTATGCAACATAACATATTACTGGATGGAACCGATCAAATCGTATGACAAGCGCGATCCATATGAGCAGCTCTTGTTCGATGTCATCACGAAATTCTAATCGGGCCAATAGAATAGGAGGCGAAAGATGAAAAAGTTATCGATATTCTTTGCAGCAACAATGTTCTTCTTTTCCATTTGCTGCGCATGTAATGCCCAAGAGAAGAATGTAATACGCGTTGGATATTTCCCTAATATAACCCATTCCCAGGCTTTGGTCGGCCTGGCCAATGGCACATTCCAAAAAGAACTTGGCAATGACACGAAGATAGAGACCAAGCTGTTCAATGCAGGGCCTTCGGTGATAGAGGCCCTTTTTGCAGGCGAGATAGACCTCTCTTATATAGGGCCGAATCCTGCTATAAACGGTTATGTCAAATCTGATGGCGTGGCCCTGAGGATCGTGGCCGGAGCTACAAGCGGCGGCGCGGGACTTGTTGTGCGAGATGACAGCGGCATAAAGACCAAAGACGATTTCCACGGCAGAAAAATTGCCTCTCCTCAGCTTGGGAACACCCAGGACGTCGCCCTGAGAGGGTGGCTTAAAGACAACGGTTTTAAACTGAAAGAGAAAGGCGGGGATGTACAAGTCGTGCCCATAGCGAACCCCGACCAATTGACCTTGTTCATGAAGAAGGAAATAGACGCCGCCTGGACGGTCGAACCATGGGTGAGCCGCCTCATAAGAGAAGGTAACGGCAGGCTCTTCCTGGACGAGCGTACGATATGGCCTAACGGCGATTTTGTGACCGCCCATATCATAGCGAGCAAAAAATTCCTCGATGCGCATCCTGACATTGTGAAGAAGTGGCTGGCCGCGCACGTTGAAGTTACCGCGTGGATAAATTCCAACCTTCCGGAAGCAAAAAATATGGTAAACGCCGAGATAAAGCGCCTTACAGGCAAGGCGCTTCCCGAAGGCGTGATAAATGACGCTTTTTCCAGGCTTAAAGTGACATATGACCCCATAAAGAGTTCGTTATTCAATTCTGCCCGGTGGGCATTTGAGCAGGGATTTCTGGGGGACAAGATGCCTGACTTGAGCGGTATTTACGACCTGAAGATCCTGAGCGATGTATTGAAAGAAAAAGGCGCTGAACCAATTTCGGAGTGAACGCTTGTATGCCAGCAATGCTTAAAATAGAAAATGTAACCAAGTCCTATGCGCACAACGGCAAGAGGCTGGATGTCTTAAAAGACATCAACCTCGAGATAAATGACGGGGAGTTCGTCTGTATCGTAGGGCCTTCCGGGTGCGGCAAAACTACGCTGCTCAATATGGTGGCAGGCCTTGACTTTGATCATACCGGCAAGATCCTCCACAGAGGCGAGCCGGTGGGCATACCAGGACCTGACAGGCTCATGATATTCCAGGAGCTTGGGCTCTTTCCCTGGCTTACGGTACAGAAGAACGTAGAGTTCGGATTGAAACTGAAGAAGATGCCTTCGAAAGAGAGGGCAAAACTGGCGCGCGAGTATATCGACATGGTCCACCTGACAAAATTCAAGGATTCGTACATACACCAGTTGTCGGGCGGCATGAAGCAGCGGGTAGCCCTGGCAAGGGCGCTCGTTTTGGATCCGGAGATACTGCTGATGGATGAACCTTTTACGGCGCTCGATGCACAGACCAGGGACAGCCTTCATGACGAGCTGCAGAAAATATGGTCGAGGACGAAGAAGACCATAATCTTCGTTACCCATAATGTCAGAGAAGCGGTATGCCTCGGCGACAGGGTCCTTGTTTTTTCGTCTCTGCCCGGGGCGGTTAAGGCCAGTTTTTTGATAGACCTGCCAAGGCCCAGGCGCATCGAGGACGAAGGGCTTATGAAGCACGTGAGACAGGTGCTTAAAGAGCTGAAGTTCGAGATAGACAAACATTTCCACGAGGAATATGATACAAAAGAAGACAGTTAAACAGATAATATTCTATTCTGCGATACTGGCGCTGTGGCAGATCGTGGCCATGCTCAAAATATGGCCGCCATACCTGTTTCCGTCGCCACTGAAAGTATTTGATACGCTAGTCCATGGTTTCATGGACACCACGTTCATCTTCGGCATAATAATAAGCATGAGGCGCTTATTGATAGGATACGGCATATCAATAGTCCTAGGCGGGTTGCTTGGGCTTGTTATGAGCAAGTTCAAGACGGTCGAGGATACGCTGGGCGGGCTGGTCCTGGGATTGCAGACATTGCCGAGCATATGCTGGCTGCCTCTTGCTTTATTATGGTTCGGGCTCAATGAAAAGGCTATAATATTCATAGTGATAATCGGAGCATTGTTCTCGGTAACCATGGCCACTTACTCGGCGGTCAAGAACCTGCCGCAGCTCTATGTAAAGGCAGGAAGGAACATGGGCGCCAGAAGGTTCAGGCTCTTGATAGAGGTCATCATGCCGGCTGCCATGCCGCCGATAATATCCGGCTTGAAGCAGGGCTGGTCGTTCGCCTGGCGCTCGCTTATGGCAGGAGAGCTGCTATTCCTCAATCTGGGCCTCGGATACCTGCTTGCCATGGGAAGGGAGCTTAACGACATGAGCCAGGTGATAGCCGTAATGATAACCATAACATTGATAAGCATATTCACCGATAAGCTTATATTCGGCAGGATAGAGTTGGGCATAAGGCGAAGATGGGGGCCGTAATGAAACCATCTCGGGACATAAAGGCAAAAGGGAAGATACTGTTCCTGGTTCCGTATCCGACCGAGGGCGCGAGCGCGCGGTTGAGGGTAGGGCAGTTCCTCCCGTACCTTGAGAATGCCGGGTTCGGTTATTCCGTAAGGCCTTTCTATACGGCGTCGTTTTACAGGATACTATACAAGAAAGGCAATGCCCCTAAAAAGGTATTCTTGTTCCTCGCAGCGTCAATGCGGCGGTTTATCGATGTCTTCACGGCGCCGTTCTACAGCGTCATATTTATCCATCGGGAAGTTTTTCCCATAGGTCCGCCGATCCTCGAATCAGTATTGTTCGGTTTACGGTTTTTTGCCCGCAATAAGATCATATTTGATTATGATGACGCTATATATCTTCCGCCGCAGGGTTCCAGCAAGGCCATGGGGATCCTGAAATGCCCGCGGAAGACAGATTTTATCATAAAACATAGCGACCTCGTGATAGCCGGCAATGAATTCCTCAAGGAACACACAAAGCCGCTCAATAAGAACGTGGTCATAATACCTACCTGTATAGATACCGATAATTATAACAAAGCCGGCATGCCGGGAGGCCTGAAAAACAATATCGTGATCGGATGGATAGGCAGCCACACGACCCAGGTATTCCTGGAAGAGCTTGAAAATATCTTCCGATCGCTTCTTGACAAGAACAGGTCGCTCAAGGTGCATATCGTCGGAGGCCGGCTCGATTCGTTAAGGCACGATGGGCTGGTAGCTAAAGAATGGTCTCTCGAGACGGAGAGGGATGACATGGCGCATTTCGATATAGGCATAATGCCGATGCCTGACACCGATTGGACCAGGGGCAAGTGCGCTTTTAAGGCGATACTTTATATGAGCATGGGGATACCTGTGGTAGTCTCCCCCGTAGGGGTGAACAAGGATATAATTAAAGACGGCGTCAACGGCTATCTGGCTTTCCACGGCAAAGAATGGGAAGAGAAGCTGTCGCGCCTTGTCGGGGACGCTGGCTTAAGGCGCTCGATAGGCGAGGCCGGCAGGGCGACCGCTGTTGAAAAATATTCGTTGAAAACCAATGCTCCGAAATTCGTAGAGGCACTGGTGAACGTGGGATCAAGGAGCGCGGCATGAAAAGAAAAGCGGCGGCGATAATATCGGCATTATTAGTTATCGGGACGCTGGCTGCCCTTATCTTTGTCCATGTGCCTACGAAACAAGGGGTCAATTACGAGGTTCGCAGCTATAGCATGCCATTATATATAAAGATGATCGAGTTCCTTGACAGGGATTATCAGTATAGAAGGATAGTGCGGGAGATAGTTTCGGGCAAGACGTCCGATGGGGAGAAGGCGGTCGCCATATTCGACTGGTGCGTCCGTAATATCAAACATCAGCCGAAGGAGCTGGCCATAATAGACGATCACCCGTACAGCATAATCGTGAGGGGTTATGGCGTTGACGACCAGCTTGAGGATGTATTCACCATATTGTGCACGTATGCCGGCTATGAAGCCTTCTATAAAATGTTCCGCACGCCGGCCGGCAAGGATAATTTCATATCTTTCGTAAAGTTCGGCGGCAAATGGCATGCCTTTTCAGCATGGGGCAACGCTTATCCCAGGGACGACGGCGGCCATCCTGTGCCGGTCGAGGACCTGAGGCCCCAGCCGACCTATCTTGCGCCTTTCCTGGTGTCGCTCCCCAATTTTGATCCACCGTCATTTCTGGAAGAGATAGGCAAGATGCGTTTTGAGGCTACGTCGATGCGGGTAAAAGGGCAGAGCCTCCCCGGAAGGATATCGTATTATTTAAAAAAGCTTGTCACCAGGTAGATAACGCATAAGGAGATATATGACAAAGATAGGTTTCGCGGGTGTGGGATATTGGGGCCCTAACCTTTTAAGGAATTTCGAAGGATTGCCGGATGATGTAACGGTTGCAGCTATATGCGACGCTGACCAGAAGAAGCTTAGCCAGATGAAGAAGACGCGTCCGCATGTCAAGACGACAGCCGATTTCAACGACCTTGTAAAAGACGGCGAAATAGACGCCGTCGTGATCGCGCTTCCGGCAAAATTCCATTACGAATATGCCAGGAAGGCCCTGGAAGCCGGCAAGGACGTATTTGTGGAAAAACCGCTTGCCATGACGGGGAACGAATGCCGGGAGCTGATAAAGCTGGCCGATGAGAAGAAACGGATAATATTCGTCGGCCACACATTCATATATAACTCTGCGGTGAAGGAAGTGAAGAAATATATAGACAGCGGCTCTTTAGGATCCGTCTATTATATCTATTCCCACAGGCTAAACCTGGGAAAAGTCAGGGATGATGTCGATGTGATGTGGAATCTCGCGCCGCATGACATATCTATAATGTCATACCTGTTAGGTTCAGAGCCGAGATCAGTATCAGCGCGCGGGTTTTGCTATCTCAGGAAGGATATCGCGGATGTCGCGTTCATAACTATAGAGTACAAGAACGGCGTCAGTGCGCATATCCACGTAAGCTGGCTTGACCCAAACAAGGTAAGGCGCGTCACGATCGTAGGATCGAAGAAGATGGTCGTATACGACGATGTTTCGGAAGACTCAAAGATAATGATCTACGATAAGGGCATAGACAAGGAGCATATAAATGCGGACCTGGGAAAGTATGATAATTACGAGACATTCCTCTTTAAGCACCGTTCGGGAGATATCCTGATACCGAAGATAAACTTTGAAGAGCCTCTTCGCGCTGAAGTGAAGAGCTTTGTGGACTGCGTGAAGACCCGGAAGAAGCCGGCAACGGACGGTAATAGCGGGCTTGAAGTAGTAAAGGTCCTCGAGGCGGCTTCAAAGTCGCTCAAAGACGGCGGAAAGGTGATAGAGCTTTAGAGATGCGAGCGATAATAATACCGAACGACCCCATAAAAGAGTACCTGAAAAAAGGCGAAGTCGTCGCAAGATATTTCAATCCGAACAATATCTTCAGCGAGATAGACATCATCTCTCCGGGCGATTCCGACGTTACTCCAGGTGAAGCGAAAGATATCGCCGGAACGGCCAGGCTCGGCATATATCCGTCCGGCAAAGTATCCGTTGCAAACATATTGTTCCTCGGGAAATACCTGGAAAGGATAGAAGATTCCGTAAAACCGTCCGGAGCAGATGTGATAATAGCGCATAACGCGCATATCGGCGGGTTCATAGGCGCCGTCTTAAGCAGAAAGCACCGCATACCGCTCATCATCCATTTGCATACCAACCTCGATAAGGATGTAAGGGCCCACCTGAAGTGGAGCGATCCTGCCAAGAAACTGTTCTGGCTGTATTCATCGATCTTCTTCGAAAAACCCGCTTTGGGGAATGCGTCGAAAGTCATCGCGGCGTACAAGTTCGCAGCCGATTATGCGCTATCAAGAGGCGTCCGGCCGGATAAGGTCGAAGAGGTGTATCACAGGATAGATGTCGAGCGTTTTAGAAAGGAAAGGTCGGCGGATAGCGGGAGCAACGCTTCGCCGTTAAAGATACTGTGCGTCGGCCGGGTATTTGAACGAAAGAACCCGGAGAATATCATAAGGGCTATCAGGAACCTGAGGGCCAGTCTTGTGATAATAGGAGACGGGCCGTTCCTGGAAAAGATGATAAGGCTTTCGCGCGATATAGGTGTAAGCGACAAGGTAGATTTCGTCACGTCCGTCCAGAATTCAGCGATAGACCGGTATTATAAAGAAGCGGATATATTTGCCTGCGTCAATGATTACGGCGGAGTCTCGAAACCGGTCATGGAAGCGATGGCATCATCGCTTCCCATCGTGACGAAGAAGCCGATGTGGGAAGAAAAACCGGAGCTCGTAGGCGATATTGCGCTCGTGACTGACGGCAGCCCCGAAGGCTTTGAAAACGCATTCCGCTGCCTGTCAAAAGACCGCGATAATATGTCCCGGCTCGGCAGGCTGGCTTTCGAGCGGGTAAGCGCCATCTCGGGAGATGCGATGGAAAAGAAGGAAGCCGACGTTATAATTTCGGTGATCAAGGAGGGCAGGCGATGAAACGGCCGAAAGTTCTTCTGATAAACCCGGATCCAAACCCATATGTCGAAGCCTCTAAAGTAGACTTTGGCGCTCCAATGGCTATACTTGCCATCGGAACGTATCTAAAGCATAAAGGCATGGATGTCACTATCATAGATGCGCGCCTTTATAAAGCCCAGAGCATATTTGAAAAGATAGATGCCGGTATAGGCAGCGCCAGACTCGTCGGATTGTCAGTCATGACGGCCCAGATAAAAGAGGCATTAAGGCTTTCCGCATATATAAGGTCGAAGTATAAAGATGTCAAGATCGTATGGGGCGGGGTGCACCCGACCCTTTTTCCGGAGCAGACGCTCGCAAGCGATCTTGTGGACTTCATCGTTATCGGTGAAGGCGACGTAACCGCTTATGAACTGGCCTCTCGCGCGGAAGGCTCGGAAGGACGCGCGGATTATTCCGACATAAAAGGGCTCGGTTTTAAGTCGGGAGGCAAGCCTGTAATAAACAAGAGGCGCGAGCTCATGAAGATGGACGATGTGCCTCCGCAGGCATTCGAACTCCTTGACGTAGAAAGGTATGTGAACGCCTACTATCCTTTTGTGGGTCTGCGCCGTGAGCTACTGGTCCAGACCAGCCGCGGCTGTCCGCACAGGTGCGCCTTCTGCATAAATTATGTCGAGCGCAACTATAATATCTGGCGTTCAAAGAGCCCGAGCCTTGTCTTAGACGAGATCCGGGACCTTAAAGACAGGCATAACCTGAACGGAATAAGTTTCAGGGATGAGAACTTCTATGTGAATCCCAAGCATGCTAAGGGCGTGATAGACGGCATGAGGGGGATGGGGATACGCTGGTTTGCCAATATCCGCGCTGATTATTTCCACGATAAGCATGTATCGAGAGATCTCTTGAAAGATTCAGCTGACGCTGGGGCCGCGTACCTCGGGGTGGGCGCCGAGTCGGGTTCAGAGCGCATATTGAAGCTCATATGCAAGGACATAACCGTGGACCAGATAATCAAAACAGCGGAAGACATGAACGCCTTCAATATCGTTGCGTCTTACTCTTTCGTTATAGGAATTCCCGGAGAGACAAGGGAAGAGATGCAGAAGACCATCGATCTCATGAAGAGATTGAAGAAGATATGCCCGCGCTCGATGTTCTCAGGCCCGCAGATACTGCGCCCGTATCCCGGAGGCAGTCTCTATGACCTTTGCGCAGAGAACGGCTATAGATCGCCCACTACCCTGGAGGGCTGGGCCAATCAAGAGACCGGAAAATTCGGGCAGCTTTCCATGAAGAGCTATCCATGGATAAAAGAGCCGGCGCTCGTTACGGCGCTCAGCACTTATGTCCCAGCGGCGCTGAATTATGATTTCATGAAGAATATGGACCTGAAGCGCAAGATATATGCATTTATGGCGCGAGCCAGACTCGCCCTGAATTTCTGGATATTTCCGTATGAATGGCAGCTTGCGATGAGGGGCATCAAGTATCTGAATATCATGAAGAGGGCATTTTCAAAACTCCTGTTCTGGAAGAAGGAAGGAGCGGATAGGTAAATGTGCGGCATCTGCGGGTTTATATCAAGCGGCGTTTCTGGACTGGACGCCGCCGCGCTTAAAAGGATGACGAGCGCGCTTGCCCATCGCGGGCCGGACGGGGAAGGTATCTTTGCGGATAAGGGCGTCGGCCTTGGGCACAGGCGGCTTTCCATAATAGATCTTTCAAATAATGCCAGCCAGCCCATGTCTAATGAAGACGGCTCCATAAAGCTTGTCTTCAACGGGATGATATATAATTACAAAGAACTTGCCCGCGCCCTGAAGCAAAAGGGCCATCACTTTAAGAGCGCTTCCGATACCGAGGCCATCATCCATCTTTATGAAGAGGTGGGGCAGGATTGCGTAAAGCACCTGAGGGGAATGTTCGCCTTTGCCATCTGGGACTCAAGGAAGAAGGAGCTAGTCCTGGCGCGTGACAGGATAGGACAGAAGCCGCTGGTCTATTCCCGGGTAGGAGACATGTTCCTTTTCGCATCCGAGCCTAAAGCTATTCTTGCGTCAGGCGCTGTCAAGCCCGAAGTCAATCCGGCCGGAGTGCATTATCTATTTTCGCATAGGAGCGTTCCTTACCCGAATACGATGTTCAAGAATATATTAAAATTGCCACCCGCTTCCGTCATGGTGGTGAAGGATGGACGCGAGCATATAAGCAGATACTGGCAGCCGGAAATGAACGATAAGCTTTCCATGGGCATAGGCGAAGCGGTAGAGAGATTGCAGTCGCTCATAGATGAGTCTGTCAGGATGCGCCTTATAAGCGATGTGCCCGTCGGTGCGTTCCTTTCCGGCGGCGTTGACTCGAGCCTGATAGCATCGTTCATAGCCAAGAACACCTCTACGAGGCTGAATGCCTTCTCGGTCGGATTCGAAGACTCGTCATCAAAAGATAAAGAATTCGGATATGCCGCAAGCGTTGCCGAGCGCTACAACATGGAACACCATAAGATAACCGCCGATTCCAATATCATCGACGAGCTGGGCCGTGTCGTGTGGCATTATGACGAACCTTTTGCTATCCCGGAGGCCATGGTCAATATGAAGTTCTGCCGGGAAGTGAAAAAGGGCGTAAAGGCTGCGCTCACCGGAGACGGCTCTGATGAGCTCTTCGCGGGCTACTCGGGATATCTTCTATGGAAGATACTGGGCGACATGGATATATTTTTTTCAAAAAACAAGGCCGCCAGAGCCGCCATCTTTCCTGCCCTGGGTTTTTTGGGTGAGAGGTTTTCGTCATCCGTGCTCAAGGCATTGACCCTTCCGCCCGGAGAGAAGAGGGCTTATTTCAAAAGGAAAGCAGCGGATAATATGGCAAACCTGGTCTATTCCAAAAACTTAAAGAACCGGATCTCCGGTTGCGATATCGGCGCGCCTTTCGAGGAGATATATTCCAGGATGAAGCCGGACCATCTTCTTGACGGAACTTTGTTTACCGACCTCGTCTTCAATGACACTCACGGCATATGCGTATTTTCGGATATATCCGGAATGGCTAACGGTCTTGAGTTAAGATCGCCGTTCCTGGACCATCACATAGTCGAGTTTGCCATGGCACTGCCTGTCTGGATGAAGATAAACGGAGTAAACCGAAAGTATATATTGAAGCGCCTCTCCAAGCCGATATTACCGTCAGGCGTCTTAAATCGAAAAAAGTACGGATATGGCGAGACGATCCCTCTGCGCAGCTGGTTTTCAACTGTGTGGAGAAAGAGGGTGGAGGCGGATCTGTTTAAGGATGACTGGGATAAAGAGGGGTATTTTGACATGGCTTCTGTCAGGCGCCTGTGGGATATGCAGGTATCAGGCAAAGCCGACAATTTTAATATCTTATGGACCGTTTATTGTTATAATATATGGCGCAAGATATTTTTTGAAGGGAGAAGAATAGATAATGAAAAATCTGAATGACCTTGAAAATCAGAGCATATATATCATAAGAGAGGCCTACAGGCAGTTTAAGGACATAGCCATGCTCTGGTCCATAGGGAAGGATTCAACCACCCTTTTATGGCTTCTGAGAAAGGCCTTTTACGGCAATATGCCTTTTCCCGTGCTGCATCTGGATACAGGTTACAAGTTTAAAGAGATATATTCTTACAGGGATGAATACGCGAAGAAATGGGATTTAAACCTCATCGTCTATAAGAACCAGGCCGCGATCGACCGCGGCGTGAGCCCTAACACAGGCAAGCTTGAGTGCTGCACGGAGCTCAAGACCAATGCCCTGAAAGCCGTAGTCGCGAAATATAAATTCAAGGCGCTCTATCTCGGCATACGCCGCGATGAACATGGCATAAGGGCAAAAGAACGCGTATTCTCTCCGCGCGACGAGGATTTTGAGTGGAATTATAAGGAGCAGCCGCCTGAGATATGGGACCAGTACAAGAATAAGACAGAACAGGAAGAACATTTCCGCGTCCATCCGCTCCTTGGCTGGCGCGAACTCGATATCTGGGAATATATAAAGAGAGAGAAGATACCGATCGTGAGCCTTTATTTCGCGAAGAACGGCAAGCGCTTCCGGTCCATAGGATGCGAGACATGTTGTAATCCAGTTGATTCGGAAGCCGACACGATCGAAAAGATAGTTGAGGAATTGAAGGTATCGAAGATATCGGAGCGTAGCGGCAGGGCGCAGGATAAAGAGTCGGCTTATATGATGCAGAAACTAAGATCCCTGGGGTATATGTAATGGAAACAATCATGACAAACAAGCAACTAAAGTTCGTGATAGTGGGCCACGTCGACCACGGAAAGTCGACTTTTATAGGAAGGCTTCTGTATGATACGCAGTCCCTGCCTCCGGACAAGCTGGACGAGATACGCCAGGCTGCGGAGGGGCTGGGGAGGGAGACGGAGTTCGCGCATCTTTTGGACCATCTCGAAGAAGAGCGCAAGCAGGGTATCACGATCGATACAACGCAGGTTTTCTTCAGGAGCTCAAAGCGGGATTACGTCATCATCGACGCTCCGGGACACGTCGAGTTCGTGAAGAACATGATGACCGGCGCTTCCCAGGCCGAGGCGGCGCTGCTTATCATAGACGCTGCCGAAGGCATGCAGGAGCAGACCAAGCGCCACGCGTACCTCGTCTCGATGCTCGGCATAAAGAACGTCATAGCCGTATTGAATAAGATGGATCTCGTCGGATACGATGAAAAGAAATTCAATTCCGTAAAGGTCGAGGCCGAGAAGTTCCTTGCAGGCATAAATATAAAGCCGCGGTTATTCGTGCCCATAGTCGCCTTGAAAGGGGATAACATAACGTCTCAATCAGGTTTTATGACCTGGTATCATGGCCCCACGATCATGGAAGCCCTCGATTCATTGCCTGCCACCCCGAGCGAGAGCGAAAAGTCGCTGGTCTTTCCGATCCAGGATATATACAAAATCGGCGAAAAAAGGATATATGCAGGCAGGATAGAATCAGGCAGGATATCCGAGGGCCAGGAAGTCAAGGCATTGCCAAGCGGTCAGGTTACCCATGTCAAGAGCATAGAGAAGTTCCTCGAGGAACCCGTGAAGGCTTCCGCTTCGGAATGTATAGGCATAACTACCACGACGCCTATATTCATCGACAGGGGAGATATAATATCCGAGACCGGCAGAACGCCCATGGTGGTCGATCGTTTCAAGGCGGACCTCTTCTGGTTGTCGAAACAGCCGTTCTCCAAAGAAGAGAAGATGGCATTCAGGTGCGCCACCCAGGAGGTAAGCTGCAGGATCGAAAAGATATCGCGAAGGATAAATTCATCTACGCTCGAGGTCATCGAAAAAGATTCCGACTCCCTCTCTTATCTGGAAGCGGCCGAGATAACGGTAAAGACCAAAAAACCGGTCGTAGTTACTTCTTTTAACGAGCTCGAGAACCTCGGAAGGTTCGTATTGTCGCGCTCGGGCAACATCTGTGCCGGAGGAATAATAACCGGCACAGCCGAAGACGGGGTTTGATATCCATGCCTGCCCGGAGCGGGAAGCGTATATTTGTGCTGGGGCTCGACGGCCTCTCTCATTCATTCCTGGAAGAAAGGTTTAAGCGCGGCGAGCTCGCTTCGCTAAAGTCGATAGCCTCAAAGGGCGCATTTAAGCGTATCAATTCCGCATATCCTACAGTGTCGTCCGTCGCATGGGCCAGTTACATGACAGGCGAGAATCCCGGCATCCACGGTATCCTCGGTTTTGTCGACAGAGATCCCAACCCTTTCAGGATAAAGATACCGATCGCCGGGGACAGGAAAGCGAAGACTTTGTGGGGCGAATTGTCGTCGCTCGGCAAGAAGGTCATAGTGATAAACGTGCCGCTCACTTATCCTCCTGAAAAGGTGAACGGCATACTGATATCGGATTTTCTATGTACGGACATAGACAAGGCAGCCTATCCTTCGAGCCTTGGCGCTTATCTTAAGTCCAGGGGCTATATAATAGACGTTGACGCCTGGCTTGCGCGGGAGTCGAAGGAGAAGTTCGCCGACCAGATAATGCTTGCCCTTGAAAAGCGTTTTGAAGTGGCGTTCGATCTCATGGATAAAGAGCCGTGGGATCTTTTCCAACTGCATATAATGGAGACGGACAGGCTGTTCCATTTCTTTTACAGTGCCCTTGAGAAAGGGCCGTACAATGATTTTACCAGGCGTTTCTTCGCCAGGCTCGACGGCTTTATAGGGCAGTTAAAAGAGAAGCTCTCCAACGACGATGGGCTCTTAATACTGTCGGACCATGGTTTTTGCGGCATAAAGAGCGAGGTGCAGATCAATGCCTGGCTTGAGAAAGAGGGTCTTTTGAAATTCATCCCTTCCGCGGAAAAGAAGATAGAGAATTATGATGCTGCAAGCATTGCATATTCCTTGATACCGGGAAGGATATTCGTGAACCTTGAAGGCAGGGAGGAGAAGGGGTCTGTCAGAAAGTGCGATTACGACAAGGTCCGCAATGATATCACGACGAGACTTATGGCGTTAAAGGATGATGCGACGGGCGAGAAGGTCATCGAGAGAGTATTCTTCAGAGAAGAGATATACGATGGGCCGTGTCTCGAAAGCGCGGCCGATATCATAGCCCATCCGCGCGACGGCTATGACCTTAAGGCTAAGGCAGGCGGCAATAAGATATTTGAAAGGACGGCGCTGGACGGCATGCATACTTTTGATGACGCCTTCTGCGCGGCAGTGAACCTGGACATATCGGGCGTAAGGGCCATACAGGACCCTTTTCACGCCATAATGGCGCACTTCGGCGGTAATGCATGACAGCAAGAACGAATGTAAATAAGGTGGTCATAATAGGCGTCGACGGAGTTTCGTGGGATTATCTTAACGAGCTTATCGGTAAGGGTAAATTGCCGGCATTTAAAAAGCTGGTCGAAGAAGGCTCGGCAAGCCCGTTCGAATCATCCATTCCGCCGACCACACCTGTCGCATGGTCATGTTCATACACAGGCAAGAATCCCGGCAAGACGGGATTATACGGTTTCTTCAAAAGGCTCAAGGGCCGCTACAGCTGGTTCGGCGTGAATGCCGATAACAGGATGTCTAGGGACGTGTGGGAGATAGCGGGTGACAGCGGCAAGAGGTCCATCGTCATAGGCATGCCGTTCACCTATCCAGTACGAAAGATGAACGGCATCATGCTCGGCTGCCATTTTACGACTGATGTCAAAAAAGCGATATATCCTCCCGAGATTGCTCCGGAGGTGGTGGATGGCATCAAGTATGAGTTCGCCTGCCATGACGGCAGGAACATTGAGAGCCTCGCCCTCTCCGTAGAGAAGAGGTTGGTATCAGCCCTTGATATCGCAAGGACACGCGAATGGGACCTGCTTTGCATAGGCATAGAGCAGCTGGAGCAGGCGCACCATGTATTCATGAACGTGGATCTCTCCATCATAGAGCCTTTATACGAGCGCGCGGACAAGGCGCTCAATAAATTCATGCATAATATCGGAGAGGTATCATGCGTTATCATATATTCTGACCATGGGCACAAAACATACCGCAAGGCTTTCTGCATAGACGCATGGCTGGCGGAGGCCGGATATCTCTCGTTCAAGTCCGGGGAAGCGATAAAAGAAGGCCTTCGCGCGAAACTCGGAGAAGAACTTGCCGAAATAGACAGGTCGTCCGGATCGGCGATCGCGGGCATGTCCAGGAAGACAGTATTCCTCGCAATGAGATGGGCGATGGAGAATGCTCCCTGGCTGAAGCGCCTAGCGCCGTTCCTGAGACCCATGAAAGGCGCCAAGCGCGACGAGACCTACTTGAGCGATGATATGATCTATGACTTCGCCAGGACGACGGCCTTCCCGTATATCGATATAGCCGGAAATTTCGGCGGCATATACATAAATCTATCCGGCCGCGAACCCGGCGGGATAGTCTCTTCGGGCGCTTACGAAGATACAAGGGACGAGATCATTGCTAAGCTTAAGGCCGCAACAGATCCGAAGAGCGGAAAGCATGTCATCAAGAATGCCTGGAAAAAGGAAGAGATATATAAAGGGGAATATCTTCCGGAGATGCCGGATATCGTCATAGAGCTGGATGTGGAATATATGCCGTCCCTGAACAGGGGATTGAGGCGGCCGCAGGTCTTTGAGAACGCGCTATTTTCACATCATGAAAGGAAGGGCATATTCTTGAGCCGCGGAAGATCGATCAAAAGGTCCGGGAAGCTGCGGATCCCGGCGATACAGGATATCGCGCCGACCATACTTTACGCAATGGGCCTGGCGGTGCCGTCTGATATGGACGGAAGGCCGCTCGAAGAGATATTCACGGATGAGTTCAGGGCCTCGAACAAGGTCAGGTATTCCGAAGCGTCGGGCGCCATAAAGGATGAGAGGGCCGTTCCGGATGAACAGGCCAAGATCATGGATAGGCTCAAGAACCTGGGTTATTTGGATTGATGAAGATACGCATATTGGATGAAAAGTCTCTCGAGGGCTGGGACGAGAACCTGTCCGGACAGCCTTATTCGACGCTTCAACAGACAGTGTCATATGGCTCTTTCGTGGAGCGCTATTATCGCGCTCGGCCATGCAGGATCGTAGCCGAAGACGAAGGCGCTCGGCGGATAGCGTCGCTCGCATTCCACAGGATAGGCCTGTATCCGGAGAGATACAATAGCCCCGTTAAGAACGCCTTGAAAGACATGATAAATCGCTTTAACTGCGCGGCCTCATGGCGCGAGGGGCCGATATTCTATTCCGAAGAAAATCAGCCTGAGATACTGACGGAGATGCTCGAGGCTGCGGAGAATATCGCCAGGAGAACGGGCGCGAAGAAGATCTACGATGTGACATTGCCTCTTATGATAGATTCGCGGCAGGCGCTTGAGGATGTATTTGTAAAAAGAGGTTATGAGAGGGCCGTCTGGGCGACATACATGATCGATCTCTCTAAGCCTATTGAAGCGATATGGGATTCTCTTAAAGCGAAGGTTGCCAGGACGCCTGTCAGGAAGGCCGAGTCCTTAGACCTTGAGTTCAAGGAATGCCACCGCGGAGATATAGACGATTATTACAGGTGCGAGCTTGAGCATGGCAGGATGAAGAAGCTCGAAGTCCCACCCAAGAAGCGGTTCTTCGATATGTGGGATTTGCTTTCGCCGATAGGAGGCTACAGGATATTTTCCGTAGCCAGGGATGACGGAGCCTTAGGATATATGCCGCTCAGATGCTTCAATAAGACGGTCCATATCGTAAAACCCGTCCAGTCAAAAGAGGCATATGACGGCAAGATACCTGCCGGTGATCTTCTCATGTGGGAGTGCATCAAATGGGCCAAGACGAGCGGCTTCAGGTACTTTGACCTTGCGGGCGTTTCGCCGTCGCCTAAGACTAAAGAAGAAGAAGGCATAAAGTTCTTCAAGGAGAAGTGGGGCGGTGATTATTACGAATACGGGGTATTCTCTAAAAAGCTATGATAAAGATTAATCATAAAGATTTTAAGGCCTTCAGGGAGAGGGTAAAGACAAAATGGATGACGCACGCCAAGGACCTATGGTGGGGCGACAGGCTCGACCTGCGGTTCGTGGCGCTCTACTATGTCAGGAACATGAAGAACAAGAAGGTTTTCGACGTCGGCTGTAATATCGGCATAATCCTCTCCGAGATGGATGACAGCAACTTAAAGATAGGCCTTGATAATTCATCCCGCGCTGTCCGTATAGCCCGCGAGCTGAACGGTGATTCCGCGAAACTTGTTGAAGGCGATATGCTCAGCCTGCCGGCGAAGAGCGATTCCATGGATGCCGTGGTCCTTTTCGGCATGCTGGAGTTCCCGGTCATGGAAGACAAACTAAGATGCCTGAATGAAGCGACGAGGATATTGAAAAGAGGCGGCGAGCTCGTCATAACTACGCCCAACAGGCTCTATCTATCCAGGACTGAGAAGCCGAACCGGCTGGATTACGATATGTTGAATGACCTGCTGAAAGACGGATACGATATAAAGATATACGGTTTCAATCCATTCCCCACATTCCCGTACTTTTTGCCGAATGCGGTAATGGAGAAGATCCCGTTCATATGGCACATACTCCTTTGGATGATGAAAAATGATATTATGGTCAGGCGATGCAGGAATTTCTTCGTAATAGCCAGGAAGAGATCTTGAACAATGCAAAGATATAAAAATTTCGTTTCGGATGTCGGCTTGATCGGGGCCGTAAACCTCTTGAATAATTTTAAGAGCTTTATGGTCATACCCATCCTGACAAAGCTGCTGGGGGCTCTTGATTACGGGGTCTGGACGCAGCTCAGGGTGACGGTTATGATGCTGGTCCCTTTCCTTACATTCGGCACAGGCCAGGCGATCGTGAAGTTCCTTGCCGGAGAGAGCAAAAAGGACAGGATCAGGGAGGATCTCTTCAGCTGCCTCTTTGCCGCAGCCATGGCAAGCGCCGTTGTTGCATGCGTCTGTATCATATTTTCACGTACCGTATCGACGTGGATATTCGGTAGCTCTCAATATTATGTCCTGGCAAACGCCCTTGCCGTACTGCTGGTATTTGAGTCCGTCAATCTTATACTTTTGGAATATTTCAAAGCCTTCCGCTATATAAAGACATATTTCAAGACCGTACTGGTAGAAACCCTGCTGGAGTTCGGTTTTATAGCATATGCAGTGGTAAAAGGGTATGGAATTCTCGGAGCTGTAGTAGCCCTCTTGATGGTCAGGATATTATTTGTCCTGATAAGGAGCTTCCAGGTCTCGCGCGTGATAGGTTTTTCTTTCCCTAGATTCCTGGACTTAAGAAAATATGCGGCATTCGGCATACCGCTCGTAATATCCAGCTTTCTCTTCTTTATCCTGAACTGGAGCAACCGTTACCTCATCAATTATTTTTTGGGCCTGAAAGAGGTGGGAAAATATTCTGTGGCATATTTTCTTGCCTACGTAGTTACGTTAATAGCCACTCCCATAGGCTATATATTATTTCCCACTCTCTCGGGGTGTATAAATAGATCGGAATTAGGGGAAGCCGCCGTATATCTCAGGTACTCTCTGAAGTATTTTTTAGTGGCTGGCATACCGCTTGTCTTCGGGATCTCATTCCTTTCAAAAGAGCTGCTGACGCTATTTTCAACGCCCGAGTTCCTCGTGACGCGCGCCTACCTGCCGATACTTCTATTCGGGATATTCATCTTCCAGATAGGCGTTATCGGAGAATATGTAAATATGATATTCAATAAGAATGTGCTCATCATGCGTGTATACCTGGTCCTGGCAATAGTGAACACGATCCTGAATATTCTCCTCATACCGTCTATGGGGGCTATGGGGGCAGCGGTGGCGCTTCTTCTTTCTTTTGTGGGATATAGCGTTTTTAACCTGATCTACTGCCAGCGGTTTGTAAGGTTTTCCGTAGAGGTAAGCACTGTCTCGAAAATATTATTAGCGGCATTTATCATGATCCTTGGCCTTTATCTTTTTAAGGGGACATTTCAAAATGTAAATGCCCTTTTCTTTGTTCCTGTGGGCGCTGTGCTGTATATCATTTCGCTGTATCTTACGGGGTGCTTTACGGACAAAGAGATCGTGTTGTTCGGTTCAATGCTCACCAGAAGGGCGGCAATAGATGAAAAAATATAGAATAGCAGGCGGTGGGAACAAGGATTTTACGTTGGACGAGTTGAAATATTTTATCAAGAAGAGGAACTATATGCCGGTCCACAATTCTATCGTCAAGGAATTGAGCGGCAAAAAGATATTGGACCTGGGTTGCAATATAGGCAATTATTCCCATGCCGCTGCTGAGTGCTATCCATCCTCAACGGTCATAGGCGTAGATTATAAGGATAACCTGATCGAAATGGCAAGGGCTCTATATCCGGATACTTCCAATCTCTCATTTGATGTCATGAGCGCCATGGACCTGAAATTTGCGGATAATGAATTTGATTGCGTCTGTTTTCTTGAGGTGATAGAGCACCTGGATGATCCGGTGAAGGCCCTTAAAGAGATATACCGCGTTCTAAAACTCGGCGGCACGCTTATTTTATCGACGAACAACGTATATTATTCCCGTTTCTTTGGCCGTCAGATCATGTGCGACATATTGAGAAAAAAACCCCGCCTTATGATACATGAGCCTTCGCTCCAGTGGGGCACTCATCTGTTCGCGTGGGATCTTTCTACTCTGGCCACCCTTCTCCATGTTAGCGGTTTTGACCATTCATTACATTTTTATATCGGAAGATCCGGTTTCTATTTTAGGGATACAGCATTTGATAAATGTATCGACGCCATTTTTTCGAAATTATTCCCGTTTTTAAGGGCCACGGTGGTTATAAAGGCGACAAGAAGGTGAACATGTCCAATAATAAAGAATTTATTTACGATGGGAAGAAGCAGTCTGGGGACGAGATGGCCGCGATAATGGAGAAGGCGCTTGCCACCGCAAGAAGCGATTCCAGGTTCCGCGCGGCAGCGGATATGTTGACCGGAGAGAAGGTTCTCGATGTAGGTTGTAATGCCGGCGTGCTTTCAAGGATATTAGCGGAGAAGGGCAAAGATGTCCTTGGTATCGACATACTCCCTTCGGCCATAGAGATAGCCAGGACATTCAATCAGGTGAGCGGCACCAGTTTTGAATCCGGCGATCTTTTTAAGATGGCGTTTACGGACAATTCATTTGACTGCGTCCTGTTCCTGGAGACGATAGAGCATGTGCATGAGCCTGCGAAGTTCCTTGACGAGTTCCGCAGGATATTGAAGCCCGGGGGATGCCTCATAGTCTCTACTCCCAACGCCGTATCTTACATAAACATCCTCCACCAGCTGCTCATATGGCGCAAGAAGGACCAGGCAAAATTCGTGGAGTCCCTGAAGGCCGAACCGCGTAATACCGGTACACAGCTCGATCATATATTCCTGTGGGATTTCAGGACGCTTTCACGGTATCTTGTGAGGAGCGGTTTTGAATATGCCGATCATAAGTTCGCAGGCGCCTGGCCAATAAAGAAGTGTTTCGGTTCCGGCGAGATGAAGTTCATACTGCCGCTCCTCGGGCCGTATCTTACGACATTAGTCATGAAAGTGAAGAAGCCAAATGGATAAGATGATAAACGAGACCAGGAAAAAGTTCTCATTCGGATGGGCGAAGTTTGCCGCCAAGGAAGTGGGGCGGGACTGGTATAAGGATTCGTTCTCATACCTGAACTATATACCGCGGTGGGTTTATAGCGGTGAGGGCAAAATAGGCCTTGATGTTGGATGTGGCTCTGGGACCGATATGATGCATATATCGCAGTACGGCGCCCGCATGGTCGGCATCGACATATCAGACTCTATAGCCATCACCCGCCGGAATACAAAATGTAGCGGTTGCATACATGTAACTCAGGCGAATGTCTATGAGCTCCCTTTCAGAGACGATGTATTCGATTTTGCATATAGCTTCGGGGTGCTCCACCACTTGCCTGAACCGGAAAAAGCTTTCAGGTCCGTGTGCAATAAGGTAAAGAAGGGCGGCTATGTCATAGTTTATCTATATGAAGACTTTGCCGAGCGCACCGCTCTTGAGAGATATTTATTGAAAACCGTCAACTCCCTAAGGGTTATCACGACGAAGATGCCGGCGTGGCTCCTGCATCTCTTATGTATCTTAATGTCGCCTCTGGTCTTCATATTCTGCTGCGTACCGTATCAGGTATTTAAAAGGATCCCGCTTACAAAAAAGCTCGCTGAGAGGATACCGTTCAGGCACACAACGAGACTCGATTGTATAGTTTCGGACCTTTACGACAGGTTCTCTCCACCCATAGAGATGCGCTATAACAAAGAAGAAGCAAGGGCGTGGTTCGAAAGGGCCGGTTTCGGCGATATAAATGTGGTGAACTACCGCGGCTGGGTAGCGTGGGGTAAAAAGAGATGAATGTTCGAGATGCTTTAAAAGTAGTTGGTATGTCCTTAAAAAGAGGGGACCTGAAAAACCTTGCTATGGCGTATTTGAACCTTAAGCTTGAGCCCTCCGCGATGTCTTCATATCCCATCATGATCCAGATCGAGCCCACCGTCCACTGTAATCTCGAATGCGTCATGTGCGCAAATCCGATAAGCAGCCGCAAGAAGAGACATATGTCGCTTTCAGAATTCAAGAAGATAGTCGACGGCATGCCTCATTTAAAGAAGATGAGCCTGGTCGGGGCGGGCGAGCCTCTTATGAATCCGGAGCTTTTCGATATGATCACATATGCAAAGTCCCGCGGCATCATGATAGGTTTTGCCACAAATGCCATGCTCTTGGACGAAGCCAGCTCAAAGAATATACTCGAGAGCGGGGCCGACTGGCTCAATATCTCTATAGACAGCGCCGACAGGGATAGGTATGAAGCGATCCGTAAAGGCGCGAAGCTGGAAACGGTGAAGAAGAATATCAAGCGTTTCATGGAGATGAAAGGCAAGTCTCCGGCGCCGGATGTCTCGGTATGGTTCGTTATGATGAGAGAAAACCTGACTGACCTTCCGGACGTGATCGAGCTCTCAAAGAGCCTTGGAGTGAAGAAGGTATGCGCCCAGCTTGAACACAACTGGTCTAATGACAAGATAAAAGGCGACATGAGAGACAGGTACTCAATGGCGTTCTACGCCCGTGTCAGAGGGATATTGGCGATGGCAAAGAAGACCGCGGAAAGAGAGGGGGGTTCTTTTGATTACGTGAATGTTCCGGATCCCGCCTCGAGCCGCGCCTGTAAATGGCCATGGAAGAGCTGTTATATTACGGCGGAGGGGTTCGTGACGCCCTGCTGCCTGCAGGGGTCCGACCCCGGCATTATGAACTTCGGGAATATATTTACGTCAGATTTTTTCGATATCTGGAACAGCCCCGCATACCGGGATTTCAGGAAAGCCCTCCGCTCGAAGGAGATCCCGCGCATATGTGTCGAGTGCACGGCATATCCCAGGACTATGAGATTATGACATTTATCATAAAGAAGAATATAAAGCGCTTTATTGCCGGAGCAAGATCAACCCTTACTTTCAAGCCGAAGAGCGAAGGCGTGCGCATACTCATGTACCATTCTATCGGAGGCAGGCCCGAGGACCATCGTTTCGCGACCAGGGTCCCTGCCGCGAATTTCAGGGACCAACTCGATGAGCTATCCCGCATCGGATATGAAACGATGACAGTTTCGGAGCTTCTGAAGAGCGGCATGTCGCCGAGAGCGAAGAAGGCCATTGTCGTGACGTTCGACGACGGCTATAAGGACAATATAACCGAAGCCGCCCCCGCTTTAAAGACCAGAGGCATAAAGGCGACATTCTTCATCACAACCTCTAATATTGACGGAAAGAATTGCAAAAAATGGACCGATGGCAGGAATAGGGAGTACATGGATTGGGACGATATCAGGCGCCTGTCGGGTATGGGCTTTGAGATAGGCTCTCACATGGTCGACCACATGGACCTGACGTCAATCGACAGGGATGGACTGCAGCACCAGTTTGAGGGTTCGAAAAAAGCGATAGTCGAAAAGGCAGGCATAAAACCGGTAACTTTTAGTTACCCTTACGGAAGGCTGAATAATGAGGTCGTAGATATGGCCAGATCCAGCGGATACATAGGAGGCTGCTCATCCTTTAAGGGCATTAACAAGGCAGGAACGGATAATTTCATTTTAAGAAGGACAGAAATAGACGGATATGATATAATAACAGACTTCACGAACAAGCTTATGAGCTATTATGATTAATCAGGAGATAATTAAGATACGTGAAGAATCAAGATATTATATGCATATCCAGTATAGACTGGGGCTTTATCTGGCAGGGGCACCAGGAGATAATGTCCTCGCTTGCCGCAAGCGGTAACAGGGTCCTTTTCATCGAGAATACAGGCGTGAGGTCTCCCGGCCTCCGGGACATGCCGAGGCTAAGAAGCAGGATAAAGAACTGGCTCGGCAGCGTAAAGGGCATACGCAGGGAGAGGGAGAACCTTTATATTTACTCTCCCATAATATTGCCCTTCCCGTATTCCAAGATAGCGCGCTGGATAAATAGATGGCTTCTGGTATCAGCCTTAAAGCGCTGGGAAAGATCCGTTGGTTTTTCAACACCCATTATATGGACATTCCTGCCCACAGGGATAGTCCTGGATATCATCGATTCCATAGACTCGAAACTCGTCATATACTACTGCATAGATAATTTTGCCGCAAGCTCCCCAAAAGCAAAGAATATCCGCAAGACAGAGTCGAAACTGCTTGAACGCTCAGATCTGGTATTCGTTACGGCGAAGAGCCTGTACGACTGGTGCTCCGAGCACAGTAAGAATGTTCACACATTCCCATTCGGTGTAAATACGGAGATCTACGAAAAGGCAAGGGGCAAGAAGGTCGATCCTCCTAAAGACCTTGCCCCGATAAAGCATCCGATAGCAGGGTATGTAGGCGGCGTCCATAAATGGATAGACTTCGACCTCGTGAAACATGCTGCCCAGGCGAATCCCGACATATCTTTTGTATTTGTCGGGCCGCTGCAGGCAGATGTCGGCGGGCTCAAAAGCCTTACCAACGTTCATTTCCTCGGACAGAAACCTTATGCCGAGCTCCCCGGTTATGTGGCGAATTTCGACGTTTGTCTTGTTCCATACCTTCTAACGGAATATACAAAGAACGTCTATCCGACAAAGCTTAACGAATATTTTTCGCTTGGAAAAGCGGTTGTCTCGACTTCGATCCCCGAGGTTGAAGCCTATAACGAGCGCAACGGTAATGTCATATGCATCGGAAAAACTAAGGAAGATTTTTCCTCTCTCGTAAAGGCGGCCGTTTCTAAGAGCCATGATCAGGTTGAATGCAAGAGAAGGATGGATATTGCGTTAGCCGAAGGCTCATGGAAAATAAAGATAGAGAAGATGAGCGCGCTTATCGAGGACGAGATACGGAAGAAAGAGGCGGAGAAGGAGCTTAACTGGAAAGTCAATATCCTGAAACTTTATGCCGGGGCGAAGCGCAAAGTCATTCCGCTTGCGGCAAGCATTCTTGCGGCCTATATCATCCTGTTCCACACGCCGCTGGTGTGGTGGGCGGCGTATCCGCTAAAGGTCGAGAACCCGCTTAAAAAAGCGGATGTTATAGCTGTATTTGCGGGCGGCGTCGGCGAATCCGGCAAGGCCGGGCAGGGATATGAAGAACGCGTCAAATACGCCGTCGATCTTTACAGACAGGGCTACGCGGATAAATTGATATTCTCCTCCGGATATAGCTACGCCTTTAAAGAGGCTGATGTCATGAAGGCGCTTGCCATATCATTGAATATCCCGGAATCAAATATCATGCTTGAGGATAAGGCGGTTAATACTTATCAGAATGTGATCAATACGGCGAAGATCATGACCGGCAGGGGGTTAAGGTCAGCTATAGTGATAAGCGCGCCCTACAACATGCGCAGGGTGTCTCTTGTATGGAAAAAGGCTGCGCTTGACAAGGAGCTGATAGCTGAGCCGGTGAAGGACAGCCTATTCTTTGGCGATAAGAAGAAGGTCGAATTAAAGCATATCCAGGCGATCCTGCATGAGTATGCCGGGATCATATACTACAAATTAAAAGGGTACATTTAAAAGATAGGAGAGCATATGCGGCTGGTAGATGACAGGGGTAAGCTGTTCGGTCTTGTGAACCTGATAGACCTTCTAGTGATATTGTTGATAATCGGTGTTGCGATATCTATAAAAGTCAACCTGTCCGGCATTAGCAAGCATCAAAAGACGGCGCAGGAGATGTATGTAAAAGTATTGTGCCGCGTTCCGAACGAGGTGGCGTATAACAAGAAGATATTAAGGCCCGGAGACGTGATCATGGGAGGCAATGCCAGGATAGAAAAGGTGCTGGAGATAAGGCCCGTGAAGGATGCGAATGAAAAAGATACGGGGTATAGCGATGCGGTCGTTCTCATAAAGACGAACTGCGTGATATTGAATGGCGAATACTATTGCGCCAACATGGCCATCAAAATAAATTCGAACATAATGTTCTCGAACCCTCTCTATACGATCTTGAATGCAACGATCCTTGACATGGATACGAAGGCGAACGACAAAGCATGAAACATGACAGCATCGTATTAAATATACTGGGAAGCATGACGGGATTTTGGGTCATGGTGCTGAATAGCCTCGAAAGAGCCCTGGGCGGCTATTATGCGAATTCATCGGTCATAGGCCTATTGAGAGCGCTTGCATCATCGGTAAGTTCCGGGTTCAGGAGGGCGGGCAGCTGCTCTATAGCGCTTTTTGTGACATTAAGTTCTCTTGTATTATTAAAAGTGCTTATATTTAATTTCGCAGGCACTGTATATTATGGCAGCGAGGTAATGAACGCGCTCGGCCGCGCGGCAGAAAATTCAAGATGGCTAAGATAAAGATAGTAAGGATAATAGCGCGTCTCAATATCGGTGGGCCGGCTATAAATGCCTCTATACTTTCATCTTCTCTGGATAGGGAGCTTTTCCAGACAAAGGTCATTTACGGGTCGCTTGCTGACGGCGAAGGTGGCTTAGAGCATCTCATGCGCGCCGAAGGCGTTGATATGGAACTCGTCCCGGAGCTTGGCAGGGAGATAAGCCCGGTAGATGACTTTAAGGCGTTTTGGAAGATATTCCGGATATTGCTGCGTGAGAAGCCCGATATAGTGCATACCCACACGGCAAAAGCCGGTACCCTCGGAAGGATGGCCGCTATACTTGCCGGCTCGAGGGTCAAGATACATACTTTTCACGGCAATGTCTTTAAGCACTATTTCGGAAGGCTAAAGACGGCCATATTCATATTTATCGAAAGATTCTTAGGGCTCTTTACCACTAAAGTGGTGACAGTCTCGGCCAGGCAGAAAGAGGAGCTTGTAAAAGAATTCAGGATAATACCCGGTCCGAAATGCGTAGTGATACCGCTCGGCATAGATTTTTCAAGGCTCAATACTGCGCAGGTTCGGGATGGCGGATTGAAAAAAGAGCTGGGGCTTCAGGGCGCCGAGCTTTTAGTCGGGATAATGGGGCGGCTTGTCCCGATAAAGAACCATAGGATGTTTTTTGAAGCCGCAAGCCGCATCCGGCAAGCGAGGCCGGACATCAAAGCTAAGTATGCGGTGATAGGAGGCGGCGAGCTGGAAGCGGAATTGAAGAATGCGGTCGCTTCGCTCGGCCTGGAGAAAGAAGTCTATTTTCTCGGATGGCGCGAAGATCTGGGAAATATATACAGAGGCCTTGATGTAGTCGCCCTAACGTCATTAAACGAAGGGACGCCGCTTGCGCTAATAGAGGCCATGGCGATGGGCAAAGCCATCATCGCTACAGATGTGGGTGGGGTATCTGATATCGTGGAGAATGGAAAGACCGGGATATTAGTTGCTAAAGGTGACGTAGACGCTTTTTCGGAAAGCTTGATACGGATCTTGAGCGATAAGCCATTGAGAGAAAAATTGGGACAAGCAGCCTTAGCTGCGAGCAAGAAGTTTGATAAGGAGAATTTAGTTAAGGTGATGGAGAAATTGTATAAGGAGTGCGTGAATTGATAGATTGCTTCAGCCGCTTCGCGGCCTCGCAATGACACATGAAGTACAGGCGTTTGTAATGACAAAGGAGACGAAGAGATGAAATGTCTTATTACCGGAGGGGCGGGTTTTATAGGATCACACCTGGCGGAGGCGCTTTTGAAAAAAGGCCATAGCGTGACGATAATAGATAATCTTTCCACGGGAAGGCTTGAGAATATAGAGCATCTCAAAGGGAAAGACAACTTTACTTACTATATCGATACGATAATGAATAAGACCCTCATGACGGAGCTTGTCGAGAAGTGTGATATCGTCTATCATCTTGCGGCTGCTGTAGGGGTCAAATATATCATCGACCATCCGCTCGAGTCTATACTTACCAACGTGGGCGGAACGGAGATAGTCTTGTCGCTTGCCCACGAGTACGGGAATAAGAAGGTGCTCCTAGCCTCGACCTCCGAGGTCTATGGCAAGGACAGGCCGGGAAAGCGCATCTTCCATGAAGAAGATGACAGGGTACTGGGGCCGACATCGATAGTCAGATGGAGCTATTCATGCACAAAGGCGATCGATGAATTCCTGAGCATCGCGTATTTTAAGGAGAAGAACCTCCCGGTGATAATAGTCCGGTTCTTTAATACGTGCGGGGAGAAACAGACCGGCCGTTACGGCATGGTCGTCCCGAGGTTCGCAAAACAGGCGATTGCCGGAGAGCCCATTACTATATACGGAGATGGCAAGCAGACCAGGTGTTTTACCGACGTCTCAGACTCAGTGCGGGCGGTTATGATGCTTGCCGAAGAGCCGACCGCCGTAGGGGAGGTGTTCAACATAGGCAATCCGCATAACAAAGTCACCATAAATGCTTTGGCTAAGAAGATAAAGAAGATGACAGGCTCGAAGTCAGCGATAAGGCACATATCTTACGAGAAGGCGTATGAGAAAGGTTTTGAGGATATGAGGCATCGCGAGCCGGATATTTCCAAGCTTCAAAAGTTCACCGATTTTGAGCCGGCAGTGACTATCGATGAGATGCTGGCCAAGGTTGCGAAAGATATTAAACGCAAAAAATAGAAAGACGGCGGACGCGATATGAATATTATACAGATAATCGAGACATTTTTTATAGCAGTGGTCGTGGCTTACGCGCTCTCGCCATTTATAAAGAAAGCCGCCGTAAAACTTGATTATGTTGATCACCCGAAAGACAATAAGGTCCACGCGCATCCTACGCCTTTGTTGGGAGGGGTCGCTATATTCCTTGCCTTCAGCATAGCCGTATTGACTAAAACAAACCTCATGGCGTCAGGCCAGGTAAAAGCGATGATGGCCGGCTGTCTGCTCCTCCTGACAATAGGCCTCATCGACGATAAAGTTGGCATGATGCCGGAGCTTAAACTCCTGGGGCAGTTTCTCGCGGCATTGATAGCGATCAAGGCCGGCGTGAGGGCGGAGTTCCTGGGCAACTATTATTTCAATGTCATATTCACGTATTTCTGGATAATCGGCATAACCAATGCCTTTAATCTTTTGGATAACATGAATGGCCTGTCATCCGGCATAGCTTCAATAGCCGCAGCCTTTCTCGGGGTCGTCGCATACATGAACGGCCAGCCGATGATATGCGCGCTCTCCTTTGCGCTTGCCGGAGCCACTCTTGGATTCTTGAAACACAATTTTCCGAAGGCAAACATCTTTATGGGTGATGTGGGAAGCCTTATAATAGGATACATACTTGCCACGCTGTCAGTTCTGATCAGCTGGAAGACCAATACCTGGACTACGTCGCTCATGATACCGCTCCTCATACTCGGATATCCGATATTCGACACCACGCTAGTCACGGTCATGAGGATACTTGAGGGCAGATCTATATTTGAAGGCGGGAAAGACCACTCCTCCCACAGGCTTGCGCTTTTAGGTTTCAAGAAATATGGGGCAGTGCTAGTCATCTATTTCTTCTGTCTCTTCCTGGGGCTTATGGGGATCGCGGTTACGAAGGTGAGCACTTTCATGGCGATGATATTCGGCGCATTCGCCTTTATCGTAATGCTTTCGCTTGGGGTATACCTAAGCTTCATCGATACCAAGCGGTACGGCAGAAAGAAAGGCGCTTATAATGTTGAATAAAGAGCAGCTGGTGCAGGCGCTGGACAAGATAGCCGAGTGGTCGCTATATATCCTCATATTCACGCTTCCATTCTCAAAATCATTTGTCGAGATAATGATCGTGATCGGGATCGTTGCTCTGGTCCTGAAGAAGGTCATGTGCGGTGAGCCTCTTATCAGGAACAGCTCGGTCAATATAGCGCTGATCATATTCTTGATAGTATCCTTGCCGTCTTTCTTCAATACCGAATATATGAGCTTAAGCCTAAGGGCATTATTTTCAAAGACTCTGAAGTTCGCGGCATTATTCCTTGTGGCCCAGGGAGCCCTT
The DNA here is from genome assembly GCA_020057115.1 of Candidatus Omnitrophota bacterium. Classification (GTDB taxonomy): domain Bacteria; phylum Omnitrophota; class Gorgyraeia; order 2-01-FULL-45-10; family 2-01-FULL-45-10; genus JAGVGJ01. Next base: position 34,049 of record JAGVGJ010000018.1, on the reverse strand, counting down.
GATAAGAAGGAGAAGCTGGAGAATTTTTCTATAATGATGCTGGTATCATGCGTCATTATATTGATTGATGCTTACATACAGTATTATGTAACGCATATTGATATACTCCATCAGTATCCGTCGTTCCAGTATTGCCAGGCATCAATGCTTGGTTTTGCTACAGCCATGTCGCCGTACAAGACGACATTTTTGGGGTTCCCGACCGCCTCATTCCCGTTCCCGAATGATTTTGCGGCATGGATACTGATAATGATATTCCCGGCCGCCGCATTTACCCTGTTATGGGCAAAAGGAGTCTGGAAGAGGGCTGGTATCGGAGCGATATTCGCGGGGTTGCTATTTTTTCTCATGGCTACCAGGACAAGAGGAGCATGGCTCGGATTTTTGGTAAGCCTTTTAGTAGTCCCATTCCTGGGATTTCGCAACATAAAAAAGGGGCTCGCCCTGCTATTGGTGCTCGTCGCGCTCATGAGCCCTTTACTGCTTAAGAAAGATGTGAGGGCAAGCATAGGTTCTTTTGCAAGCGTGAGCGATCGTGGCACAATGTGGAATAATGCCTGGAAGATATTCAAGCAGCATCCAGTGATAGGAAACGGCATAAATACATTCTTCGTGAATTACATGAATGTGCGGGATGATGAATATAAGGGCAAAAAAGGCTCGTATGCGCACAACTGCTATTTTCAGATGGCTGCAGACATAGGCATTGTCGGCTTGCTCGGTTTTCTTGCATTTATAGCGTTTCTTATCTTTCGCGGGATGTCTTCCGCTATCAGGACGGAAGATGCCTTCTTACGTTCTTTGCAGGTAGGACTGGTGCTCGGGATAATAGCATATCTTATACAGAGTATCTTTGACACGAATCTCTACAGCCTTAACCTTGCGGCGCTATTCTGGATATCGGCAGGCGTTTTGGCCGCAGCCGGAAATATATCGTGCGAAAGACCGAAATGAAAAAAGTCCTTATCATAAATCCTTTCGGCATAGGGGATGTCCTATTCTCCACCCCGCTGGTAAAGGCCATCAAGAAGAAGTATCCCGGCTCTGACATAACATATGTGTGCAACAAAAGGGCGCTCGGTATCCTAATCGCCAATCCCAGGATATCAAAGCTCCATGTCTTTGAGAAAGACGAATACAGAAAGGTATGGGCTGAGTCTAAAGTCCGCGCCCTGAGGGATCTTTACAGGTTCCTGCGTATGCTAAAAAAAGAGAAGTTCGATATTGTCTTTGACGCTTCCCTGGGCTATATGGCCAGCCTGCTCATGGGCTTAGTAGTCGGCATACCCGTCCGGGTCGGTTTCAATTACAGGGACCGCGGTAAGTTCCTCACCCACAAACTGAACATCAAAGGATTTAATGATAAGCATGCGATCGATTATTATCTCGGTTTGGGTGGGCTTTTAGGGCTGGATACCGACGATAAGGAGATGGAGCTCTTTGTTGGGGCCGCCGATAAGGCGTGGGCCAGGGATTTTCTCGCCAAAAACGGAATATCCGATAAAGACGAAGTCTGCGGTGTGATACCCGGATGCGGTGCCAGCTGGGGAAAAGATGCTAATTACAGGAGGTGGTCTCCTTGGAAATTTGCGGAAGTGGCCGACCATGTCTCCATGACATACGGCTATAAGACCCTGGTATTTGGAGAGGGCAGCGAGTCGAGCGTCTGCGATGATGTGACGGCAAACATGAAAGCTCCCTCTACGCAGGTCTGTGGCAAGACTACTATCGGGCAATTGGCCGCGCTCCTGGACAGGTGCAGCATCATACTTACTAATGATGGCGGGCCGTCCCACATGTCTGTGGCCTTAAAGAAAAATGTCGTTGCGATATTCGGCCCGGTCAACGAGAAGATATACGGGCCATATCCCCCGAGCAAAAAACACATCGCGGTGACCAGTCATGAGCCATGCCGACCATGTTATAAGAACTTTAAATACTCGAAATGTACCACATTCGATTGCCTGAAGAATATAAAACCAAAAGATGTTATCTTGGCCGCCGATACGCTGCTTAAAAAGGGAGTGATGCCTGCATGAAAAATTTATTTTTCGCGATAATAGCGATCTCGATCTCGTTTATCTTGTTTGTCGTATCGGGAGAAACGATGTTGAGGTTGTACGACCATATTAAAGGCGTTACTCCGCCATACACGCATAATATGCCGGAGTGCATAGCTATACCTAACGGTTATTTTAATTTTGACCTCCAACCCGGCCTTAAGATCATCTACGACTCTTATAACCCGCGAAAGATATCTGTAAACAGATGGGGTTTCAGGGGCGCACCTGACTATGACCCGATAAAGCCTAAAGATGTCACCAGGATATTTTGTTTCGGAGGGTCTGCTACATTTGACCCTTATGTCGCCGATGACAAGACATGGGCCAACCTTGTCGGAGAGAAGCTTTCAAAGAAGCTCGGCAAGAAGATAGAGTCTGTAAATGCCGGCAGATACGGATATACCACGAGCGAGATATTAAGTCTATTCTACCACAGGGTCCTGCGACATCATCCGGATGTGATCGTGCTGTATAGCACATATAATGACGCGCACACAGAGCTATCACCGTATTATTCGAGAGATGACGGCCCCCAGCTTTACGGCTCGCCTGTCTTGAGTTGGCTAAATAAGCATTCCGCTCTATTTGCGTATTTTGATTTTCGCTTGCGCTCCATATGGAGGACGCAAACATGGTATGCTAAGGTTGTGCCGGCTAATATATATGTCAAGCCCGTGCCTCCGGAGCATAATGAGTTCATCACGGACGAGGGCAGGAAGTTGGCCTATCTTGCAGAAACCTACAGAAGAAACATCAGGACGATACTTTGGATCGCTAAAGATAATAACGTAAAGGTTTTGCTCGCCACACAGCTTATCGATCCTTCGCACTATTCTAAAGCCAAGAAGCTCATAACAGATACTTTAAGGCAGATAGCAAAAGAGGAGAATGTGCCCCTGCTCGATTTTGATAAGCTCAATATAGATGGCACAAAAGAAGGCTTGCTCTATACCTATGTCCATCTCTCCCCGAAAGGTACGGAGTTCGTTTCCGATAAAGTGTCGGACGCGTTGATAGAGAGCGGGCTTGTGAAATGACGACGAAGCGCGATGCCAAGTGCGACATAATCATACCTGTCTGGAACAATCTTTCATATACGAAGGATTGCGTCGAGAATATCGCGAAGAATACAGAATGCCCTTACAGGCTGATACTGGTAGATAATGCCAGCGCTAACGATACCAAGCATTACCTCGAAGGCCTGAAGAAGGACCGTTCGATCGATGTGGAGCTCATAAGAAATGAAGAGAACCTGGGGTATATAAAGGCGATAAACCAGGGGCTCGCTATATCCGCCGCGCCATATGTCGTCATGATGAACAATGACACCATCGCTGCGCCTGGTTGGCTTGAGAGGATGATTGATTTTGCCCAGTCGCACCCTGATGTCGGTTTAATAAATCCTCAGTGTAACGGCCACGGGAATATTCCGGTCGCGACTTACGCCAGGAGCCTTGAGAAGCGCAAAGGCCAGTACATGGAGATGAACCAGTGCCAGGGCTTCTGCATGCTGGTTAAGCGAGAGATCATCGATAAGATAGGCTCGCTCGATGAGGCTTTCGGGATAGGCGGCTATGACGATACGGACTATTCCATGCGCGCGCACAAGGCGGGATACAGGTCTGTGGCAATAGCCGATTCGTATGTCTATCACAGGGAGCACGCGTCATTCGATAAGGCCGGTAACCGCGAGGAATGGGTCCAGCGCAACCAGAAAATATATTACGGGAAATGGGGCAAGCACCTGAGGCTCGGCGCGACTGTTTCGCTTAAAGAGATAGACCCGAAGCCCGTCTCGGATATGGTCAAGTTCGTTTACGGCTTGGCTCGCGAGTGGTCCTGGGTCCATCTATGGATAAATTATCCCGGGGATGCCAAGACGCTTGAAAAGGCGATAAACGATTGCATGAAGACCGAAGGACTCACGCCCCACCAGAATATAAGGATAGACTATTTCAATCTGCCGGACGCGGTTTATGACCTGGCACTTTCTGGGAAACTTATCGAGAGGATAAGAAAACGCATGGCTGCAAAGCGGTTCGACGCGATCATATCGCTTTCAGGCGATACGCCGAAAGTCTTGTCGGCCCTGGCGAAGGTTTTAAAAGTCAGGCTGGTGGCCTCGCCGCTGGCAGATGGCGCGTCAAATAAGCTGGAAGAAGGAAGAAGGACCGCGATAGAGATAAAAGAGTCGAGGGATAAGGGTGCCAAATAGCAAGGTCGATATAATAATCCCGGTATACAATCAGCCTGAGATCACCGCAGGCTGTCTTGAGAGCATCAGGAAGCATTCGGATCTTCCGCACCGCGTGATCATCATAGATAATGCCAGCGACCAGAATGCCAGGGAGCTCTTAGAGAGAGAAGCGGCATCGGATAAAGATATCACTCTCATGCGTAATGCCGAAAACATTGGCTGGGTGAAGGCGATAAATCAGGGGATAAGATCATCCAAGGCCCCATATGTATGCATAATGAATAATGACACGATCGTTCGTACGGACAAGTGGCTGTCGGCCCTGGTCGACGTCGCCGAAGCCGCCAAAGAGACAGGGCTTGTCAATCCAAGGTTCGAGATAAAGAAGAAGATCTCCAGAGATGCAGCATTCATAGAGATAGATTTCTGCCGCGGCTACTGTGTCCTTATAAAGAGAGAGGTGCTGGAGAAGATAGGCGGCCTGGACGAGTCGTACGGGCTTGGCTATTATGACGATGACGACCTTTCTGTGAGGGCCATACGTGCCGGCTACAGGTGCGTGAGGGCGAACAATGTCTTTGTCGAGCATCTGGGCGACGCTACGTTTTCCGAGTTATTTAAGGATGAGCATAGGCGCGAGCTCCACGAAAAGAATAAAGCGCTATTTTATTCAAAATGGGGCAAGCGGATGAAATTATTATTTATTATAACTAAGCGCACGGACGGCTCGCTTCTCTCCGAGACATTGTTCTCTATGGCGAGAGACCAGCATATAGTTTACCTGTGGCGCGCAAAAAGAGCTTTTAATTTTAGGCATATCAATATAAGAGAGAGGCGTTTCCCATATTTTTTCAGTGAGCCGTTATTCGATATGGCGGTATATCTTAACAACCGGAAGAAGCCGGAGAAGCGCTACAGCATGATCTTTACAGACGATGAGCATCTCCAAAAAGAGCTGTCGAGGATAAGGCCTGATGTCTATTTGGCTGATATCCATAATGATCAAGACAAAATAACTGAACTCGTCAGACAGGCCGCGAGGAAATGATGACGGAATGCGACATAATAATACCTGTATGGAACCAGCTTGAGTTCACCAGGGACTGCATCGAGTCGATATTCAGGAATACAACCGAAGTCGATTATCGGCTTATCATGATCGATAATGCGAGCGACGCGCCGACAAAAGATTATCTCGAGAAGCTGGAAGCCCTGAAGAAGCCGCTCGTTAAAGTCGCAAGAAATGAGAATAATCTAGGCTTCATAAAGGCAGTGAATAAAGGGATGGAACTTTCGGACGCGCCGTATGTCTGCCTTCTTAACAATGATACGATAGTCTATGACGGCTGGCTTAAGACGATGATAGATATAGCGGGCCGCTCGAAAGAGACAGGCCTGGTCAACCCTTCGAGCAATAATCTAGGCCAGCGGCCTAACCCCGGAGAGCCGGTCGAGCTGTACGCCCACAGGCTTAAGAAAGAGTCCGACAGGTCCGCAGAGCTGGGCGCTGTAACCGGGTTTTGCATGCTTATTAAGCGCGAAGTTATAAACAGGATAGGCGCGTTCGACGAGATATACGGCATGGGGAACTTCGAGGATACCGACTACTCGAGAAGGGCCGTTAAAGAAGGATTTAAATGCGTCAGGGCCTGCGGCGCGTATGTCTATCACAGGGAGAATGCGTCGTTCAAACTCTTGAAGACGTTTAACGAGGATTTTGAGCGCAACAGGGAGATATTCGAGACCAGGTGGGGAAAGCCCAGAAGGATCGCCTATGTGCTCGATGCCTGCGATGATAATGAGCTGAAGCGTCTCGAAGTCGAATCATTGAAGCTCGCAAGGCTCGGCAACTGGGTATGGTTCTTCTTTAAGGATGCGGTGGCCATGCCGGAACATTCGAATATAATAAAGGTGAGCCTCGATCAGGATAATTATTATATTAAGTCCGCTTTCAGGATATTAAAAAAGAAGAAGAAGTTCGATGAGATATATGTGGGAAATGAAGTGTTCGGGCGAGTCATGGATAAGCTCGGGTTCATCCACAGAGCGAAGGTAAGATATTATTAAAGGGTCCAGGGGCAAGGGTCCAGGGTCCAGAAAATAGGGGAGATAATGGAAAAGGTTCGGATATCAATTGTCGTAATAACTAAGAATGAAGAAGATAATATCGCTCTGTGCCTGAAGTCGGCCCAGTTCGCCGATGAGATAGTGGTGCTTGACGATAATTCTACGGACAAGACCATTGAAATAGCAAAGCGGTATACGGATAAGGTGTTTACCCGGAAGATGGACATCGAAGGAAGGCATCGTAATTATGCTTATAGCCTTGCCAGAAATACGTGGGTATTGAGCCTTGATGCCGATGAAAGAATAAGCCCGGAACTGGCGGAGGTGTTAAGGGCGCTATTATATAGCAAGATGGAACATAAGGCATATACGATCCCGATAAAGACATATATAGGCAAGCGCTGGATAAGATACGCCGGATGGTATCCTGCACCGAAGGTGAGGCTGTTCGATAAGAGCTGTTTTAAGTATGAAGAGGCGGAAGTCCATCCCAGGGTATTTATCGACGGGACATGCGGGCACCTTAAGAGCGATATTGTTCATTATTCATATAAGGACTACCACGATTTCCTGATAAGCCTTAATAACCAGACGACTCTCGAAGCGAAGAAGTGGTTCAAAGAGCGCCGGCCGGTGAATTTCATAAAGATGAAGAGGAAGGCCGCGAGCCGTTTTCTTAAAGCATATGTCCAGAAGGGCGGCTTCAAGGATGGGCTTCTCGGATATGTAGTATCGTGGGCCGGCGCGACATACCAGTTCATGAGTTACATTAAATACAAAGAAATGTTGGAGAATGCAAAAGAGGGTCAAGGGGCAAGGGTCCAGGGTCCGGGGAAAAATGAAAAATAAAATATCCGCTGTCATAATCGCAAAGAACGAAGAGAAGAAGATAGGCAACTGCCTTAAAAGCATCACCGGTTGGGCCGATGAGGTCATAGTCGTGGACGGCTTAAGCACGGACCGCACGCATGAGATATGTGCATCATACAGCGCCAAGGTAGTACCGCATAAGTTCACCGGAGCATTCGCCGATGATAGAAATATCGGCAATGATACGGCCAGAAATGACTGGGTCCTTCAACTTGACGCCGACGATGTTGTTACCGATGATTTCAAGAAGAAGTGCGAAGATGCGATCGCAAGAGATGCCGGCACAGATATCGTGGTCTATAAATTCAGGCGCAAGAACTTCTTTTTGGGCCATCCAATGGACCACGGAGGATTCCACCACTTTATACCTAATCTGATAAACCGCAAAGCTGTAAAGTACGAAGGGGTGGTACACGAAGTGCCTGTATATAAAGGCAGGATGGGCACTATCGACGGAGATATCGAGCATTATCCTTTCGATAGCATAGGCCAGTTCGTCGCCAGGCAGAACCGCTACACGGATATCGCCGCCGAGGAGCTGGTCAAGACCGAAGGCATATTGCCGGAAAAGGCCATCCGCAAGAATATGATAGGCAAATCGCTTAAGATGTTCTGGAAATCATACGTTAAGAAACAGGGGCATAAGGAAGGTTTTTACGGCCTTGTCTTCGGGATACTCTTTTCATTTATCAATTTCATGAAATGGGCAAAGTATAGAGAGCTATGCTACGGAAAGCTGAATAAAAAATGAAAAAGAAACCGGAATATTATACGGCCATAAGGGATGACATAATCGACGTCCTGCCTGAAGGGGCGCTTAAGATCCTGGAGGTCGGGTGCGGCGCAGGCCTGACGGGCCGCGCGATAAAAGAGAAACGCGGTTCCCGGGTCGAGGTCACAGGTATCGAGATAATGAATGACGCGGCCGAGCAGGCGAAGGCCAATCTGGACAAGGTCATAGTAGGCAACGTAGAGACGCTTGAGCTTCCGTTCTCAAAAGGGTATTTTGACTGCATAATCTACGGCGATGTGCTCGAGCACCTGATAGACCCGTGGAGCCTTATCATCAGGCATCGGGAATTTATTAAGCCGGGGGGGCATGTTGTCATCAGCATACCCAATGTCGCCCATTACAGGACGATAAAGATGCTGTGGAAGAAGAAGTGGGACTATACGGATCGAGGAGTCTTCGATAAGACGCATCTGCGCTTCTTCGCGCTTCATAACATAGAGGAACTGCTTAAGGACGCGGAGCTTGAGATAGTCAATATCAGGAAGAAGCTCGCAGGTTCGAAATCAAAAAAGTTCATCAACAAGATGCTTAGGGGCGCCTTAAGCGATTATTTGACGGAGCAATATATAGTGGTGGCAAAGAGATGATGCACAAGGTCCTTCTGGTAAACCCTCCTGAATCGGGAAGAGGCGAGTATTCGACGCCTCCGCTCGGGCTTCTCTATATCGCCGGGACACTTAAGAAGAACGGCATACCTGTCGATCTCATTGACGGATATATAGAGGGATGGGGCGGCATCGAGGATAAGATAAGAGCATATAAGCCTACGATAGTCGGAATAACATGCCATACATATTCCAGGGTCAAGGCCCTTGAGGTCGCCCGGCTTGCCAAGAGGATAGATCCGAAGATCATGGTCGAAGTGGGCGGCGCCCATGCGACCCTTATGCACAGGCAATTGATAGAGAATTATCCTTTCATAGATATCGTCATGAGAGGAGAGGGCGAGATAACATTTCTCGAGATGTGCCAGGGGAAGGATCCGAGCGCTATAGACGGGATAACTTACCGCGCGCCGGACGGGAAGACGGTCGTAAACCCTGACAGGAAGCTCGTAGCCAACCTGGACGAGATACCGTTTCCGGCCTGGGAGCTTATCGATATAAAGAGATACCCATCCGACGGATCAGGCGTATGTAACGGTATCGACATAAGCAAAGAGCCGTGCGTCCCGGTAGTATTTTCGCGCGGCTGTATAGGTTCTTGCATCTTTTGCGCTGATAAGCTGCTATGGAAGAGATGGCGCGGCCGTTCCGCCAAAAATATGGCCGACGAGCTTGAGCTTTTGGTAAAAAGCTACGGGGCAAAGCGCCTTGCGTTCAACGATGACCTGTTTACCGCAAACAGGAAGGCTGCGGCGGAATTATGCGACGAGATCTTGAAGCGCGGCCTCCACATTGTTTTTGAGATAGTATCGCGCACAGACTGTCTTGACCCTGAGCTGTTGGCGAAGCTTAAGAAGGCCGGGTGTTTTAAGATAAATTTCGGCATAGAGACAGGTTCGGAAGAGCTTTTGAAGGTCATGAAGAAGCCTATTCCCGTAGCGACATCGGAGAAGGCCATAAAGATGACCAAGGAAGCCGGGATAAGGACATCAGCCCTCTTGATAGCCGGGAATATGGGTGAGACGAGAGCTACTATAAACCAGACTGTGGAATTTTTAAAGCGCGCGCAGCCTGACGACGTAGGCCTTGCGAATGGTCTCAGGGTACTGCCAGGGACCGAGTTATACGAGCACGCGAAGAAGGTAGGATTTATAGCCGATGATTTCTGGCTTACGGATTATAACTGGAAGATATTCACCTATGAGAACTCGAAACTCAACTTGAACATATTCCACGAGGCGCTTAACAGGAGAGAGACCTTGCCTGCCGTAGGAGCGCTCGATGTCATAAGATACAGCAGGTTCTACTGGAAAGCGGTTGAGGATGCTATCAAGGCATCGCTTATCCGGCTGGGCTTGTTAAAGAAGAAGAAAAAACAGCACAAGTATGAAGTTGCGTATTAACTGAAAGGCCTGTATATGGAACCCAGATGTTTGTCCGTCGTGATGCCTGTTTATAATGAGAAGAATACCATATTAAAGATCATCGATAAGGTCCTGTCCGTGCCGATCGTCGGAGAGCTTATTGTGGTAGATGACGGTTCAAAGGACGGCACGGCGGATGTTTTGAAGAGCGCGAAGCTCGACCCCAGAGTAAAACTCGTGTTTCATGAAAAGAATGCAGGCAAAGGAGCGGGATTAAGGACCGGTTTTAAACACGCCACTTTAGATGTCGTGATCGTGCAGGACGCGGACCTTGAGTATGACCCGCAGGAGTTCCTCGAGATGATAAAGCCCATCAGGGACGGATTTGCCGATGTCGTATATGGTTCAAGACTTTCGGGAGGCAAGCCACAGCGGGTGCACATGTTTTGGCACAAAATGGGGAATAGCTTTCTTACTTTCCTGACGAACTTCCTGTACAATTCTACGCTGACGGATATGGAGACATGCTACAAGATGTTTAGGAAGGGCGTGATAGACAAGATATCGATAAAGTCGAACGATTTTTCCGTAGAACCAGAGCTTACGGCAAAGATACTGAAGAACAAGGCCTTGCGGGTATATGAGATGCCGATATCGTATTACGGCAGGACTTACGCCGAAGGAAAGAAGATATCCTGGAAGCATGGTTTCGGGGCGCTATGGGCCCTGTTAAAATACAGGTTCGTCAACTAGATGAAAGTACTTTTAGTAAAACCATATAATAGAAGCGACCATATACAGCCGTCCCTCGGGCTTGGGTATTTAGCCACGGCCATACGCAAGGACCATGATGTCCGGATACTGGATTGCATAAAGGAGAATATCAGGCTTGAAGACCTGCCGGCCCGTATCAAAGAATTTATGCCGGATGTCGTTGGATTGCAATGTTATACTTTTGACCTAGGTTTTATCTCAAAGGCCCTGCTGGAAATAAAAAAGATAAATAAAGATATAGTTACGATCATCGGTGGGCCTCATGCCTCGGCTCTTCCCGAAGAGACATTAACAAAGTTTGGAAAAGACCTCGACTTTTTGTTCGTAGGCGAAGCGGAGCTTGGTCTGCCTAAGCTACTGGAGGCTATAGAGAAGAAGAGGAAGGATCTTTCGGATATACCCGGCCTTGTATGGCGCGATAATGGCGCGATAAGGAAGAATCCCAAGGCCGTGGTAGATGACCTCGACTCTCTCGGGTTTCCCGCATGGGACATGATCCATCCGGAAAATTATCCCGAAGCCCAGCATGGCGCATTTTTCAAGAATTTCCCGATCGCCCCGATAATGGTGACGCGCGGCTGTCCATACCAGTGCACTTTTTGCGCAGGCTATATAGTCTCGGGAAGAAAGGTGCGTAAGCGCAAGGCAGAGTCGGTCTTAAAAGAGATGAAGATGCTCTATGATGACCATGGCATCCGCGAATTTCACATAATAGACGACAACTTCACCATGGACAAAGCCTATGCCAAGGACCTTTTGAGGAAACTTAAATGCCTCAAGCTCGATATCAGCTGGTCTACGCCTAATGGCGTCAGGATGGAGACGCTCGACGAGGAGCTGTTGGGGCTTATGAAGGAGACGGGCCTATATATGATCTCTCTTGGGATAGAGTCGGGCTCCGATAAGATATTGAGTTTTATGAAGAAGGGGACTAATACGAAGAAGATAGAGGAGTGCGTCAGCCGCATCCATAAGGCCGGGATAGACATGGCGGGATTCTTCATACTCGGGTTTCCTACGGAGACGGTGAAGACGGCCAACGAGACGATAGATTTCGCGGCGCGCCTTCCGATACAGCGCGCAAACTTCTTCACCTATCTTCCTTTCCCCGGGACCGAATCTTACGAGATGCTTAAAGCTACCGGCGAGCTCCATGATGTCGATTGGGAGAAGTTCTATTTCACGAATGCCGCGTATGTATTTCCTGCGTTTACGCGTAAAGAGCTCAAGAACCTGCACAGGCGCGCCTTCGCTAAATTTTACCTGAGACCGGGCATAATCTGGTATCATATTAAGTCGGTGAAGTCATTGAGGCATTTTCAATTCCTGGCGAAACGTTTCATGAACTGGATCGTGCATACATGAGCAAAAGGGGACAGGTCTGAACATGTAGTAGGCATAAGACAGACCTGTCCCCTAAATGAGAAGAGCAGATCAACCGTATGAAGAAGAATATCTTAAAGATACTGTTTCTTATCTGGGTGATAATGTGGGCCTCATTCACCGTGAGGGAGCTTGTGGGCAAAGGACAGCTTAAAGAGTATAAGACCCTCGCGAAGCTCTCGCTCGAAGGCAAATACGCCCACATCACCGGTAAGGAGCTATATGAATTGATAGCTCTTGCGAACAACACCCTGCCGGAAGGCTCTAGCTATAAGCTTATAGGGCTAGAAGAAGGGTCGATCGAGAAGAGGCGCGCCGCTTATTATCTTTATCCGGCGATTGAAAAAGAGGATGCGGGTTATATCCTTATTTACAATACCCCGGGTTTCTCTGCCGAAGGGTATGATGAATTCAAAAAACTTGATGATTCAAGGTCGATATTGAAGAAGATAGGGGCCAGATAACTTGGAAATGTACCGCCTGTCGATAATGCTGCTGCTTTTTCTATTTATAGGATGGAACATCCTCTACTTCGCGTTCTTGAGGCGCTCCAGCTTCCATCTTATAGAAAGCCTCGCCCTGTCATACGGCCTTGGCGTTGGTTTCGTGACGCTCGAGATGCTCGCATTCTCTTTCTTCGGCGTCAGCTTCGAGCTCGGCAAGATAATCGCTCCGTGGGTCCCGTTATTTTTCATCAATGCCCTTACCCATTTTAAAGAGGGGATGCCGGAGATGGCGACAGGCCAGGAGAACAAGAAACAGAATAACGTTTTCCTCGCATTCCTTTTGGCCGCTACGGCCTTCCAGGTGTCCTTCACTTTTTTCCGGGCGCTTATAAGACCGCTCGAATCCTATGACGCTATAGCGATATACGCCATAAAGGCGAAGATCATATATATCGCCAGATCCATCCCCGCAGATTTCTTCGGAGAGCTAGCCAGGATATTCCCTCATCCCGATTATCCTATCAATATCCCTCTTGCCGAAGTCATGGCCTATCTTTCCATGGGCAGCATGAATGACCAGCTTGTGAAGCTGATATTCCCGCTATTTTTCATAGCGACGCTATGCCTCGTATATTATGCGATAAGGCGTTTCTCGACCAGGACATATGCGCTTCTTTTCGCATTCCTCCTTGCGAGTATTCCGCAGTTCAGTAATTATGCTACGAACGGTTATCATGACATGGTCTTATCTTTTTACACTTTCGGAAGCGTCCTCTTCCTTCTCTTGTGGTTTGACGAAAGGAGCTCTCCCGGTTTCCTGATACTATCGGCCATCATGGCAGGCCTTGCCGGCTGGACCAAGAACGAAGGGCTGCTCTATTGCGTTACAGGCTCAGTCGTTCTATTCACGTTCCTTGCCGCGAACCGTAGGAATATTACGAAAAAAGAGATATATCTTGCGCTTATGTATATAGGCATAATTATCGCGATATCATCTCCCTGGGCCATCGCGAAGGCAAGAGCCCACATAACGAACCAAGAGATAGACTTGGCCCGTATCACGCCGTCGTTCCTGGTCCACCAGCTTTATAAGATAAAGGTCATCCTTTACGAGTTCCAGAAAGAGTTCTTCGGTCCGAAGAAGTGGCTCATCGTATGGCCGGTCGCCGCATTCGCCATACTATCTAATCTGAAGAAGGCGTTCGGCGGCACAAATAAATATATAGCGCTTTCGCTATTTCTTACGATATCGGGATATATCCTGTTCTATATGATATCAAGTGTCGAGGTAAGCTACTTCGTCTCAAAGACATGGGCGCGATTCCTTCTTCACTTCCTGCCGCTAGTGATCTACTGGATGGCCGTAATATTAAAAGAGGATATAGACTTATGAGAAGGCCCGTAAGGCGCGGCAAAAAGCGGCTAGATATCGTATTCATCGACAGGGACGGAGTAATAAACAAAGATCCGGGCGGATGGACCGAATACAGCTATGTGACGAAGTGGAAGGATTTCAAGTTCCTGCCCGGCGTATTCCAGGCATTAAGGCTGCTTAACAGGAACGGTATCAAGGTCGTCATCATATCGAACCAGGCAGGCGTAAATAAGGGATATTTCACGAGAGATGAGCTGAATGAGGTCACCAGCCGCATGCTTGACGAGATAAATAAGAACGGCGGCAAGATAGAAGAGGTATATTATTGCATCCATAAGAGGGAAGATAACTGCAATTGCAGGAAGCCAAAGCCGGGGATGCTGGAAGCCGCGGCGAGAAAGTTCAGCGCTGACCCGAGAAAGACGTATTTTATCGGCGACTCCGAAGTGGATGTGCAGGCCGGCTACAGCCTTGGGATGAGGACGATATTTGTCAGGTCCGGCAAGACGACGGTTGACGAGATGAGCAAGTGGGTCCTCAAGCCTGACTATGTGTTTGCAGACCTGCTTGAGACGGTAAAATGGCTCCTCGCGAAGGAGAGACGCAAGACCGACAGGGCCCATAAGAGGCGGGAGGGCGTTATTAAAGGAGCTGTCGATGCGCCCGCCGAAGACTTGCCCGAAGAGACCGGCGAGGAGGTTTAAGTGAAGAAGATCCTGATCGCATATGCCACGGCAGGCATGGGGCATAAGAAGGCAGCAGAGGCCATAAAGAAGGCTTTTGATGAGCTCAAGTCCGCGGATACCCGGGTGGAGCTCATAGATGCCCTTGACTACACGACGCCGCTCTTCAAGAAGAGCTATCTGGACCTGTATCTTCTTGCGATGAACAAGCTCGCCCTTGTATGGGGTATATTCTATTATCTTACGGATAATTTCTTCGTCAATATATTCGTCGCGCCGGTAAGAAGGCTGAATAACTGGTACTATTCGAAAAAACTTACGAAATATCTTATCGAAACGAGTCCCGATGTCATAATATCGACCCATTTTTTCTTAAGCGAGGTGGCGGGGGATCTGAAAGTAAAAGGCAGGCTTAAGTCGCGGCTTATCACGGTCATTACCGATTACAGGCTCCATGCCTGGTGGGTGGCTAAAGGCGTAGACAGCTATGTCGTAGCAGGGGATGATGCGAAGTCAGACCTCGTAAAATGGGGAGTGCCTGACCATAAAATAAATGTTCTGGGCATACCGATCGATCCTGTCTTCGCAAAAAAACAGGATAGGCTCGCGATCCGATCAAAGCTCAAGCTGGATGGCAAGACATTCACGGCGCTTGTGATAGGCGGTGGTTTCGGGGTAGGCCCGATCGAAGGGATAGTCAAGGCCATCGCAAGCGTTTCTAAGCCTGTGCAGGCTGTCGTTATTTGCGGCCATAATGAAGAACTGGCGAAGAAATTGGAGGCATTGAAGGCAGCTTTAAATATCAACCTTAAAGTCGTCGGTTTTGTAGACAATGTTTATGATTTCATGGAGGCCTCCGACATGCTCATATCAAAGGCCGGCGGGATAACGACTACGGAGAGCCTGGCGAAAGAGCTGCCGATCATCATAATAGCGCCGATACCCGGGCAGGAGACCCGCAACAGCGATTTTCTCACAGGGCATGGCGCTGCCGTTAAGGTGGATGATGTTTCGGAGATAAGGCCAATACTGGAAGAGCTGCTGTCATCACCGGAAAGACTTAAGAACATGAAAGAGGCGATCGGGAAGATCAAAAAACCCACATCGTCTTATGACATAGCGAAATTGGCCATGGAGACGGCGAAAGGGGCGTCATGAACGACGAACTGCAGGATATCGTAAAAGGCATAAAATCCTACGTTGAGCTTGAGAAAGCGATGGGATTTAAAGAGTCTTTTTTTAGCCGCGCCGAAGAGAGAAAACCCGGCCTTTTGCGGGCCACTTGCCTGGAGGACTTATGTAAAGAGGTCTCGTCCTGTACGGAATGCGATCTTCACGCTACGAGGAAGAATGTCGTATTCGGAGCGGGTAATGCCAAAGCGAAGCTCGTTTTCATCGGCGAAGCGCCGGGCCATGATGAGGATATCCAGGGCCTGCCGTTCGTGGGCAAGGCCGGACAGCTGCTTACCAAGATAATCGAGGCGATGGGCATGAAGAGGGACGACGTGTATATAGCGAATATCCTGAAGTGCCGCCCGCCGGAGAACAGGACACCGCTTCCTGCCGAAATACTGGCCTGCTGCGACAATGTGCGCAGGCAGATAGAGTTCATAAACCCGAAGATGATCGTGACGCTCGGAAAATTCGCCAGCCAGACGCTTCTTAAGACCGAGACTCCCATAAGCGCGCTGCGCGGCAAGTTCCGGTCCTATAACGGCATAAAGGTCATGCCGACTTTCCACCCGGCCTATCTCTTGCGCAATCCGGATGACAAGAAGCTGGTGTGGGAAGATATGAAGAAGGTCATGAAAGAGCTATAAGCCGTAAGCTTTAAGCTGAAAATATGAATAAATTCGCCGACATCGCCATCTCGCTTCCGCTCGACCGAACATTCCAATACAAGATCCCAGACCTATCGCAAGACCAGATCGCTATCGGCAAGCGTGTCTTTGTCCCATTTGGCCCCAGAAGGGTCGTAGGCTATGTCGTGGGTCTGGGCGACGAGGTAGACACCTCCAGAGAGCTTAAGGAGATAATTTCGGTCATCGATAAAGAGCCGCTACTCTCAGACGAGATGCTTAAACTCACCCATTGGATCAAGGATAATTATTTCTGCTCATGGGGCGAGGCGATAGAGGCGGCCATCCCGGGAGGCATAAAGAAGGGGAAGCTTGAGATCGGCACGAGGATAAAGGATAGTCATATAAAAGTAGAGGATCATAAGTCATCGGTTCCCCACGACCTTACCGAAGAGCAGTCGAAGGCCCTCAAGGCCATCAACGAATCCATACAGAAGAAAGAGCACAAGACATACCTTCTTCACGGCATAACGGCGAGCGGCAAGACCGAGGTGTATTTGCAGGCTATCGACGAGGTCTTAAAGCTGGGCAGGCAGGCGATAATGCTCGTCCCGGAGATATCGCTCACCCCCCAGACCGTTGAGAGGTTCGTTTCGCGGTTCGGACATCATGTCGCCGTCATACATTCCAAACTCACCCCTGCCAGGCGATTCATAGAATGGAAGAAGATAAAAGACGGAAGGGCGTCGATCGTCGTTGGCGCGCGCTCGGCCATCTTCAGCCCCATGGATAACCTCGGCCTCATAATCATAGACGAGGAGCACGAGACATCATACAAGCAGGACGATGTCCCGCGCTACCATGCGCGCGATGTCGCAGAAGAGCGCGCCCGCCTCAACAATTGCCCGCTTATACTCGGAAGCGCGACGCCGTCATTGGAATCCTATTACAAGGCAAAACACGGCCATTATAAACATATAAGGCTGACCAAGAGGATCGAAGAGAGGCTTCTTCCCAAAGTGAAGATAGTCGACATGAGGATGGAGCTTGAGACGCGAAAGCGCATCGCCATATTTTCGCGCGTTCTTCTTGAGGCGATGGAGAGGACCTTAAAGAACGGCAAGCAGGCGATAATATTCCTGAACAGGCGCGGCTTTTCGACCTTCATAAACTGCAAGAAGTGCGGATTCGTGATGAAGTGCAAGAGGTGCGACACTTCGATGGTCTACCATTTTGATGATAAGCGGCTCGTCTGCCACTACTGCGACTACAAAGCGGCGCCGCCCGACATATGCCCTAAATGTAAAAGCGCCTACATAAGCTATTTCGGACTCGGGACCGAGAAGGTAGAGTCTGAGGTGAGCCGCAACTTCCCGCAGGCTAAGATAGCGAGGATGGATTCCGACACGACCTCTAAGGCAGGCTCGCATGAACAGATACTCGGAGATTTCAAGGTGGGCGACACGAGCATGCTCGTCGGCACTCAGATGATAGCCAAGGGGCTCGACTTCCCGGAGGTGACGCTCGTAGGCGTCGTCTCGGCAGACGTGAGCCTCAATATCCCTGATTTCAGGTCCAGCGAGCGCACGTTCAATCTCCTTACCCAGGTCGCGGGAAGGGCAGGGCGGGGCGACCACGGAGGCGAGGTAATCGTCCAGACATACACGCCCGAACATTACGCCATACAGACCGCGTCCAAACACGATTATGATAAATTTTACGAAGAGGAGATAATCACGAGAAAAGAACTCCTGTTCCCGCCATTCATAAATCTTACAAAGTTGACGGTGAGGGCGCGCAATGATGAAGTTGCGCAAAATGCAGCTGCGGAGCTTGCCGCCGCGATCCGCCAGAAGGATCCTGAGATGATGCTCTCAGGACCCGCGCCGGCGCCCATATCGCGCATGCGCGGATACTACCGCTATAACATGCTCCTCAAACACAAAGAGCGCCTCTACATGTGTAAGCTCCTGAGGGACGTTCAGTCAACCTTCAAAAAACCCCACGGCGTCCTCATCGCTGTCGACGTCGACCCAGTCTCCATGTAGCGTGAGCCCTCTCGGGGTGGAGTGTCCTTGCGCGAACGCTCACTTTCCAGAGGAAAGTTCGCTCGGAAGGTTGCGATTTTCGTTGAAAAATCGCAACATTCAACGTCGCTCCAGAACACCCCACCCCTCGAGGGCATCAAATCGCTTCGCTCCAAGAGCACTCATTAAAGTCATGCTTTCGGTTTCACGCGATGGCGGACCGCTGGGGTAGGTCTGGAGTGGCCGTTGAAAAATTTTGATACCTTATGCCGGTTTAGAAAGGCCGGACAAACCTGTCAAGAGCTTTCCAGATAGTCCGGGTTGGCCGGCCATCAAAATTTTTCCGGAGTGAGTGAGGATGGCTAATCCGAACGAACGTCAAGCGACAGACCTACCCCAAAAGGTCCGCCATGAATGAGGCCCGAAAAATTTCCACCTTTCGCGATTCTATGATAAAATATTATCCAATATGGACAAGAAGATAGCTGTTATATCTATAATATTGATCGCCGTTCTCGGTTTTCTCATCTACGCGCCTTCCTTGAACGGCAAGTTCATCTACGACGATAAATTTCTCGTCAAGGATAACTCGTATGTGAAGAGCTGGACGAATCTGCCTAAGGTATTCACCCAGGATATAGGCTCGGGCGCCGACCAGCCGTATTCATTCTACAGGCCCCTTCAGATGATTAGCTACATGGCAGATTATTCTATATGGGGCTTGAAGACGCTCGGCTACCACCTGACCAATGTAATCCTGCATGTCCTCGCGGCTATCGCCGTATACTGGTTCGTCTCGGTCCTGTTCAGTCATCCGCTTCTTTCCCTGATCACAGGCCTGTTGTTCGTGGCGCATCCCATGCATACCGAGGCGATATGCTATATATCGGGAAGGTCAGACCCTCTGTCTCTTATATTCTTCCTCTTCACGTTCATCTTCTATATCAAACAGACGCGGAAAGATGACGCCGTGCAATTCGGCTTTATGATCGCAAGTTATATCCTGGCTATCCTCGCCAGGGAGAACTGCATGATAATGCCGCTATTGTTCCTTCTCTATCACTATACTTTAAAAGAGAAGATGAAGCCGAAGCTCTTCCTTCCGATACTCGGTATGTCGGTCCTTTATATAATCTTGCGAGTGACGGCGCTGAAATTCCTGATACAGAACCTGCCCATACACACGACAGTGCTCGAAAGGCTTCCCGGGTTCTTCGTAGCCATGACCGGATACGCGAGGATCTTATTCTGGCCTTTCGATCTTCATGTAGAATATGGCGCGCCGGTATTCCCGTGGAATAACCCTGCCGCAATAACGGGCATTTTCATATTTATAGCGATACTCGCGCTTCTTGTAATAAAGCGCAGGTCCAGCCTGACATTCTTTTCGATAGCATGGTTTTTGATTACGCTTTTTCCAGTAGCCAACATCTATCCCATAAACGCCTACATGGCGGAGCACTGGCTGTATCTTCCGTGCATAGGGCTTTTCATGTTAATGGCGAAGGCCATAACTTGGCTCGGAGAAAAGAAGAAGCTTTACCTCGCCGCAGCCGTCATTACGGCGACCCTGATATCATTCTATTCATTCATTACATTGAAGCAGAATGAATATTGGAATAACCCCGTTTCTTTTTATGAGAGGACTGTGAAGTACATCAACTGGAACCCCAAGCTCTACGATAACCTGGGCGATGCCCTTTGCAGTGCAGGCCGCGACGCCGATGCCGTGCCGTATTTTAAGCGCGCGATAGAGCTCGATCCTATGTATACAGGCGCTCACAATAACCTCGGCAATGTCTATTTCAAGATGGGGAAGTATGACGACGCGTTTGCTTTATACAGGAAGTCCGTTGAGATCAAACCGAACTTTGCCCTGGGGTATCTGAATCTAGGCAATGTAGCCGTAGTGATGGGAAGGACCGATGAAGCGCTTGCATATTATGCTAGATCTGCCGAACTCGCCCCTAACAATGCGGGGGTCTATAGCAATATGGGACTTGTCCATAAGATATCAGGAAATAGAAATGAAGCGGCAAAGTTCTTCAATAAGGCCATAGAGGTGAACCCGGATTTCGCCCTGGCTTATTCCCTTCTGGCCCAGCTATATTTGGAGTCAGGGGACCGGGCGCTTGCAGCTAAATATTACCAGAAGGGCGTATCTTTAGGCCAGCCGAGGAACCCGGAATTTGAGAAATTGTTAGGGGGGATGAGCCGATGAACGGAAAGAATATCAGGTTGTTTATTGTCAGTTTTGTCATGCTCTTCATCGAGATATTCCTGATAAGGTGGATATCTACGGAGGTCAGGATATTCGCGTATTTAAGCAACCTCGCGCTGCTTGCCTGCTTTCTGGGGATAGGCCTTGGTTGTTATTACGCCAAGAAGCCTGCGAATGTATCGATAACGATAGGCATGCTTTTCGTTATTGCGCTCGCGTCTCAGTCAGAGCCGTTCTTAAGGATCACGGATGTTCTGAGCGGGTTTTCTGATTCAGTGGTGTGGTACAGCGCGTTTAAGACAGGCGGTGCCGCCATGGTCTTTTATGGCACCCTGCTTACAATGTCGTTCTTTGCGATGATCCTGGTTGCTTTTATCCCGCTCGGCCAGATACTGGGCAGGATCTTCGATGAATACGGAAATGTTGTGATCGGGTATTCGGTCAATATACTGGCCAGCCTGGCGGGCATCTGGGCCTTCAATCTATGCTCCTTCTTTTCGACTCAGCCCTGGCTATGGTTTGCTTTTTCAATAGCGACGCTGTTATTCTTTGTACCGCGCAACAGGAAGGATATGATCATTGCAGTAGCGGCGCTCATCGCCGCGGTCCTCGTTACCTGCACGCCGCGGTCCTCGATCCTGACCGTCTGGAGCCCATATCAGAAATTAGAGCTTTATGAGAATGCCTTGGCGAACTTTTCGTTCATCAGGAACGGGTATGTCCTGAAGGTCAATAATGTCGGTTACATGACACTATTGGACCAGTCAGAAGGATTCGTCAAAAAATATCCTCCGCAGATATATGACGTTAGTAAAAGGAAATTCAACACGTATGAATTGCCATACCAATTTACCGATAAAAGAGATGCGGTCCTGCTGGTTGGGGCAGGAGGAGGCAATGATGCCTCCGGAGCATTGCGGTCCGGGGCCGGAATAGTGGACGGCGTAGAAATAGACGAGGGGATATATAAGATAGGACGCAGCTGGCATCCAGAAAAACCTTACGACGACAAGAGGGTCCGTATCATTATCGATGACGCCAGAGCCTTCCTAAAAAAATCGAAAGAGAAATACGATGTTATAAGTTTCGGCGTTCTGGACTCCCACAGGATATCCTCAAATTTTAACAATATGAGGCTGGATGATTATGTTTATACCCAGGAGAGCATGCGCGAAGCGAAGGCGCGCTTGAAAGACGACGGCGTATTTACACTGACTTTCTACGTGGTGCCGGACAGGTTATGGGTAGGCGACAGGATATATGGCCTTCTGAAGAAGACTTTCGGAGAAGTGCCTTACGCTTTTACGGTCTCCGACGCAACCCTTAATTATGCCGGAGTGATGTTCGTCACGGGCAATGATCCCGATGGCATAAGAAGGCACGCCGAATCGCAGCCGGACCTGATGGAATACATAAAAAATGCCCAGGCCGGTTTTCCCGGTACCACCAGATTGACCACAGACGATTGGCCTTACCTATATATTCAAAAGCCCATGATCCCAAGGCTCTATCTGCTGGTCTCTGCGGCCATCCTGTGCATGCTGTTCGTCGTTTACAAGGTCCTGATGGGCTCCCAGGGTGCAAAGATAAATTTGCATTTCTTTTTCCTCGGGTGCGCTTTCCTGCTGCTAGAGTTCCAGAACATCAGCAAGGCCAACCTGCTTTTCGGATCCACGTGGATCGTCAATTCGTATATAATATCAGCGATACTCTTGCTTATTCTGGCAGCCAACCTGTTCGTATATTTTGTCAAGGTCAAGGATATTAAGATCATCTACCTACTGCTATTTCTTTCGGTGGTGACGGTATATATGATACCGCTGGGTGCGTTGAACATGTTCGGATATTGGACAAAATCCATACTCGGCGCAACGCTCCTTAACCTGCCCATATTTTTTGCCGGCATTATATTCATAATGAGCTTCGACAAAGCGCAGGTGAAGGACGCAGCCCTTGGCTCGAATCTTATCGGGGCGGTTGTAGGCGGGCTCCTGGAATCCGTCTCTTACATTACCGGCGTTAAGGCGCTGCTTATATTGGTCTTTCTATTGTATGCGGCTTCTTACGCTTGTTTAAAACGCTCCTCTTAAATTTAACAAAGGCGCCTCCTGTGAAGATAGTATTTTTCGGCACATCCGAATTCGCGGAAGTCATACTTAAGGAACTTCTGAAGTCCGGGCACGATATACCGCTTGTCGTGACCCAGCCAGACAAGAAGAAGGGCAGGAGCCTTAAGCTCATGCCTTCTCCGGTCAAGGCGCTTGCCATTTCCGAAGGCATTCGCGTCTTACAGCCGGAGAATGCCTCGTCTAAAGAGTCGCAGGAGATGCTCGGCAAGATAGGCGCGGACCTCTTCGTGGTGGTCGCCTTCGGCCAGATATTAAAATACGACATACTCTCCATACCCAAATACTATTCGATAAATATCCATAGCTCGTTATTACCGAAATATCGCGGCGCCGCGCCGGTCAATTGGGCTATAACCAGCGGAGAGGTGAAGACGGGCGTCACCATCATCAAGATGAATGAGGAGATGGATGCCGGGAATATCATCCTGAAGAAAGAGATACCTATCGAGAGTGATGATACCGCTATTACGATAAATGAGAAACTTGCGGAGATAGGAGCTAAAGCCGCGCTTGAAGCGATCGAGCTTATAGGCGCCAAGAAGGAGCGTTTCGTAAGGCAGGAAGAGGGTGAAGTGACATTCGCGCCAAGGCTCAAGAAGGAAGACGGCCTTATAGACTGGGCCGAGGGCGCGGAGAAGATCGCTAATAAGGTGCGCGGCCTCATCCCGTGGCCGAGCGCTTATACATATCTTGACGGGAAGCTGCTCAAGATATGGAAGGCCGAGCCCTGTGAATACCCTGCGGCCAGGACCGCGAAGACGGGAGAGGTCGTTAACATCGTCAAGGGCAGCGGTATTGCCGTAAAGACAGGCTCGGGATGTTTATTGGTCCAATATCTCCAGATAGAGGGCAAAAAGATACTCGATGCGGATGCATTCCTCCGCGGCCATCCCATCCAAAAAGGCATGATCTTAAAATCTCTTGCATAAATAGGCCCTAGTGGTATAATTTTTCAATATTATGTCTAAAAAGATAGCTCCAAAAGAACTTATACAGCATGATTTCCGCAATCTGAAGACCTCCGAAAGGCTCTTCACATCCCCCAAGATAGAAGAGCTTATCTTCATGCAGTCCATAGAGGGCAGGGCCCACAATGGCGCCGGCATCTTCAACAAGCGTACCTATGTCAATACCACGGTAGACGATGTCGTGAGAGCCCTCGGCAGGAGCCCGAAGGTTACCAAGGCAAAGAGGCAGGACCTGATAGACGAGATCTTCGAATATGTGGATAGCGCCATATCGGAGAACCCGCGGGACAGGCTGGTCACCAAGAAGGGGCAGCCGCTTCTTGGGATACCATTCTTTAAGGACCGCACCGTAAATTATCACGATATATTGAGGGGGCTCTATCTGGGCGGCCTGAGGGACAATCCGGAAATAAGGAAGAGGACACAGCAGTTATATAAGATCAATATAGGATACGGGAAGTGCTATCTCGTCAATGCCAGGATAATGGATGAGATGGGCCTCGATGCGGAAGATCTGGCGCACCACGAGAATGAGGACAGGATCGACTTTTTCAGGGACTGTGGCCTCATAGTGGAAGACATAAAAGCGATGAAGCATGACCGCAAACATATCAAACACCTCTATATCCGCCATCATGTAGGGCCCGGCCAGTCGGATGACGCGGCGATAGTGACAAGCGGGATCTTATATAGCGCAGACGTGGCCCTGGGGGTATTTATGGCAGATGCCATAGATACTTTTGAGAAGTATGTCCCGAATTACACGGACCAGGACAATGCCCTGGCAAGACACATAGAAGAGAATTACAAGTTCCTCGACCTTACCGAGGTCAATGCCTGCGAGCTTGCGTATCTGGCCGCCATACCGGAGACCAAAGTCGATGATATACCGGATAGTTCCTTAAGATACTTATTGACGATAGATGCCGAGTCCGGGCAGTCGACGATCGAAACGCATTTTAATTTTATCGAGGGGCGGCCTTTCCAGCCCATGGCCATAAGCTACAAGAGGATATCGATAATAGAATTCTATGAATTCGTTAAAGAGAAACTCAAGAGCATAAACAAAGAGGTCCTTTTCAAGATACCGGAAGGCCTCATGAAGGAGCTCGACTCGTCTGTCACCCAGGTCATGCAGAGAAAATTCATCGCAGTGGGCCCTGAGATGTCGCTAAAACATGCTCTTGACAAAGTCGCCGCAAGGAAGGGCGAGCTTATCATAGTAAAGGATGAGTTCGGCAATATCCTCGGCGTCATAAATCCGAGCGATTTCCTCGTATTTTTAAAAGGCAGGATGTAATGGCTGAACTGAGACGAGATCCGGTTATAGGAAGGTGGGTTATAATATCCACCGAAAGGGCCGCGAGGCCCGACCAGTTCAAGGATATAGCCGAAGAAGAGGCGATGTCTCCCGGCGAAAAATGCCCGTTCTGCGAAGGCAATGAGTCGATGACCGCGCCGGAGATATATGCCTTAAGAAAGCATGGGACCAGGCCCAATGGACCCGGATGGGAAGTGCGCGTAATACCAAGCATCACGCCTGTCCTGCAGATCGAGGGAGACCTCGACAGGCATGGCCACGGCATGTATGACCTCATGAGCGCAAGAGGCGCCCATGAAATAGTGGTAGAGTCGCCGAGGCATACAGACGATTTTGGCTTGAACGCCGAGCAGATCTCGAAGGTCATAAATGTCTCGTTAGACAGGATCGCGGACCTTGAAAGAGATAATAGGATAAAATATGTCCTTTTTTTTAAGAATTACGGCAAGGCCGCCGGCGGCGGGCATATAAAGCACGCCAGATCCCAGCTAATAGGCACGCCCGTCAACTTAAAGCGCGTGAAAGAGGAGCTCGAGGGCGCCAAGGCCTACTATGATTATAAGGAGAGGTGCATATTTTGCGACATGATGAAGCAGGAGATGGCCTCCGGAAAGCGGGTGATCTCCGAGTCTAAGCATTTTGTGGCGATGGCGCATTACGCGTCGCGCTTTCCTTTCGAGACATGGATCATGCCCAAGAAGCATTCGTGCGATTTTTACAGGATGAGCAGGGGTGAAGTGCCGGATCTTGGGTTTGTCATGAGGGACGTCCTCGCCAGGATGAAGAAGGTGCTCGGGGACTTTCCGTATAACATCGTGCTGCATACGGCGCCTTTTAGGAGAGAGTCGAACAAAAAACACTACTGGGAGACGATAGATCACGATTATCATTGGCATTTTGAGATACTGCCGATATTGACAAGAGTGGCCGGATTCGAATGGGGGAGCGGGTTCTATATAAATCCTGTCCCGCCCGAAGACGCGGCCAGGATGCTGAACGAGATTAAGGCCTGATATCCATGAATGAACTTAGATGCGATCCGATCACGGGCAGGTGGATAATAACTTTTCTGGACAAGATACCTGCGCCTTCCTCCTTAAAGGCAGCCGAGCAGCCTAAGAAGAACGGTAAAGACGACTGCCCTTTCTGTTACGGCAAGGAGGATCTGACGCCGCACGAGATAACGGCCCACAGGAAGCAGGGAGGGCCGAATACCCCGGGTTGGAGCGTCCGGGTCGTGCCTAACAAATATCCGGCGCTCAGGGTCGAGGGAGAGATCACCAAGGAAGGCGATGGCGTCTTTGACATGATGAGCGGCGTCGGCGCGCATGAGATAATCGTGGAGTCGCCGGACCATTATAAGGATATGGCTGACTTCTCGTATGTCGAGATGGAGGACGTAGTATGGGCGTATCTTTCGAGGTCGCTTGACTTAAAGCAGGACAAGCGCTTCAAATATATCCTTATATTCAAGAACTACGGCAAGATCGCAGGGGCTTCCCTGGAGCATGCGCACAGCCAGCTGATAGCGCTGCCTATAGTGCCCAAGCGAGTCCAGGAAGAGCTGGAGGGCGCGACAAAATATTATGATTATAAGGAAAGATGCATATTTTGTGATATAATACGGCAAGAGAAGGAAGAGAAGGAACGCATAATATACGAGGACGAGAGGTTTTTGGCATTCTGTCCTTATGTTTCGAGATTTCCTTACGAGGTATGGGTATTACCCAAGAGGCATAGCGCGGACTTTACGGGTCTCGAGAGGGACTCTGTAGGTTGTCTTGCCAGGGCCATGAGAGATTCTCTGGCGCGGATAAAGAAACTGCTTTCTGACCCGCCGTATAATTTCATCATACATACCTCGCCCATAGAAGGGCACGATAGGGAAGATTTCCACTGGCATATAGAGATAATGCCGAAGTTGACGAAGGTCGCCGGTTTTGAATGGGGCAGCGGGTTCTACATCAATCCGGTACCGCCGCATATCGCTGCGGCCAATTTATTGAGCGTAAATATAGAAAGAAAATAATAAAATCCTGAGCGAAGTCGGAGGATAAAAGGAGGGTAATACAATGGCAGTAAAGATAGGCATCAATGGTTTTGGCAGGATCGGAAGGATGGTGGCAAGGGCAATACTTGAGAAAGGTTCAAAAAATATCGAGCTCGTAGCGGTCAATGACATAACGGACGCGAAGATGCTCGCTGACCTTTTAAAATATGATTCAGTTCATGGGCGTTTTCCGGGCGGTAACGTGAAGGCAGGGACCGATTCGATCATGGTCAATGGCAAAGAGATAAAGGTCCTCGCGAAAAAAGACCCGGCAGAGCTTCCCTGGAAAGAGCTCGGCGTAGAGATCGTTGTCGAGTCCACGGGCCTCTTCACGATAAAGAACGACGGTGTGAATAAGAAGGGTAAAGAGGTTAAGGGCGCGATAAACCATATCACCAAGGGCGGCGCCAAGAAGGTCATTATTTCAGCGCCTGCCGAAGGCGAAGATCTTACGATAGTGATGGGCGTCAATGAAGATAAGTATGATGCGAAGAACCACAATGTCGTATCAAACGCTTCATGCACGACGAACTGCCTCGGGCCTGTCGCAAAGGTCATCAATGATACGTGGGGAATAGAGAAGGGCCTCATGACCACTATACATGCTTACACCAATGACCAGCGCATCCAGGACCTTCCGCATGCAGATCCGCGCAGGGCGAGAGCCGGCGCGATCTCCATGATACCGACATCTACCGGCGCCGCGAAGGCGATCGGGCTTGTCATACCGGAGCTAAAAGGCAAGCTTGACGGTTTCTCCATGAGAGTGCCGGTCCCGAATGTCTCTGTAGTAGACCTTTCCTGCACTCTAAAGAAGGATGTTACTGCCGAGGATATCAATAAGGCGCTTCTCGCGGCCTCACAGGGCAAGATGAAGGGTATACTCGATTACACTTCTGATGATGTTGTTTCCGTGGACTTCAATCACTACCCGGCTTCCGCGACAGTCGATTCGAAGATGACGAAGGTCATCGGCGGCAATTTCGCCAAGGTTATCGCCTGGTATGACAATGAGTGGGGTTATTCGAACAGGGTAGTGGACCTGATCGAGTATATGATAAAGAAGGGACTCTAGATTTCGAACCGAAGAGGGCCATATGAAGAAAACGATAAAAGACGTTGACTTAAAAGGCAAGCGCGTTTTGATGCGGGTGGACTATAATGTCCCCCTCGATGACAAGCTCAATATCACCGACGATATAAGGATAAGGGCGAGCCTTCCCACTATCAAATATGCGCTCGATAAAGGCGCCAAGGTCATATTGATGAGCCATCTGGGAAGACCGGACGGCAAAGTTGTAGAGTCTATGAGGATGACGCCTGTCGCTACCCGCTTAAGCGAGCTTCTGGGCACCAAGGTCACGGCTCTTAAGGATTGCATCGAACCGGATGTCAAGAAGGCAGTCGGCGCGATGAAGGATAAGGATGTCATATTATTGGAGAACTTAAGGTTCCACGCCGAAGAAGAGGCGAATGACGCCGCTTTCGCCAAGGAGCTTGCTTCTTTGGGAGATATCTTTGTCAATGATGCTTTCGGGACGGCCCACAGGGCGCATGCTTCTACCGAAGGCGTGACCCATTACCTTCCTTCGGTTGCAGGATTTCTGCTCGAGAAGGAGATACAGTATCTAGGTAATGCCGTCAATGATCCTAAGAGGCCTTTTATAGCCATACTCGGCGGCGCTAAGGTGAAAGATAAGATAAAGGTCATAGATAACCTGCTTAATAAGGTAGATGCCCTCATAATAGGCGGCGGCATGGCATACACTTTTCTGAAGGCCAAGGGGCAGAATATCGGCAATTCAAAGCTAGATAAGGATGGTTTTGAAACAGCTAAGGCCGCCTTGGACAAAGCCGCAAAGAAAAAGATACCCATGCTCCTTCCCGTAGACCACGTGATAGGCGACAAGTTCGACCAGAGCGCAAATACCCAGATCGTAGGAGAGAATATCCCTGACGGCTGGATGGGGCTTGACATAGGCCCGAAGACGATAAAACTTTTTGAGGAGAAGCTCGCCACCGCCAAGACTGTCGTGTGGAACGGGCCTCTCGGAGTATTCGAGATGGATAAGTTCGCCAAGGGCACGGAAGATATCGCGAAGTTCCTGGCGAATTTAAAGGGCTGCACTACCGTGATAGGCGGCGGCGATACGGCTGCTGCCATGTCAAAGTTCAGGGTAGCCGACAAGATGACGCATATATCTACGGGAGGCGGCGCCTCCCTGGAATACCTGGAGGGCCGCGGCCTTCCCGGAATAGACGCGCTACAGGATAAGCAGTCGTCCTGCGGTTGTTGCGGCTGTAAATAAAGGTGGATATGAGAAGACGCATAATAGCAGGCAACTGGAAGATGAACAAGACCGCGCCCGAGGCGGTCAACCTGGCCAATGCCGTTAAGAGGGACCTCGGAGATATCGACGGGGTCGAGACGGTCCTATGCCCGACGTTCGTATCGCTTAGCGACGTGAGAGACGTGATAGTGGAATCCAACGTAAAGCTCGGGGCGCAGGACGTATATTGGGAGAAGGAAGGCGCCTTTACCGGAGAAGTCTCGGCGCCGATGCTGAGATCCGTCGGCTGCGAGTATTGCATAGTAGGACACTCCGAGAGGCGGCAGTTCTTCGGCGAGACCAACCAGACGGTGAATAAGAAAGCCAAGGCGCTCCTCGCCGAAGGGTTGAAGCCGATAGTTTGTGTCGGCGAGAAGCTTGAAGAGCGCAAGGCCGGCAAGACTTTCGACGTCGTCAAGGACCATGTAGAGAACTCGCTTGCGGGACTGTCTAAAGAAGATATGCTTAATACCGTAATAGCGTATGAGCCGGTCTGGGCTATCGGCACAGGCGTAAATGCCACAAAGGAGCAGGCCGAAGAGGTTCACAAGTATATCAGGGGCCTGTTGGTCAAGATGTTCGGAAAAGATGTCGCCGATGCTATCCGCATACAATACGGCGGCAGCGTGAAGCCGGAGAATATAAAAGAGCTTATTTCGCAGGAGAACGTCGACGGCGCCCTCGTGGGCGGCGCGAGCCTTAAGGCTGACTCGTTCATCCAGCTTGTCAAAAATTGTTTGTGAGGTCAATATGATCATTTACGGGTTAGTCATAGCCATACATGTCATCGTCTCTTTAGTCCTAATATGCGTCATACTTCTGCAGGCCGGACGCGGCGGGGGTTTAAGCGAATCCTTCGGCGGGAGCTCGACCCAGACTCTATTCGGGACGAAGACGTCGGTGTTCCTGATGAGGGCGACAGCAGTCGCGGCCGTAATATATATAATAACCTGCCTTGTCTTAGGCGTTATGACGGCTCATAGAGGGCGCTCTCTTGTTTCTAAGGGCGCAGTGACGATGCCGGTCGGCAGCCAGGGTCCCGTGCAGCCGTTCGCCGATGAGCCATTAGACTATTAAAAGAGGGAAGAACCCCCGATATGAATTCCCATATGAACAGATGGGGGCCGGTCTTTAAAAAAATACCGCTAGATATCATAGCGGTATTTTTTTTATTTTTCTTTTTTTGCCCGCATCCCGCATCTGCCGATGATATAGAACCGGCGTATGGAGATGCCATAGTCATAGGCTCTATCAGCGACGCCAGGACGCTTGTGCCTATACTCGCCTCCGACAGCGCTTCAAGCGATATAACGGGGCTTGTCTTTAACGGCCTCGTCAAATACGACAAGGACGTGAGTCTGGTCGGAGACCTTGCGGAGAGCTGGGATATCCTGGATGGCGGCATAACCATAGTCTTCCACTTGAGGAAGAACGTCAGGTGGCATGACGGAGCGCCGCTCACCTCAA
Organism: Candidatus Omnitrophota bacterium; assembly: GCA_020057115.1. Classification (GTDB taxonomy): domain Bacteria; phylum Omnitrophota; class Gorgyraeia; order 2-01-FULL-45-10; family 2-01-FULL-45-10; genus JAGVGJ01. Next base: position 3,117 of record JAGVGJ010000018.1, on the reverse strand, counting down.
AGGATGTAGAATTCACATACAGGAAGCTGATCGACCCGAATGTCAAGACCCCTTATAGCGGCGATTTCGAGCGGGTAAAGTCTTTTGAGATCATCGACGACTATACCGTCAAAGTTACCTATAAAGAACCATTCTCTCCGGCTCTTTCGAGTTGGGGCATGCCTATCATGCCTTACCATTTACTTAAAGACGAAGACCTTAACTCAACGGCTTTTGCCCGTTCTCCGATCGGAACCGGTCCCTATAAATTCAAGTCCTGGAAGACAGGAGAGAAGATAGAGCTCGTTTCTAACCATGACTATTTTGAGGGAAGGCCTTATATAGACCGTTATATCTACCGCGTGATACCGGATGAATCTACTATATTCCTGGAACTCCAGACATCAGGCGTCGACATGACCGGACTCACCCCGCTTCAATTCACGAGACAAACCGATAATAAATTTTTCAAGGCAAATTACCGGAAGTTCAGGTATCCGAGCTTCGGCTATACATATCTAGGGTACAATCTCTCCGACCCGAAATTCAGGGACAAGCGCGTCAGGCAGGCATTCAATTACGCCATCAATAAAGACGAGATAATCAAGACCATATTCTTCGGATTGGCCAGGACTACTACCGGGCCTTTTATGTGCGACTCCTGGGCCTACAATAATGACGTCAAGCCCGCCGGGTTTGATCCCGAAAGAGCAAAAGGGCTCATGAAGGAGGCCGGATGGCGCGATGCTAACGGCGACGGCCTGGTCGAGAAGGACGGAAAGCCGTTCGAATTCACGGTCCTGATAAACCAGGGCAATGCCGAACGCCTCCGAACCGCGGAGATGATCCAGGGATACCTGAAAGCGATAGGCGTCAATATGAAGATAAGGGTACTCGAATGGAGCTCCATGATAAGCGAGTTCATCAATAAGAGGCGTTTCGAGGCGGTGTTGATGGGGTGGTTCCTCTCCCGCGACCCGGATAATTTCGATATCTGGCACTCGTCGAAGACCCGCGAGGGCGAGTTTAACTTTATCGGCTATGCCAATCCGGAGGTCGATAAGCTTCTTGAAGAAGGCAGGCGCATATTCGACGAGAAAATGCGCGCTCAAGTTTATCATAAGATCCATGCGCTCATATATGAAGACCAGCCATACATGTTCCTGTATTCGGGAGAGATATTGCCGATAGTGAGCTCACGCTTCCGCGGCATAGAGGTGTCGCCTATAGGCATAGGTTATAATTTTATCAAGTGGCATGTTCCTAAAAATGAACAGAGATACAGGTCGGCAAGATGAAGAAGATCCTTATAGTGATAGCGGTGATTATTATTATCAAAATTTCCCTGGTGATCATTTTTGCCGAGTCGATAGCCATCGCTGTGGCTAAGCATCAGATAGGGCGCGTTTTGCCGGGAAGCGAAGTCTCCATCGGGAAATGCGATGTGCGATTCGGAAGATCGATAGTATTAGCGGATATTACGATAAAGAAAAATACAGGTTTCAAGATATCCGTCAAAGAGGCCGGAGCCATATATGATATCGGTCCGCTGATAAAAGGGATGGTGTCGAGCGCGTATGTTAATGGGGCGGATATAAATATAGACATGCCCGGCATTAAGCTGTCTGATGTTGGCGACAAACTAGGCGTAAAGATGGGCGGCCGGTCGTTTAGGATAGACGCGCTCAATGTCTCCGATCTCAAGCTTAATTGCAACACCAAGGACCTGGATGCCGTAGTTTCTCTATCAGGATCATTTGACGCTAAGGAACTTTTTCCGAAGAATATCGGTCTAATAGTCGATAAGCTCGTTTGGGATGGAGTGAAGATAGAAGGCCTTAAGCTTGATGTTGCGAGCGGCGATCCTTCGGGAGGCTTGTCTATCGGTTCGATAAAATATAATAAGATGGCTGTAAGCGGCGTAACCGGAAGGCCTTCATTGGCGAATAAGAGATTCTCGGTGGAGGCGATATACGGTAAAATATTCAATGGTTCCGCCAAAGGAGCTCTCGGCCTGGTAGCGGGAAGCCGTATCAGCTATGCGATCAACCTTGAATTTACGGGTCTCGATTCCGGAGAAATGATCAAGGAGCTCGACCTTGCCGATAAAGCCGAGGCGAGAGGCCTCGTCAAAGGAAGTCTATCGATGGAAGGCGAGGGAGGCGGGATCAGGTTATTGAAAGGCGCTTTTGTCGCTGAGGGCGAAGGAGGATCATTCGTCATAAAGGACGAAGCGCTCCTCAAGTCCATAGCCGAGCGGACGAAACAGCCTGTAGAGATAATACGGGAAAGTTTCCAGGATTACAGTTATAATAAAGGGTCTACGTGGTTGTTCCTTGAAGAGAAAGATCTGCGGCTCGGCGCATCCCTCGAAGGAGAGAAGGGCCGGCGCGATGTAGATGTCATTATCCATGAATTTAAATAAAAAAAAGGGGGTATGTATGCTTAAGAGGATATTTGCCGTAATGTGCGTAATGCTTATCAGCATAGGATGCGCCAGCGTCCAGGTTAAGGCGCCGAAGGAACCGATAAAGGTCGATATCTCCATGAGGGTGGATGTCTACCAGCATGTGGAAAAGGATATAGATGCGATAGAGAATATGGTATCCGGCGGCGGGACCGTAGGGCCGCAGAGCTTTTTGCCTCGCTTTGTAAACGACGCCTATGCCGATGATGGCTTCGGGCCTGATGTCGATGAGGCCGCCACAAGGCGTAAAGATAGAAGAAGCCAGGTGGTCGGGTTACTTTCGAGTGGCGCGATCGGTGAGAATAGCCGCGGTATGCTCGAGGTGAGAAACTCCGACAGCGCCGCTGCCGAGATCGTGAGCGCAGAGAATAGCGACAGGTCCATAATCTACCGCGCGATCGCAAATAAGAATGGCACGAGCGTTGCGGATGTTGAGAAACTATACGCTAAGCGCCTCCAGAGCGACGCCCCCTCCGGCGCGCCGATCGAAACACCGGGCGGCTGGCAGACAAAGTAAAACGCGTCATTGCGAGGCCCGCCTTTTGGCGGGCCGAAGCAATCTATCAACTGCTCCTGGCGGCCCTTCTGGGGTAGGTCTGTCGCTTGACGTTCGTTCGGATTAGCCATCCTCACTCACTCCGGAAAAATTTTGATGGCCGGACAACCCTGAT
>JAGVGJ010000022.1 GCA_020057115.1 Candidatus Omnitrophota bacterium | reverse complement strand
CAGACTTGACCGCATAACGCGAAACCCGCGCGACCTCTACGCCCTCATCGACCTTTTTCGAGACAAGAACGTAGATTTTATATCCGTCCGCGAAAACTTGGACAGCTCAACCGCGATCGGCCGCGTAGTAATAGGAATCCTCGGACTCCTCTCCGCGTTTGAACGCGAACTGACCGGCGAACGAGTGAAAGCTTCCGCTATAGCCCGCGTGCGCCAAGGCATATGGGTTGGCGGTTTCTTAGCCTACGGATATAAACTGATAAAAAACGGCGATCCCCTCCCCAACGGCAGGCAACCTCACAAGGTCGTGCTGGATCAAGAAATAGCGCCAAGACTGCGAACCATTTGGGAAATGGCCGCTGAAAATAAATCTCTTATGGAAATCGGACATGAACTGATGCGCCAAGACATCAAAACCTGCCACGGCAAGGACTGGCGAAAACAAACACTGTCAACGATGCTTAAAAATCCTTTCTACAAGGGATATATTCTCTACGCGAAAGAATTGCATAAAGGAAATCATGAAGCCCTGATCGAACCCGCGCTCTGGGAAAAAGCAAACAAAATGCTCGTTGCCAAACTGCCCGGGCACGGATTCAGCCGGAAACCAAAATCATACGATTATTTATTAAGCGGATTATTACGGTGCGGAAAATGCGGGAGCCACCTTATTTCGATCTCCAATAAGGGGCGTTCGGGAAAGAAGTTTTGTTATTATATCTGCGGGAGATCCAAGCAGAAACTAGGATGCGATGAATTAAGTATTCCGGCCCCGGTATTCGATAGAGCCGTAATCAACTACTTCCGCAAGGCATCCCGAAATCGTGAAATCATCGCCAAAGGAATCGGCGATGCCATGCGCGAGGCCCAGCTGATGGCCGGGCGTATTGAAAACTTGGTAAATGAAACTGAAACTAAATTGAACGAATGTCACCACGAAGCCAAGACGCTTCTCGATCTGGCAATGAGCGGCACGGTCACGCAAGGCGCAACGTATAAGAATAAAATGGCCGAATTAGACAACCAAATAGTATCGCTAGAAGACAAACTCACCAAACTCCGGACACAAAGAGCGGCCAATGATATGACCGCGAACTCAGCCGACTACCTCTACGAAACCCTGCAGTTTGCCATGCAGTACCTCGACAAAGCCCCCGTAGATGCCCAAAAAAGCCTAATACACGCCCTTGTTAAAGAGATTGTGATCCATAACGACGTGATTGACCTTAAAATGTACCTCGGCGATCCTGAACAAACCTTGCAAGCCGATATCACCGACTGCAACCACAATCCCGACGCTGTAAAAAAGAAAAACCCCACTCCGGCGCAATGCCGAAATGGGGTTGTAACCGAACAGAGGCTTGGTGCGTCTGTTCGTCAACAATGGCTCCCCCGCTAGGACTCGAACCTAGGACACTGTGGTTAACAGCCACATGCTCTACCAACTGAGCTACAGGGGAGTGAAATTTTTAAAGAACGATGGATTTGCGTCCATAGATGATATCACACGCCCCCTATTTTTTCAAACATTTTTATATTGTCTTCATGCCGGCTATCTGTTAATATTTATTATGTTTTTTTAACCAAAGGAGACTAGAATGAAGACGCTTATAACGTATTATTCCTATAGCGGCATAACCGAAAAGGTCGTGAATATCTTCACGTGCCTCTTGAGCAAGAAAGGCGACATCACCGTTCAGCGCCTCAGGCCGAAAAAAGAGGTGACTACTTTCCTTGGCCAGTGCCGCGCGGCATTCATCCGCCAGAGGACCGAGATCGAGGACGGCATAAAGTTCGACGCAAGCCCTTATGACCTGGTGATTATAGGCCTCCCTGTCTGGGCCTTCGCGCCTACGCCTGCCGTAAACACCTATCTTGATAAAGTCTCGGGCCTTACAGCCAAAAAAGTCATAGTACTTCTCACCTCCGGAAGCGGAGCCGGGGTCGGAAAATGCTTTGGCAATATCGAGCATGTGTTAAAGAGCAAGGGCGCATCCTCAGTCGAGAAGGTGAACATACCGAACCGCGTGATGGGTGATGAGAAATTTATCGTCTCAAGCCTCGAAAAAGCGCTATAAAATAATCCAAAAAAATATTAGTAAATGTATCGGTTTATGATACAATATAGCCCATTTATAACATGGGGAAAATTTGCTATGGCAACACCGCTTGAGAGATGGGTAGACGAACAGGCAAGGCTGACAAAACCTAAAAAGATCTATTGGTGCGATGGCTCTGAAAAAGAGGCGCATGAGCTCATAGAAATAGGCATGAAAGAGGAGCGCATAAACGGCCAACCGATATTCCAGGAGCTTAACCAGAAGACATGGCCCAACTCCTATTACCACAGGAGCCACCCTACAGACGTCGCACGCACAGAGCACCTGACATTCGTATCATATCCCGACAAGGAGACCGCCGGAACAAATAACAACTGGATGGCGCCGGGCGAGGCCAGAGAGATGATGCGCAAGGTCTCCGACGGCTGCATGAAGGGCAAGACCATGTATGTCATGCCCTATATGATGGGCCATCCCGATTCGCCCTATGCCAAGGCCTGTATACAACTGACCGACATCACTTACGTAGCCGTCAGCATGAGAATAATGACAAGGATGTCCAAGTCCGTGATCGACAAGATCGGCTCGAGCGAAGATTTCGTAAAGGGCCTGCATTCTGTAGGGGATCTCGACCCGAATAAACGCTTCATAATGCACTTCCCTCTTGAACACTTCGTATGGAGCATCGGTTCCGGATACGGCGGCAATGCCCTTCTGGGAAAGAAGTGTTTCGCTCTCAGGACAGCCTCATGGCTGGGATTACAGGAAGGATGGCTTGCCGAGCATATGGTCATCATGGGGATCGAAGACCCTAAAGGCAATATCACTTATGTAACGGCAGCGCTTCCTTCGGCATGCGGAAAGACCAACCTTGCCATGATGGAGTCGGCGCTCCCGGGCTATAAGATATGGACGCTCGGCGACGACATAGCATGGCTAAATGTCGGCCAGGACGGCAGGCTGTGGGCGATCAATCCCGAGGCAGGATTCTTCGGCGTCGTGCCAGGCACATCCATGAAGACAAACCCAAACATGGTAAGAAGCTTGAAGAAGAAAGGCTTCTACCCCACGCTATTCACGAACACCGGGATCGACACTGACACGAAAGAGCCCTGGTGGGAAGGCTGTGATAACCCGCTCCCGAAGAATGTCCTCGACTGGCAGGGCAAGACCTGGAACCCGTCGATGGAGGGTAAAGCGGCGCACCCCAATTCGCGTTTTACGCTTTCGATGTACAACTGCCCCACCCTCTCAAAGGAGTTCGACAACCCGAAAGGCGTCCCTATATCTGCCATAATATTCGGCGGAAAGAGGACGGAGCTCATACCGCTGGTATACGAGAGCTTGAACTGGCAGAACGGCGTATTCTCGGCCGCGCGAATGGGCTCCGAGACGACAGCCGCCGCCATACATAAAGAAGGCGTGCTGCGCCGGGACCCGATGGCCATGCTGCCCTTCTGCGGGTATAACATGGGTGATTATTTCGGCCATTGGCTTAATGTCGGAAAGAAACTGAAACATCCGCCCAAGATATTCAACGTGAACTGGTTCAGGAAAAACGAGGAAGGAAAGTTCATGTGGCCGGGCTTCGGCGATAATATCCGCGTTATAAAGTGGATGATGGACAGGGTCAATAACAGCGTTGACGCCAAAGAGACGCCGATAGGCTATCTCCCCTACTCTAAGGATATGGACTTGAGCGGGCTGGATATACCAAAAGAGAAGCTCGAAAAGCTCTTTCATGTCGATATGAAAGAGTGGAAGAATGAGGTAGCGGATATCGACAAGTTCCTCGGAGGGTTCGGCCCTAAGCTTCCCAAGGCCCTGCGCGCGGAATGCGATAAGCTGGTGGGATCCGTTTAATTTATTTAAATCTTGCTTTTTTAGGCTATTTAACATATAATTTTTTTAAACATTATGGGAGGGTTGGAATGAATAATAAGAGTTTGGTTTATGCGGTGCTGGTATGCTTCGCGGTGGCATCTTTAAGCGGATGCTCTAGCGCGCAGAAGAAGCGCGATGAAGAGGTCAAGGGCATAAAGACTAAGGTCGATACGCTTGAGTCAAAGGTGGAAGGTATCGAATCGAAGCAGTCCGACGCTGAAAGGGCCATGGCCGCCAAAGAGGCCGAGGCCGGCACGGCGAGCACCAACATCAGCACCAAAGACAGGCCGGGCAAGGATCAGGAGAGCATAAAAGAGATCCAAGGCTGCCTGCGGAACGCCGGTTTTTACGACGGCAAGATCGACGGTGTCAAGGGCAAGCAGACCCGGAAGGCCATAAGAGAGTTCCAGAAAGCCAATGGCCTGACCCCGGACGGTGTGGTCGGAAAGAAGACGTGGGAAGTCCTTTGCAAGTACTCCCAGGGATCCGGCAGTTCAGGAGACGTGAAATAGCGATATCCGGCGTGCTAGCTAGATTAAAAGGGGCGGCCCAAGCAAGGGTTGCCCCTTTTAAATTTAACGGAGGGTTTTATGGACGAGATACTGGAAATACTTGAAAAAGACGCGAGGACTACGCCAGAAGAGATAGCGAAGATGCTCAATATGACGCCGCGCGCCGTGAAGAACACCATTAAGCGCTATGAGAAGGACGGCGTTATACTGAAATACAAGACGATCGTAAATAAGGAACTTGTCCGCGATGATGATTCCGAGGTCAGGGCGCTCATAGAAGTGAAGGTCGCGCCAAAAAAGGATGTCGGATTCGATTACCTCGCCGAGAGGGTCTACCAATTCCCGGAGGTGTCGAGCTGCTATTTAATGTCCGGCACTTATGATCTTCTGGTGGTCATAGAAGGAAAGAACCTGCGCACTATTTCAAACTTCGTGGCGGAGAAGCTCTCTCCCATGGAGAATGTGAGAGGCACTGTCACGCATTTCATCCTCCAGAAGTATAAAGAGGACGGGGACATACTGCGCAAAGCGAAAAAGGATAAAAGGCAAGCGATAACACTATAAAGAAGCTATAAAGCTAAAAATATGACTATAAAAATCTCAAAATACGCCAATACCATCCCCCCTTCCGGAATAAGGGTCTTCTTCGACCTTGTGATGGGAATGAAGGATGTGATCTCTTTGGGGGTCGGGGAGCCTGACTTTGTCACGCCATGGAATATACGCGAGACCGGCATATATGCGCTGGAGAACGGCTACACGTCATACACCTCGAACAAGGGCCTCGTGGAACTCAGGCAGGACATATCAAAACACCTGAAGCAGAAATACGGCCTGCGCTACGACTATGAGAACGAGATACTCGTTACCGTAGGCGTCAGCGAAGCGTTGGACCTTGCTCTCAGGGCTACGGTAGACCCCGGCGACGAAGTATTGGTGCCGGAACCTTATTATGTCTCTTACGGGCCAAATGTCATCCTTTGCGGCGGGAAGCCCGTATTCATAAAGACTTCTCCGGACAGAGGCTTCAAGATAACCGCGAAAGATATCGAGCGCCACTGCACGAAGAAGACCAGGGCCATCATACTCAACTATCCCAATAACCCTACAGGCGTATCTTATTCGAAGTCAGAGCTTAAATCTCTGGCAAAGGTCATTATCAAGCATGATCTCATAGTGATGAGCGACGAGATATACTGCGACCTCACATACGATTATGCCCATACTTCGATCGCGACGCTCCCCGGCATGAGAGAGCGCACCATATACCTGAACGGCTTTTCAAAGGCATACGCAATGACAGGCTGGAGGATAGGTTATGTCTCGGCTCCGGAGAACATAATATACGCCATGACCAAGATACACCAATATACGATAATGTGCGTGCCCATAATATCCCAGATGGCGGCCCGCGAGGCGCTCAAGAACGGCGACAGGTCTGTCCGTGAAATGAAACGCGAATATAAGAGGCGCAGGGAATATGTAGTATCCGCCCTTAATGAGATAGGTTTGACCTGCCATAAACCCGAAGGGGCTTTCTACGCTTTCCCTTCCATAAAAAATACAGGCCTTTCATCCATGGAATTCTCGAAAAGGCTCCTCTCTCAGGAGAAGGTTGCCGTCGTGCCGGGAACGGCATTCGGGCCCATCGGAGAAGGCTATATCAGGATATCTTATGCTTCAAGCCTTGATAATATCAAAGAGGCTATTTCAAGGATGAAGCGCTTCCTCGAGCGAAATAAAAAAAGGTGAAATGCTATACAAGATCCTGGGCATAGTCCTCATACTTCTGGGGCTGGTCGGGGCAGTCATACCCATAATGCCATGCATACCATTCCTTTTGGTCGGCACCCTCCTTTTATATAAAGACAGGCTCCATGAACTGAGGAAGAGCCTTCCGGAAGAGATCCCTGGACTGCTGGCCGGTATGTACAGCGCCTTTGTGGTAGGCATGTTCGCGCCTTACCATAAGAAAGTTGCTGACGACATACCGCTCTCCCCAGGAAAAGTCCTTTTGGATATAGGGACCGGCCCCGGCGCCCTACCAATAGAGATAGCGAAGAGGTTCCCGGATTCGAAGATAATAGGGATAGATCTTAGCAGGAGTATGATAGAGATCGCTGAGAGAAATCGACAAAGGGTCCGGGGTCAAGGGTCCGGGGTCCAGAACCTTGAATTTAAGGTGATGGATGCCAAGTCTATGGGTTTTGCGGATGATTCCCTTGATATGGTCATAAGCACGGGCTCCATGCATCATTGGAAAGATCCTGTAAGAGTATTCAATGAGATATACAGATGTCTAAAACCGGGCTGCGAAGCCTGGATATATGACGGCTATGGCAATGCCTCCAACGAAAACATAAATTGCCAGCTTAATAAATTCCTCGGATTCCTCCCCACCCCGCGGATGGCGCGGGCCATCTTACGTCTGCATGGATACACACAAAACGAATATGATACCATAATACAAAATTCCGTATCAAATAGCTCTTTTAAGACATGTTCTCTTGAGGAAGCAGGCGTCATGATGCGCGTAAGGCTCTCCAAGCCGCGTTAAGAGAAATTAAAATATTGTATTTTGAATATTTATAGAATAAAATATACCTACTATGCCTGACAAATATACCGTCTTCTTCGATTTTGACAATACGATAACGAGTTTCGACGTCATAGACGATATGCTCGAGCGATTCTCCATGGATGAGAGCTGGATAAAGCTGGAGAATAAATGGAAGTCCGGCAAGATCGGCTCCAAGGCATGCCTGAAAGGCCAGATCGGAAGCATAAGGATATCCAAAAATAAGCTTAACTCCTATCTAAAGCGCGTAAAGATAGACCCACACTTCAAGAAGACGCTCTCTCTTCTCCGCTCTGAGAAGATAAAGACGTTCGTATTAAGCGATAATTTCGATTATATCCTTAAGAACATCCTTAAATCGAACGGCGTAAAAGGGTTGCCTGTATTCTCTAACAAAGTGAGAATATCCGGTGAGAGGCTCGTGCCCTCATTCCCGCTATCTAATAATTCGTGCGGCGACTACTGCGGCCACTGCAAGCTCTCAAGCATGCGCCGCCTTTCCGACAAGGATAATACCATAGTCTATGTCGGCGACGGCTGTTCAGATATATGCCCGGCAAAGGCTGCGGATGTCGTATTCGCAAAGGACGCGCTTCTCGAGCATTTCAAGTCCAAGAAACTTGACCACATACCTTTAAAGAACATGAACGACGTCTACAAATACTTCAAAACCAGGAGCCTCACATGAGCGCAAAACCTAAAAATTCTCCCGTGACCACTGAGGAAACGATGGCAGATGACGAGCTTTTAAAACTTGAGTCCAAATACTGTTCTTGGGGCGATACCGTCCATTACATGGAGAATCCGCCTCTATTCAAACGCTGTAACGGGAGCTATCTTTACGATGGAGAAGGGACAGAATACCTGGACCTGCAGATGTGGTATTCGGCCGCGAATTTCGGCTATGCGAATCCGAGGCTCAATAATGCCCTTAAAAAACAGATCGACTCCCTTCCGCAGCTGGCCTGCCAATATCTCCACGAAGAGAAGATAAGGCTCGCGGCGAAACTCGCCCAGAGGATGGAGACTACCTTTGAGGAAAAAGGACGGGTCCACTTCAATGTCGGCGGCGCGCAGGCGGTCGAGGATTCGCTTAAGCTCGTAAGGATGCACTCCGGCAGGAGCCTTGTATTCGCTTTCGAAGGCGGATATCACGGAAGAACTCTTGGCGCCTCATCCATAACATCGAGCTTCAGATACAGGGAGAAGTTCGGCCACTTCGGCGAGAGGGCCTCTTTCATACCATTCCCCTACTGTTTCCGCTGCCCTTACGGCAAAAAGAAGGATTCGTGCTCCATGTACTGCCTGAAGCAGTTCGAAAGGCTCTTTGAGACGGAATATTACGGCGTAGTGAACAAGAAGACCAATGTCTGCGAATTCGCGGCCTTCTACGTGGAAGCGATACAAGGCACTGGCGGATACGTGATACCTCCCCAGGGATATTTCCAGGGGCTTAAGAAGATACTCGACAGATACAACATCCTCCTGGTAGACGACGAGATACAGATGGGCTTCTTCAGGACCGGAAAGTTCTGGGCGCTTGAGCATTTCGATGTCACGCCCGACATGCTCGTATTCGGCAAGGCCCTGACGAACGGCCTGAATCCCATATCCGGGATATGGGCGAAAGAGGCCCTCATATCCCCGAAGGTATTCGGCCCGGGATCCACACACTCCACTTTCTCCTCGAACTCCCTCGGGACTGCGGTGGGGTTAGAGGTCATGAAGCTCATAGAAAGCTCCCGCTTCGCTACGGAGATACCCAAGAAGGGCGAATATTTTAAGGCGAGGCTTAAGACCCTCCAGAAGAAATATCCCTATATGGGCGATGTCGACGGCCTCGGCCTGGCTCTAAGGATAGAGATGTGCCAGAAGGACGGATCCACCCCCAATAAAGCTCTCACAGACGCGATAGAAGAGATCGGCTTGAGCGGAAAACTCTCCGCAGGCGGCAAGAAGCGCGGGCTAGTTCTCGACGTGGGCGGATATTATAAGAATGCGTTCACCCTCGCCCCCTCTTTCTACATCACGGAAAAAGAGATAGACCTTGGCATAGACCTTTTTGAAGAGGCGCTCATTAAAGCGCTTAAGAGGTTCTAACTAAATGCTGACAAGCATCCTCGACTGCGCAATAGACAGGATGCGCCCCGCGGCCCTTGCATCTCTGGCAAGGAATACGCCCAGGGCATTCACTGACTGGAAGAAGAATGCCGCGTTCCTGAATATCATAAGATATGCCTGCAAGAGATCCCCGTTCTACAAAAGAAAATTCGCTGAGCTTGGGATAGACCCGGGAAGGATCAAATCTCCGTCGGACCTGGGAGATTTTTACACCACGCCTCAGGATATATCCGCAAATGCCGAAGAATTCCTCTGCAGGGATCCCCAGATAGTATTCGAATCCTCCGGTACCACGGGAAAGAATAAGCGCGTATATTTCGGACAGGATGAGCTCGACCATATCGGCAGGATGAATGCTTCCGGTTTGCTATTGGGAGGCATCACCAGGAAAGACAGGCTCGTCAATGCCTTCGACTTCGAGATATGGATACCTGGAATGGTCACCCAGAAGGGCGTCGAGAAGCTGGGCGCGCTCACGCTCGTGGCGGGAAAGATCGATCCCGTAGAGGTTTACAGGCGCATACCCATATATGGTTTCAACGTGATCCTGGGCGAGCCCACATGGCTGATAAAACTTACTGAGATAGCCGAGAAGAACGGCGCTTATCCGCTGAAATTATTGATAGCCGGCGGCGAGGAGATGCCCGAGGCGGCCAAGCCCTGGATGGAGAAGGTCTGGAAGGGCGCCGGAGTGAGGATGGTCTACGCTTCCGTAGAATCCGGCGGCATAATGGCTTTCGAGCCTTTCGCCTGCTGTGATGGCTACCATATCGACGAGAATGACTTCTCGGTCGAGATCGCAAATCCTGACAAGGAAGGCTACGGCGAGGTGGCATTCACCACCTTGAACCGCCTGACTATGCCGCTTATACGCTATAAGAACAGGGATATATCGAAGATAATAGAAGCGCCCTGCGCCTGCGGACTCTCTTTGCGGAAACTCGCGAGGATGCGCGGCAGGTCCGATGAGATGGTGATAACGGCAGCCGGCAATCTCTACCCTCTTATGTTCGATAACATACTAAAAAATATAGAAGAGATAACGAGCGACTGGCAGATAGTATTCAAGCTCCGCGGCATAAAGGAGATAATGGAATTCAACCTGGAGATAAAAGACGCTTCCCTGAAAGAGCGCGTAAAAGATAAGGTCATATCCTCTATTAAGACGCTGTATCCGGATATGTCCAGGAACGCCTTGCTCGGAATATACGAGATGGAATTCGCCTACCATTCTCCAGGCACGGTTCGCAGCGGCAGGAAACTGATCCATATCGTCGATAAACGCCATGGCAGATAAGAAGATAACTTCGTTAAAGATAGACTGGATATGGGTAGCCGGTGAACTTGGCCGGACCGAGCGGATAAGGTCCGAGGCCGTCAGGTCATGCGCCGAAGGGTGCCTTCATCTCGCAAAAAACCTCGTAAAACCAAAACTTGCCCGCCGCCTAAAGAATATCGAAAAGATATCACGCTCTTCGATAGAGCTAAGCGGGCGCGTCACGCTATCGAGCTCTCACCTCGCCTCTCACTTAAAAGGCGCCCGGGTTTTATCATTCTTTCTTGTCACCATAGGCTCGGGGATCGAAGAGAAGGCTTCGGAGCTCATGGCAAATGGGGACTCGCTTGGCGGATATCTTATGGACAGGATAGGGTCTCTTGCGGTCGAATCTCTCGCCGAGGGAGTGGAGTCCGCACTTAGGCTTGAACGCTTAAAAAAAGACGAGACAGTTTCAATGCGCTTCAGCCCCGGTTACTGCAGCTGGACCATAGAGGACCAAATCAAGATGGCGAAGATCCTTGATTTCCGAAAGGCCGGCGTCAGGCTCACCGAAAGATGCATGATGGTCCCCAAAAAATCCATATCCGCAGCATGCGCCATAGGACCAAAAGGATTATTCACCCGCAAAAAGTCACAATGCGCCGTCTGTGATCTAAAGCAGTGCGATTATCGCAGAGGTTAGTATTTTAGGCTGGCTTTGGAGCTTCTGATGGTTTCACTGCAGGAGCGCTTAAAGACTCCTTCTTCAGCAGGTCTTCCCAATTCTTATCCGTAAAAGCCTGTATCTGGTCTATGATGGCCTTATTCTCGGGCTTCAAGAGATGTCTGAAACGCCCCTGAACGCCTATCCAGTCAGTCACCGGCTTCTTAGTCTTGGGTCTGTATGTTATGCGGTAATTACCGTCTACAACTTCATAAAGCGGCCATATGCATGTGTCCGCAGAAAGACGCCCCATCTCGCAGGTCTTCTCAGGCTCATAGGCCCATCCGAGCCTGCAAGGCTGGAATACGTTTATGAACTTCGGCCCTTCTATGGAAAGGGCCTTTTCTACCTTATTCATCAGGTCGCGCCAGTTACCGACTACAGCCTGGGCGACATACGGTATTCTGTGGGCCACCATGATCTCTGTTAGGTCTTTTCTATACTGCTCTTTACCTTTACTTACCTTTCCTACGGGCGCAGTCGTGGTATCAGCGCCTTTCGGGGTAGCGCCTGAGCGCTGAACGCCTGTATTCATGTAGGCTTCATTGTTGTAGCAAACGTATAATATGTTATGACCTCTCTCGACTGCTCCTGAAAGCGACTGCAGCCCTATATCATACGTGCCGCCGTCTCCGCCAAAAGCTATGAAATTTACCTTCTTATTATATTTTCCCTGTCTCATCCAGGATTTGTACAATGCTTCGACCCCGCTTATCGTGGCGCCTGAGTTTTCGAACGCGCTGTGGATGAACGGGACATTCCATGCCGTATAAGGGAATATGGTAGATATGACCTCAAGACAGCCTGTAGCACTTGCAACAACCGTATTGGGTCCGGCAGCCATCAAGACCTGGCGCGCCACTATCACGGCGCCGCAGCCTGCGCATGCGCGGTGGCCCCCGGTGAATAATTCTTTCTGCTTGGATAATTCTTTTAAGTTTGCCATTTATTCTCTCACGCCAATATATGTTATCTTCGGTTTCTTAGAGCCTTTTATCGCTTCCCCAAGATCGGTGTATATCTTCTCTATCTCTTCGATCTTTATGTCGCGTCCGCCCAGGCCGTATATGTAATTTAAGAGCGCCTTGGAAAGGTTGGCGTCATAGAGCGCCGCCTTTATCTCGAGGCAGAGCGGCCCTTCCTGTGCATTGCCTGAATCAGACCTGTCCATGACAGCTATCGCCTTCAAATTTTTAAGCGCATCCGCGAGTTCCGCCTTGGGAAAAGGCCTGAAGACCCTCGGTTTCAATAGCCCGACCTTTAAGCCCTTAGCCCTTAGATTATCTACAACCACCTTCGTAGTGCCTGCGGTCGAACCCATGACGACTATAGCGCAATCGGCGTCATCAAGCTTATACTTCTCGAAGAAACCATAAGACCTGCCGGATTTATTTCCAAATTCCTTACCGACATCCAGTATGACAGGCATGGAATCCTTTATAGCCTCGATCTGCTGTCTCTTATGTTCAAAATAGTAGTCCGTAAAATCGAGAGCGCCTACAGTGATAGGCTTGTCGAGATTGAGCAGGTAGTTCTCCGGCTTATACTGGCCGACAAAATCTTTGACATCCTTGTCATCAAGGATCTCTATCCTCTCCATGCCGTGGCTTATGATGAAACCGTCGGTAGTAACTACTACCGGGATGCGCGCCTTCTCGGCTATCTTCACAGCCTGGACCATGTTGTCATACGCTTCCTGGGCATTCTCTGAGAATATCTGTATCCAGCCGGCTTCTTTCACCATCATGGTATCCGAATGGTCGCAGTGGATATTGATGGGGCTTGAAAGCGCCCTGTTGACATCTGCAAGGACTATCGGAAGCCTTAAGCCGGCGGCTATATAGAGCATCTCCGCCATGAGCGCAAGGCCCTGGCTCGAAGTGCCTGTCATCGTCCTGCCGCCCGCGGCTGCGGAACCTATGCATGCCGACATAGCCGAATGCTCGCTCTCTACCGGGACGAATTCCGTATCAACGAGCCCGTCAGCGACATAACTTGCGAATATCTGTACTATCTCGGTAGCAGGGGTGATCGGATAAGCAGCTACTACGTCAGGGTTTATCTGACGCATCGCCTCAGCCATCGCCTCATTGCCTGTTCTTGCTAATATGTTTGATTTTGCCATTGTTATTTTTTCTCTTGGGCTTTGGCCTCTTTTTCGGAGACCATCTTTATCGCCTTGCCCTTTACCGGGCATTCATAAGCGCATATGCCGCAGCCTTTACAGAAATCTAGGTTAAACCCGACAACCTTGCCGTCCTTTACCAGAACCGCCGAATCCGGGCAATATGCCCAGCATGTCATGCAGCTTACGCATTTTTCTGGAATGTGTATCGGCCTCATCGAGCGCCATCCGCCAGTATGGAAATCCTTTGCTGTGCCGCCGCCTATTATTAGATCCCCTTCAGGCAGGGTCTTCCATCCCGGTTTTTCTATCTTTTTAGTTGCCATCTATGACTTTACCTCATTATAGGCGCGTTCGATCGCCTTGATATTCCCATCTATTACTTCCGGCTTTGACTTGAACTTCTTCTCAAGCTTTTTTCTCGTATCCTCGATGGTCTCTTTAAAATCCAGCATGCCGGTGACCTTTAAAAGCGCGCCCAAGAGCGGAGTATTAGGTATATCGCGGCCTATGGTCTCTTTGGATATCTTGGAAGCGTCAACGGTGTAGACCTTTATCTTGCCTGTTATATTGAGCTCTTTTCTTATGTCTGCGGGAGACTTTTCGGTGTTTATTATGACTATGCCGTCATCAAGCACGCCTTCGGTGATATCAACGGACTCTATCAGTGTCGGGTCGAGGACAAGCACTACGTCGGGATTGGTGACTGCCGAATGCAGGAGTATCGGTTTTGAGGATATGCGGTCGAATGACGCTACCGGGGCGCCCATCCTTTCGGGGCCGTATTCCGGAAATGCCTGGACGTATTTTCCTGAACCTAATGCCGCATCTGCAAGTAAAAGGGCGGCCGTCTTTGCTCCCTGGCCGCCTCTACCATGCCAGCGAATCTCTGTCATCTCTTTCATAGCTAGTATATTATCCCGGGCCCTGCCTTATTAAGCGGGGCCCGGGGGAAATCTCCTTCTTAAACCCTAGAACACCTTCTGCGCGGATGTCTTCTCTTTTTGAACGAGCGCAAAATAGAAAGCTGTGAAGCTTGCCATCATGACTATGCCCAGATATCCGTTGAATATGCTTGATATCAATCCTGTAAATACGCGGCCTGCGGCAACCGGCATGGCTACCGACGCAAAACCCGTCAAAAGGCCGATGAGGAATCCAAGGCCCATCGAAATGAGTATGAGGAGGACCAGAAGCAGTATGATCTTGCCTATGGACCTTCTAACTACGTTTATCGACCTCTTCATCGACTCTATGACGCCCATGTCCTCGCAAACGATCGTATACGGCGACATCATGAGGAGTAGTATATAATATACCCCGACCACGCCGATCGCTATGGCAAGGATCGCGGCTATCACGGTCACTATTGTGTTATTTAAAGGCGTGGTGGCGAATACTATCAATGCCGCTACCAGGCCGACTGCGCCTATTATGAGGACTATCAAGAGCCCGAGCATCAGAAGGCGGATGTAATACTTTGCGCCATACTTCGCAAAGTCTCCGAGCCCCATCTTCCCTGCCTTAATATAGTCTCTTACCAGGGCAAGGGAACCGCTCTGCACGAATATGCTCATGAGGATGAATATCACGCTTATGATCACGGCAAGCGCCGCAAGATCAGGCCTGGCTGCTGCAGCCGGTCCAACGAACGGTATGCTGGCCATGTTCCATATGAGGTTGAATATGAAAAGAATCAAGACAAGTCCCAGGTTCTTGCTGGCGACTCCAAAACCTTTCCTGATCGCTTCGATTACTCCCATGTTATTTCCTCCTTATTATAGGGTCGCACCCTATCTTGGGAATGAGTTAGTATAATACAATATATTCCAGGAAGTATATCATAGAATGCCTGGACGGTCAAGATTATTTCGCTTCCCGTGTAGCTAAATAGTCAAGACGTCCGTTTTTTCTAACAAGTGATGTGTCCGCTTTTGGTTAATGTTAGTAGTAGCCCTTTTTCTTTTGGCTACCTTTTCT
>JAGVGJ010000016.1 GCA_020057115.1 Candidatus Omnitrophota bacterium | reverse complement strand
TCCTTGCGCGAACGCTCACTTTCCAGAGGAAAGCTCGCTCGGAAGGCCGCAATCTTCGTTGAAAGATTGCGGCCTTCGACGTCGCTCCAGGACACCCCATCCCTCGAGGGCTCATACGTAACCCGTGAAACTTCTTAGCATGTCAGATATAGCTGTGACGACAAGTGAGGATTTTCCTCTTATAGTAGGCGCGGCCCGCTGGGGTGGGTCTTGAAGCGGCCTTGAAAAATTTTGATACCTTATGCCGGTTTAGAAAGGCCGGACAAACCTGTCAATAGTTTTCTATATAGTCCGGGTTGGCCGGCCATCAAAATTTTTCGGAGTGAGCGAAGATGGCCAATCTGAGCGAACGTCCGCGCACAAGACCCACCCCAAAAGGGCCGACAGCCTTCATGGGTAGGAAAATTCCGGGAATGGAACGTTCGTGGAAGGACACCTTCCCCCGAAAGAGGCTGTAGCTTTAACGGTGAGGAAAATTTGAATGAGGAGGATTAACCTTCGCGAAGTTGTTTCTCCGCATCGACGATATCTCTGTTCATGAGGCGCACCGTATTCCATATGCGGTCCCGGAGCTCGCCCGATATCGGAGTGTCATTTATCTCGCGCAATATCTGTATCGCCATCCTGAAGTAGCGGACCACCTCGCCCTCGTCGGTATCCGTCGCTTTCAGGACGTTCGCGAATGAGGCGCCGTTCACCCACATATCCGTCGCTTTCGAGAGATTGAAATTCGGTATCTTGCTCAAAGGGTATATCCTGTTGTTCCTCTCTTTTCGTTCGATATCCCTGAAGATAGACTCGCAGGTCCTCTTTATCTCGTTCGCGGCATGGGAGATCGACGGCATATACTGGTGTTTCCTCGGCTCAAAGACGGCGGCCACGGCCATCATGGCGAGGCCCGATTCATTTAAATGCTCGAAGGCCTTCTCCTGATAAAGCTCCGACAGGATCAGTTCATAGCCATAGACGGCTTTCGCGAAATGGCCTTTGTCGGTAAGAGCATCGGCGCCTATATAATCCCATTCTTTCAGTAGTTTCAATTTCGTTTCCATGAGCCTGAGCGCTTCCTTCTGCTGGGTGTGCTTGGTCTGGAAATAATGGAGCGACTTCGGGTATATGTCGAAGAGATTATCCTTATATTTTTCATAAAGATTGAGGATCGTCGCGTATGACGTATTGAACTGGCTGCGCACCTCTTCGGGTTTTCCGTATATTATATTCTTCACTTCCTCATATCGTATCCTGTGCGGATTGATGCGCGAATAGACAAAGCCCTCATCGTCTATCCCGCGCCTACCGGCGCGCCCGGCCATCTGGTAGAAGTCCCTCGTCTTTAAGTTCTGGACGGATCTTCCGTAGAATTTCCTTAAGTCATCGAATATCACAGAGCGGCTCGGCATGTTTATTCCCAGGGCGAATGTCTCCGTCGTGAATATCACCTTAAGGAGGCGGCTCGTGAACAGCCTCTCGATGACCTCTTTTAACGTGGGGAGCATGCCGGCGTGGTGGAATGCAATGCCTCTTTCGATGAGCGGGATCATGATGTTTGCGCTCTTTTCATGCGTCAGGTCATACTTTTCGCAGAGGGAGGAGTAGAACTCCATTATCCTGTCCTTATCGACCGTATCGAGAAAATCGTGGGTCATGAGCTCAAAAGCGAGATCTTCGGCCCTCTTCCTGCCGAATACGAAATATATGCAAGGCAGGCCGTCCTTATCGCGGACATAATTAATGAGAGAGGCGAGCTTGTTGGGCCTGACGTTGCGGCCGCGCCTAAGCTTGTTAAGGTTGTCCGCGACCATATTATGGCACTGGAAATAGAAATGCAGCGGCACGAGCCTCTTGTTCTCAATGACTATCTTCACCGTCTTCTTGTGGATCGATTCTATCCAGGTCGCGAACTGCTGGATATTGGGTATGGTCGCCGAGAGCCCTAAGAGTTTCATGTGCTCGGGCATGAATATGAGCGACTCCTCCCATACGGAGCCGCGTTCGGGATTGTCGATATAGTGTATCTCGTCGAATATTATCCAGGAATACTTATTCAGGCTCTCCGGTTCGTCCAGAAGCTTGTTGCGGAATATCTCGGTCGTCATTATAAGGACGGGCGCGTCGGGATTCAGCGAAACGTCTCCGGTCAGGATGCCGATATATTTTTCATACTGTACCCGGAAGTCGCGGAACTTCTGGTTTGAGAGGGCTTTTATGGGAGCCGTATAGATGACGCCTTCGCCCTTCTTTATGCATTCCTCGATGATGTGCTCGGCGATGGCGGTCTTGCCGGCGCCTGTCGGCGCGGAGACGATGACTGAGTGGCCCTGGTTTATGTAGTCAATGGCTTCCTGCTGAAAACGGTCATAGATCATGATGGATTATTATAACTTAAGTTATTGAATTGGGAAATAGGAAAGAGTAAAATGGACGAGGGTCCAGGGCCCGGGGTCCTGGGTCCAGAATGAGGAAAGATCCATGACATACGAAGCGGCGATAATAAGGGGTTGGGAAGAACTGGCGGGCTTATCCGATAAGGACAGGCACGAGGCGCATTTTATGGGCGATACCTATGAGATAGATCTCGCCCGGAAGAGCGCGTCATCCGTTTCTTGCAACACCCCCGCGAAAGATCATCTCACCATAATACTGCTGCATTATCTCATTGGTTCTTTTAAGGAAGGATATGCCCCGGGCGGCGAATGGGTGTCGTTCAAGGATATAGAAGGCGGCGAGTTCTATTACCCGGCCTACCGCGAAAGCGTGATAAAACCGCTCTTGCGGAAATACGGCCAGAAGCCCGAGGCTCTCCTCGAGGCGCTCGGCCGTTTCAAAGGCAAAAAGATAGCCGAGGGCGATATCGGGATGGAGCTCGAGACATTCCCGGGGCTTTATGTAAAGGTCATACTCTGGAAAGGGGACGATGAGTTCGGGCCGGAGGCGACGATGCTTTACGATAGGAACATAACCAGGATATTCACCATGGAGGATGTCGTCGTATTCTCCAGGTTCATTACGCACAATCTATAAAGATGAAGATATCTGTCAAAGTGAAGACGAGCGCGCGGGAAGAGCGCGTCGAGAAGACGGGCGAGAATGAGTATCGCGTCATGGTGAAGGCCAAGCCTATAGAGGGCAAGGCCAATGACGCGATCATAAGGGCGCTTGCGGAGCATTTCGGCGTTCCGCGATCGAAGATATCGCTCATGCTTGGTCAGAAATCAAAACAGAAGGTGTTCGAGGTAAAGGCATGACAAGGCTCATCATATTCGATATTGACGGCACGATAGTTGACGCGTACGGCGCGATAAGGAACAGCCTTAATTACGTCAACCGGAAGTTCGGGCGCAAAGATATCGGCATGGATACGGTGAAGCGCTTGATCGGCCATGGCGACAAGAATTTCATCGAGACTTTCTTCAAAGGTAATGACGTAAAGCCGGCGCTCGAGATATACCGCAAGCATCATGAGAAAGCGCTCCTGACGGATTCGCGCGTCCTTCCGTGCGCCAGGCAGGTCTTGAGCCGTCTGCGCAAGAAAGGCTATAAGCTTGCCGTGGCGTCGAACCGCCCGAAAAAATTCAGCCTCATACTGCTAAAGAGACTCGGGCTTATAAAATATTTTGACATGGTCGAATGCGCCAAGAATAAGAGAGAGCTTAAGCCGAGGCCGGCGCTACTCATCAAGACGATGCGGCACCTGAAGGCTAAGAGGATAGAGACCATATATGTCGGCGACATGGCGATAGATGTGAAGGCCGGCAGGAATGCCGGGATAAGAACGATAGCCGTGCTCGGGGGATCATCGTCCCGCGCCCAGCTTAGGAGAGAAAAGCCATACCGGATCATCTCAAGCCTTTGTGAGATACTGGATATCGAATAAACAGGAGGAATAATAGATGCTGATATTCACTAAGCTTCCTACCCAGATAATAGGAATTCTCGAAGCGAACACCTCTCCGCGGGAAGTGGCAGCCGGGGTATGCCTTGCCATGTTCCTCGGGTTTATCCCATGGAATGGGACTATGGCGGCGCTCTTGACCGTATCCTTCTTTGTCTTCAGGATAAACAGGATGTCCATACTGCTCGCTCTTCCTCTCTTCAAATTTGCATATATCGCGGGCCTTCACTATCTTACCGGTAAGCTCGGTGCCTACCTTCTCATCGACGCGAATTTTCTCGCGGGCTTCTGGCGCTGGGCCATAAATCTTCCGGTAATAGCGTATCTCGACATAAATAATACGCTCATCGCCGGCGGTCTCGCGCTCTCCGCCGTCTTGTCGGCGCCCGTATATTTTGTGTCGAAGAAGACGACTATCGCGCTGCGTTCAAAATACAGCGAAAAGATCGCCAATTCAAAAATAGCCAAGCTCGTCTCCGGTCTCAAGGTCGCCCATCAGGCTGCGAGCATTGCGGATCTCGGCGCCGCGAGCGTGCTTAAGACAAATACGAAGCTTTACGCCATAAAAAAGTTGAGGAGCGTTTTCATCAAGCCGAACGCGAGCCAGAGATCCAGTTTCATAAAGAGGATCAATATCGCGGCCCTCGCGCTCGTCGTGGCCGTATTTTTCGCGATCCAGCTCGGCGTAGCGTATTTCGTGAGCCCGGTGGTGAGCTCTGCCATCATAGACGCCATAAACAAGACCAGCAACGCGAAGATATATATCGATACGCTGAGGGTCTGGCCTCTTACGCTTTCGATCACGTTGAAGGGCATGGAGGTCTATGACCCCGATAATCCCGAAAAACTTATCGCGAAGATAAATGACGTCTCCATGCACGTGAGCCCGCTCGCGCTGCTCTCGCGGCGGCTCGTATTTTCCCACATCATATTGAATAACGCGGAGATCACGTTGGAGGGCGCGCGAGGCGGCACTTTCAATCTCCAGAAGCTTGGCGGAGGCGCTGCAGGCGAGGGGAAAAAGGGCGCGAGCCTGCCGTCTATGTTCGATATGCTGCGAGAGAAGAAGGACTGGTTCTCTAAAGGCTATGAGATGGTAAAGAAAAATTTTTCCAAGAAGGCGATAGAGAAGGAGAAGGCCGCGCGCGCCGAATCGAAGAAGGTGACTACGGAGGTGACCGAAGCGCCGAAGGGAGAGCTGGTAAAATTCAGGTCGGCCCGCGACAGGTATATATTTGAGATAAGAGAGCTAGATATAAGAAGGGCCTTATTCCATCTTAAGGCGGATAACGGCGGCATCATAGAGCTCGACAGGGCCAGGGCGAGGATCGGCAAGCTCGGTTTTGACCCTGAGAATGGCGCCGACATAGGCCTCTTCGAGATAAAGGGCACCTTAAAGAAAGAGGGCTCGCAGATCGGCAGCCTAGACCTATTTTTCTCGCACGGTTTTGACAGTAAAGGCAAGAAGGGAGAGTTCGACATAACGTTGAAAGAAGTCGATATGCCGGCCGTGCGCTTCCTTTACGAAGATTCTCTTCCTTTGGCTGTCGAGAAGGGTACCGCTACATTGTATTCAGAGACCAGGATAATAAATGACGAGATAAATTCAAGGAATCGCCTAGCGTTGAAAGATTACAAATTTGCGCCCAAAAGCGGCTCGAAATTGGCTTTCGGATTCGTGCCGATGCCGGCGCTCTGCGAGGCCCTGAACGGAAACGACAAGCTGAGCCTTAAATTCGACATTACCGGGACAGTCGAAAAACCACAGTTCAGCGGCCTGCAGGAATCTATCATGAAGATAGTGAAGCCCCGCCTTGAAAATATCGGGGAGTCGATAAAGAACGAGGGCCTCGACGCTATCAAAATTTTTTTTAAGAAATCCGACCAATAACTATATTAATATAGGCCTTGATTTCCTATTTTGCCTTTGATAAAATGTATCAATTAGAATTTCAGAAAATATAATCTATTAAATATAAATATAAAACGGAGTGTGGAGCATGAAGAACGCCTTAAGAAGGACTTTAGCTGCGGCCGTAACGATCGGTTTTATCCTCTCGTCAATGGGCTCTATTTATGCTGCCGGTATCGTGGACAGGGAAGACCCCAGAAGGCAGGAGACCGAGGAATTCCAGCAAAAGTTCACCTGGTGGCCTACGGATGCCAAGCCGGGTCCGGTAGAGGACACGGTCAAGGGCGGATACTGGTGGTGGCCTGAACAGCCGGGCGAAAAATCGCCTGAAGTCTGGGGCAACAGGGGTTACTGCTACGTGCGCAAGGTGATATTCGATTACAAAGAGGACGAGCTTTCTCCGCCTCAGCCGCAGGAGTTGAGGCCGTCGCTTCTTATCAGGAAGATAATAAAGAACGTCAAGATATACTTCGATTATGACAAGGCCGACATAAGGGACGATGCGGCCGACATACTGCAGGACGCCGTAAAGACGCTGAAGAAGAACCCTGAAGCGAGCATACTCATCACCGGCAATTGCGATGTCCGCGGGACCGAGAAATATAACGATAAGCTCGGAAAGAAACGCGGGATCTCCGTTAAGCAGTTCATGCTCGATAAGGGCGTGCCGGAGGAGAGGATCAAGATAATATCGCGCGGCAAGCTGGACGCAATAGCCCCGGTCACGGATCTTGTCGGCATGCAGAAGGACCGCAATGCCCAGTTCATGATAGCCGAGGTCGAGGAGACGATGATACCTTATACGGGCAAGGCTCCGGAGCAGGCCACGGCGATCGAGGAAGGCAAGTACGTAGAGGAGACCAAAGAGAATGTCGAGAGCCAGATAAAGGTCTCCACCAAAGAGTATATCGTGAAGTCGGGCGATTCGCTCTGGAAGATAGCCGCAAAAGAGCTTGGCAACGGCAACCGCTGGAATTATCTGTATGAGTTCAATAAGGACAGGATAAAGGACCCGAAGAAGCTTAAGACCGGGACAAAGATCATAATACCTATCGAATAAGTACGATCGAAAGGTTAGAATGGCGGCGATGGTTGACGCAAAAGATGTAAGCATATCCAATATCCTGAAACAGAAGTATGTGGCGCTTAATCTCGAGAGCTCGGAGAAGGAAAATATCCTCGCGGAGCTTGTGGATGTCGCGGCCTCCTCCGGCAAGGTCAAGAACAAGAAGGCCCTGCTGACGGCTCTACTAGAGCGCGAGAAGCTGGGTTCCACAGGGATAGGCAACGGCGTAGGCATACCGCATACCAAGGTAGACGGCGCGAAAGAGCCGATACTCGTCTTCGGAAGGGCGCAGCAGGGAGTCGATTTCAATTCTCTCGACGGCGGCCTGACGTACATATTCTTCGTTTTGATATCCCCGAAGGAAGAGGTGGGAAGGCACCTTAAGATACTGGCCAGGCTTTCGCACATAATAAAAGATAAGTTCACCGTAGGCCAGCTTCGTAAGGCTAAGACCCAGGCCGAGGTATTGAAGATAGTCGAGGATGCAGAAAAGCACCTGAATAGATAAACAGGATCTCATATAAATAAAAAACCCAAGCTCTGCAGCTTGGGTTTTTTATTTAATGTCTGTCATTGCGAGGAGGCGCTTTAGCGCCGACGAAGCAATCTATCGATTTACGCGCCGAATATATCCTTCGAGCGGCTTGCTATGCTTTTGTAGATCATGACTGCCAGGGCTATCTTTAAAATATCTCCTGTTACGAACGGAAGAGCGCCCATTGATACCGCGTTCACAATGCTCGCCTTATATGCGAATACAAGCCATGATGCGCCGAGGGCGTAGATGGCGAGGTTCCCGATCGCGAATGCCGCGATCATGCGGCCGATACCCGCATCCTTCTTCTCGAGCATAGCGCCTGTAACGAATGACGCGATAGCGAACCCGGCAAAATATCCTCCTGTAGGCCCGACAAGCATCGGCAAGCTGATAACGGCATAGGAGACGGTTGCGAACAGGCCGAGCCTCTTGCCGAGGACAGCGCCAGCCAAGAGGACGAAGAATGTCTGCAGCGTTATTGGGATCGGGCTTCCGGGTACGGGTATCCTGACATATGAACCGAGCGCCATGGCGGCGACAAAGAATACCACGCCTATAAGCGAGCTCGCGGCTCTATTGTTTATCAGTTCTTTATTTAGGTCCAATGCGTGCGCTTTGTTCATATAAGATCCTTTCAATTTGTGATATAAAAATACTATAAGAGGCTTATATTGTCAACTTAGAATTTGATAGTGCCTCCCGATTTTATCCACCTGCCCGGCATCTGGACATTAGACTGTTCCGAATATTCAACGTCGAATATGTTCGATATCTCAAAATAGGCCTCCAGGTCCAGTTTCTTTTGTTTAATTATCCCTTTCACCAGCTTCGTATCCACCGTCATATACCCGGAGTCGCCTATACGCTTCTTGTAATTTATCACCCAGGAGTTCTTGAACCCGAACAGGCTGCATTCCAGTCCGCCTGATATCTGCTGTTTCAGGTAGTCGAGGGCGTATTTTGAGAGATAGCCATGTTTTGCGTATGTATCTATACAGGTATAGCCGAAAAATATGTTATCTATCGGGATCCTCGAGTCTATCTTCCTAGGGCTCGCATCCACTGCCAGCTCAAAACCATTAGTCTTTGCAGTGCCGATATTTGATGCTTGCCACGGCAGTTTTGATGTCGTGCGGGTCCAGTCGATGGTATCCTCGGTCTCGCGGTTAAAATAGGTCGCGCTTACGTCGTATCTGTCTTTCCGATAATCTATCCCTGCCTCATAAGACCATGAGCTTTCAGGGCCGAGGCTTGGGCTGCCTTTATTTGCGGCATCATTATAATAGAGGTCGGTGAATGTCGGTATCCTGAAGGCCTTTCCTATAGCCATCCTAATAGTGAGGTCTTTGGCAGGGAGGATGCTTGCGCTCACCATGGGAGAGCACCGCCATCCGAAGTCAGAAATATAATCTTCACGCATGCCGGCATTTATCTTAAGAGCGTCTATTATGTGGGGAGAGACCTCCACGTAGAAACCGTCTTTTGTCCTTGAATGGGTCTGGAGGTTGGTCGAATCTGTGGTGTCTTGGGACAGCTCATAGCCGTAGGCGACATCCATGAACTTATCTTCTATGACAAAGTCTGCGGCCAGGCCGTAATTATAAGTGGTATGGTAGTTGGTCTGCCATCCCGGCCGGTTTGCGTCGAGGGCGAACTTATCCCAATGCCTCCTGAGGAATAATTTCGGCTCAAACTTTAAGCCATGTCTCTCGATATGGCCTTTCAGCTCGAAAAGCCTGGTGTCTGTGGATTCTAATTCATTTGGGTATAGGTTGGAATAAAAGTTGGCCGCGCCAAAGTCTTTCTTCATGTATCCGAATAGGAGATCATATGAACCAAAGGGCGTCTCCAGAGTCGCGGTTTCGGTGAGCGTGAGATTATTGAACTGGGTCTCGGGCATGTAACCGGTGGAGCGGCTTTCTTCGATAGAGAACCTGTTCTTTATTGGGCCGGCCGGATAGGAGAGGGAGATCCCGCCCCTGTAATAATCGTATGAACCGCCCTCGGAATAGAAGAGGAATTCTTTATCCTGGGGTTTTCTGGTAATGATATTTATGACGCCGCCGAAGGAATTGGGGCCGTATAGGCTTGAGGCCGGGCCCTTCAATATCTCTATGGCATCGATATCCATCATCGCCAGCGGGATATCCATGTTGAAGTGGCCTGTCTGCGGGTCGTTTACCACTATGCCGTTAACAAGGACGGTGTTCTGCTCAAAAGTCGTGCCGCGGATATTGACATCTGCCTGTATGCCTTCAGGCCCGCGGCGCCTTATGTCTATACCGCCTACATTGCCTATCGCATCAGGGATGGCCTGGTAATTCGACTCTTCGAGCGCAGCAGGGTCAAGTATCGTCACGGATCTTGATGTCTCGCCTTCAAGCGTATCAAGGCGCGAGGCCGTGACCACGATCTTGTCTAGCTTCTTCGGCTCATCGGCCCGCGCGGAGGAAACAATGACCATGACGGCCAGTGTAATAACCAGTATCTTTCGCATGGGGGAGATTATAGCGACTAGCGCACCAATTGTCAACCTATTTTAAATCAAATAGTTGACAATAGCTTTAAATCATGCTCATTGGCGAGCACGAGGGACGTTTCTAAATCTGATCTTGGGACGTTTGTAAATTTCATCCCACACCTGTCCCCAGCTAGTTTTGGGGACAGGTGTGATCTTGAATTTGGGGACACATGCAGGATGGAATTTAGAAACGTCCCTTTTTAAGGTTTTTTCTTGACAAAATGATACTAGCATGGTATCATTTAGTTGGATGGAGGAGAGATATGAAGCTGGTGACAAGAGATACGGATTATGCGGTAAGGGCATTGTGCTGCATGGCAGAGAAGAAAGAGGGGGTAGTTTCCGTAGGAGAGCTCGTTAAAGAGCTCAAGATACCGCGCCCTTTCCTGAGGAAGATACTTCAGACGCTTGGCAGGGCGGGTATCGTTAATTCATATAAGGGCTCCGGCGGCGGGTTCAAGCTCGCCCGGCCTGCCGATAAGATAAGGATCACCGACCTTATAACCATATTCCAGGGTAGGGTGGAGCTGAACGATTGCCTTTTCAAGAAGGCGATATGCCCCAACAGGGCCGTGTGCCCGCTCAAGAAGAGGATAGATAATATAGGTAAGCATGTTGAATCAGAGTTGAGTTTGATAACCATCGGTTCGTTATTAAAATAAGGAGGCTAACATGGCGAAAAAAATAAAGATAGATGAAGCAAAGTGCAATGGCTGCGGCGTATGCGTCCCGAAATGCGGCGGAGGAGCCATAAAGATCGTTAACGGCAAGGCGAAGGTGCTATCAGATAAATGCGACGCTTTAGGCGCGTGCCTTCCGGACTGCCCGCAAGGCGCGATCACGTTTGAAGATGTCCTGTATGATCATGGCTTGCAGCAATCCGGCTGCCCGGCTGCTCGGATACTGGATCCAATCAATAAACCTAAGTGCGCGGGGAAATGATGATATTCGAATGCCCTGGCTCCTCAAGGTTCAAGCAGCCGGCTCCGGAGGGCGTGAAATGCGCATCCTGCGGGGAAGAGGTGGAGATCTGGACGGACGAAACGGAAGCTATATGTCCAAAGTGTAAAAGTAAAGTGACAAGACAGGGAGGCCAGAGCTGTTTAGATTGGTGCAAGTATGCCAAAGACTGCGTGGGCGAGGAACGATATAACAAGTACATAAAAAATAGAAAGGGAAAATAAAATGTTTTGTTATCAATGCGAACAGACGGCAGGCGGTAAAGGGTGCAGCGTATCAGGCGTATGCGGGAAGAATCCTGACATACAGAGCCTTCAGGATATTCTGCTGTACGGATTAAAGGGCATAGCGGCTTATGCTTACCACGCAAGAGAGCTCGGCGCTAAAGACGAAGAAGTCGATGCCTTTATGCACGAAGCACTGTTTAAGACAGTTACGAACGTCAGCTTCGATCTCCAGGACCATATAAATGCAGTGCTAAAGTGCGGCATGATGAATCTAAGAGTCATGGAGCTTTTGGACAAGGCCCATACCCAGAGGTTCGGTAATCCGGTGCCGACGGAAGTCGATACAGGCACAAAGAAAGGGCCCGGTATACTTATTACGGGGCACGACCTCCTGGATCTTTACGAGCTTTTGAAACAGACCGAAGGCACAGGTATCAATATATATACTCACAGCGAAATGTTGCCGGCGCACGGATATCCGGAGCTTAAGAAGTTTAAGCACCTCGTTGGTAATTACGGCGGGGCATGGCAGGAACAGAAGAAGGAGTTCAAGGAATTTCCCGGAGCGATACTTGCGACGACTAACTGCGTCCTCATTCCTCCGGATAATACATACCTGGACAGGCTTTTCACCATAGGGATAACAGGCATGCCCGGGGCAAAACACATTAAAGGAAGAGATTTCTCAGAGCTTATCAAGAAGGCGAAATCACTTCCGTCTCTTACGGATCTTCCCGGGAAAAAGATCATGACAGGGTTCCACCATACGGCCATATTGGGACTGGCCGACAAGATAATCGGCGCTGTCAAGTCCGGCAAGATAAAGCGCTTCTTCCTTATAGGCGGCTGCGACGGGGCGAAACCCGGACGCAACTACTATACGGAGCTCGCCGAGAAACTGCCGAAGGACTGCGTGATATTGACTCTCGCCTGCGGCAAGTACAGGTTCAATAAGCTGGACTTCGGAGCGATAGACGGGATCCCGAGGCTCATTGATATCGGCCAGTGTAACAATGCCTATTCGGCGATACAGGTCGCGCTTGCGCTCGCAAAGGCATTCAACTGCGGAGTAAATGACCTGCCGCTATCCATGGTTCTTTCGTGGTTCGAGCAGAAAGCGGTCGCCATACTTCTTACGCTTCTGGCGCTGAATATAAAGGGGATAAGGGTAGGGCCCACGCCTCCGGCGTTCATAACTCCGAATGTATTCAAGGTATTGCAGGATAATTTCGATCTGAAACTCATAACGACGCCCGAGAAGGACTTGAATGACATCCTCGGGGCAAAGGTAAAATAAAGAGAATCAGAATTTAACTTTTGAGTTTTAACATTAAATGATATAATTATACGATAATATCTAGGAGGGCGCTTAAAATGGCTAGGACCACGGCTTTTAAAGGTAATCCCTTGACACTGGTAGGGCGCGCACTGAAGATCGGAGCTTTCGCGCCAGACTTCAAAGTAGCTTCCCAGGATCTTAAAGATCTAAGTCTCCAGGATTTTAAAGGAAAGATAAAGATCATAGCATCATTCCCGTCTTTAGATACTCCGGTATGCGATCTTCAGGTAAAGGAATTCAATAAACGCGCAGCAGGATTGTCCAAGGATGTAGCCGTGATCGGGATATCCATGGACCTTCCATTCGCCCAGAAGAGGTTCTGTTCGGAAAATTCTATAAAGAATGAGACCGTCGCTTCCGACTACAAGACAGCGTCATTCGGCATAAATTACGGACTTCTCATAAAAGAGCTCAGGCTCCTGGCAAGGAGCGTCCTCATAATCGACAAGAATGACGTGCTTAGATATCTTCAATTATCCCCCGAAGTTACCCAGGCGCTGAATTTCGACGATGCCTTAACGAACCTTGAAGCCGTTGTGAATGGCCCGACCTTTACCGCGAAAGAAGCCGCTCCGTCAAAATGCAAGCCGTGCGAAGGCGGTGTCGCACCTATGTCGAAAGATATGATCGCGAAGGCCCTTGCCAAATACCGCGGCTGGGAAGCGGTCGAAGACAAAAAGATAGTGAAAGAGTTAAAGTTCAAGGATTTTGCAGAGGCCAAATATTTCCTCGACCTGGTTTCGGTGGTAGCCGAGGAGCAGGCGCATCACCCTGCCATGACCATCAGCTACAATAAACTTAAAATAACGCTTACGACCCACGCGGCCGGAGGCTTGACGGATAATGATTTTATAATGGCCAGGATAATCGATGACATGGGGACAGAGGCATAGTTCGCGGCCGTACCCCGAAAATAGCCTATAGATAATTATGACGATCGCTCATCACCAGCATCATCACAGGATCACGAAGTTCAGCCGCCTCAGGATCGCGCTTATACTTACGGCAAGCGGCATGGTGATAGAGTTTGTCGGAGGCATACTGTCGAACAGCCTTGCGCTCATATCGGACGCCTGGCACATGCTGACGCATCTCTTCGCGCTCGGGATGAGCTATCTTGCGATGATGCTCGCGCTCAGGCCGGTCACCAAGAAGAGGACGTACGGTTTTTACAGGGCGGAGATACTGGCCGCTTTCGTTAACGGCATCGCGCTTATTTTAATAGCCGCCTACATAGTATACGACGCAGTCTTCAGGTTCGTAAATCCCCAGAAGATACATATAGCCGAGATGCTTACGGTGGCGATGATAGGGCTCATCGTCAACGGCGCCTCGGTCGCGCTACTTTTCAAGAGCGGATCGAACGACCTGAATATCAAGAGCGCGATACTGCACGAGCTGGGCGACGCCCTGTCGAGCATCGCCGTTGTCGCCGGAGGCATAGCGATATTCTATACTAAGGAATATGTAATAGACCCCGCGCTCGCGGTCTTTATATGCGCGCTCATCGTCATCTGGGCCTACAGGCTTATAGCGGATTCGGTCAACATACTACTTGAATCCACGCCGAAGCATCTAGACATAGATGAGGCCGTCACCGTATTGAAGAAAGAGGTTCCCGGAGTGCGCGATGTTAACCATGTCCACGCGTGGACGATAGCCTCGTCGATGTACGCCCTCACGGCCAGCGTAGTGATAGACGACTGCAAGGTCTCGAAGTCCGAGGAGCTGCTGGCCAAGATAAACAATATCTTAAAAGAGAGGTTCCACATAGAGCATACAAATATACAGTTTGAATGTTTCGTAAAAGAGGAGGAGGCTAAGCATGAATAAGTATAAGTGTCTGGTATGCGGTTATATTTACGATCCGGCCAAAGGGGATCCGGATAACGGCCAGCCGGCCGGAACGCCTTTCGAGAAACTGCCCGAAGACTGGGTATGTCCCGAGTGCGGCGCGCCGAAGAGCGAATTTGAAAAAATATAAAGCTAAAAGGAGATAGCATGAAAGTAAAGATAGACGCTGAAGGATGCATCGGTTGCGGCCTGTGCGTAAGCACATGCCCTGAAGTATATGCAATGCAGGATGATAAGGCTGTAGTCATAGTGCCTGCCGTTCCGAAAGAGGCTGAAGATTCATGCAAGAGGGCCGTGGACGAATGTCCGGTCACGGTCATCACGATCGAATAGAGAGAATGCGATGAGCATAGTTACCAAGGTAGGGGACGAGGGCCTCACATCATTAAGTTGCGGCAAGATGGTGATGAAGGACCATGCGAAGATAGAGGCGAACGGTGCTATTGACGAGCTATGCTCGCATCTTGGGACGGCGAAGAGTCTCATTAAGAAGAGGGCCACCAAGCGGATGGTTGAATCCATCCAGCGCGATCTGCTCATCATATGCGCGGAGATCGCCTTAGGAGCAAGATCCGTAAATAGGCTAAAAGACAGAATAGACGCGTCGAGCGTCAGGCGGCTCGACGGCATTATCAAGGATATCGAGAAGAAAGGCGTCTTTAAGGCCGGCCGCGGATTCTATATTCCCGGAGAGGATTTCATATCCAGCATACTCGATATAGCGCGCGCAGTGGCGAGGCGCGCCGAGAGGAGGGTCGTCACCCTCAAGAAGCGCAGGATGCTGAAGAACGTCCATATAACCGCATATCTCAACAGATTGTCGGACCTTCTCTACCTTCTGGTCAGGTGTCATGAAAAAGGGTCCTGCAAATTCTGATCTGACAGCAAAGAGCAAGAGGCAGGTGTGAAGAAGATATTCTTCAGCGTATCGGTGTTCTTAGCGGTCGCACTTTCTGTTGCGAACGCCTATGGAGGAGGCGCGAAAAAGATGGAACTTACAAGCCCTGAATTCAAGAATAATGAATTGATGCCCATGAGGTTCGGCTATAGTCAGGATAATGTAAATCCCGAACTGAACATAGACGGCGTGCCTTCCGAAACAAAGAGCCTTGTATTGATAGTCGATGACCCTGATGCGCCGCGCGGCACATGGGTCCATTGGGTTTTGTATGACATGCCTGTCATCGACCGGATCGAAGAGAACAGCGCTCCGGGCACACAGGGGATCACCGATTACAAAGAGAAGCGTTATGGCGGCCCATTCCCTCCGAGCGGCACGCACCGTTATTTCTTCAAGCTGTACGCTCTCGATAAGAAGCTGGGTTTAAAAGAAGTCGCTGACAAGAAGACCGTCGAGCGGGCCATGGAAGGCCATATTCTCGAAGAGGCGGAGCTCATCGGGCTGTATAAGAAATAGTGACGTCTAGCGTGTTGCGTTGTGCGTGTTGCGTATTTTTTTAATGCAAAACGCAACACTCAACACGCAACACGAACGAGGTATTTGAATGAAAGATCTATCGATATTGATCGGCGGGAAAGCCGGTTTCGGAATAGACAAGGGTAGCAGTATGATCGCAAGCCTCTTGAGCAGGCTCGGTTATCGCATCTATATCTACCGCGACTATCCGTCGCTCATAAGAGGCGGTCATACCTTTACCATCATAAGAGCGTCGGAAAATAAGGTGGCGGCCCATTCTGATAAAGTAGATGTTCTTCTTGCCCTCAACCAGGACGCGATAAATTTGCATAAGGCCAGGCTGAAAGAGAATGCCCTTGTCATATATGATTCAGATTCCGTGAAGTCCGAAGGGACAGGCATCGCCCTGGGCAAGATATTGAAGGAAGAGAATGCGACGGAGATAGCGCGCAATACGGCCATTATAGGAGCTTTCTGTAAGGCTGTCGGCATTGAATGGAAGATACTCGAAGATACCGTAAAGAAATATATCCCGAAAGAGGCCGATATAAATCTTAAAGTCGCTCTTCGCGCATATAATGAGGCAAAACCCGCCCTAAAGATCGTCGCGCTTAAACAGCCGTTGCTTCCTTTTTTTACAGGGAATGAGTCCGCCTCTCTCGGCCTTGTGAAAGCAGGGCTCGATACGTATATCTCATATCCCATGACCCCTACGTCGCCGATGCTCCATTTCCTTGCCGCTCAGGCAGAGAGGTTCGGCATTAAAGTCATACACCCGGAGAGCGAGATATCCGTCATGCTCATGGCCACAGGCGCGGCATATTGCGGCGAGAAGGTCGCGGTCGGGTCGTCGGGCGGAGGGTTCTGCCTCATGACCGAGGGTTTAAGTTTCTCGGCGATGGCGGAATTGCCGGTCGTTATAGTATTAGGCCAGAGGCCGGGCCCAAGCACGGGCCTTCCGACCTATAGCTGCCAGACCGAGCTGCATTTTGCGCTGCATGCAGGCCAGGGGGAGTTCGCGCGTTTTATGGTGGCGCCGGGTGATGCCGAGGAGTGTTACTATTGGGCTCAGGTTGCGCTGAATATGTCCGGCAAGTATCAGCTCCCGTCGATAATACTGACGGATAAGACGCTCGCCGAAGGCACGTTCAGTTTTGATATGAACCTGGCAAAACCACTGCCGGTCCAGGATCCGGTTCTCTGGGACAGAAAGACGCCTTACAAGAGGTATCTGAATACGGATAGCGGCATTTCGCCGCTCGCTTTAGTCCCGGATAAAGACGCGACCATAAAGGCCAATAGTTATGAGCATGATGAATCCGGCATCACAACCGAAGACGCTGCGCTGACAAAGACTATGCAGGATAAGCGGCTCCGCAAAGGCGTGCATTTAGCAAAAGAGTTGGAAGAGTATGAGACGGTCAAGGTCTACGGCAATGCGAATTCTGATACAGTTATCCTCTGCTGGGGCTCGAATAAAGGGGTCTCGGTCGAGGTTGCGTCTAAAATGGGCTTAAAAGTGGTACAGCCGATAGTCCTGGAGCCATTTCCTTTAAATAGATTTAAGGAGACCCTAAAAGGAGTTAAGAAGCTGATAGCCGTAGAGAATAACGCGACAGGGCAGCTCGCGTCGCTAATAAACGGCCTCGGTCTTAAAGTAGATGCTAAAATATTGAAATACGACGGCAGGCCGTTCTCGCTGGAAGAGCTCGAAGAGTTACTGAAAGGAGCCTTGAGATGAAGAAAGACCTCGGGACTTACGCAACCAATACCTGGTGCCCGGGATGCGGCAACTTCGCGATACTCAATGCCATAAAGGCCGCGCTCAACTCGCTCGCCGACGAAGGCTTGCCGATGGAAAATGTCGTCATGGTCTCCGGCATCGGCTGCAGTTCGAAGATCGTAGATTATGTCAATGTCAACAGCGTCTATTCGCTCCACGGAAGGGGCATCCCTACGGCTACCGGGATAAAGCTCGCAAAGCCCGAACTTAAAGTGATAAGCCATGCCGGCGACGGCGATGGTTACGGAGAGGGCCTGGAACATATCGTATTTGCCGCAAAGCGCAATGTCGATATCACGGCCATAATCCATGATAACCGCGTCTATGGACTTACTACGGGGCAGTATACGCCGACCTCGCCGCTGGGGTTTAAAGGCCGCTCCACTCCTTTCGGGACAGAAGAGCTTCCGATAAATCCGCTCGAACTTATGCTCGCATCCGGCGCGACATACATCGCCCGCGGCACATCCCACGGGCTGGACATTCTCAAGAAGATATTCAAGGAGGCGATCCTTCATAAAGGTTTCGCCATAGTGGATGTCCTTCAGGTCTGCGTCACCTATTACAACATGTACGAATATTACGACAAGCGCGTTTATGAATTGAAAGATCATGATGCGTCAGATTTTAATCAAGCGATGGCGAAGATACGGGAATGGGATTATAACAGCGATTCTCCGATAGCGCTCGGCGTATTTTATAAGAAAGAAGCTCCGACATTCGAAGATAGGATGGCTCCGGCCGGTCCGAAGATCAAGGACAGGACAGATAAGATAAAGGAAGTCCTGGACGAGTCTTTCTAAGGATTTTTTTCTGGACCCTGGACCCTTGACCCTGTCCCATTAAGAGTGGCATAAGAGAGGTTATCATGGATCCTAACGTACTTCACAATATAAGTTATGGCATGTATATCGTCTCCTCCCTTAAAGGAGAGAAGTTGAACGGCCAGATCGTCAACTGCGTCATCCAGGTGACGAGCGAGCCGACTACGGTAGCCATAAGCATAAACAAGAAGAACCTCACCCATGAATATATCATGGAGAGCTCCCGCTTTGCGGTCTCGATACTGGAAGAGGAGACTCCTCTGAGTTTTATAGGAAAGTTCGGGTTTAAGACCGGAAGGACCGAGGATAAGTTCAAAGACGTGAAATTCAAAAAACTTTCATCAGGATGCCCCGTTGTCCTGGATAATACGCTCTGTTATTTTGAAGTGAAAGTCATAAATAAGTTCGACTGCGGAACGCACACGTTATTTCTGGGAGAAATGACCCAGAGCGAGATGCTCAAGGCAGGCAAGGTCCTGACATATGATTATTATCACCAGGTAAAGCGCGGCACCACGCCTGCGAATGCGCCGACATTCATAAGAGGCGAAGCCCGGGTTAAAGCAGCTCCGGATACGCCGAAATAACCGAAGGGTCTTTTTATGAAACCGCTTGAGATAAAGAAGGGAATATATTCCGTAGGAGTAATCGACTGGAATGTCAGGAATTTCCACGGCCATACTTATACCACGAAGAGGGGATCTACTTATAACGCCTATCTTATAGTGGACGAGAAGATCGCGCTCATCGATACTGTTTATGGTCCGTTCGCCGGGGAGCTTATCGAGAACATAAGGGCTATCCTCCCCGTAGAGAAGATAGATTATGTGATCGCTAACCATGTAGAGACCGACCATTCGGGCGCGCTGCCGTCGATAATGAAACTTGCGCCAAAGG
The DNA here is from genome assembly GCA_020057115.1 of Candidatus Omnitrophota bacterium. Lineage (GTDB taxonomy): Bacteria > Omnitrophota > Gorgyraeia > 2-01-FULL-45-10 > 2-01-FULL-45-10 > JAGVGJ01. Next base: position 13,728 of record JAGVGJ010000016.1, on the reverse strand, counting down.
CAAAGGTCTTCGGCACGCAAAAGTGCAAAGAAGGCCTTTATAAACATTATTTCGAGAATTGGGATTTTCAGGTGGTGAAGACCTGTGATACGCTTAAGCTGGGCAAGAGGACCTTGAGCTTCGTCGAGGCGCCCATGATACATTGGCCGGATTCGATGTTCACATACTGCGCCGAGGAGTCTCTCCTTATGCCGAACGACGCTTTCGGGCAGCACTATGCGACATCGGAGAGGTTTGACGATGAAGTGGACCAGTGCGCTCTCATGGACGAGGCGGCCAAGTATTATGCCAATATACTCTGGCCGCTCAGTTCTCTCATATCGAAGAAGATCGAAGACGTGCTCAAGATGAAGATAAAGATCGATATGATAGCGCCGAGCCATGGCATCGTATGGCGCAAAGACCCGATGAAGATAGTAAATGCATATGTGACATGGGCGAAGAACCAGACGACAAAGAAAGCGGTCATCGCGTATGAGACGATGTGGGGCTCGACCGAGAAGATGGCAAAAGCCATAGCGCGGGGCTTGAGCGATTCAGGCGTAAGCGTAAAGCTCTACAGGATACCCGACTCCGACACCACCGAAGTCATAAAGGATATGCTGGACGCGAAAGGCTTCATTATCGGTTCGTCGACGCACGACAATGACATGCTCAATAACATAGCCGGATTTTTGGAAGCATTCAAAGGCATGAAGCCTAAGAATAGGTCCGCGGCGGCATTCGGTTCATACGGATGGTCCGGCGGCGCGGTGAAGGAGATAGAAGAGGTGATAAAGGCTGCCGGCGTGGAGTTCGCCCAGCCTTCGATATCCGTAAAATACGTTCCGGATGAGAGCGAGCTTAAAGCGTGCTACGAATTCGGCGTCGAATTCGCTAAAAAGATCGTGTAGCGTGTTGTGTTTTGCGTGTTGCGTAAATTTTAAACGCAACACTCAACACGCACGACGCAACACGAAACGAATAAAAGGAGGAGTAGATGGGAAAGAAGGCAAGAGAGATAGTCGGAGTGGATATTAAGGATCTGATCAATGACCTTAACAAGGCCTATTGTGACGAGTGGCTTGCTTATTACGCATGGTGGTATATGGCTCGGATGGTGGATGGCAAGGGTTACGAGGATATGTCGGAATTCCTGGATAAGATATCCAAGGATGAGCTTGAACATGCCACAGAACTTGCCGAGAGAATAGTGGAGCTCGGCGGGCTGCCGGTGAACAGCCTCTCGATCATAGAGAAAAGCGCCAATGCGCCGTATCCCGGCGTCATGAAGAATCTCCATGACTATGACGAGATAATAAAGATCGTCACCACCGCAGAGGCCGGAGCTATCGAGGTATATAACAAGATAGCCAATAAGACGTTCGGCAAGGACCACGATACATACCAGCTCGCGACACATATCATGGGCGAAGAGATCGGCCATGAAGAGATGTTCGAGAATTTGAAGGAAGCAAAGTAAGTTTTTCGTGTTGCGTGTTGCGTCGTGCGTGTTGCGTAAAAGTTTTCACAACACGCAAAACGCAACACGCTGTACGCACAACGAAACTACAGATTTTCATGAAACTACTCACCGACGACATTATCCACTTTTTCCAGAAGCAGGGCTATGTCATAGTCTCTACCGTGGATGAGAGCTCATGTCCGCATAATTCCTGCAAGGGCATAGTCCATATGGATGCGGAGGGCGACATATATCTTCTCGATCTTTATCGCGGAAAGACCCATACCAACCTGGAACATAATACGCATATAAGCGTCACTGCCGTAGATGAACATAAATTCAAAGGATACTGCCTTAAAGGTGTCGCAAGACTTGTGCCGGCGAATAAAATAAAGAGCGGCGTAATAAAAGCCTGGGAAGATAAGATCGCAAAACGGCTGACCAACAGGGTCCTGAAAGAGATGCGCCAGGAGGCGGGCCATCCGGCATATCCAGAAGCCGCTTTGCCGAAACCGGAATACATGATAATGATGAAGGTCGAAGAGGTCGTGGACCTCGCGCCCCATCTTACAAAGTAAAGGAGATGCTCTTCATGGCCAAGTCCGTAAAGGTTTACAGTACGCCCACCTGCCCGTTCTGCATAAGGACAAAACAGTTCCTGAAAGAGAGCAATATAGCTTTCGAAGATATAGACGTATCCGTCGACCACGATAAGGCGCAGGAGATGATCGCCAGATCCGGCCAGATGGGCGTGCCGGTCATAGACATAGACGGGCAGGTCATCGTCGGGTTTGACAAGGAACAGATAAAAGAAAAACTTGGCTTATAATGCGGGAGCTTAACGTTGCTTGACCTGATCATAATCGGAGCCGGGCCTGCGGGCATTACCGCAAGCGTATATGCCGCTCGCAAGAAGATGGATTTTCTCGTGATATCGAAAGATATCGGAGGGCAGACGGCCTGGAGCGGGGACATCGAGAATTATACCGGCTACCAGTTCGTCACAGGCCCTGAACTTGTCGCTAAGTTCGAGGAGCACATGAGGACCTATAAAGTTCCCATGAAAGAGGGCGAGGAAGCCCTGGAGCTTTCGAAGGCCGGCGATACGTTTATCGTAAAGACAGATAAGGCGTCATACGAAGCGAAAGCCGTTATTATCGCTTCCGGAAAGAGGTCGCGCGAGCTGGGAGTTCCCGGCGAGGCGGCGTTCAAGAATAAAGGGCTCACTTATTGCGCTACCTGCGATGGCCCGCTCTTTGCCGGAAAAGACGTAGCCATTATAGGCGGGGGCAATTCAGCGCTCGATGCGGCGCTGCAGATGGCGAAAATAGCCCGGAAGACATATGTAATTAATATAATGGAACATTTTACCGGTGACGCCGTGATGGCCGAAAAGATCATGGCGGATAAAAACGTGGAAGTCATGCACAATGCCCGCGTTGCGGCTGTCCACGGAGACGGTTTTGTGGACGCGATAAGCGTTGCACGCCAAAGCAAGACCGAAAAACTTTTCGTAAAGGGAATATTCGTCGAGATAGGGCTCATCCCGAACTCGAGTTTCTTAAAAGGCGTGGATAAGAATGAAGCGGGCGAGGTCAAGATAGATTCCCATAACAGAACAAATATAACCGGGCTCTTTGCCGCCGGAGACGTAACGGACGTTCCGGAGAAACAGATAATAATCGCTGCCGGCGAGGGTTCAAAAGCCCTTCTGGAAGCGTTCAGATATCTAAGCAGGAAGAGATAGAAGCATATGACGAATAGGAGCGACATCAAGTCGCTGCTGGAGGAGTATGGCAAGAAGAAGCCCGCCATCAAGGCGCGCCTTAAAGATTTCAGGCTTGCCGGAAAGGCCGATGACGAGGAGCTGTTCCACGAGCTATGTTTTTGCCTCCTGACCCCGCAGTCTAAAGCGGTACATTGCGATCTCGCCATAAAAGAATTAAAGAAGGCAGGCCTCATACTTAAAGGCCAAGCGCATGCGATACGGCCGAAGCTCAAAGGCCGCGCACGCTTCCATAACAAAAAAGCAGTTTATATAGTCGGAGCGCGCAATGCCATGAAGACGCTCGGCTCGGTAGATGTGAGATCAAAGCTCAATGCCGCGGATGTCATGGCCACAAGGCAGTGGCTCGTGGATAATATCAAAGGGCTCGGGTATAAAGAGGCGAGCCACTTCTTGAGGAACATAGGCCTCGGGAAGGATATCGCCATCCTTGACAGGCACATACTGAAGAACCTCAAAATTTACGGCGCTATAGACAAGATACCGTCGACCATAGGCTCGAGGAAGACGTACCTGGCGCTGGAAGAGAAGGTGCGGGATTTCTCAAAGAATATCGGGATACCGGTTGAAGAGCTGGACCTCCTCTTCTGGTCGATGGAGACGGGGCATATTTTCAAGTAAAAACTGAGCTAAGGGTCAAGGGGCCAGGGGCAAGGGTCCAGACAATACAAATAAATTTTGCTTTTTCGGACCCTGGACCCCGGACGCTTGACCCTGTATGGCATTTTCCACGACAAATATTCTTGACAAAAGTTAGCAAAGTTCTATAATTGAACGAGAATATTCAAAATAGTTTTTTATCGATGAAAAATTTGTAGAAAGGAGGAGTGATGAGTAAGAGGTTTGTGGTGATTTTGACGGTGGCTCTGATCGCATTGCCGCTAGCTCTGGTCAGTTGCAAAGGCAAGACCGAGAAGATGCCGGAAGAGATGAAGACCGAGGCGAGCGATATGTCTCAAGACGTAACTACTACGCAGACACAGGAAGCACAGGTGATGCAGGCCACGGAGCCGGCGCAGACAGTAGCTACTGAGACGATACCGCCGACAGCAGCGCCCCAGGTAACCGAAAATATCCAGGCTGCAGCAGCCCAGGCAGTTACCGCGGTGCATGACAGGTCGAAGGATATCCAGGCAGCGCTTAAGAACGCCGGGTTTTACGCCGGAGCGGTTGACGGAAAGATAGGCCCTAAGACGAAGAAGGCGATAGAGGCGTTCCAGAAGGCCAAAGGTCTTAAGGTCGACGGCAAGGTCGGCCCGAAGACATGGGCTGAACTCGAGAAGTATCTGAAACAGCAATAGGATCGAAAGGAGCGTTTATCAAGATGAAGGCGATCAAGTTGGCTTTCGTGTTTATGCTGGTTGCGTCTTTAGCCGCGATGGCAGGCTGTGGCATGTCGAAGAGTAAATATGACGCGCTTCTCAACGAGAAGATAGCGCTCGAAGAGAAGGCGAACGTGATAATGAAGTCGAGAGATGCCCTGAAGAATGAGTATGACAATCTCTTGAAGGAGAAGATGGACCTGGCGACCCAATACGAGACCCTTAATAACGAGAAGGCCGCGTTAAAGGGCGAGTATGACAAGCTTCTCGAGGAGAAGGTAACCCTCAAGGCCGCTTATGACAAGCTCGTTGGCGATGCCGAAGAGCTGGAAGTAAAAGCCGGACGCTAAAAATAAACTTTTAAGGATCCTGATCCGATGGGGTGCGCGAGATCTCGCGCACCCCATCAGTTTTAATATTGACTTGCGTAGCCGCGCTGTGTTATATTACGTATAATCTTAATAAATTAAAATAATATATGTCGAAATATAAAGGAGGTTTGACATGAAGCGTTATGGTTCGATCTGTGCGCTTGCGTTAATGCTCGTGACATTATCCGCTATGAGCGTATTTTCGCAGGACGCCGATAAGAGTGCGGCCGCTGAAGCGCCGGAGTCTGGCGTTGCCGTAGCACCGCAGGAAGATGTGCAGGTTGCAGTCCCTGCCGCTGAAACAGCAGCTCCCGCTGCATCCGCCCCCGAAGCTTCCCAGCCGAAGGATGCCTCCATATACGGCGAGGTTCTCGCGGTAAACGCAACAGCAAATACGATCTCCGTCCAGTATTATGATTATGACAGCGATGAAGAGAAGACGGTGGATCTTAACTGCGGCGCCGATACGAAGATGGAGAATGCCGCTTCTTTGAATGACGTTAAGAAGGGCGACTGGGTCGATGCGGTATATGTCGCATCCGAAGGTAAGAACATCGCGAAGTCCGTGATGGTCGAAAAAGAAGAGGCCATGCAGGAGCCGGAAGCCGCTCCCGCGGATGCCGTACAGCAGTAACAATTTAGTCCATAGTCAACAGTCCAAAGTCCATAGCTTTTATTCTGTGGACTGCCGACTGCAGACTATGGACTTATAATTAGGTAGAACTTAATATGTGCTGTGATACCTGCCCTCGCTACATGAATTGCGAGAATGAAGGAAGTTTAAACGACCTCTGTTGCGAAACTTGCCCCGATTATACCGGCTGCCATTCCGGGAAGAAACCGGATGGCGATGAACTCGACGAACTTGACATTTAATTTATCATGGAAAAAAAGATAGACATAGCGTTCCTCTGGCACATGCATCAGCCGTTCTATAAGGACGACCTGACAGGGAAATATCTCATGCCCTGGGTGAGGATGCACGGGGTGAAGGACTATTATCCCATGGCCGCTATCCTCGAGAGATACCCGAAGGTGAAGGCTACGTTCAACATAGTCCCGGTCCTCATGGAACAGCTGAACGATTATGTCCATAACAATGCTACGGACACGCTGCTCGATCTTACCGTAAAGAAGGCGGGCTCCCTTACATTCGAAGACAAGGTCCAGATCCTTGAACATTTCTTCAGGGTAAATTTCAAAAACTTCATAGGCCCGAACCCCAGGTACTCCGAGCTATTGCTGAAGAAGGGGCTGAAGCCTCTTTCGGACGATACGCTGGAGAAGGCCGTAAAGACGTTCTCAGACCAGGACATGCTTGACCTGCAGGTCCTCTACAACATGACGTGGTTCCATTCGATAAATATCGACGAGGACCCCACACTTAAAGATCTGGCGGCAAAACAGTCCTATACTGAATCCGACAAGATATACGTAGTATCAAAGCAGCGGGAGATATTGAGCCGCATCCTTCCTCTTTACAAAAGGATGCAGGACAGAGGCCAGATAGAGATATCGACGACCCCTTACTACCATCCTATACTTCCGCTGTTGTGCGATACGTCCGTTGCCAGGATGTCCACGCCGGCTATGGAGCTCCCGAAGAGGAGGTTCGCTTATCCGGAAGACGCACGGTGGCATCTTGAGAACGCCATAAAGTATTATACCGAGCAGTTCGGCAGGCCTCCGCGCGGGATGTGGCCTTCGGAGGGGAGCGTATCGGATGAAGCCCTTGAGATCATGATGTCTCTCGGGATAAAGTGGGTGGCGACTGACGAGGACATATTATTCAAGAGCCTGGCCCTGGAAGATAAGGCCGCGCATAAAGGCCATCATCGCGGCGGCATGCTTGACAGGAGGCTCATATACCAGCCGTACAGCCTGCGCAGGGCGGGGGAGTCCATCACTATGATATTCAGGGACAAGAACCTCTCCGACATAATAAGCTTTAATTACAATGCCTGGGACCAGAAAGACGCGGCCATGGACCTCATGGCCCACTTCAGGAAAATAGCCGAGCATATGCGTAAGGACGCTTCTACGGGCCTTGCGACCATAGCTATGGACGGAGAGAATGCCTGGGAGTACTTTGAAGACAATGGCAGGACATTCTTCGAGACGCTGTATTCCGAGCTGTCTAAAACCGAGGACATGCCCACTGCGACCGTAAGCGGCTATATAGAGAAGGCCCCTCCGAAGAAGGCGATATCGAGCGTATTCCCGGCATCATGGATAAACCACAACTTCGAGATATGGATAGGCCAGGAGCAGGATAACGAGTCCTGGGAGTACCTGCACAGGACCAGGGATGACCTTGTCAGGTTCACAAAGGACATGCCCAAGAAGGACAGGGATGCCCAGAGGGCATGGCGCGAATTCTACATATCGGAAGGCAGTGACTGGAACTGGTGGTACAGCGGCAAGATCAATACCGGCGACCATAACCCGTTCGACAGGCTCTACAGGATGCATCTTAAGAACGTATACAAGGCCCTGAAGAAGCCGGTCCCGGACTTTCTTGATAAAGCCATAAGTCAGTAGGACGATTTTTTAATATTTTTCTTGCAAAAACAAGCGGAAGTTGTATAATGAAATTTCACGAAAGGAGGTCCCCATGGCAAAATCCACATCCTTCAAACTCGATAGATCTTCCAATCCTTCGATGACGAACGAAGATCTCAAAAAGCTGATCGAGAAGAAAGCTTATGAGCTTTGGGAGAAGAGAGGTAAAAAGCCGGGCCATTCTTCAGACGATTGGCTGGAAGCCGAGAGGATCGTAAAGGGCAAGCTCTCCTCGAAGTAGGCGTTACCGGGTGTAAAAATTTTATAGAAAGCAGGATCCGGGCATTCAAACCCGGACCCTGCTTTTATTTATATTGTTTTAGGATATAATTATATGATATAATAGCGAAAATTATTTTCATTATTTTAAGGATATTATCATAAAAGGGCGCCCATGAAAGAATTCCTTTTAGCATTCATACCTATATTTGTCGCAATGGACGCGCTGGGCGTCCTTCCGATGTTCATATCATTTACGGAACATCTGTCTAAGCGCGAGAGACAGAAGATACTCACCCAGTCCATAATAACAGCTTTCCTCATAGGCATTGCTTTTCTATTCCTGGGAAGATGGATATTCAAGATCCTGGGCGTCCTTGTAGCTGACTTTAAGATAGCAGGAGGGCTCGTCCTTCTTGCTATATCGCTCAGGGACCTGTTGCAGTATGATAAAGGGCATAAGCTTTCAAAGGACACCATGGGCGCCGTTCCTATAGGCACGCCGCTTATAACAGGCCCGGCGGTCCTTACCACCATAGTCATACTCCTTGATTCCTACGGACCGCTCCTCACAGTATCATCATTTGTGCTAAACCTTATGATCGTTTGGGTCACATTCTTTTTTGCTGTCTCGATATCGTCTTTTCTCGGCAAAGCCGGCTCAAAGGCAATATCAAAGATAGCGCACCTGATGCTCGCCGCCATAGCCGTCATGATGATAAGAAAGGGCATTGTCGATACGGTAGTAAATTTCTTTAACGTAAAACCCTAAGGAGACAAGATGCTTTTCTACATAATAAAAGGCGGGCCGGTGATGATACCGATCATCCTCTGCTCGATACTGGGACTCGCGATAATAATAGAAAAATTCTGGGTCCTGCACAAGACAAAGACTGATGTCGGCCGCTTTACCTCCGAGGTCATTGCGCTGGTAAAGACGAAGAAGTTCGATGCGGCCGCCCAATTATGCTCAAGGAATTCCGCGTATCCGGTCGCGGTGACTTTAAAAGCTGGAATAGAGAAGCATGGCCTTCCGGCGCATGAGATAGAGAAGGTATTGGAGCGCGTCGGCAATACCCAGATAAAGGGCCTCGAGAAATATATAGGAGGGCTCATATCGATAATAGGGATAGAGCCGCTCCTGGGTTTTCTAGGGACGATAACCGGGCTCATCAAGGCATTCATGGCCTGGGAGAAAGCCGGTTCTAATATCACGGTGAGCGCGCTTGCGTCAGGAATTTATGAAGCGATGATAACTACTGCCGCAGGCCTGATCGTCGCCGTGCCTTATTATCTGGTCTGCAATTTCATAATATCAAGGATCAAGTATATGTCATATGAGCTTAGCGATTCTTCCATGCAGCTTGTGGAAGCCCTTTCCGATATAAAGGCAGTGAAATGATAAATATCAGGGGCGGGAAGGATTATCTGATAGCGCTTGAATCCGTAGCCATGACGGACATAGTGATGAACATGTTCATATTCTTCTTCATCTCTTTCAGCATACTTTATACCTTTAGCCCGGACAAGGTGTCGAAGCTGGAAATAAACCTTCCGAAAGCTGAGAGCGCCGTCCGGCTGGAAGGGTCGGAGAAGATAATAGTCTCGATATCCAAGAGCGGAGCATATTTCATTAATGACGATAAGGTCGCGCCTAAAGACCTGAAGAGCGCCTTGCGCCTAAAGACGAAAGACCGCGCCCAGGCGAGCGTCCTTTTGAAGGTGGACAGCCTGACCAGGTTCAGCGATGTCACGAGAGCGCTGGATGTGATAAATGAGCTTAATATCAGGCAAGTGAGCGTCGCGACAGTCAAACAAGGCAATTCGAATTAGGTCATAGCGGATAGGTCATAGGAGGGTGATGTGAATATAATGATCGTAGGATGCGGCAGAGTAGGTTCACAGCTGGCGCTTATCCTTTCCCAGGAAGGGCATAATGTAACCATAATAGACAAGAGCCAGGACTCTTTCAAGAGGCTGGGCGCGACATTTAACGGCGTCACGGCTATCGGCACGGCTTTTGACGAGAAGCTGCTCAAAGAGTTGAAGATAGACAAGCAGGATGCCTTTGTCTCCGTCACTAGCGGTGACAATACAAATCTTATGGCGAGCCAGATCGCGAAGAAGATGTTCAATGTCCCTAAGGTTATGGCGAGGGTCTATGACCCGAAGAGGGCGGATATATACAAAAAGCTCGGCTTGGATACGATAAGCGGGACGGTGCTCGTCGCTTCCATGATAAGGGACAAGATAATAGAGAACCGCTTTACGGGATATCTGGTCGAATCGGGCGAGCTGGGGGTTATAGAGATAATTGCCACGGAAGACCTGAAGGGCAAGCTCGTGAGCGATCTCAACATGGCCGACGAATTCCTGATAGTCGCCATCGAAAGAAAGAAGAATGTCATAATACCCCAGCCGACAACAAAGATCGAGCTGAAAGACAAGATGATGGGCGTGGTGAGGACGAAGAGCCTGCCTAAGGTGAAAGAGATATTCAAGCTGTAGACTAAACCGGGGGGATCCTAAGAATGTATATAGTCATTATCGGCGCAGGAAGGATCGGATTTAACCTGGCGCAGAAGCTCATCCAGGACAAGCATGTCGTGACGGTCATCGAGAAAGACAGGGCGCGCGCCGACGGCATATCCCAGAACCTGGATGCCATGGTGATAAACGGCGACGGCTGCGAGCCGAGGTATCTTGAGGACGCGCAAGTCACTAAGGCCGATGTCGTGGCCGCGGTAACCGCGGATGATGAAGATAACCTTATAGTGTGCCAGCTTGCCAAGGAGGTCTTCGGGGTGAAGAGGACGGTGGCGCGGGTGAACAATCCGAGGAACGAGCATATATTCACCGCTCTCGGAGTAGATGTCCCGGTCAATGCCACAGCCATTATAGCGAAGATAATCGAAGAGGAGTCCTCTTTTGAGGACTTCATTAATCTTATGACATTCAAGCGAGGCAAGCTTGCCCTTATACGCGTGGACATTACGGACGATTCGCCGGTCATCGACAAGATGCTGAAACAGATAACTCTTCCCGAGAATTCCGTGCTGGTATCCATAGTGCGGGGCGACAGCATTATCGTGCCGAAAGGGGAAACAGTGTTGTTAAAGGGCGATGACGTAATAGCTCTGACGACTATAGAGAATGAACAGCAGCTGTTAAACAGGCTGGTAGGCAAGGTGGAATAATATGAAAGCGGATATGCTTACGAGAACCGTCTGGCGGGGGATCTTAGGGATAATTTACGAGATCTTCCTGGTGCTTTTATTCATGCTCTTAGGCCTCATGATATGCTTAGCGTGGTGGAAGGTGATCAAATGATACTGCGTCCGGACCTGGATGACTATAAGATAATAGGCCACTACCTGGGCAAGGTAGTAATAGGCGTCGGCATACTGATGCTAGTGCCTCTTGCGATAGCGTTCGGCTATTCCGAGACGCAGCCTGCCATAGATTATCTCTTCAGCATGAGCATAACGCTCATGCTGGGATATCTTCTGACTATAGCGTGCCATACCAAGGAAGATCTCAATACTATGCATGCGATGGCGGTCGCTTCATTGGCGTGGCTTGGGGCCATGTTCGTCTCAGCCATGCCGCTATACTTAAGCGGGCATTACAATTCTTATCTTGACTCTTGTTTTGAGTCCATGAGCGGCTACGCTACTACGGGCCTCACACTCGCCAATAACCTCGACCATATGTCGAATGCCCATAATTTCTGGCGCCATTTCATAATGTTCCTGGGCGGGCAGGGTATAGTCGTGATAGCGCTTACATTCCTGTTCAAAGGGACTGCGGGTGCGTTCAAGATATACGCAGGAGAGGCGCGCGACGAAAAGATACTACCCAACGTGATAGAAACGGCGCGCTTTATCTGGCTGGTCAGCCTGGTCTATCTGGTAATAGGAACGGTTGCCCTGGCCGTATCGGCTGTCATCGGCGGGCTCGAGCCAGGGAAGGCCATGTTCGATTCCATATGCGTCTTCATGGCCGCCTGGGATACGGGAGGTTTTACGCCCCAGTCCCAGAATATCCTTTTCTATCACAACTTTTCTTTTGAGATGATATCGCTTGTTATAATGTTCCTGGGATCCATAAACTTTGCCCTGCATTATGCCGCATGGACAGGGAATAGGAGAGAGCTCTTCAGGAACATAGAGATATCGACATTCTCCGTAAGCATCGCAATAGTGCTTTCGATAACCGCCTGGGGCGTAGCCGCCCAGAAAGTTTACGCTAATGGGACGTCGTTTTTCGGCAAGACTTTCTTCCATCTTGTTTCGGCGCATACCGGCACCGGCTATTCTACTATCTACCCGGCCCAATTTGTTAACGAATGGGGACAGTTAGCTATGACGGGTATCGTCTTTGCGATGGCCATAGGAGGAAGCGTATGCTCCACTACAGGAGCTATAAAACTCTTGAGGATGGGCGTAATATTTAAGGCCTTGAGGCAGGATATCAAAAAATTGATGATACCGGATACGGCCGTATTGGTCCAGACCATACACCACATAAAAGATCTGATACTTGAGGATAAGCACGTAAGGTCCGCCGCGCTGATACTTTTGGCTTATATCGTTACGTATTCTATAGGGACCGTTGCCGGAATGTTATATGGATATCCGTTAAGCGAGGCATCGTTCGAATCAGTGTCGGCTACGGCCAACGTAGGATTATCATGCGGGATCACTATTCCATCCATGCCGAACGGGCTTAAGATCGTATATATATTGCAGATGTGGGCGGGAAGGCTTGAGTTCATGGCGATACTTGTACTGGGGGCCATGATATTCGCAACTTTTCGAGGTAAAAGATGAGAATCAAGGGTCAAGGGTCCAGGGTCTCCCGCCCGGCCGGCATCGCGGGGCGGGACAGGCAGGGTCCAGGGTGGATGAAATTAGGGATTATAATATTTTCGGCCCTGATACTATCGATCGCGGACTGCGGACTATTGACTTGTTGGGCAGACGTCTTCTCCAGCAATGACCTTATAAAAGACGCGAAGAAATGGGACGGATACAAGGTCACATATCGCGGTGAAGCCGTTGCTGCGGTCATGGACCGGGGCGCTTTTTCATGGGTCAATCTGAATGACGGAGACAATGCTATAGGGGTTTGGTGCTCCAGCAAGCTGTTGGCTAAGACCAAATTTTTAGGCGATTATAAAACCGCCGGAGATGTCCTTGAAGTGGAAGGGAAATTCCACAGGGCATGCCCGATGCACGGCGGAGATCTTGACATACATGCATACAGCGTGAGGATCGTCAAATCAGGCTATCGTATTCCGGAGGAGATCGACACTCTCCGGGCCAATGTTTCAGCAGTATTGTTCTTATTAATAATAGCCAGTGTCATTATATTCAAAAAACGCACTTAATATATGAACAATAGGAGGAATAAATGCATCGTTCCAGAATAATCATTATGCTTTTTGCCGTTTTGCTTATATTGTCCGTATCAGGCATGTCTCCGGCGCAGGAACCTTCAGGTGAAGAGAAGAAGCCCTCGCCTGAGTCCGTTTCCTCGGAGAAGACGACGGTCGAGGTCGATAAAGAGGCCGTGGAGAAGGGTATGCCGTCTTATGCATCCAGTCTTAAGGCTATAATGGAAGAGGCTAAGAAGAATATCAAAAAGGCCGATCAGGAGATAGGGAAGCAGGATGCATTCAAAAAGAACCAGGAGCGCGAAAAGACCGCGAAGGAGCATCTCGAAAAAGGGAATGCTCTTTATGTGGAGAATAAATTCGAAGAGGCGAAGAAAGAGTGGGAGAAGGCGCTTAGCATAACCCAGGATCCAGAGATGCGCGGCTATGTTCAGGAGTCTGAAAAGAAGATGAGACAGACTAAAGCGCGTATTGTGGAGGAGAAGCTTCAACAGGAGTGCCAGGCAAGAGAACAGGCCAAGGCCGAGCGTGAAGCAAAGCTAGCGCAGGACCGCAAGGACAGGGAAACAAGGCTCCAGGCCGAGAAAGAACAGCGGGAAAAAGAAAGAGCCGAGCGTCAAGCAAAG
>JAGVGJ010000010.1 GCA_020057115.1 Candidatus Omnitrophota bacterium | reverse complement strand
GTGTCTTTACGCGAACGTTCCATTCCCAGAGGGAATGTCACTCGGAAGGTCGCAATCTTCGCTGAAAGATTGCGACCTTCGACGTCGCTCCAAGACACCCCTTACCACCCCTCGAGAGCCCCGGTCGCGAGGATCGAAAAAGTGGGAGGGTGAAGCTGGTGGGGTAAAACACCTACTGCGTCAATTGCAATCGTTTCCTGGAATTGAATAATTGCTCGATCTTATGTCTGATACTGGGGCTTAAAGGGATGGCTTGTATTTTTACCGTATAGCCTGTAAACAGCAAGACTTTCTCAAGCGTAGCGATGCTGCTAAACTCGCCATTCTCTATCTTCGATATGTGTTGCTGGGTTACGCCTGCCATATCAGCTAATTGCTTCTGGTTTATCTTATGTTTTATGCGGTAATTTATTATCTCTTTAACTACGGCAAGTTTCTGCTCTTCCAGCTCGTATATCTCTTTGAAATACGGGTCTTTCAGCTTCTCCTTTAGATGTTCGTCTACTTTCTGAAGTTTCATATTATCTGATCTCCTTTTCTCTATTCAAGAATGCTTCCCTGATCTTTCTGGCCGTCTCCAATTCCTGCGCCGGCGTCTTATCCGTTTTCTTAATAAAGCCATTTGTGAATATTGCCAAGCCTTGGTGGAAAAAGAAATACAATATCCTTATTGCGCCCTCCTGCCCTTTGAATCGGAGCTCAAATATGCCTCCCCCTATATACTTTGCATGCGGCTCGGGCAGTTTGTGTCCAAATGTTTCCAGAAGACTTTTGACAAAGAAAAACTTTTTTTGCGTCTTGGCATCTAATGAATCTATGAATTCTCTTACAGGTGACCTGCCTGAACTTGATACATAATAATAACTCGTTATTCGGCTCATCGCATCCCCATCTATTTAAAGTATACAACCAAATGGTTGTATTGTCAATAGTATACGCTAAAACCGGTTTTAGCGCCTCTACTATATAAGACGCTTGAAAGGGGTAAATTGTTGCAGATTATTTTAAAATAAATAAGGGGGCAAAGAAAACAGGGACAGTCCCCTTCGGGGACAGTCCCTGTTTTAGTGAGGTGAAACGATTGGTAAGATTGCTTCGGTCGCCTCGAGAAAAACTCCGGCTCCCTCGCAATGACAGCTTATATCATGATACTTCGTCCCGCTAAAAGCCCTGCGGCCAGACTAAATCGTAACTTACGCTGCGGCCCTTGCCGGGTAATTGGCGCAGGATCTTCTTATCAAGCAAATCCGATATCTCGCGGAATGCGGTGGCGCGGCTTGTCTTAGCGATACTGACATATTTACGCGTCGTCAGTCCGCCGGTAAAATTTCCCGTCCCGACCTCCAGGATACGGTTAATAACCCTTTTCTGCCGCTCATTAAGCTCGTCCTGGGCATGCTGGTTCCAGAAATCAACCTTCATAAATACGCCCGCGATGATATCGCGCGAATTCTCGATAGATGCCGTAACGCACTTGATAAACCACAAAAACCATTCTGTCGCATCAAGACGGCCCCTCTGCACGTTCTCAAGGATCTTATAATATTCGTTCCGTGAGCGCATGATCTCGGAGGAGACGCTATAAAATCTCACCTTTAGTTTTTCATCCTGAGCCAATGCCATATCCGTTAAAGCCCTCGCCAGCCGTCCATTTCCATCTTCATAAGGATGAATTGTCAAAAAACGCAAATGGGCTGCGGCCGCGCGCAAGATACCGTCCATGCTCCCCTGCGATGAATTCCACCATTTCAGAAAAAGGCGCATCTCCTCATCAAGACGATCCTTTGGCAATGCCTCAAAATGCACTTTCTCTTTGCCGATGGTCCCGGATACTATTTGCATGGGCTCATAGCCTCTGGGTTTTCCCGTTTTGATCTTTACCAGGCCGGAATAGCCTGAAGGAAAAAGCGCAGAATGCCATCCATTAAGCCGTCCGAGCGTCAGGGGCTTATCATGAAAACGCACAGCATCCAGCAAAACATCCACAAGGCCGTCAACATTCCTGTCATGCGTGTCGATGCCGTGCGGCAGGCCAAGCCTTACTGCTACTGATGAACGAACCGCCTCGCGATCCATCTTTTGTCCTTCGATTTCCGATGTCCGGACAGCTTCTTCAACTAAAATAGCTCCCTGGGCCTCGGTTTCAAGCTTGATGTCAAGAGAAGTGATGCGGCCTAACAGCTTTCCCTGCAAGACCCGCAGGGCGCTTAATGGCTTAAGTAAAGCCGCATCATCATATTTAAGATCAAACCAGTTTTTGCGTTCCCAAATGTACTTCATTTAGTTCACCCTTTGTGAAGCGATTAGCGTGCCTAATCGCTTCAATATCTGATGTAATTATACCATCTAATCGCTTCAAATGCAAGTCTGCGGCAAGCTGATTTCGTGATGGTACCCCATGTTGTGATGCCACGAGGTCCGCCTCTTCCTTTTTTTGAGGTCACGATCTGTAACCGGCTCCTTCTTCTCTCCTCCGCCCTCTCTCTTCCCTATCTGCTCACTACTTCTCCAGAAACCCTATCTTCCTCTTCGGCTTCTCGAGAGGCGGTGCCATAAGGTCTCGGATGGCTTGAAATATGAGGCGGATCTCTCCGTCGTGCTTCTCAACTTTAGATTCCAACTCCTTTAATTTATGAGCAAGTTCCTTATGCGTAGAGAGTATTTGTTTCAATTTGACAAAAACTCTCATTATGGCAATATTTACCTGTATAGCTCTCTCGCTATTCAAGACGCTGGACAGCATGGCTACGCCTTGTTCGGTAAAAGCATACGGGTTAGCGCGCCTGGCTCCGCCCCAACTTGAAGTCGCAATTTGCGACTTCAAGATCTCGTGTTCGCTATCTGTCAACTGAAACATAAAGTCTCCCGGAAACCTTCTAACGTTTCTTTTCACCTGCTCATTCAACCTTTTTGCTGATATTTTGTACAATTTCGCCAGGTCCATGCTGAGCATGACTCTCTGCCCTCTCATCAAATAGATCTTCCGCTCAATTACATCGTGCAAAATTACTTCACCCATATCCCCTCTCCTTTCTTCCTTTAAGGTCGCAAATTGCGACCTTGAACGTTATCTTGAGGTCACAGATTGTGACTTCAAGTTTGAGGTTCCAGTTTGGAACCTCAAAGATATCACAATTTGTGATATCCTCCCCTTCTGCGTTTTGGGGCATTATTGCCCCTCTACTATATAAGACGCTCAAAAGGCTCAAATTGTTGCAGATTATTTTAAAATAAATAAGGCTACTAGGTGAAAAGTTGGGGAAAGGTTAAGGTCAGAGCCGATGTCTCATCTTAACCTTGCCTCAGCTTTCTCATTAATTCTTCTTGTTTATCAAACTCACGACCAAAGTATTCATTACATCGCGTTCGCTCGGCTTGCTCTCGGCTATCATTAAGGTAAGCGCAACAAGGGCATTATCCGCTAATCTCTTTGTCCCATCGGCTCGATAAAGAAGCCCGTTCTTATCCAAAAACCATATGAAGATAGCGGCGGCTATCCGCTTATTGCCGTCGACAAAGGAATGGTTCTTGATGATAAAATATAAAAGATTCGCGGCCTTTTCTTCAATGCTGGGATACAGATCTTTGCCATCAAATGTCTGATAAATAGTATCTATGGAGCTCTTAAAAGACTTGTCCTTTTGCAGGCCGAACAAGCCGGCGCCGCCCCACTTTTCCTGTAACTGATCAACGGCTTTAAGAGCCTCATCATAAGATAGCCGGAATTTCTCTTCAGCTGAGGTTTGTGAAATCTTAAGCTGCTGCTTATCGTAATCATCCAACAACCCTAAGGCATAATTATAATCGCTTATTACTGCCAATAGGCCCATTGCCTCTTTATGTTCGAGCTCCTTGCGGGATGATACATCGGCTATCAGCGCGATGGCTTTTTGGAGGTTTTGGAACTTTTGGTATTGTTCTTTGAGGCGCTTTTCGTTTAAGGTA
Organism: Candidatus Omnitrophota bacterium; assembly: GCA_020057115.1. Classification (GTDB taxonomy): domain Bacteria; phylum Omnitrophota; class Gorgyraeia; order 2-01-FULL-45-10; family 2-01-FULL-45-10; genus JAGVGJ01. Next base: position 94,986 of record JAGVGJ010000010.1, on the reverse strand, counting down.
TAGCCGTCTATAAGATGCTTTCGAAGTATGTTTGTAGCCCAGATGCGGAATCTTGTACCTACCTTTGAATTAACTCGATACCCCACAGATATGATCGCATCAAGGTTATAAAAATCAACACTATACACTTTGCCGTCAATGGCAGTTGTTGCAAAATTTGCAACAACTGAATTCCTATCTAACTCCTTAGTCTTGAATATGTTATGTAAATGCCTTGATATAGCGGATTTATCACGATCAAATAAAAGGGCCATTTGATTCAGATTAAGCCATATCGTTTCCCTTTTAAAATTGATATCTAGGCGGATATTCCCATCCTTAACCTCATAAATGACTATTTCACCCTTATTTTCCATTTCAGCCTCCTTTTTTTGCGTTTCGGGGCATTATTGCCCCTCTACTATATAAGACGCTTGAAAGGGGTAAATTGTTGCAAAATATTTTAAAATAAAAGGGGGGCAAAGAAAACAGGGACAGTCCCCTTCGGGGACAGTCCCTGTTTTGGTGGAGTACTATGATCTATTCCGTGATACCCATGGCGAGGAAGTTCTTGAGTCTTCTAGCTCTTGTAGGATGACGGAGTTTGCGAAGGGCCTTTGCCTCGATCTGGCGGACGCGCTCTCTTGTTACCTTAAATATAGCGCCGACTTCTTCAAGAGTCCTTGGATAGCCGTCGCCGATCCCGAACCTGAGGCGCAGGACCTTCTTCTCGCGCTCTGTGAGCGTGTCGAGGACGCCGCCCATCTCTTCTTTGAGCATCGAGTATGCCGTGGCATTGGCAGGTGATACGGCTCTCTTATCTTCTATGAAATCTCCAAAATGCGTATCACCCTCATCGCCTATCGGCGTCTGGAGCGATATAGGCTCCTGCGCGATCTTTAAGATGCCGCGAACCTTGTCGATAGGTATACGCATCTTGTGCGCTATCTCTTCGGGCGTCGGTTCTTTTCCATTCTCCTGGACTAGGACGCGCGATACGCGGATCAGCTTATTTATCGTCTCCGTCATGTGGACCGGGATCCTGATAGTCCTGGACTGGTCGGCTATTGAGCGGGTGATGGCCTGCCTTATCCACCATGTCGCGTATGTGGAGAATTTATAACCCCTCTTATATTCGAACTTATCTACGGCCTTCATGAGACCGATATTGCCTTCCTGGATAAGGTCGAGGAACGAGAGGCCGCGGTTGGTATATTTCTTGGCGATCGATACGACGAGCCTAAGGTTAGCGGCGACGAGCTCTTTTTTGTTCTTATTGAGCTTGATCTCGAGGACCTTGATATTCTTCATCCGCTCTTTTACGTCTTCGATCGGCTCGCCGAAATCGCGGATTATCTTCTTCTTGCGCTTTAAGAGGCGCTTTACCTCTTCGCGCTCCTTGTTCTTCCTTGCCCTGGCGATGACACCGTCTATCTTGGAGAACTCTTCGAGATATCCCTCCATCTTCTTCACGATCTCTTCGATGACCGCCGGCGAAAGATTGGCATCCCCGACCGCCCTGGCTATGGTCGTCTTTGAACGCGCTTTTTTCAGGTTTTCCGAAAGTTTCTCAATACGCCTCTGAAGCTTCGACTCCGTCATGTTCGGGTCAACGTGAAGATACTCTTCGGCGCTCATCTCGTTGGAAAGTATCTTTTTGAGCATCTCAAGCGCTTCGATCTTCGAAAGGCTTAAGTCAAATATGGCCTCGTGGAATCTCGCTTCGGACTCTTTGATGCGGATCGCTATGTCTATCTCTTCCTTCCTGGTGAGGAGCGCTATCTGCCCCATCTGGCGCAGGTACATCTTTACCGGGTCGTCGATGTGGACAAGCTTTGTCGGCTCGTTCTCTTTTGCGGAGGGCGCCTCTTTCTTCTCTTCCTCTTGGGAGGGCTCTTCCTCGCCGGCAGGTTCTTTAGCGGCCGCATCCTCTTCGGTATCGACCAGCTTTATATTCTCATCGCCCAGGATACCCAATATTTTGTCTATCTCTTCTGAAGAGACCACGTCGACCGGGAGTATATTATTCACTTCCTCAAAAGTAAGGTGCCCCTTCTCTTTGCCGAGCGCGATAAGCTCGGTAAGCTCCTTCGACATCTTCTTCTTGCCGGCAGGCTGCTTCTCCGCGGCAGGCGCTATCTTACCGGGCTTTAGCGCGGTCTTGGCATTAGCCTTGGTCTTGGCCTTAACCTCAACCTTAACCTCAACCTTAACCTTAGCCTCAACCTTCATCACTTTCTTCTTGGCGGCCTTCTTCGCCACCTTCTTTGCGGCCTTCTTGAATGCCTTCTTGATCATTTTCTTCCTTGTCTTCTTCATAGCTCTCTTTTTGGTCATTGATATTACACCTTGGTTATTTTTATCAGGCTGTCATACTCTTTTATGAGGTCATTCAGCCTGGTCTCGTCATTAGAATCGTGCGCCGTCTTTATGGCGCTGCGAAGCTCCGTAAGCTGGTAATTCAGGTTATCCTTCTTTATTCTCGCAATGCAGTCGGCCAGCACTCTCTCCTTATCCAGCATCATCTCGGAGAGATTCACCGCTTCCGATATGATCACCGCGGCGTCTGAGCTGTTATTAAAATGGCTTATCATTTTCGCCGGGTTTATCTCAAGGTTCTGGTCATGCATGTCAAATATCGCCTTAACGATATCGCGTATCGACGTATTCACGAATTCGTCCGGCACGAGGCTCTTTTTTACCGCGTCCACAAAAGCGCCGCCTTCGAGCATCACCGCGAGCACCATCTCCTGGGCGGTCCTCGTATCCTTTCTTACCTCTACTGCCTTGGCGACTATCTGCCTGGCGCTATAGTCAGGCTTGACCTTCTTTAATTCTTCCTTTAACGCGTCCGGGTCAACGCCCAGCTTTTCGGCGAGCCGCTTCATGAGGTCGGAGCGCAATACCGCGTTATTTATCTTCGATATAGTCGGCAGCATCTCGCCGGCGACCGCGGCCTTGCCGTTAGAGGTCTTTATGTTGAACCGGCCCAACAGCTTCTCGATCTTATAATCAAATATGTTCTTCGCCGATTTGGCAAGCTTCTCGAACGCTTCGGCGCCGAACTTCTGTATGTAGTTATCCGGGTCATATCCTGCCGGCAGCTCGGCTATATAGACATTCACGTCCTCGGCGATGAATATGTCCGTGTTCCTAAGGCTGGCCGCCTCGCCCGCCTCGTCCGGGTCATAGACCATTATGACCGTATTCGCGAAGCGCTTTAAGAGCTTCACCTGGTCGATGGTCAGCGCCGTCCCGAGCGTAGCGATCAGGTTCTTTACGCCCGCCTGGTAAGGTATTATGAAATCGAGATACCCCTCGACGATGAGCGCATGCCCGGCCTTCTTTATATGTTCCCTTGATATATTAAGCCCGTAAAGGTTGCGCCCTTTGGAATATATCGTCGTCTCGGGCGAGTTCATGTATTTGGGAAGGCTCGCGTCGAGGACTCTCGCGCCGAACCCCAGGGTCTTATCCTTAAGGTCCACGATCGGGAATATTATTCTCTTCCTGAACCTGTCGTAATGCCCGCCCCTGTCATTTGGTATAACAAGGCCCGCCTTCTCCAGAAGGTCCGAAGCCACGCCTTTCTTGTTAAAGAACGTCAAAAGGCTGTCCCATGATTCCGGGGAATAGCCGATATTGAACTCTTTTATCGTATCCGGACCTATGCCGCGCTTCGCCAGGTATTCTTTGGCCTGGGCATTATTCGCCAGGTGGTACTGAAAATACTCGGTCGCCAGTTCATTTACCTTATATAGCTGGTTGGCGAGGCTCGCCTGTTCCTTCGACTGGCCCGACTGCCTCGGCAGGACTATGCCCACCTTTTCCGCGAGCATCTCGACTGCCTCGGGGAATGTTATATTCTCCTGCTTCATCAGGAACGAAAAGACATTGCCGCCTGCCGCGCAGCCGAAGCAGTGGTATATCTGCTTGTCCGGGCTTACGATAAATGACGGCGTCTTCTCGTGATGGAACGGGCAGTTCCCCTTAAAATTGCGCCCCGTTTTTTTTAGCGGCACATACTTTGAGATGACCTCAACGATGTCGGTCCTGTTCTGTACCTGGTCGATCAAATTCTCTGGTATGGGCATTTATCTCTTTACTCTGATGAATCCTGAGCATGGGATCATGTTGAGACGCTCCTTCTTCTCGATCTGGTCGAGGAGAAGGTTCAGTCCCAGCGTGTCGCTTGCTATGTGTCCGGCCACCACCATGTTTATGCGCTCGTCCTTGGCGCTCTTGTAATGATCCTCGCTGAAGTGCATGCCTATAATAGTGCCCACGCCCGCCTGGGAGAGCCTCGCGAACATCTTCTTCGAACCTTCGGTGCCGCCGGTCATGTCTATCATGATCTTGCCCGCCTTGGCCTTTGGCTCGCCTGTCAGTATCTTAGGGCCCGCGCCTTTTTTAAGGCCGTCGGCATACTCCGGTATCACCTTCAGCATGTCGATGACCTGAGACAGCTTCTTCGGCTTCGCCCTGTCGAACATCCTCTGCAAATAGTCCGTAACGTGATTATCCGCCGGCGTGTGGACGCACATGTACGGCATGTTGAGAAGCCTCGCCACGTCTACGGACCTAAAATGGTTGCCGCCTGCCAGGGACCTGGCCACCTCGCTTATGCGCTCATCCATCCTCTCCTTGGCGATCTCGGCCGTTATGCCGAACTTTTCCAGGATCTGCTTCTGCATGCCCATGACATTGGATAGATTCGCCCAGCCGAGCCCTTCCGGGTGATGCGCCATGACAAGGTCTATCGCGGCGCCGCGCTCATTAAGCCTGTCGGCCAGGAGAAGCTCCGGCATCTCCATGTCTATGCCTATTATGACGGTCCTCACATCGGTCCCGGGATCGCCGTAGAGTATGCGAGTATCGGCATAGGGATTGCGGAGGCTCTCTCTGTCAAATGCCTTCTTGTCGACGCCTTTAAGTTTGCGGAACCCTCTCTTAGCGGCTTCCAGCGCCTTCTTTATCTCGGCCTTCGGCCTTGGATCTCTTTCGATACCTTTTTCGATAGCAATGCCATACATGTCGCCAAGTTTCATAAATATCTCCGTTTTAGGGAATATCCGGTGGGGTATTATTCCGATTTATTTGGATACGGCCTTATCTTTCTCCAGATCCTCCACCATTTCAGACGGGGAGGCCGAAGGGTTCCCGAGTTTCAGGGCCGGCATGAATCTCGAGACAGCTCCGTACATCGCGGGCCCTATTTTAAGTATATACATGCCTGTCAGCGACTTATCCCTTATCGAGCGCTGAAAATACGGCATAGGCGCAAGCGCCAGGATAGTCAATACCAGGCTCGCCACCACGAATGCCTTAAATACTCCTACGATAAGTCCGCCTATCTTTTCTATAGTTGGGTGCCATTCCATAGTAAGCACCATGTTTAAGAGCGAATTCAATAGCTTGTAAATTATGATAAGGCCGATGGCTATGGTCAGGAAGCTCACGAAACGAGCTACCTGAATGGGTATGATGGAGGCATTTTTTACTATGATATCGCCGACATGGGCATAGAAGTGCAGGCTGAATATAAGTACAGCCGCATTCCCTATTAAGGGGAATATCTCGTGGGTCAACCCTGCCTGGGAGCAGACATAGCTTATCCTCAAGATAAGTATCATGGCCAGGACATCGACCCAATTAATATGTTTGATTATATCCATTTAGTCCTTGTAGGGGAAAAACCTTGAAAGTATATCATATGATTCATGGAAAGTCAAGGCAGGGGGGTTTAGTTCATAGTTCATAGTTCTTAGTTCATAGTTCTTAGTTCATAAATAGAAAAGAGGCCTTTTGAGGCCTCCTGTCTATCCTTTCCGGTTATTATAATATAATTATGGCTGATTAAGCGTGGCTAAGAGGCTTAATAAACCTCGATTCCAGGACCTGGATCTGCCTGTTTATGGCATTTTTTAACTTCATCGCCCTCCTATATGCTATGAATTTTATCACTCTTTTCCTGAATATCCTGTACAGTCCCGGTCTCGCCGCGCTGGACATCCCTCTCACCCCCCTTTATGTCAATGAGGTCGCTTTCACGAAGCTGACCTTAAATGAATGCAGGAACGCTATCGTGTAGACCGTTCGGTCTGCCACGGCGTAAAACGTCCCCGCAATTTTGCATATCAGTTTATTCTCACCCATCAGATCATTATGTTCCTTGAATATGTGGAAATGGCGCTTGCCCGTCTTAGAGCCCTGCGCATCCACCCACTTCTTAAAAGCTTCCTCGCTCTCCATCTGAAGTATGTCTTTTATGAAATAAAAACACCTTCTCTCGGTCTTGGCGATAACGCCGTTCTTCTGGAAGACCTCTCTTAAGAAGATGTCCTTTTTCCGGCTGGCTATAGATGTCAAGTTCTTATAGACTACTTCTCTCATCTTAGCCCCCTATTTTAAACACTTTTTAAATCTATTTAGTTAAGTGCCAAAAAAATATCTCTTGATTCACCTATAGTATATATCAGGAAATGCGAAAGTCAAGAAGCTAAATCTTACTTTTTTAAAGGTTAACTATACGACGGTTTTCTTGAATATGTGAGTCTTGGATTCTTCCCCTTTTGACAGCCTTTTTATGTTGGCTAGATGTTTGTAACTATTTAATATACAAAGAGTTATGGTAAAAATTATGATGTAGAATGACTGCCCCAGAATAACAGCAGCTATTGGAAGCGTGACGCCAAAAGCGAGCGATGCTACGGAGACATAACTTGTAAAAGAGAAGACGGCTATCCAAACTCCGAGCGATATCAAAAGAGTTAGCGGCGATATAACCGCCATGACACCCATCGCGGTAGCTACGCCTTTCCCGCCTTTAAACTTAAGAAATACCGGCCAGATGTGTCCGCATATCGCTATGAGGCCCAGGAGGCACCTGTAAAAATCCTGGTCGATCATCCCTAAATACCGATACGCGTATCCGCCTACAAGCGTGACGACTATCGCGCCTTTTGATATGTCGAATAGAAGCGTGATGAGGGCCGGGATCTTCCCGACGGTCCTCAAGACATTCGTCGCTCCCACGTTGCCCGAGCCTACCTTGTGGATGTCTATGCCTTTAAATATCTTTGCCATGACATATCCCATCGGGATGGCCCCCAAGAGGTATGCCAACAGGACCGATGCGACGAACGCTATTATCTCCGACATCTTTAGCCTTCCTTTTTAATTATCGAATGGTTCTCGCCCAAAAGCTTCGAGCCTTTTACGAGGTAATCTATGCCCGATATCACGGTGAGCGCGACAGCTATGTTCCATACTATATAGGAATACTTGAATAATACAAGGACGCTCACTATGGTCATCATCTGGAAAAACGTCGTTATCTTACCCGATATGCTGGGCGAGACTTTGAGGTCGCCCTTGATCATATATACCACGACCGAGCCAAGGACTATCAGGACATCCCTCGATATTACGATGATCGGCACGTAAGGCGGCAGCCTGATATCGGACGGGATCGACTTTACCATGGACATGGATATGAATGCCGTAAGCAGCAACAGCTTGTCCGCTATCGGGTCGAGCATGGCGCCGAGCTGCGTCTTCTGGTTGAAGGCGCGCGCGATGAAACCATCGGCCCCGTCGGTGATTATGGCTATGATGAAGATGACGAGCGCTATCTCCATCCTGCCGTAGACTATGGCTGCGATGAAGAACGGGATCGATATTATCCTGGCTATGGATATCTTGTTCGCTAAGTTCATTTTATCGCTTTCATCCTCGTGATCGGCCAGTATATGAATATCGCCTTGCCGATAAGGTTCTTCTTGGGGATAAAACCCCAATACCTCGAATCGCGCGAATTGGCGCTGTTGTCGCCGAGCGCGAAGTAGGCGTCCTTCGGGACCTTGACGGGGTAGCCCTCCTTGCCATAGGGCTCCACATTATAATAATAGACCGAGCGCACCGACGCCGGACCGTCGACGGCTTTCCCGTTGATATAGATATTCCCTTCCTTTATCTCGACCGTCTCGCCTTCGAAGGCTATAAGCCTCTTTACAAAATCTTTCTTTGGCGTCTCGGGGGACCGGAATACTATGATGTCGCCGCGTATCGGATCCCGCAGCTGCGGAAGCCGTATATTCGTGAACGGTATCTTGGCGCCGTAGATGAACTTGTTGACGAATATCCTGTCACCTATCTCGAATGTCGGTATCATCGAGCCCGAAGGTATCTTGAACGCCTGGACCACGAACTCCCTTATAAGGAGCGCGAGTATTACCGCTATTATGATCGACTCCGCCCACTCCCTGATCTGGCCCTTCACGACCTGCTTTGCTGCATGCTTACTGATATGTTTCTTCATTTATACCTTTCGTAAAAACTATGCCCTCAACGCGGCAAAGAATGCTTCCTGCGGTATTTCGACCTTGCCGAACTGCTTCATCCTCTTCTTTCCCTCTTTCTGCTTCTCCCAGAGCTTGCGCTTTCTTGTGATGTCGCCGCCGTAGCACTTGGCCGTCACGTTCTTGCCAACGGCCTTGATCGTCTCGCGCGCTATGACCTGGCCTCCGATAGCAGCCTGGAGTATCACCTGGAAGAGATGCCTTGGGATGGTCTCCTTAAGCTTCTCGATGATGGCCCTTCCTTTATAATTCGCCTTGTCCTTGAAAATTATGCACGAGAAGGCATCATAGATCTCTCCGTTTATTAGTATGTCCAGCTTTACGATCTTGGTCGACCGGTAATCCAAGAGCTCGTAATCGAGCGAGCCATAACCACGGGTTACGGATTTCACCTTGTCGTAGAAATCGATTATTACCTCGGAGAGAGGGATATCATACACTATCTGGACCCTGTCCTCATCCAGATATTCAGTCGATACATAGGAGCCCCTGTGCGACTCGGAGAGCTCCAGCACGCTGCCTATGCAGTCTTTGGGGCATATTATGCGCGCCTTGACATACGGCTCTTCGGCATCCTCTATCTCCAGCGGGAGTTTCATGGGATTGTCCACTTCGACGATCTCTCCCGAGCGGGTCATTACCTTATATATAACGCTCGGCGTGGTGACAACAAGATTAAGATCGAACTCCCTCTCAAGGCGCGCCTCTATTATCTCCATGTGAAGCAGGCCCAGGAATCCGCACCTGAAGCCCATGCCGAGAGACGCCGATTTCTCGGGCTCGAATATGAATGAGGCATCCTGAAGCTTCAGTTTCTCCATAGCCACCTTGAGGGCAGAAAAGTCCGCGGAATTGGCCGGATAGATGCCGCTGAAGACCATGGGATGTACCTTCTTGTATCCGGGGAGCGGATGTATGGCCGGGCTAACGGCGTCGGTGATCGTATCTCCGACCGAGACCTCTTTGGCTTCACGGATATTACAGGTTAGATACCCTACCTCGCCGCAGAATAGCTCCTCCACCTGTTCGGGCTTTGGATTAAATACCCCCACTTCAAGAATATCGTAGGTGCTCTTGTTGGACATCATCATTATCTTCATGCCTTTTTTGAGGGTGCCGTTCACAAGCCTGATAAGTATGATGACGCCTTTATATATGTCGAACTTCGAGTCAAATATGAGGGCCTGCAGCGGATTAGCCACGTCCCCGCTCGGATGCGGTATCCTCTGGACAACGGCCTCTAATATATCTACGGTGCCTATGCCCTGTTTCGCGCTGGCGAGGATTATCTTTGACTCGTCGAGCCCCAGGATACCGGATATCTCATGTTTCACTTTCTCTATCTGGGCATTGGCAAGGTCTATCTTGTTTATGATGGGGATTATGTGGAGATTATGCTCCATGGCGAGGAATAGATTGGCGACCGTCTGGGCCTCGACGCCCTGGGCGGCGTCCACCACAAGGAGCGCGCCTTCGCACGCGCCTATGGACTTTGATACCTCGTAAGTGAAGTCTACATGGCCCGGAGTGTCTATGAGGTTCAGCTCATAGGTCTTGCCGTCCTTGGCATTATAGTTTATGCGGACGGCGCTCGCCTTGATGGTGATGCCGCGCTCGCGCTCGAGGTCCATATCGTCCAGCATCTGATCGTGGAACTCGCGCTCGCTTATCGCGCCGGTATGCAAGAGTATCCTGTCGGCGAGCGTGGACTTGCCGTGGTCGACGTGCGCTATGATGCAAAAATTCCTTATTGATGAATTGTTCATCTGCCCTTTTACGCGATGTTGTCTGCGATCTTTTTGCCGAACGCGATCATGGCGAGCGCTTTCTTCTCGCTCGGCGCCTCGGAGTATATCCTTAAGATCGGCTCTGTGCCTGAGAGCCTGAGCATTAGCCATGAGGAATCATCGCATATCAATTTATATCCGTCGGTAGCCTTCACCGTCACGACATCCTTGTCGAGGACCTTCTTCGGCGGATCGGTCTTCAAAAGTTCCATCAGCTTCGCCTTCTTGGCGTCAGGATATTTCATGTCGAGCCTTCTATACTCGTAGGTCCCGTACTCTTTGTCTATAACTTTAAGTATCTCGAGGATCTTCTTCTTTCTCGCGGCCATCATCTCCAATATGAGAAGGCCCGACAATATCCCGTCCCTCTCCGGCAGATATCCCTTGAATGCCACGCCGCCCGTCTCCTCGCCGCCCACCAGGACATCGCCTGCTATGATCTTCTCGGCGATATATTTGAACCCGACGTTGGTCTCATGCGTCTTGAGGCCGTATTTCTTGCATATCTTGTCTATCAGGACAGTCCCGCATATGGTCTGGACCACGTCACCTCGCATTTTCCTGTCTTCGTAGAGATGCAATAGCAGGAGCGTCATGACCTTGTGGCCAGTCATGAGCTTGCCGTTAGGAAGCGCTATGCCGAGCCTGTCGGCGTCCCCGTCTGTGGCGATACCGATGTCATACTTTCCGCTCTTGGTCTTGTCGGCCAGCTCTTTTAAGTTCGGCATTATCGGCTCCGGATTTATGCCTCCGAAGCCCGGGTTCGCCTCGCTGTGGATGGTGTCGACCTTACAATTGCCTCCGGCCAAAAGTTCGGCTATGTATCTATTGCCGGTCCCATACATCGTATCGACCAGGACTTTTAGCTTCGCCTTCTTTATGACGCCCAGGTGCACGTATTTCTTGATGAACCCGAGATGTTTTGTGACTATGTCCTCTACGGTGATCATGCCGCCTTCCTTCAAAAGCCCGAGCGGCTCGAACCTTATCTCGCTCTTGCCCAGGCATGACTCGAACTTCTTCGTCACTTCAAGCGGGGCCGATCCGCCGTAATAGGCCTTGAACTTGATGCCGTTATATCTGGCCGGGTTATGGCTTGCGGTTATCATGACGCCGCCTCTTAAGCCCTTATCTTTTATGCAGTAGCTGACCGACGGCGTGGGCGTGGCCCTGTCCGAAAGGATTATGCTTATCCCGTTGGCGGCCATGACGCAGGCCATAAGCTCGGCGTATTTCTCTGACAGAAAACGGGTATCATATCCTATCACTATCCTCTTGTCCTTTGCGGGCGTATCGCGGCCCTCGTTATTAAGGTAGTCCGCCATGGCCTGGGCCACCTTCTTCACGTTGTCAAAAGTGAACGTATCGCTTATGACCGCCCTCCAACCGTCTGTCCCGAACTTTATCTCACCCATATTTATCCTCTCAATTTTTTAATGGCTTCCGTATAATCCTTCTGGCCGAAAACGGCGGTGCCGGCTACCAGCACGTTGGCGCCTGCCTTGACCGCGTCTCGGGCCGTCATGGCGTTTATGCCGCCGTCTACTTCTATGTCTTTTTTGAATATTTTTTTAAGCTCCTCTATCTTCGGCAGCGCGTCCAATATGAACTCCTGCCCGCCAAAACCCGGCTCGACAGTCATGACCAGCACCAGATCGACCATATGGAGGATATCTTTTATCGAGGAGAGATCCGTCTTGGGCTTTATCGAAACGCCGACCTTCTTATTATAGGACTTGATGAGCCTTATTATCTCCTTGGGGTTCTCTTCGGCCTCGATATGGAATGTGATGATATCGCTGCCGGCCTTTACGAAAGGCTCGACATACTTTTGCGGGTCTTTTATCATGAGATGGACGTCAAGCGGCATCTTTGTCATGGGCCTTACCGATCTTACGACGAGCGGGCCTATCGTTATATTGGGGACGAAATGGCCGTCCATAACGTCGACGTGTATCCAGTCGGCGCCCGCCGCCTCAACGGCCCTTATCTCCTCGCCGAGCTTCGAAAAGTCGGCCGATAATATGCTCGGAGCTATCAATGTCTTCATCGTTAACATTCTCCTCTTTACGCGCTCTGGGACGCGATGGCGTAAACTCTGCCTATGTCCTCAAGCGTGACGACGCCTACTACCTTATCATCCCTCATTACGGGAAGGGCCCTTATACCGCTCTCCTGTATGAGGGCCTGGACCTTGAGCAACAGGTCGGTCTCTTTGATCCTGGGAAAATTCTTTCTCATCGCCTCGCTCACCGGCCTTGTAACGCCGAACTGATGGACGCTCTTCATGAGGTCCTGTCTGGTGAGTAGCCCTACGAGCTCCCCGCCGTCGACAACCGGGAAATCTTCCTGGTGCGAGTGGAAGACGAGTTCCAGCGCCTTCGCAAGCGTCGCATCCGACTTTATCGTCATAAAATCGCGAGCCAGTATATCGCGAACCCTGAATTTTTTCAAGGTCTCTCTTATGTCGACCTGCATCTCTTCCCCGGAAGCGGCCATATATATGAAGACGGCTATCGCGACGAGGATGATATTGAACTTTATTATGCCGAAATACGCGAATGCGAGCGCAAAAAGGTGGCCGAACGTCACGGCGACATGCGTCCCTCTCTGATATCCCATGCGCTTTGCAAGTATAGCCCTCAATATCCTCCCTCCGTCCATCGGAAATGCCGGGATAAGGTTAAATACCGCGAGGACGAGATTTATCCAGTAGGCATAGGCGAACGTGAGCCTCCAGGTATCCGTAGAGAGTTTGTGGAATAGCGTCTCTTTGCCCAGGATGAACTTCATCGGGAAGAAAAATACCAGTATTATTATGAGGTTTGAGAGCGGCCCGGCTATAGATATGAGGAGCTCCTGGATAGGCTTCTCCGGCATCTTCGACATGGAGGATACGCCGCCTATCGGAAGAAGGGTTATCTCTTTTACCTTCACCTTGAAATGCTGGGCGACCAGAGAGTGGCAAAGCTCATGTATGGTGACAAAAAAGAATACGGCCGCGACCAGGAAAAGCCATTTTGGCCCTGCCGACAGGAACAGAAGGAGTAGCAGTAAGAACGTTATATGTATGTTTACTGATATCCCGAAAACCTTAAAAAGCCTTATCGATCCTCTCATCTAAAAATGCATTACCTCTTTGAGCGTTTTATCTTCTTTTATCGGGCCTATTATGGCCAGGTTCATAGCGTCATCCTTGAACATGTTATTGGCGACCCTCATAAGGTCCTCCGGCTCGACCGCCTCTATCCTTTCAAGGAGCTTTTTGATGCTGAAATCCTTTTCGCCGGCTATTATCTTCTCGCCCAGCCAGAGCATGTGGCTCATCGTATCCTCGAGAGCGAAGAGGAGCTGCCCCTTATAATACTCTTTGGCGCGTTTTAGCTCATCCTCCGGGACCGGCTCTTTCCTCGTAGAGCTCAATACTTCAAGTATCACTGCAAGCGCTTTCACGAGTTTTTTATTATCAACGCCTGCCGCGACCGTAAAGGCGCCGCAATCCTCGTATTTCCTTACGCCCGACGATACCTCGTAGCAGAGCGCAAGCTCGTCCCTTACTATATGAAAGAGCCTCGAGGACATGTTCGCGCCGAGTATCGTGTTGAGGAGGCTTAAGGCATGCCTGTCCGGGTTGAAACGGTCCATGGCGTGGAAACCGAGGGCTACATGGGTCTGTTCTGTCTCTTTGAACGTCAGGTTCAAAGCGGGCTTCGACTGTTTGATCTTTGCCTTTTCGAACTTCGGCAGCTCTTTCTGCGCGTGGACAGAAAGATATTTCCTGGATAGGGCGGACAGGGCGCTCTCGTCGGTTTTCCCTGCGCCTATCATGAGCATGTTCTTCGGCGTGTAAAACGCCTCCCTGTAGGCGAGAAGGTCTTTTCTTGTGATGGCCTTTACGGATTCGACGGTACCTGCGAGCGGAAGGCCGAGCGGCTGCGCCGGCCACATGAGCTCGGCTAATATCTCGTGGACATGCTGTGCGGGGACATCCTTATACATGTTGATCTCTTCTATTATGACGCTCTTCTCTTTCGCGATCTCCCCCTCTTCCATCTTGGCGTTCAGGACCATGTCGCTCAATATGTCTACCCCGAGCTCCGCGTCCTTGGCGAGAAGCTTTACGAGATAACACGTAAATTCTTCTGCCGTAAAGCCGTTGAAACTGCCGCCGCGGCCTTCTATTTCCTGCTTTATCATCTTCATGTCGCGTTTGTCCGTACCCTTAAAGAGCAGGTGCTCCAAAAGATGGCTTATGCCGCTATTATGCTTGTTTTCATACCGGCCGCCGGCGCGTATCCATATGCCTATCGACACGGACTCCATGTGTTCCATGTTCTTTGCGACCACTTTCAAACCATTGTCCAAAGTATCCACTTTATGCGCCACTTGTCCTATCCTCTCTTCCTGCAGTCGAGATAACTCTGCAATATCAGCTGGGCCGCTATCTTGTCGGATAACTGTTTCCGCTTATGCCTTGAGACGTCGGCTTCAAGGAGCACGCGCTCAGCCTGGCGGCTGGTCAGGCGCTCGTCCCATGTCTTTACGGGGATGCTTACGGCCTTCGACAGGTTCTCCACAAATTCGAGCGTCTCTTTAGTCTTGGCGCTGTGCGTGCCATTCATGCTTATCGGCAGGCCCACCACGATCTCCGTGACGCCATTTTCCGTTATCATCCTATTTATCGCTTCGATATCCTGAAGAAGGCCTTTGCTCAATATGGACTCCTGGCCTTGCGCCGTGATCATAAGCCCGTCTGAGAGCGCCAGGCCTATCCTCTTTGTGCCGAAATCGATACCGAGTATCTTCATAGTATCCTGAGGACCTTTCCGTCCTTCTCTACGAAACACCTGGACTCTTTATGCAATATCTCTTTTAAGCTGTCAAACCCGCCGACATCCTGCCAGCCGTAAGAGCCTTTGACGCAATAGATATCGGAGGCCTTCTCCATGACTGCATAGTCGATGGATATGTCCGGCATCCTTTTATAAGTCTTCGCAATATTGCCGATGTTTTTCAAGTTAGCGCTTATTTTGGGGGCGAATTTCTCTATATTCTTTAATAGCGTAGATGCCTTCATTATGAACATCCCGGCGTTCCAGACGAATCTTTTGTCTTTTATGAACTTTCGCGCCCTGCCTATTTCCGGCTTCTCCACAAACTTTTCTACTCTACATACACCCTGGACCCCGGACCCTTGACCCTTGCCCCTGATCTTTATATATCCATACCCAGTCGCCGGAAACGACGGCTTTATCCCGAGCGTCACTATCGCATCGTCATTGGCCTTAACAAAACTGACGGCCTTCTTAAGCGAAGAGAGATATTCTTTCTCGCCGCTTATATAATGGTCTGCCGGCAGGACGACCATTATGGCGTCACCAACCCTCTTCTCCAATATCCTTGCCGCGAGAGCTATGGCCGGAGCCGTATTCCTGGACGCCGGTTCAAGCATGAGATTCTTGTGTTTCAGGCCGCGAAGATCCGACTTGACCAATCCCTTGTGGCGTTTGTTGGCGACTATCATCACATTGGCCAAGGGGATCATCTTCTTTACCCTGTCCACGGTCTTGCGGAACATCGTCTTTTTATCTTTTGTGATGGATAAGAATGGCTTAGGTTTTGCATCCGTCGATAGCGGCCGCAACCGCTTCCCCTTCCCGCCCACGAGTATCACAGCGTAGACTTCTATTTTTCCTGGACCCTGGCCCCTGGCCCCTGGCCCCTTCTTACGCATTATGAACCGCCCTCGCAAGGCTCTTCGTGAATTTTACGACCTTTGCCACTAGATCCCTCTTGCCTGTATTGTTTGCTATCACGCTAACGATGGCGCTGCCGACTATCACGCCATCCGCTATCTTCGCCACTGACTTTGCCTGCGCGGCGTCAGACACCCCGAAACCTACGCAGACAGGCGTCTTGGTCACGGACTTTATGCATCTTACCTTGGAGCCCATCTCGACCGGAAGATCGCGCCGCGCTCCCGTGACACCTGTCAGAGAAACATAATATATGAAACCCGTTGAGAAACCGGCTATTTTCTTTATCCTTGCGACCGTGGATGTGGGCGCTGCCAGGAATATGGCTGCGACCCCGCGCGCCTTCGCATGCTTAACAAGCGCGCCGGCCTCCTCGCAAGGGAGGTCAGGCACGATAACCCCGTCCACCCCGTAGCGGCTGCAATCATCAATGAACTTCTTTACGCCATACTTGAATACGGGATTATAGTATGTCATGAATACTATCGGCATATCCGTATTCTTCCTTAATGAGCCGACCATCCTGAATATCTTAGAGATCCTGACACCGCCTACAAGCGCCCTGTGCGAAGCGGCCTGTATCGTGGGGCCGTCAGCCATGGGGTCGGAGAACGGTATCCCGAGCTCCAATATGTCAACGCCGGCCTTTTCAAGTTCGGGCACAAGCTTCGCCGTCACGACAAGGCTCGGATCGCCTGCCGTTATGTAGGCGATGAATGCCTTCTTATTTTTCAGTTTCAGACTTTTGAATTTTCTGTCTATCCTGTTCATAAATGTGCGCCCTTCGGCTATGGTGCTAGCCCTTGTTCTTATCTTCCTTGATCTGTCTCAGAGTGAGCGGATAATTCAATACGAGCGAACCGTCGAGCATTATCTCGACCCAATACTTGCCGGGTTCCGGGAATATGATATTTGTGAACCGGGATATAAGCGTGTGATGCGAATCTATATCCGAAAGCTCGAAACGCTGGTTCTCGGTCTGGAATACGACGCCCTTGTCGCGGGAGTTCACTATGCGTATCCTGTGCTCGAACTCGCCCTCACCCTTCACCCACTGGTCGACGATGAACAATGAATGGTGCGTCGCCGGGAACTTCTTGGCGTTTATCGCCTCGAAGAGCCCCAGAAGTATGAACTTCCCGTTATCCTCCCGCCTTACGTCATCGCACAATACCGAGAACTGCAGGTCCGGCTTTATCTTCATATTAGTCATATTACTCCTTCTAAAATAACTTTAAGGGTCAAGGGGCCAGGGTCCAGGGTCCAGAAAAATAGACACTGTCATATTAAAGAATCCCTCTCACTATATCTATGTCCTTATCGCCGCGGCCGGAGACGCAGACGATGATGATCTTATTCTTCTTAAGCTTCTTTGCGAGCTTCGCGGCATAATAAATGGCGTGCGAAGACTCGAGCGCCGGGATTATCCCCTCCGTCTTTGTCAGCATCTGGAATCCTTCGAGGGCCTGCTTGTCCGTGACAGCTACGTATTTAGCCCTGCCGCTCTTCTTTAAATATGAATGCTCCGGCCCGACGCCCGGATAGTCCAGGCCTGCGGATATGGAATGGGCTATCCCTATCTGACCGTCATCATTTTGCAGTATGAAACTTTTCGACCCGTGCAATACGCCGACCGAGCCCCTGCAGAGAGTGGCTGCATGATGAGCTGTGTCGATCCCCAGGCCGGCGGCTTCAACTCCAAGGAGCATGACATCATCTTTTAGAAAGGCGTGGAATATGCCCATTGCATTCGACCCGCCTCCGACGCATGCCACTACATGGTCGGGAAGCCGCTTCTCTTTCTCTTTTATCTGGCGCCTTGCCTCGATACCGATGATGCTCTGGAAATCGCGCACCATCATGGGATACGGATGCGGGCCGGCGACAGATCCTATGAGATAATATGTATCCCGCACATTCGTCACCCAGTCCCTTATAGCCTCATTCATGGCATCTTTGAGCGTCTTTGAGCCGCTTGAAACGGGAGTGACTTTCGCGCCGAGCAGTTTCATCTTGAAGACATTGACCGCTTGCCGTTTTATGTCTTCCTCGCCCATGAATATTTCGCACTTCAAGCCGAATAGGGCCGCTACAGTCGCCGTAGCCACGCCGTGCTGGCCGGCGCCGGTCTCGGCGATAATGCGCTTCTTTCCCATCCTGATAGCCAAAAGCACCTGGCCCAGGGTGTTATTTATCTTGTGGGCTCCCGTATGAAGGAGGTCTTCTCTTTTTAGATATATCTTAGCGCCGCCCAGTTCTTCCGTCAGGCGTTTTGCGAAATATAGAGGCGTGGGCCTGCCGGCATATTCCGACAGATAATATTTGAACTGCTCCAGGAAGCGCTTGTCGGTCCTGGTCTTCTTATACTCGCTCTCAAGCTCTTCAAGGGCAGCCATCAGCGTCTCGGGAACGAATTTCCCTCCGAAGCCGTTGAAATATCCGCGTTTATCGGGTAACATCAGTCCGCCTTCCTTACGTTCAATATGAATCTCTTGAGTAACGCCGCATCCTTGCGGCCGGGCGATGCCTCGACCCCGGAAGCTACGTCAACGCCGTATGGCGCCACCTCTATTATTGCGGGGCCGACATTGTCGGGATCAAGCCCGCCCGAAAGCATAACGGGTTTCAAGAACTCGAAATCTTCCAGGATCTTCCAGTCGAACATCTTACCGGTCCCGCCGTGCGAATCTTTATCGAAAGTATCCAGGAGATAAAAGTCGGCGTCATAATCATTTATCTTCTGGAGGCTCGCCTTGTCTTTCAGGCGGAACGCCTTTATGACTTTATACTTTCCCTTGAACTGTCTGCAGTATTCCGGCGTCTCATCCCCGTGGAACTGCAGGCTGTCGAGCCCGGCATCCTGGGCTATCTTGAGCACCTTCTTAGCGTCCTCGTCGACAAAGACGCCGACCTTGGATATGGACGGAGATAATTCATTGATTATATCCTCCGCTATCTTTGGCTCGACATACCGCTTCGAATGCCTGTGGAATATGAAGCCGAGCATATCCGCCCCGAACTCCGCTGCCATGAGCGCATCATGCTTATTCGTCGTGCCGCATATCTTTATCTTTGTCATTCTAGCTTTCGGCTATCTGAATAATTCCCGCATCTTGGCCGCTATATCGGCAGATTCCATGAATGTCTCGCCTATCAACAGGGCATTGACGCCCAGTGATTTCAGGAACATCACATCCTCATAGGTCTTTATGCCGCTTTCGGATACTATAGTCTTGTGCGCAGGGATCCGTTTTATAAGCCTCTGAGTGACTCCGAGATCCACCTTGAACGTGTGGAGGTCCCTGTTATTTATCCCTATTATCGAAGCGCCGCATTTAAGCGCCTTATCGATATCCTCTTCGCTGTGCGACTCCACCAGGACATCCAGGCAAAACGATGAAGCCACTTCATGGAACCTCTTAAGCTCGCCCTCCGACAAAAGCTCGCTTATAAGAAGTATGGCGTCTGCCCCGGCAAGGATAGATTCGAATATCTGGTATTCATCTATAATAAAATCCTTCCTCAATACCGGAAGCGACGCGCATTCCTTTATCTTCTTTATATATTCAAGCTTCCCCTGAAAGAACTTCTCGTCCGTGAGGACAGATATCGCCTGGGCTCCGTTCGCCTGGTAAGCCGCCGCTATCTTGCACGGCTGGAAATCTTCGCGTATAACGCCTCTCGACGGAGACGCCTTCTTCGCCTCAGCTATTAAATTTATGTGATGAGGCCTTGATATGTTCTTCTTAAAATGGTTCGCAAGGCGGATATCCTTTATTTCCTTCAGGATCTCGGCAAGCGGTTTTTTCGCCTTTGCCTTATCCACCTCTATCCTCTTGTTCTCAATTATCTGGGAAATTATCATCTCTTGTTCGTGAGCTCCGTTAGACCGTTCAATTTTTCGAGCGCCTTGCCTGAATCTATCGATCCTGCGGCAAGCTTTACGCCTTCTTTAAGGTTTTTGGCTTTCCCCGCGCACACGAGGGCCGCGGCGGCATTCATCAACACTACATCCCTTCTGGGCGAGCGCTCCCCTCCCAACACAGAAAGGATTATTGCAGCATTCTCTTTAGCATTTCCGCCTTTTATCGCGTGGAGCGGCGCTCTTTTCAGCCCAAAATTGCCAGGGCTTACGTAATATGTCTTTATCTTGCCGTCTTTAAGCTCCGAGACCCTGGTCTTGCCCGTGATCGTTATCTCGTCTAGCGTATCCATGCCGTGGACCACGAACGCTCTCCTTGAACCGAGGTTCTTCAATACCCTTGCGATGATATCCGTCAATTTGGCGTCATATACCCCCAATACCTGGTATGGGGCTCCGGCCGGGTTCGACAATGGCCCGAGAAGATTGAATATGGTCCTTACGCCTATCTCTTTTCTGGGCCCTACGGCGTATTTCATCGCTCCGTGGAACAGGGGCGCATACATGAAACCGATCCCTATCTCCCGGATAGACCTCTCGACCGTTTCCGGCGGGACATCAAGTTTTACGCCGAGCGCCTCAAGGACATCGGCCGAGCCGCATTCGCTCGAAGCAGCCTTATTGCCGTGCTTTGCGACCTTGAGCCCGGCGCCGGCTATGATGAACGCTACAGTGGTGGATATGTTGAAGGTGTTCGTGCCTGTCCCGCCAGTGCCGCACGTGTCTATTATCGTCTCTTTATCTAAATTTATGTCATCCCTGTCTATGTCGACATGGCCCTTGCCAGCCCGGATCTTCAGGGCCTTATGGCGCATCACCTTCGCGGCGCCGGTTATCTCGTCGACCGTCTCGCCTTTCATGCGAAGGGCCGTTATGAAAGAACCTATCTGCGAGGCGGTGGCCTGTCCGGTCATGATCTCTTCAAAGACTTGCCGCATCTCGCTCTCTGCCAGATCTATCCGATTGACGACTTTCTCTATGGCTTCTTTTATCATATTTTTCCTCTGGACCCTGGACCCTGGCCCCTTGACCCTACATGTCCAGAAAGTTTTTCAACAGTTTCATGCCGTCAGCTGTTAATATCGACTCCGGATGGAACTGTACGCCGTATATGGGGAACTTTTTATGTTTCAGGCCCATGATCTCCCTGTCTTTATCCTTGGTCTCGGCGGTTATCTCGAGCGCCTTAGGGAATGTCTTCCTGTCCACGACGAGCGAATGGTATCTTGTGGCCTCGAGCGGGTTCGGAAGACTTTTAAAGACGCTCTTTTTATTGTGTTCTATCATGGATGTCTTGCCGTGCATGATCCTCTTGGCCCGCACTATCCTGCCGCCGAATACCTCGCCTATCGCCTGGTGCCCTAGACAGACGCCAAGGATAGGGGTCTTTTCGCCGAATACGCGTATGACCTCTTCGGATATGCCGGCATTCCTCGGCGCGCCCGGCCCGGGAGATATCAATATCTTCTCCGGCTTCATCTTCTTTATCTGGGCGATCGTGATCTTGTCGTTCCTGTATACGCGAAGCACCGCTCCGAGCTCACCCAGGTATTGCACGAGGTTATATGTGAAAGAATCGTAGTTATCTATGACGAGTATCATTCGAGCCCCCGTTCCGCCATGCCTATCGCCTTTATGAGCGCCCTGGCCTTATTCATCGTCTCATCATACTCTTTCGCAGGGTCTGAATCTGCCACGATGCCGCATCCGGCCTGTATATAGGCCTTTTTGTTTTTTATGACTATAGTCCTTATCGTTATGCAGGAATCTATGTTCCCTGAAAAACTGAAATATCCGACAGACCCGGCGTACGTGTTGCGCCGGACCGTCTCAAGCTCGTCTATTATCTCCATAGCGCGGACCTTGGGCGCGCCTGTGACAGTACCCGCCGGGAATGTGGCCCTAACGAGATCGAAGGCATCCTTGTCCTTCCTCAACTTTCCGGTGACATCGCTTACTATGTGCATGACATGGGAGTACTTTTCCACGACCATGAGCTCCGGCACCTTGACCGAATTATATTCGCAGACCCTGCCTATGTCATTGCGTCCCAGGTCGACCAGCATTATATGCTCCGCTCGTTCCTTGGGGTCGGCCAAAAGCTCTTTTACAAGCGCGTCATCCTCTTCTTCCGAATGGCCCCGCGGCCTGGTTCCGGCTATTGGCCTCAGCTCCACTTTCCCGTCTTCGCACCTTACCATTATCTCAGGCGATGAACCGACCAGAGAGAAATCCTTCATCTTGAGATAATACATGTAGGGAGACGGATTTATCGAGCGCAGCGACCTGTATATGTCGAATGGCTCGGCCGATATCGGCACTTCGAGCCTCTGCGACGGGACGACCTGTATTATGTCGCCTGCCCTTATGTACTCTTTTGCCTTCTCTACCGCTTTGCCGAACTGCCCTTTGGTGAAATTTGACTTTATATGCGAGGAGACATCCCTCGGCCTGGTAAATAATGCCGGCTGTCCTTCTCTCAAAGACGGTTTTTTAAGGTCATTTATTATCTTGTCTATCACCTTTACGGCATTATCATATGCTTTGGCCGCCTCGCCCGTCACGTGGACATTGGAGACGACCTTTATCTTATGGTCGACGTGGTCGAATATGAGGAGCGTATCGGTCAGCATGAATACCGAGTCCGGAAGCTTGAGATCGTCGGGGTTCTTATCCGGCAGCTTCTCTATGAACCTGACCATGTCATATCCGAAATATCCCACCAGCCCGCCGCAGAACCTTGGGAGGCCTTTCACTTTGACGAATTTATACCTGTTGAGGATCCTCTTCAATTCTTCTATCGGATCGTCTTTTGTAATGAATGACTTTGTTATCTTGCCTTCCCGCAAAGAGATCTCTTTGCCTTTGCTGGACAAGACAAGAGACGGCGAGCTTCCCAGGAATGAGTATCGCGCTATCCTCTCTCCGCCTTCGACGGATTCAAGTAGGAACGAATAGTCGCCTTTGTCTATCTTATTAAAGGCGGATAGCGGCGTCTCGAAGTCCGCAAGGATCTCCCTGTAGACCGGAACGAGATTTCCTTCCTTCGATAGCTTCAGAAATTCTTCTTTAGTCGGGTAATGCATATTATTTTTTATAAACCTCGTCGGGGTTGAATATCCTCTTTACGGATATCTTGACATTCCCGTCTTTATCTATCTCCTGGAAATAGCAGCTGAAGTACCCGGTGTGGCATGCCGCCCTCTCCTGGTCGACCTTGAATAAAAGCGAATTGCCCTCGCAGTCTATGGCAAGAGACTTCACCTTCTGTATGCAGCCGGATGTCTCGCCCTTCATCATGAGTTTGCCCTTAGAGCGCCTGAACACATAGATCTTGCCTTCTTCGAGCGTCTTTTGAATGGCATCCTGGTTCATATAACACAGCGTAAGGACCTCTTTGGTCTTGTCGTCCTGGATTATCGCCGGGATAAGCTCCTTGTCGCTGAATTTCATCTTTTCGAATAACTTGTTCATAGCCTCACCTTGACTCCTTTTTTCTTCAGATATTCTTTGGCTTCTTTTACGGAATATTCCCTGAAATGGAATATCGACGCGGCGAGCACGGCATCGGCCTTGCCGTCCGTAAGCGCATCATATAGATGCGGCAATGTCCCTGCTCCGCCTGAAGCTATGACGGGTATTCCTACCGCCTCGCTTATCCTGCTGGTGAGCTCGATATCATAACCTTCTTTCGTGCCGTCATAGTCCATGCTCGTCAACAGGATCTCACCGGCTCCGAGCTTCTCGACGCGCTTAGCCCATTTTATAGCGTCAAGGCCTGTGGGCGTGCGCCCGCCGTGAATATAGACCTCCCACAATTGTTTCGACTTTGTCTTCACCTTGCACCTTGCGTCTATGGCCACGACTATGCACTGGCTTCCAAATCTCCTCGACGCTTCATATATGAATTCGGGCTTCTTGACGGCGGCCGTATTTATCGATACCTTGTCGCACCCGGCGCTCAATAGCTCGCGTATATCCCTTACAGCGCTTATCCCGCCGCCAACGGTGAACGGAAGGAATATCGACTCCGCGACTTTGCGCGCAAGCTCCAGCTTGGTCTTCCTGTTCTCATGGCTGGCCGTAATATCCAAAAATACCAACTCATCCGCGCCCTGGCTGTCATAGAACTTCGCGTTCTCGACAGCATCGCCTGCGTCTTTAAGGTTTATGAAATTGACGCCCTTGACGACGCGCCCGTCCTTTACGTCAAGGCAAGGTATTATCCTTTTTGTGAGCATATCAATACCGCTTCCCCAAGGTCTATGGCATTCTCATATAATGCCTTGCCTATGATAATGCCGGCAAGGCCTTCTTTCTCAAGGGCCTTAAGCCGCTTGATGTCATCGATATTTGAAACGCCTCCGGAGGCGACTACCTCCAGAGAAGTTTTGCTCAAAAGTTCGCGAAGGCTCGCGATATTAGGCCCACAAAGCATTCCGTCTCTGGAGATATCTGTATAATTGACCGTCTTTATGCCGCATCGCTCGATTTCCTTGATAAGGTCTACAGCCTTGATTTCCGTCTTCTCCACCCAGCCTTTAGTGCAGACCATGCCGGACTTGGCGTCAATGCCGACGACTATATGCTCGCCGAAGCGCTTGCCCGCCTCTTTCAGGAATTTGCTGTCAAGGGCCTTTGTGCCTATGACAACCTTATCGATCCCGGCCCTCAGCGCTTTTTCTATGGCTGCCTCATTGCGTATGCCGCCGCCAAGCTCTACCTTGGCGTCGACAGACTTTGCGATCTCGGATATCACTTCGAGATTTTTCAGCTCTCCACCGAAAGCGCCGTCAAGATCCACTATATGCAGCATCTCTATGCCGTAAGATGCCCAGTTCTGGGCCATCTCAACAGGCGAAAGCGAATACACGGTGACCTTGCTGGCGTCTCCCTGAAGGAGGCGCACGACCTTGCCGCCCATAATGTCTATTGCCGGTATGATCTTGATCATAGATCTACGAAATTCTCCAGGATCTTTAATCCGATCCCCTGGCTCTTTTCAGGGTGGAACTGGAAAGCGTAAATATTGTCCTTGTGTATCCCCGATACGAAATCTATGCCATAATTCGTCGTCGTCAGCGCTACTGTCTTGTCCTTCGGCTTTACATAATACGAGTGGACGAAGTACATGTACGAGCCATCGGGCACGCCATGCAATATTCTGGACCCTGGCCCCTGGCCCCTGGCCCCTTTTATGATCGTGTTCCATCCCATATGCGGGACTTTCAGTTTTTCACCCCGGACCCCGGACCCCGGACCCCGGACCCCGAATTTTTTCACCTCGCCCTCAAGCACGCACAACCCCTTGACCCCGGGATCTTCCGCGCTCTTTTCGAACAACAGCTGCAGCCCCAGGCATAGCCCGAGAAACGTCTTACCTTCGGCTATGGCATCTTTGATCGGATGAATAAGGTCCCTCTTCCTAAGCTCTTCCATCGCCTCACCAAAAGCGCCGACGCCGGGAAATACTATCTTTTCTGCCTTCTTGATGTCTTTGGGATCAGACGTCACTTTGGCCTTCGCGCCTGCCACCTCAAGGGCCTTCTGGACGCTCCTTAAATTACCCATTCCATAGTCGATGACAGCTATCACAGATC
Source organism: Candidatus Omnitrophota bacterium (assembly GCA_020057115.1). Taxonomy (GTDB): domain Bacteria; phylum Omnitrophota; class Gorgyraeia; order 2-01-FULL-45-10; family 2-01-FULL-45-10; genus JAGVGJ01. The sequence goes on along the minus strand of JAGVGJ010000010.1, from coordinate 69,582 downwards.
AATGACTCCTTTTGTCGAGGGAACGCCTTTGCGCCTGGGGTCGATCATCACGGCTTCGTTCAAGGCCATGCCGAGGGCCTTGAATACAGCCTCAAGGACATGGTGCAGATCCTCGCCTGAATATACCTGGACATGTATATTTATATTCGCGCTCTTGGCGAATGAATCGATGAAGTCTTTACCGTCATCCATCGAATATTTATCCCCGGCCGGGCCTACGGTCTGCCAATACGGAGGAAGCTGGCAGACGAATGAGTATCTGCCGCCGATATCCACCATCGCCTTGGCGGCGGCCGCATCCATGGGAATTTCCTTGGCGCCGTATCTCTTTATGCCTTCACATTTGCCCAGCGCCTCTTTGAACGCCTTGCCGATACAGATAGCGATATCTTCATTGGTGTGGTGCGTATCCACTTTCAGGTCGCCTTTGGCTTTGAGCGTCAGGTCGAACAGCCCGTGAAAAGCGAATAGCGTAAGCATGTGGTCGAGGAATCCTATGCCCGTATCGACATCTGTCTTCCCGCTCCCGTCTATCACGAGCTTTCCTGAGATATCAGTTTCTGTGGTCTTTCGTTTTATTGCAGCGCTTCGTATCTTTTTAGCCATGAAGTCTCCTTTATAACTAGAACTATTCGAGTTAGGGTCTAGGAGCCAGGGTCCAGGAAAAACAAATTTTAGTTTTTTTCTGGACCCTTGGCCCTTGACCCTTGACCCGCTTATTCAAATCTCACTTTCACCGAATCCAAATGTTTCTGCAAACCCTCTATCCCGGCGACCTTCTCAAGCGGCTCGCGAAGTTTCTCCAGGGCCTTTTTAGTGTACGATAATATGTGCGAGCTCTTATAAAAGTCCGATACGCCGAGTCCCGAGAAGAAACGGGCGCTCCCGCCTGTCGGCAGGACATGGCTCGGGCCGGCGACATAATCCCCTATGGCGACCGGGGTATACGGCCCCAAGAATATCGCCCCTGCATGCACTATCTTCTTTGCTATCTTGCGCGGGTTGTTCGTAAGTATCTCGAGATGTTCCGGGGCAAGCATGTTGGCCACCTCGGCCGCCTCGTCCATGTTCTTCACAAGGACTATATACCCTTCCGCGACTTCGTTCTTCATGGCCTTCGCGATCTTCTTTGAGTTAGTCACAAGTATCGAAAGGCCCATAAAATGCTCGGACTGAGCCGCCATGTCGGCCTTTATGAAATTTATGTCGGAATTCTGGTTCGCTATGACGACCACCTCGGACGGGCCTGCGAGCATGTCTATATCGCAGTGGCCGAACACCTGGCGCTTGGCCTCCGTGACATACGCATTCCCCGGCCCTACTATCTTATCGACCTTAGGCACGGTCTTGGTCCCGAAAGCGAGCGACCCTATGGCCTGGGCGCCGCCGACCTTATATATCTCATCGACCTTCAAGAGGTCAGCAACGACAAGTATGTGCGGGTCGATAGAATTGAACTTGTTCGGGGGCGTGACCATTATGATCTTTTTTACGCCCGCCATCCTCGCCGGAAGGACCGTCATGTATACGCTAGACACCAAAGGCACGGTCCCGCTCGGGATATATACGCCGACCTTCCCCATCGGCGTTATCTTCTCGCCCAGCATGACGCCGTCGGCATCCTTTATCTTCCATGACTTCTTCAATTGCTTGCGGTAGAATTTTTCGATATTCTCCATTATCACTTTTAACGTCGAGATGAACTCCGGCTTTATGTCCTGGTAAGCGCCCGAGGTCTCGCATTCCGTGACCCTTAATTCCTTGGGAGACAGCTTCACCTTGTCGAACTTTTTGGTGTATTTTATGAGAGCGTCGTCGCCGTTCTTCTGGACGTCATCCAGTATCTTTTTGACACTGTCGATGACGCGCTTCGACCGGCCGGAATTGCGTTCGCAAAGTTTCTGGAACTGCTTGCTGCCAACTCTTACAAGCTTCATCTAAGCCTCCCCTCGACGACTTCAAATAATTTGCTTAAAGCCGGCTCTAGCAGAGCCGGGTCCTTCCCTCCACCCTGGGCAAAATCAGGCTTGCCGCCGCCGGAACCGCCAAGAAGCTTCGCCATCTCCTTGGCAAGGTCATTTGCAGTGAGAGCCTTGTCTTTTATGATATCCTGCGTGACTGCCGCGACGAACGATACCTTGCCATCGGCCTTCGCGGCAAGGACCACCACTATCGAAGGGCATTTCGCCTTTATCCTGTCCGCGAGCGCCCTCAATATGTCCATATTGGCGTTTTCGATCGAAGCGCCTAAATACTTAAAAGCTCCGACGTCTCTGGCATTCTTGATGATATCATCTACCCTGGACAACTCGTCTTTCAGTCTCGCGCCTGAGGCCTTCTTCTCTTCCTCTTTCCTCGTTTCGGCGGCTTCCTTCTCCTTCTTCGATTTCTCCTGGAGGACGATCCACGATTTTGCCGCGTCTCCGGTCACAGCCTCTATGCGCCTGGTGCCGGAAGCTATCGAGCTTTCTCCGGTTATTTTGAATATCTCTATCTCGCCGGTGTTATCTACATGGGTCCCGCCGCAGAGCTCTTTTGAAAAATCGCTTATCGTTACGACGCGCACTTTCTTATCGTATTTCTCGCCGAAGAGCGCGGTCGCGCCATCCTTCTTGGCTGCCTCTATATCCTTGATATCCTTCTTCACCGGAATGCGCTTCTTTATCTCTTCATTCACCGTCTCCTCGACGCGGGCTATCTCCCTATCCTCCATCTTCTTCATGTGAGTGAAGTCGAATCTGAGGCGATCCTGGTCTACGGCCGAGCCTGTCTGGTGCACATGGTCCCCCAGGACTTTGCGGAGCGCCGCCTGCAGAAGATGCGTGGCTGTATGGTTACGCATGATCCTGGCCCGGGCATTCTCATCTATCGAGACTTTCGCTGTCTCGTCTTTTTTGATGGAACCTTTAAGCATCTTTCCTATATGGACGATGGTATTGCCTATCTTCTTGGCATCCTCGACTTCCATCCTACCGGAGGCTGTTTCTATCGAACCCCAATCGCCGGCCTGCCCGCCTGATTCGCCGTAGAATGGCGTCCTGTCAAGGATGACTTCGCCGCCCTCCAGGACCGCGACGACCTTTGCCTCGGCATGCGCCTTCTCATATCCCAGGAATTCCGTGGTAATTTTTAGCGCCTCGACCTTTTTGGCGAATGTATCGGAAAATATCTCGCTCTTTATCTTTGTATTGGCCCTGGACTTGGCCCTCTGTTCATCCAATAGCTTCTCGAAAGCCGGTCTGTCTATCTTGAGGCCGAACTTCTCAGCCATCTCCTCGAGCATGTCGTATGGCATGCCGTAGGTATCGTAGAAATTGAACGCCAATCCCGGCAGTTTCGATTGCGCCTTCTCGCTCTTAACCTTTAGAAGCGCTTCTTCGACCTTGGGTATCTGCGTCGCCAATACAATGAGAAAATTCTCCTCTTCGCGTTTAATGACCTGAGCGATATCATCCCTTCGCTCGGCAAGCTCAGGGTACTCGGCCCTCATAACATCGACCACGATACTTACAAGTTTGTAAAGGAACGGCGCTTTTATCCCAAGGTCCGCAGCATGTGCGAGCGAGCGTCGTATCAATTTTCTAGCTACATAGCCGCGCTCTTCGTTTGACGGCATCACGCCGTCGGATATCATGAACGTGACAGCGCGAACATGGTCCGCTATCGCGCGAACTTTCTGGACCCTGGACCCTGGACCCTGGACCCTGGCAACCGCCTTCTCTATTTCACCGATAATGGGAATAAAAATATCTATCTCGAAATTCGACCTCACGCCCTGCATCACAGCCACTATCCTCTCAAGGCCCATGCCTGTATCGATATTCTTGTTAGGGAGCGGTTTAAGGCTGCTATCGGACTGCCTGTCAAATTGCGTAAAGACCAGGTTCCAGACCTCCGTGAAACGCTTGCAGTCGCAGGCAGGCGTACAGTCAGGCTTGCCGCATCCGGCCGAGACTCCCCAGTCATAGTATATTTCGGAACAAGGGCCGCACGGGCCATTCGGCCCTTTAGATGGCGCCTCGGAAGGCCAGAAATTATCCTTCTCGCCCATCTTCACCATCCTCGCTTCCGGTATCTTTATCACATCGCGCCATATGGCATAGGCCTCGTCATCATCTTTATAGACTGACGCCCACAACTTATCCGGACTTATCTTAAGGGTCTTGGTAAGGAACTCCCATCCCCATATAATAGCTTCTTTCTTAAAGTAGTCCCCGAATGAAAAATTCCCCAGCATCTCGAAGAATGTATGATGGCTGTAAGTCTTGCCGACATTCTCAAGGTCGCCCGTCCTCAGGCACTTTTGGCTCGATGTAGCGCGGCGATATGTCACATTGCGGCCCATGAACTGTTCCTTGAACTGGTTCATGCCGGCGCCGGTAAATAGAAGCGACGGGTCATCCTTCGGCACAAGCGAGTCGCTTGTGACTATCTCGTGAGCCTTGGAGCGGAAGAATTCTAAGTATGCTTTTCTTATATCATTAGTATTCATATATTATTTGTTAGGTTCCAGGTTCCAGGTACCAGGTACCAGGTACCAGTAGTTTGTTGGTATCTGGACCCTGGCCCCTTGACCCTACTTCGTTATTTCTTCAATTACCTTCTCAATTACCTCGAACTTGAATCCGCGGCGAGCCAAAAAATCATAAAGCCGCTTCATGGTTTTGCGCTTATCGAGCTTAGCGAAGCGGGCGAACTGCTCCCTTGCCATCTTGAGCGCCACTTCATGCTCGTCATAAGTCTTCAGGCATTCGTCCAGAGTGGCATCTATGATGCTATCGCTTACGCCTTTAGCTTTAAGCTCCTGCCTTAATACTATCTCGCCCATGGGATTAAAGTTGATCCTCGACTCCACCCACAGCTTCGCGAACTTCACATCATCTATGTCGCCGGAGCTCTTCAGGCCTGTCATGACCTCTTCGACCACATCCTGATCATATCCTTTAAGCTTGAGGCGCCCGCGCATCTCGCGCTCGCTCCGCGGTCTTGAACGGATCAGGCAATAAGCATTGTTACGCGCCTTCTGCTTCTTCTTGTCGGTCTCCAAACTAATTACCTTCTCCTACGATATAATAACCTTTGTCCGTCCTCACAAGGGCATTCCCCTTTACCGCCCTTGCGACAACCGCAAAATCATTCACGCCGATTATCCCGCGCCTGTTTATCTCTCTTATGACATCGCCCGGCCTCAAGCCCGCAGCATATGCCGCGCCTTCGGAAGCCATGTCTGTTATCACTACCCCGCGCCTGTCCGAGATATTAAGCTTCTTAGCAAGTTCATCGGTTACGGAAGAGACCCTCATGCCCCTCCACTCTGCTTTAGACTCTCTGCCTAATGGGGCCTTTTCAGTCTCTGGAGCGATCGGGCGGTTGTCAGGCCTTAAGCCCACTATGACCCGGATAACAGAAGGTTTTTTATCCCTCATGATATCAAGGGTGGCCGCGCCCCCTACCTTTGAATTATTGATCTTGTCTATCAGCGACTGGCTGCCGTTCACAGCCTCGCCGTTAAATTTCAGAACGACATCCCCTGCCTTAAGCCCGGCTTTAGCCCCTGGTCCGTTATTATCGATGGCAGCTACCAATGCTCCTGTCGTGGAGTCGAGGCCGAAATACTTCGCCATTTCAGGGGTGATATCCTGCGCTCCGATGCCGATCCAGCCATAAGCTATCTTCTTTCCGCTAATAAGATCATCCAGGACAGACTTCACCGTATCTATCGGTATTGCAAATCCTATATCGACGTTTCCGCCTGACTGTCCAAGCATCGCGACATTTATCCCTATGACCTTACCGTTTAGATCGCACAGCGGCCCGCCTGAATTACCGATATTTATCGCCGCATCCGTCTGGATGAGGTTGACATAGATCCTGTCTGAGGCTTGGTTCGCAACAGGAAGCGAGCGGTGGAGCGCGCTTATCACGCCGACCGTAACGGTCGGCTGGGGGCTCTTGACTATATGGCCGAATGGATTACCGATAGCTATAGCCCATTGTCCGGGTTTCAGTTTATCCGAACTGCCCAGCTCCGCTACGGGGATATTTTCGCCTTCTATCTTAAGGACCGCGATATCCCGTCTCCTGTCCTCTCCAAGCAATTTTGCAGGAAATGCCCTGCCGTCAGGAAGTATCACGGCTATGGAGCTTGCGCCTTCTATGACATGCTGATTCGTAAGGATATATCCGCGCTTGTCGAATATGACGCCGCTTCCGAGCCCCTGCTGTTTGACCTCCCTTTCCGGCAATTGCCCGAAATAGTTCCTGAATATCTGGTCAGGCCCGAATATCTTTACCTTGCCTGTCCTCTCCATCGCGACAGTGACGACTGCAGGCCCAACGGTCTCGGCTACCTTAGTGAAGTCATTCTCCAGCGCCCTGACATCTGCGCCCCACGCACTAGGCGCGAGGCACAGAGTCAGTGCAGCCAGAGATACCGCTATGACCTTATTCTTTAACGGATACTGCGACATCGCCCTTATTCCTTATCTCTTTTTCCAGTTTTTCAAGGATCTTCGGGTTCTCTTTCAGATACACCCTTGCATTCTCCTTGCCCTGGCCGAGCTTATCTTCGCCGTAAGTGAGCCATGTGCCGCTCTTTGAGATAATAGCGAGAGTTTCCGCCATATCAAGAATGCTTCCCGCCCTGGAAATGCCTTCGTCGAACATTATGTCGAACTCGGCTTTCCTGAACGGCGGCGCTACTTTATTTTTCACTATCGATGCGCGGACGCGGTTGCCGACAGCCTCTTCGCCCTTCTTGAGCGACGCGATGCGCCTTAGGTCTATCCTGACGGAGGCGTAGAACTTTAGCGCCCTTCCACCCGGAGTCGTTTCAGGGTTCCCGAACATGACGCCTATCTTCTCCCTTATCTGGTTGATGAATATGACGCATGTCTTCGATTTTGATATGGAACCGGAGAGTTTTCTTAGGGCGTGGCTCATGAGACGCGCCTGTAAACCCACATGCGAAGCGCCGATCTCCCCATCTATCTCCGCCTTCGGCGTCAGAGCCGCGACAGAGTCTATTACGAGAACGTCGATGGCGCTGGATTTTACGAGCGTCTCGGCTATGTCAAGCGCCTGTTCGCCGGTATCAGGCTGGGACATGAGGAGATTGTCGAGATTGACTCCGATCTTCTTGGCATACGCGGCGTCAAATGCGTGCTCAGCGTCAATAAATGCCGCCTGGCCGCCCAGCTTCTGCGCCTGCGCAATTATGCTCAAGGTTAGCGTCGTCTTTCCGCTCGATTCCGGCCCGAATATCTCTACGACCCTGCCGCGCGGCACTCCGCCTACGCCCAAAGCCAGGTCTATCGTGACAGACCCGGTAGATATGGCCGGTATGTCTACCTTAAAATCCTGCCCGAGCTTCATTATGGCGCCCTTTCCGAATTGCTTCTCGATATGTTCTACGGCCAGATCAAGGGCCTTCACCTTCTGTTCTATAGAAAGGTCTTTCTTCTCCGTCACTTCTCTCTTCTTAACATCTTCCTTATCAACGGTTTTTGTTTTAAACGACATTTAGCTTCTCCTTATAGGTTATATTACATTATATTTTATATCATAATTATGCTACTTGAGTAAAATATTATACATTTATCACCTCCTTGTTGTAAAGTCAAATTCACGAAGGGTCAAGGGGCCAGGGTCCGGGGTCCAGAACATAATGAACGCAGGAGTCCTGTTAACAATTTACCCACCTCCTTTCGTTTTAGGTCCACATCGCGGTAGAGTTCCATGCTTATATATCCTAGGTCTTGCGAAAACAAGAGATAGGCTTCCACCTCTCCCAGGGATCCTTTCGCCATATTCAAAAATTGGATATATTCTCTTCTGTGGCGCCTCTCATATCCTTCAGCGATATTGCCATTAACCGATATAGCCGCTCTTCTGATCTGCGAAACCAATCCATATTGTTCGTGCTTTGGATATCTTGCAGTCATTTTGTATATTTCCAACGTTAATTCGTATGCTTTATGCCATACTATTAAATTTTTAAAGCCTTCGCTCATTTCTACCCCTTCTTTTTGTTTTATTCCGGATTATTCACCCTGGACCCTTGACCCTGGCCCCTGGACCCCCTACTATATAAGACGCTCAAAACCCCCAAATTGTTGCAAACTATTTTAAAATAAAAAGCCCGCCTATGTTTTCATAAGCGGGCTTGGAGTAATCCCGTGTTCGCGTTATACGTTAACGCGAACGGCAACTGGCTGCCATCACCGTTGGCGGATATCTTGTCCTTAGGTTCGGATATCCTGCGGTATTAGGCCCTATAGCTTTGCGACGAATCTGCGCTATCTCGCGCCTTCGCCATCCCGTCTACTATTTCTTCGTCGGGATGTCCACGGCATCTTCGCTTGCATTAGCCGCTCCGCCGTTTTAGGCGGACACCCTTTCGGATGGGTAGCCAAGTACTTCATAAAGAACGATTTCAGTTTTTCTCTCTTCCTAATTTTAAGTATACCCTGAAGAAAAAATTATGCAAGAGGTAAAATCTTGCTTTTGTGCATTTTACAAATATTATCTCTTCTTCCCCAATCTACGCACTCTCCTGAAACCCATCATCGCCAGTCCGCTCAATATGCTCACCATCGTCGCCGGTTCGGGGACCGGGCTTGCCCCTATTTCGAACTTGGTCCTAATACTCCCCTCTTCCAATGTAAAACCACCACCTGCCAGATCCGTAAATCCTCTATACGTAATATTGAATTTATTTAAGTTAAATCCTGATATTAAACCATCAGAGCTATCTACAAATAGCCAGCTGTAGTTCTGCGCGGGGTTAAAGTTCAATGGCTGCCCCAATGTATCAGGTAATCCTGACAGACCTTCAAATATTATGTTGAACTTATCATCTGAAGTAGCTGTAATATCAAGCAAAGCCCCATTTGTCAATCTTATCAGGTCCCATCCTGTTCCGGCCTCTAATGAGGTGTCATATATCTGGAACACCACTGTTCCGCCACCTTCCCAAGTAAGCGTGCCATCGCTTATTGTTAAGATGCCGGGGCTAGAGCCCGGAGACATCATAACGCCGTCTCCTATAACAACATCCATGCTGGAGATCGTACCTGATCCTTGTATCAAGGTGCCGAGCGTGCCGGTACCGCTAAGCGTCGCGCCGGCCGATATCGTCGTGGTGCCGGTGATGGCGCCGTCATTGACATTTGTACCGGTGAATGTGGCATTCTCAATCTCGCCGCCGACTGCGTTGTAGCTATTGTCATTGAATGTGGCATTGGTGACGATACCCCATTCGTCATAAGCATTGAAGCTGTTATCATTGAATGTGGCATTTACGACTTCATTCCAGTTATAACTATCGTCATTGAATGTTGCAGTAGTTACAACGCCCATGTTGTGGTAGCTATAACCATTGAATGTGGCCCCTTCGAGATCGCCGTCATTGTAGCCCGCCGCATAAGGATCATCCCCGGTGAATACCCACTGTGTAATAGCGCTATCATCCTGATCAACATTAGATCCTGCCGATCCGCTGCCCCAGTACATGCCATTACCTATAGTAATAAGGCCTCCATCCGCGTACATGTATTTCGCAGTACCGGTAACGGTGCCTTCGTTCGCGCTACAATCATGGAACGTGGCGGTACCTACGGTACCGCTGCTAGCATTATAACTATAGCCGGTGAATGTGCCCGTGGTAACGATACCGGAATTCCTGCTATCCTCATTGAATGTGCCGTTCGTGACGTCGGCTGCGTTGTAGCTATTATCATTGAATATGCCGGTGCCCACATTACCTCTGATAGCACCGTTCGCCGTATTGCGGCTGTACGCATTGAATGTGCCATTGGTGACGTCGCCTAAGTTGTAACTGGAAAGGGCTATACTAGCTCCGCCATTAAATGTGGCAGTACCAACGGTACCCCTAAATGAGGCGGTCGCTAAATTATAGCTGGTATTGTTGAAGATGCCGGTCGTGACAGTGCCGTAATTCTTGCTCGAATTGTAGAAATTACCCGTAGTCACTCTACCGTTTGGATAGAGATTAGTGCTGGTATCATAAAAGTTGCCCTCGCTTATATTCGAGACATTGGAATTATTCCCAGTGAAATCGGTCGCATGAGCACCGGTAGTAAACGCGAAAGACGCGATTATTGCAATCGTAAGGATCAAACATCTCGTCATCAATTTTGCTTTCATAACCGCCTCGTTTTTTAGCTCTCGTTAATTATTTTTTATCACTTTTTATAAAGAACGCTATTATTTCTTACCTGATCTATGCACTCTCCTGAAACCTATCATCGCCAGTCCGCTCAATAAGCTCACCATCGTTGCGGGCTCGGGGACATTGGCTGTAATGTTACCTTGCGCGCTGAAATCGCTGAACGAAGTAACATTAGACGCATAGAGGAGATTATTTTCGGTATCAAGCTGTGTGGTGACATCGACCCATTCCCCACCGGTAAAGTGGTAGAACTTCAGCGTCGATTCCTCAATACCAAGGGATTGAACCATAGAATCGTCATATTTAAATATCATGTCAACATAATTGAAGGCGCCGGTAAAATTGACATCCCAATAACTCGCATAGGCTTGATTATCCAGAGAGACCTCGATATCGCTTCTATCCGAAGCCATAAGGTTGATGCTGAAAGTACCTACCGAACTTACATTGTTAAAGGTAAGCTTGGCGCTATTGACCATATCAGGCAATGCATCGGCATCAGCCTCTTCACCCCAATAGACGGTCTTATTCGATCCGGTAGTAATGCTCTGGCCGGGCAGCGCGAGCATGCCCTTATTCAAAGCATACCATCCGGAATCTCCGGTATTATCAAAAGTGTTTTTGATCGCGCCCGTAGTGTTGATGGTTAGCGTGCTGTCAGCCCCGCCGCCATCGGCTATGACCTTGCCGTTATTGGTGAAGGTATAAGACTTTGGAACATCTTGCGTAATACCGATAGTACCTTTACCCTGGATCACGCCGTCAGCTCCTATAGAGATATTTTTTTGATAGACGGTAAATGTATTACCGTTAGGATCGAGTGTGCCGCTTGAAACCGTGAGCGAGGCATTGCTCGTCTTATTATCACTCATAAATTTAAGCGTGCCTGACGGTTTGTCTACCACCAACGAGGAAGTAGCGTGAATAGTGCCCGCCGTATATGTAAACAATTGTTCGTCAGCGCCGTTAAACTTTAAAGTGGTGTTGTTAATAGAACCATTGGCATAACTCAACGTAAAATCATTACTTATATTTATGTCCATGCCATATGCAGATCCTACAGAAAAAGTCCCGCTTGTGCCTGTAAAAACGGCGTCATAGACCTGAAGCGTCGGTTTATTAGCTGACCCATCGACATACAGGGTATTCGTGGCTCCGGCAGGCCTGTCTACCTTAAATGTTCCGTCTACGTAAAGATCGATATCGCTAGTGCTTGCGTTTCCGTAAAAAGCGACATGACCAACTCCAGCTCCGGAACCAACAGCCCCTGTGATTAGCGTAAGATCATTAAAATGCTCACCGCCCGGGGCTTTATAATCTGCTCCAAGCAACGATGCGACCCTTGTGAACCCCGTAGAGCTCGGATTATCAACTTCTATATTTGAGTAAATAGGATCTAATGTTACGGTTGACGGATTGGACGATAACGATCCGCTAAATACCGCGTCTGTTGTTGCGGCAAAATGATTATATGCAGTTATAGCTCCGGACGTTATAGTGCCGGACGCAATAGTGCCGGCCAGCTCTCCTTTATTAATATACCAGGGCAGATATTTTTGAGCATAGCTGCCTGTCTCATAAGCCACAGCGCCGCTATCTTTATTAACGATGAATACGGATTTCTGGTTTGTGCCGACGATGCTATTGTTTGGCGTAATATTCACCGCCTGGTTGCCAGTCCCATTGAAAGTGATATCATCTAATAGTATCTCGGTGGTAGGGGCTGCGGAATAATACTCCCCCACGGTTAGGTTACCGCCTAACCTAAAATTTAAATTATGCCCGCCGTCTCCGAATCTGTTAAAACCAGCGTTGGCGCTTGAATATGGCATGTCGAAATTACCGATAACTGCCACGATCGGGGAGCCGTAGCCCATAAGACTAATGCCTCCGTTCCCTGAGAAATTATTCCGCAGGGTCAGATTCCCATCTATCGTGGTATTGTTATACATGGTAACGATGCGACTAGTATTGCCGCCATTAAATTCCATAATTACATTTTTAAATATCGCTCCGCCGGGGTTCCTGAATTCAATACTATTTGGAGCTGTGATCAAGTCTATAGTGCTGTACACGGTGATCTTGTCATCATTTGCGGTAAGGTTGCCATATACCTTCGTGGTAAAGTTGTAACTAGAGTCCGAACTGCCAATATTCATTTGCGTGTCTGCCGTGTTATTAAGTATCATATTGGCGGATGAAGAGGCGCTTCCTACGTTGAGCGTAAAACCGCTTGCCGACGCCGTAAGGTTCGTTGAATCTATAGTAAGGCCGGAGAGTGCGGGGGTAGTCATGTTAAGGACCGGATCTGAATAAGATGATGTTAGGCTGGCAACTTCACCGCCATAGCCGGCATGGTTAGGATCATGACCCAGGCTCCAGTTGCCTGGGCACTCCATAGATTAGATTCAGAACCATCCCATGTGTTATTTTCGGCATAGGCGGTCGACAGGCATCCAAATATGCCGATCGCCGCGAGGATCATTAACGCTATGGTTAGTTTTTTCATATTCATCTCCTGGACTTTGGATCTTACAAATAAAAAAAATCCCAACCAACGTCATATCGATTGGAAATAGATACACTCCTCAATTTAGCTTTAACGTAAGCTTTTACTACGGCAACTGGCTGCCATTATCTCCGTGCTGGAGGGTTAGGCCCTGTAGTTTTGCCACGCCCGCGTTTTCGCGTAGGCGCGGTCCCAGCATTTTTGGTGGGACGTCGCCGAGTTTCCTCGGGTTTGCGATTGTATTCGAGTTGCAAAGAACATCTTTCTTCTTTCAATTATAAGTATACCTATAATACTCGACATCTACAATAGCAAGACAGCTAGCTTTTTTTTATCTTACCGCTACATTTTGCAATATCCTTGACCCTCCGACGACAATGATATATAATCCGAATATATGAAAGCTGAGATAATCGCGATAGGCACGGAACTTTTGCTCGGACATATAGTTAATACGAACGCTGCATTCCTGTCTCAAAAACTTGCCGAGATAGGCATCGACGTATACTACCAGACCACCGTCGGCGATAATCCCGGACGCCTGGAAGAAGCGATAAAGAAGGCTGCGGCTCGTTCTGATATAGTCATAACTTCCGGCGGCCTCGGCCCCACGGTAGATGATATCACCATCGAGACGATCGCAAGGCTCATCAAGCGCAAAGGCGTAAAGTGGATAAGGAATAATGTGGGCACTGCTCCGGGGCTTATCACAGAATATATAGGAAAGACGCTCATCGCCTTGCCCGGCCCCCCTAGAGAGATAGAGCCGATGTTCGAAAAAGATATCATCCCCTACCTGAAGAGGCTGTCCGGAGCAAAAGTATCGATGATATCGCGCTCGATAAAGACCACGGGCCTTGCCGAATCGCAGGTAAATGGCCTTGTGAAAGACCTCCTCGCACTAAAGCCGCCTACGACCGTGGGCATCTATGCCAAGCTTGGCCAGGTCGAGCTCAAGATAATGTCAAAGGCTAATGATAAAGCTGCTGCGCGAAGATCCATAGCAAAAATAGAAAGAAAGATACGCCTAAAATTAAAAGACCGGATATTCGGATACGATGACGAAACGCTTGAAAGCGCTGTCGGAAAGATCCTTTCCAAAAAACGCCTGACCATAGCTACAGCCGAATCCTGCACCGGGGGCCTTCTCGCCCACCGCATCACAAATATAAGCGGGAGCTCGGACTATTTTTTAATGGGACTTATCACATATTCTAATGCGGCTAAAATTGATATACTCGGAGTGCCTGAGATATTAATAAAAGACTTTGGCGCAGTGTCGGAACCTGTCGCGCTTGCCATGGCAGATCGCATACGCATAAAGGCCGGCTCTGATATCGGCGTAGGGATAACCGGTATCGCAGGCCCGACAGGCGGCACGAAGAAAAAACCGATGGGTCTAGTCTACATAGCCCTCGCCGCAAAGAATAAGAAGGTTGTCCGTGAGCTAAGGTTCAAAGGCTCGCGCGAAGAAGTGAAATTCCAGGCATCCCAGATCGCACTGGACATGATCAGACGAAACATATAATCCATTTTATTCATTTACTGGACCCTTGACCCTGGCCTCTGGACCCTAAATTATGCGCATTTTCATCGCCATAGATTTTTCCGAAGAGATCAAAGAATCCCTCGCCCAGGCAGAGGCCCACCTTAAATATTCCGGAGCTGATGTGAAATGGGTCGAGAAGGATAATATCCACCTTACTCTGAAATTTTTAGGCGAGGTGGATGAGAAGAAGGTCGAAGAAATAAAAGCTATTCTTGATAACATAGCCTCCGGGACAAGACCCTTCGAAACTACGATCAAAGACCTGGGCGCATTTCCTAAAATTGAATATCCGAGAGTCGTCTGGGGCGGCATCGATAAAGGCGCCGGTGAATTGAAAATAATTGCAGAAAAAGTAGATGAGGCGCTGTCTAAGCTGGGATTCGAGAAAGAGACGAGGTCATTCGCCGCTCATCTTACGATAGGAAGGGTCCGCTCTCCAAAAAATAAAGAGAAGCTGAAAGAAAAGATGTTAAGCTATAAGCTATCAGCTGTAAGCTGCAAGATAAATGAGATCGTCTTATTTAAGAGCACGCTTACCCCTAAAGGCTCGATATACACAAAACTGCATGAAGCAAAATTATTAGGCGCTTGAGAGGAGCTTCTTGAGCGCTTCCCTGTATTCCCGGTAGGTCCTGTCCAACTCTATCGAAAGCTTCTTTATCGGAGGAAGTACCGCGAAGTAGTTGTTCATCTTCGGGTCGATGTTATTCTTTAACTTTGCTAATATGCCGATGGCCGCTGCAAATGAGTATACGCCATCAGCGGATTCGAATGAGACGACCGGGACCTTGCGCTCGCTTAAGAGCTCTCTTATCTTCCCTATGCTTGCGGCTGCCGTAGAGCCCTTTATGACGCCGAGGAGGTTCCCGTTATTTATCCCCTTGGCTCCGGCATATTTGATTATAGAATCAAGCTCCTTTGTCTCATCTATGTATATCTCTTTGGTGCCGGACTTTTCTATAAGATCTGCCTCGCTTACGGTTATTACATTGACTGTGCTATTCGCCCCTCTTATTATCTTTTCAAGGAGCCAGGCCATGCCGGGCTTCTTTCCATATACCACTATGTTCATCTCATTAAATATCCCTGTATTCTTCAAGGCATCTTCAAGTTCTGCAACAGCGCCATGTTCAAGGATGCTGTCGGCGTAAAGTATCAGGCCCTTCTCTTTTATGAATTCTCCCGGCCTAAACCCTTCGAGCGCCTGGCCTGCGGAATATTTTATCATATCCGCCTTCGACATAAATCTGGCGAACAATATTTCGGGAGATTCTTTCGGCACCGGCAATGTTTTGCTCTCCGGCGCACGCGAAGATCCCGCAGAGACATCGTTCTTTTCAAGATACGCCTTCATCTTTTCACTTGTGGTATATAACCTGACCTCGACAGGAGCGCCTTTATCCGCCTTGGCCTCGCTCCATTTGGCCACAGGAGCATCATCTATATATACGAGGCTATTCTCTTTATCTAACTGGGTGAATCCCAAAAGAAATACCAGATCGGCGGGCGTGACCGTCTCATCGCTATTATCTATCAGGTCGAGCGGCAGGATGATCCTATAGCCGCTGGTCCCAAGCGCATCACAGACGCCCCGTATCGCGCTCTCGATACATCCGGGGTATTCCGAGATCGTAGCAAAGAAATGTCCCGATAGCACTATATTGCTTACAGGCTTGGCCTCGTCTTCCAATACGCTCTTCACGTGCGAACGCACTTCATCGGGAAGCACTCCCAAGCTGACATCATGTATATTCTTTATAAGACCTTGTTTTGCGATCGATTCCCGTATCCTCTTCTCTAAAGGCCCTTTGGCCTGGTCAACGAAACCATGGATGTTTATCCATACAAGTTGTTTGTCGGAAGGAATGCCTTTATCGGCTTGCTGCACAATACGGGCCTTGCCCTCAGCCACTGCGCTCCTATCTATCTTAGATAACACCGCGCCTACGGTAGCATCATCTATCGCATCGGTCTTGTCGATATCCTTTATCGCCTGAGCGAGCGCGCTTTGAAAACCGCCCTTATCTACAGGAAAATCGCTTTTCCATTTCTCCAGCCTGTCGAAAGAGACATAAGTACTGGAGCTGCCCCTGTCGAATATGAATAGTTCCTGCAGCTTCCAGCCGCTCCTGTATAATGTCTTGCCCATCATGGTCTGATACCAGCTCTTTCCTCCGGCAAGGGTCTTTAATGTCCTGGTCTCTTCGACAGAGGTTATGCTCATCTCAGACCCTTCGGGTATGACCTTGCCCAAGAGGTTCATAACTCTAAGGAATATGCCTCTATTCCTATAGTTCGTTCCTTTTACGTCTTGATTTATCTTGGCAAGGCCAAGCTCTATCGACCACGAGCCGGTTTTGCTATCCTCAGCCACTATGGTCTCTATCATGCCTACCGACTCGCCATCCGATTCTCTTGTGATGAATATGGTGTCCGAGTATTTATTATTATTCAGCGACCGCCCTATGCGCAGCCTGAAGGACTCTCTCTTTTCATCTGTTATCCGCATACCATCAAGCACCTTTAAAGGCGAAACTATCGAAGGAACCTGAGGCCCGGCCGTAACCGCAGGCGTGGCGCCGCTAAACTCTTCTATCCTGATACATCCATCAAGAAGTCTTGCCTGGTCAGGATCAAGGCCATAATCTTTGGATAGCGCCGCTACAAGGTTCGGCATATCCGTACGGATCAAATGGCTATAAGGCCGGCGCTTCAGTATATTCTCCAGATACGGCCTTGTCACACCGAGCTTAGCGGCCTGCATGAATGGCATCTTCACCAGCTCATCCAATTTCCCGAATTCCAGGATATACGCATAGTCCGAAGCCGCCTCAAATACCGGATTAGGGATGCGCTCTCCGCGTTTGACAGGATCGTCTATCATAAGCGGTATATTCACCGCCTGGTGTAGCTTTGCCCACCATCTGGCGCGGGCCTGGACCGGATTAGGTGTTTTGGGGAAGTCGCTCTGTTTTGCAGACATGTCAAATATATCTTTCAGGAACGCATCCCTGTCAATAGGTTCGAGCGACGCCATCTCTTTTTCGACAAGCTTATCCCTGTATTCTCTAAGCATATTGTGCAGAAGGCGCGAATTATTATATTTTTCCAACACG
Source organism: Candidatus Omnitrophota bacterium (assembly GCA_020057115.1). Lineage (GTDB taxonomy): Bacteria > Omnitrophota > Gorgyraeia > 2-01-FULL-45-10 > 2-01-FULL-45-10 > JAGVGJ01. The sequence goes on along the minus strand of JAGVGJ010000010.1, from coordinate 52,216 downwards.
AGGTTGAGCGGGGCTATAGCGCTTTCGAGAGGCTTTTTATTTTCCTCTATGGCTTTTACTACAGGCCAGAGGATATTATAAATGGGCTTATATTCCGGCTCATTCTTTATCTCATTTAATCTTGTGATACCCTTTATAGCGCCTAGCGCGGACCTGCGGTCTTTTCTTTCTATGCTCTTCAGGGCTGAAATGGCCAAGTTCCTGATCCTGGAATCCCGTTTTAAAGACTCTACCCATACCCAGTTGAGACCGGAATTATTGCAATGAGTGGCTATAGATATCGCATCCGCTTCCCTGATCCTGAGATGGCTCATCGCCATTTCAAGGAAGCCCTTGACGCTCTTCAGGTGACGATCGCCTAGCCGCGTGATCATGCCTGATGCATTCAAAAGAAGTTTGGCTATACGCTTATCTTCATACTTCAGCTCGCCTTTCTCCTTTGCCATGGAAGCTGCCAGGAGGCCGATCTTTTTGCTCATAGCGGCGCGCTCATCGTCATTAAGCTCATAGTTCTTGTCGAAAAGCTCCAGCATGAAACCGTCTATCTCATATATCAGGCCGGACACTTTCCGCTTCTCTTCAAGCTCTCCGTCCACCTGATGGAACAGCGAGCGCATAACCTCCCACATGGAGCTGAACGTGGCTTCCGTGCGGTCGATAACAGTGCGCTTCGAGCCTTCCAATATGCGATAGCCGCCTCTCGGATATGTGAGTATGCCGCCGTTTCGCCAGATCCTGGCGCGGCGTTCTTTTATTCCCGAGAGCCATTTGGCCTGCATCTCAAGGCGCGTATCGCTTATCACATTTATGGCGCCGAACAAGCACCAGGCAGCAGCCGGTTCATTGTCACCGTCTACCAACTCGACAGTCCTTAATATCTTTTCATTTACAAATGTGACTACTTTCCTGTATTCCTCTTTTGCGAAATCCTGCGACCTGTATTTATCGGTCAGCGCGAGAAGCTCCTGCACGAGCGCATTCCGGCGCTTTAAAACGCTCTTCTTTTCGGCATCGCTACCCATCATCCTTACCGACAGGAGCATGAACATTTCTATATTTTTCTCGAACAGGTCCTCAAAATAGTCGCGGAACAATACTTCGTCAGCAGTCCTTAGCTGTGTCTTAGGCGCAGCTTGGGCGGCAGGCTCAGGCTTCTCTAATATAATAAGCGCATCGCTGAATAGCTCATTTGCCTCTACTCCGAATTCCCTATCCTGCAGGCCATATATAAGGTCAAGCCCTTTTCTACCTTGCTCGCCGTTATATCTGATGAGGTTGAACTCATTCTCATTATGCCTTTCTTTCGGCAGCCTCTTCTTCAAGTATTTGATGAGGTCGTCTGCGGTGATATCCTGGAGATCTTTCTTTCTTGATGTCCTTAAAGCTTCTCTGGCATCATTGCCGCATCCTCTTATATAGGTATGGGAATTGACGCCTTTGGGAAGTTCTTCAGGGTGGGCGGCGTAATGTGACTCTTGTAATTCATGGTATTTGGCGATGGGATTCTTTGCGAAGGAGTCTGCAAGATAAGCATTATCCTTATCTGCGAACCCGCGTATATGTTCATTGTCCTCTACGATCTTTATTTGGTGGCCTGACTTTGTCTTTATTATCTGGCCGGTCAGTTTCACTGCCGCCGGAACGCCGCTCTTGGTATAAAGGATATCTCCATTGGGGGCGAAGAACTTAAGGATGCCCATCTCTTCTTTGGCTATAACGCCCTCTTTGATCTGAACGGTAGCGGCTTTGTCTATGAATAGTTTCCCGATCAAGTTGCCGTTGGTTTTCTTCTCCATAATGAGAGGCGCTTCGGCGCGCGCTTTCTCCCTCAGGAATTCCGCAAGTTCCTTCTTGGCCTTTGCGGCTTTCGATACACCGGCCTCGATATCATAGAAGTTCGAAGCAGCATTATAAGCTGTCCGCGCAGCCATCCATTTTCTAAATATATGTTCAACGAGCCCGAGCGCAAGCCTGTAATCGGCATTGGTCGGGTCAAGGTCTACTGCGCGTCCGAAGCTCTCCTCTGCCTTGATGTAATTCCCAAATTTGAGCTGGAGAGCGGCCAGGAAGAAATGGTCATTCGCTGATGCGGATCCTATCATCTCATTTGAAGCTACGTCATCCTTCTGCACATCCAGCGCCATCCTTAGCCTTATAGTTTCTGACCTCGCGGCATCTATCCCGCACTCTTCGGCTATAAGCTCTCTTACGGCAAGCCTGTCGACTTTATTGTCTGCCGCATGATTCGAATTTATAATAAAATCCATGACTTCCTGGGACAGGTCCTGGAGAGCTCCGGCTAAAGCTTCATCATTCTCATTCTTCCAGTTCTTGAGGCGCTCTATCATATCCTTGTACTCTATGTTGAGACCGCCCTTGATATCATCGAACGCCCTTCTTACGCCGAGCCGCAGCTTCTCCTTGGTTTCTTTAACGGGTTTTTCATACCCTTTTGTCCCTGAACCGAAATCGAATAGCTGCGTTATGATATCGGCATCGTCGAGCTTCTTTAACGCATCATTGGCATCGGCCTTATCGGTCCCTTCTTTGGAAACTTCTATCGCTTTCAGGATGCGGGCCAATATTTCTCTATCTATGGTTATATCGGATAATATTTTTTCGGCTTTCTTCTCCTCTAAAACCGATCTTTCCGCAGGGACAGCCTCAGGCTTAAGATGGGGCTTTAATTTTATGTTGTGTTTAGCGACGTTTGCGATCGTAAGAATGGCCATAGAGAGCCCGAACCATGGCAAGGGCAGCCAATACCAGAGTACGACGCTTATCGCGACATTCACAAGCAATGTCTTCCATGTCCATGGCAACAAGAAGAAGAGCGTAATAGGAACTATGATAGCTATAGACAATGTGAGCCAATTAGCCGGAAGAACCCAGGATAATGCGATAGAGATTATGAAAGCGAGCGCTACGAACTGGGCGATCTCGCTGGCCCTGCCGCTCTTCATAAAATTGATAGCACGTTCTCCCAGTGGAGCATTCTTCTTTATGGCGGCTACCGGAGCAGACCCATCAGGCTTTTCGTCCTTAACAAATATCGACGGCACCCGTGAATTTATAAAACCTAGCGTCTCTTCCACCGCTTTCATAGCCTTATTAACAGCATCGTCATTCTCTATATAATATGAACCCGCATAATCCTTCATGAAATCATCGTGCCGCTTAAATATGCCCAAGCCCTTGAACCTCGCCATCTGGCTCTCTCTGGGATACTTTTCCATACCGTCAAGCGTATCTTTCCACATGCCCTCAATAGCCCATGCCCAATTGAGTTTGGCATTGATATAACCGTATTGATCGCGCAAGGCTTCAAGCAAGGAGGACATTGAGATGCTATCAAAATGCGCCGGGACGGACGGATCGGATTCTATAAGCTTTAGCAAGGCTCCATGCCACTTCTTGTAGTCCGAATGATAATGCGCCGCATCAACAGGCGTATGCCCCTGGAAATCATATTTCTTGAATACATCAAAACCTTCGCCCAACATCTTGACGGTTGCATCGATGCTGTTAGGGAATGCCTCGGGCCTTAATTTCATCAACTCTACCACAAGGACGACCTTGTCCCTGCTTAGGCTATAATCATTTCTGTTCTTTATCTTCCCTGATATCTTTTCCGTGGCCCTCATGTTGGCTTTCGGGCCGAATACCCTGTCCTGCTCACCATACAGAAGCTCCATGCCCTTCTTGCCCTTGGAAGCGTTATGTTCGATGAGCCGCATCTCGGAATCTGTGCCCCTATCCTCAGGCGCCAGAGAATTTTTCATCCATGTTTTAAGCTGACCGGCGGTAAAATTTTTATCAAGGTTTTCGTAACGTACCGCATAAGCGGCCGTGTTCCTAATGCCTTTGCCGCAACCTCTTAAATAAGTGTGCGGTTCTATGCCTTCAGGAACCTCATCCGGATGGACGCTATAGTATGCCTCTTTCATCTCATGATACGAAAGGACCCTGTCATAGAACATGAAATCTGCCATAAATACTTTATCGCGGCTGGCGAAACCGTGAATATGGTCATTTGGCTCAAGCATGTATACAATATAGCCAAGATCTGTCTTAACGGCCGGACTTTCAAGTTTAACACGCGCCTCTTTGCCATCCTTAGCGTATAAGACCTTTCCATCCTCGCCGTAAAGGACGAGGTAGTCGTTGTTGAGGAAGCCCTTCTCGATCCTTCCGGATATCTTATGAGTCACCTGATCCTTGCCGTTCGTATCGCTGAAGACCCTCCCAACCAGATTGCCGCGGTCCTCTTCCGGATCCCTGGACAGAACGACGATCCTTCCGTCGCCATGCCAGTTGACATTCGTCTTATACGGATTATCGGAATATGCCCATTCCCCTTCTATACCTCCGAGCTCATTCTTTATAGCGGCTCGGGCCGTAAAACGGAATTCTTTCGGCCTGCCATTACTGTCTATCTGGCTGGCATATTTTGCAGGGATAAAGCCTGTAAATATGTAATCATGCCCTTCCCGCCCTCCTACGCCGTCAAAACGCATATCTATCGGTTTGAAGGCCTCCACCGAACTGGCCTCCGGATCAGATATGGCATTCGTCCATATCTCGGCCCTTATGAAGCCTTCGGCAAATTTCTTGATACCTGTTTTTGAGTCTATCTCCTGAGGAGTAAAGCCCGGTATATATACACGCATGCTTACCTTGACCGGCTCGCCTTCCTTCACCGTGGAGAGAGTATTGGAATATGGCACCAGACCGCCCACCCATGCGATGCGCGGCGTCTTAACGCCGGTCTCCATCTTGGCGACTACAAGATCGACCCTCTCCGCTATCTCTTCGAGCGAAGGCTTGTTACCGAGCGTAAGCGCCAGCAAGCTCCGCGCTCTCGCGAGCTTCTCGAGCTCAGCGTTTATAGCTTCTATGTTGCCCCTGAGGCGGCTGTCGAGACGCAGCAGCTCCGGATGCTCGGCTCTGAACGCATCTAGGAGCGCCCTTTGTCTTGAAAGTGATTCATCGGATACCGTAAGAAAATTCATAAGAGAATCGACGCTCCTTAACCTGTTCGATTCATCGCCGAGGTTACGCATGGAACGATCCATCTCGCTTGAGAGCTCTATCATCTCTTTAAGCGACGGATCGTTCGGGTATTTCCTGGAAGATATCAATATGGTAAACCTCGTGATGGTCGGGAGCGAATTGAAAAATAGATGAGACAGCTGTTTATAGATATACATCGCCAAGATATTGGTATATGTCGACTCTATGTGCTTGCGCAAAGCGCTCAGTTTTATGCGAAATTTCGTCAGGTTGCAGTCATTCATATATTCATCGATGACCGGCAACAGGACATCGAAATTCACCGGCACGTGCCCGCTGGATCTTTCGTCCCAGATAAAAGCCCTGATATTTGCTATGTTTTCGTACGGCACAGGCTGGTCTGATTCCGCGACGATGCTCAAGGCCTTCAATATAAGAGCACATGCCTGCTCCTGCATGCTCGTCGTTTTAAGTTTCTCGGCCTGCGCGATCAGATCGGCCGTCATAAAGGCGGCGCTGGTCTTCGTATGTTCCTTCCCCTTGGGCCGGGCAAATTCTCCGGTCGTGGTCGTGGCAAGCTTCTTGTCGATCACCTGGCGTAGGGCATCCCCGAACGCGCCGTCAAAAGGCATCGCCTCATTCCAGGCGTAGCCTGCTATATATTTTTTACTGCCGCGCTCTTCGAACGTACCGGCACTATAATTTCCGGGGAAGAGCCTCTGCTCTTCGAAGACAGCCGGAGAATGGCCTTTAGTATGGCAGAATATCTCGTGAAGGATGTGTTCTTGGCGGATCTGAGGACTGGGATTGGCGAGTATCTCGGCCGATAGGATAAGTGTCGGCTCCGGGAATGTGCTATTAAAGGTATCCTCGCCCACTAAAGAGATTATCTTTGCCATTATGGGCGGAGCATGCGAATAGAACCCGAAAGAAAAGTCGGACTGGTTCAAGACAACGGCATTGGTGACAAGGACGCGGAGCGGCTTATCGCTTCCTATCAGCTCTTCCATGCATGAGGCCCCTGTTATCTTCGCGACATTCTCGAGGTCAGGCGCTACCATGAGCCCTGTCTCCGCGAAATTCCCGGCAATGACATTGCCTACCATCCTGCGGAACGCCTTGTCGCCTTTTCTCACCATACCGTCTGTGATAGGGATATGTCCCATTATATAACCCAGCGCGCGCGCTCCTGTCTCCTCGACCGTGCTGTATGAAGTATCTATGATGTCAATATACGGATGCTTGTCGGCCATATTTTTCCTGTCAGTGAGTTCGTCCTTTGACGCTATCCAATCCATGCCCCTATTGGCCCTGGAGGCCCTTATATAGGACGAAGCGTCCAGCATTATATTTATGACTTCATTATCTTTTACGGGTTCCGTCCCGGGCCGGATGACGCCGTTATATTTGCCGGATGCCCTTACTTCGCTTGCGATCGATTTTATGAACTTCTCAAGCGCTGCCTGGACCCCTTTATAGTGCGCTATATTGTCAAGTATGGTGGTATTCGGTTCTCCATCGGTAATGCCGTCGTCTATCTCTGTCTTTATCTTGTCGCGCAGCGAGAGACCGTCCTTCTCATCCGGAACAGAAGTATCGACGCCGTCCAGCTTTACAGGTTCAACAGAATAGTCGAGCCTCCTTTTGCCGAAGAACTCTTCGGCGAATGCGGCTACGGCATCCCCGTCTTTCAGGTCGATGGCGCGGCCATTCTTTCTGGCTTCGAGAAGCGTCGCTACCATGGCCCTCATCATGAACCGCGGATTTATATATCTCAAGCCCAGCCTTGAAGCGATCCAGCGCGACACCACCGTCCTACCCGACCCTCTCAAGCCGCTCACGGCTACTATGATCGGGTCATAGAGCTTGGGCCTGTTAAGGGCGCCTATCTCTCCGTTAGCCGGCAGAGTAAATATGAAGGTGGTCCCCTCGCCGACCTTGCTCTCTACATTTATCGAGCCCCCTACCGATCCTATGGCATCTTTGAGAGACACGAGGCCGTAGCCTGTTCCTATCCTGGAATCTTTAGCTTCCGTGAAACCCGGGGTGAATAATTTTTTCAGCGTATCCGCAGGGATGCCTTTACCATGGTCTATGACCTTGAACTCAAGATCGCCGTCCTTGGTGAGAGATGCCTCTATATCGATACTATCCGTACCGCTGTATTTTAAAGCATTCTTTACGAGCTCCTCTATGGTCATGCGCAAGACTTCTTTATAGGTGAAGATATCTTTCAGGCGCCTTGCTTCGGGAGATATCTTGGCGTCATTTATCTCTACATACTTATTTCCGTGCGTGGCGCTCTCTTTTAACGATGCCCTGTATGATCCTATGATATTTGCAAGATAGCCTTCTACATCCACAGAGTCCATAGACCTGCCTATCCAGTTCATGGCCCTGTTCATGAGGTTTATGGATACGCCGCTATACTCGACCAGCACTTTCATGCCGTTCTTGGACCTCTCGGTATCGTTATATTCGTTGTTATTAAATCTTTCGGTAATGCTGCTGGTCAATGACGTGAACCTCTTCAGGTGCTCATTAAATATATCCATGACATCCGACATGGTCGCTTCCCCGCTAAGATAACCGATACACGCGTTCCTGAGCTCCAGCGTCAGGGCACAATATTCTTTAAGCAATTTGAGCCTTTTGTCTGCTTCGATCTCTTCCTCCGAATACCGCTTTAATACGGAGTATAAAGCAAAGCCGCCCGCGGTACTGAACTTACTGTTAAGATCATGCAGCACCTCTCTTATTATAGGATCGGTAGCCATCTTGATCGTGGCTGTAAGAGCGCTCCCTAACCGGCCTTTGAACGGCTTATCCTTCACTCCGGCAAAACCCCGCACATACTTAAGGCCGTTTGCTCCCTCCTCGCAGTCGCCCGTATAATTTTTCGGGAATACCTTCTGTTGGGCGAGGATGGCCTCATAATGCCCTTTCGCATGGCATATCGCCTCATGATAGATATATTCCTGCCTTATATTCTCATCTTTATTAAGAAGCACCTCGGTCGTCAATACCAGGGTAGGTCTGGGAAAAGCCAGTTTAAATTTTTCCTCTCCCATTACCTGGATAAGCCGCGCCTTGACGGCAGGCGATTCGGAATAGAGCCCCAGCGCAAAATCTTTTTCGTTTATCACGACATCATTGGTCACGAGTATGCGCACTGCCGATCCTGCTCCCATGAGATCGTCGATCGAACGCAAACCCAAGCGGTTCTTCAGGCGCTCTATATCAAGCACTATTCTCGGGTCGTGCGTCGCATCCACGACCTTGCCGGATGCGATATTTTCAGCCATCCTTGTAAATGCCGCGTCGCCCTGGCTTATAAATCCATCGGCAGCCTCCTTCGACAGCACCCTTGCGTCTATGTAGCGTATGGCCTGTATGGCTGCCTGCCGCACAGTAAGGTGCGCAGTATCTATCATCATGTCCACCCTGGCATACCTGCCGGTCATGCTCTTTCTGCCGGTAGCGCTATCAAGCTTCTCTATCTCTTCTATGGGGGTATTGGACCTCTTGGCCCTTATATAGGTAGGGGCGTCGAGCATTATATTGATAATATCCTCGTTCTTGACAGGGTCCGAAGCCATCCTTATTATGCCGTTATACTTGCCGTATGCCTTTGTCTCTACGGCAAGCGTCCTTATAAAATTTTCAAGGGCTTCGTCGACGGTCTTATAGCCGGCCACTCGGTGCATCCACTCCTCGTTCGACTGCCCGTCTGTGAATTCTTTATTCGATATAAGCATCTTTATCTTGTCGCGCAGGCTTAAGCCATCCACAAGGATACTGGCGCTATCCACGCCATCTATCCCGACAGGCTCTTTTGAATAGTCTATCCTCTTCTTTTCAAAGAAATCCTGCGCGAATGCGCCGACAGCTTTAGGATCACCCAGATCAACCGGGGAGCCTCTCTTCTTCGCCTCAATAAGCTTATACAGCACCGCCCTTAATATGAACCCGGAGTTGACATAGCGCAAACCGAAAGTGGCTGCGATCATGCGGCCGACCGTGCTCCTGCCTGACCCGCGGCGCCCGCACATGGCGACCATGAGCGGCTCTTTCAGCGCACGCCGCTTAAGTTTGTCCAGCGGGGCATCCAAAGGAAGCGTGAATGTAAAAGAGGGCCCATCGGTGACCTTGTTGTCGTAAATTATGGTCCCCCCAACGGAATCTATGGCCTCTTTGAGGACAGCCAGGCCGTAACCCGAGCCGTAACGCTTATCTTCGACTGCGGCATTACCGGGCATGAAGAGCCGTTTTAAGCTCTCCTCGGACATGCCCTTGCCGTAATCTCTCACCATGACCTTAAGCTCTCCCTCGCTTGTTGCAGAGACCGAGACCTTTATCCTGTTGGCTTGACCGTCCACTGAGGCATTCTTTAAAAGCTCTTCAAGCGTCAGCTTTAGTATAAGCTTGTATGTAAGGATACCGCTGAGACGCCTTACTTCGCTTGGTATGGACAGATCCACTCTCGTGTTTTCCGGTATTATAAAGATCGATTTTGCCCTGGAAATTATATCTTCTATGAATCTCCCTACGTCGATCTCTTCCGGAGAGCGGCCGAGCATATTGATGGCTGTATTGATGCCGGGGACAACCCCTTCTTCGCTGTTCTTTATGACTATCGCTATTTTTTCTTTATCTTCCATGTCATAGTCGAATGCCCCGTATCGAAGCTTTAACTTGATGGCAGTCGTCATCTTCTTAAGCTCTGGGAGCATATCGCTGAGCGCCGTGATGGCCTCGGTCTCATTGGCGCCATTTGCATAGAATGATAGCGTCGTCTTGCCCATAGATCCCATCATATCTCTGTATTTCTTCAGCATTAGCAGGTCCTCGGATAACGCCGAACCATCTTTTTTGTATTTATTCAATACCAGGTCGAGGACATATCCTCCCTGTATCTTGTTCTTCAGGTCATGCATAATTACCGTGGTGATAGGGTCTTTTGTGATGGCGTTTATGATATTTTGTATAGCCTCTCCGGTCCGCCCTTTAAACGGCTTGGAGGGGTCGCCCTTACAGCCAGGCATATATTTTTTGCCGGCCTCCTCTTCATACGCCCCATAATTGTAATTCTCGGGATAGACCGCCTGCTGTATGAACATGGAAGTATGATGCCCCTTGGAATGGCATATTATCCTGTGGAGTATGTAATCCTGCTGTATAAGCTCGTCGTATTCATCGAACATCTCCCTGGGCAGGACGAGCGTAGGCCTTGGGAAGAGTTTATTGAACCCGTCTTCACCGAGCACGGAGATAAGATTATTTTTATCGTCCTCAGCCTTTGAATAAAAACCTACAGAAAAATCTCCGTGCCCCAAGACCACCGCATCTGTCGTCAGAACGCGCAGATCTCTTAAGTCTCCAAGGATATCCTCGATGCCAAGTTTGCGGAGCCTGTTTCTTATCTCTGCCATGTTGGATATAAACTTTTCGCTTATGGTGATATCGGAATATTTGCGCGGCTTTGTCCTTATATTCTCAACTACGCGCTTGAAGGCCATCTTGCTCTCAGGCGAAGCATCCCCTTCGCTAAGCGCGGAAGAAGGCGCCGTCACTACTACCTTGCTCTTTCCGGACTGTTTAGCAATATAAAGGGCCTCATCCGCCGCCTTTACAAGATCTTCCTTCGTCTGGCCTTCGCGGAACTGGGCGACCCCCATGCTCGCCCTTATGGATATGGGCTTTCCGTCAGGACTTAACACATTATGATCCGTGGCTAGATTTTCAAGAATACGATTAGCCGCTATAGACGCGCCCTTGGCATCTGTATTGAAAAGGATTATTATGAACTCGTCTCCCTTGTCGCCGGCTCGTATGACAAAGTCTGTCTTCCTGCGGTCTGCTAGCATGACCCTGGCGTATTCTTTCAAAACTTCATCTCCGGTTGCATGACCATGCGTGTCATTCACGATTTTAAAATCGTCCAGATCGCACATTATCGCGGATATCGGTATCTTCGTACGGCTGAATGCCTCAAGTATGGCATTGAATTGCCTGTCCCAGAAGTTCCTGCTATACGCGCCTGTCAGCTTATCTGTATCGCTCACAAGCTTCAGCTCCTTCAAGCTCTTCTCAAGCTCCTTTTCCATACTGCGCTGTTCCGTGATGTCCCTGAATTGGGTCAATATCTCTATCGGACGGCCGAACCTGTCTTTTAATATCGTATGGAATGTGTCGGAAAGTATCGCCGTGCCATCCTTCCTTATATATCTCCTGTCGCCTGTCCTCTGCGGTATCTCGACCTCAGTAAATCCCCTTATCCTGCCAAGTAGACGGTCCCTTGCATTGCCCCTATGCTCAGGGTCTATAAAATCAAATATGGGTCGATCTATGACCTCTTCGCGCTTATACCCCATCCACTCGCACCACTTGGTATTTACATCCAGTATATTACCGGAAATGTCCAGCCTGTGCGCAGCCACGCCCATATCCATAAATACCTGGAAGAACATATGGTTTCTCTCCGACAGCGCTATGGACCTCTTCTTGTTCCTGTTCACGAAAAATTGAATAACCGAACCAAAAAGAAAGATCATGCATGCGGTTACCGCGCGTGTAAAATACCTGTACGGGTCGCTTGGCATAAGGGCGGAGAGGACGTCTGAATCTGAGAATACATACATATACGCTATCGTATCTATGAGCCAATACGCAAGGATAAGCCCTGCCGAAACGGCGATCAATCCGTAGTTGGATATGCGCTCGTACAGAGATGGGTGGACTTTCTGGAACGGAGAGATGTGAGCGGATGACTTTTCTTTTCGTATCGCCGCCTGAAGATCAACATGCGTTGAGGTTGTGCCGACCTGCGAGTTTTTCTTGTAAAAATCATTTGATTCGATGGCCTGCTTAGATAAATTGGCATTAATGCGAACTACCGTACCGCGAGCAGCCGTATCCTTATTCTCGTGTGTCTTTATATTTGGGTCATAATAACGCAGCACGCGGCCGTGCGGCATCACCAGGCGTATCTCCGTAGGTTTGCCCGTGAACGTGTGCTCCGTGGAAATAGCGATCTTGTTTTCGTCACACCATTTGGAGATATCCTCAAGATCCAGTATGTGTTCAACGGCAGTAAGCGATACATTACCCTTAAAGACGCCGTGACTTTCTATCTTTGATTGGAGTAATGTTGAAATTGCCGTAACTTTGTCTTCCGGATGGTCAAACATCGGCTCCGGAGCAAGTGTTGCATGACGGGAAGGATCTTTTGTAAATGGGTCAGGATGCGCCCACGCTATATCCTGGACTAAAAAAGTGACCAGTAATATAGTCGCAATGATCCTGATGAATAATGGGAATTTTTTTATTTGTCTATTTGTCTTCAATTTTGTTCTTTTAACGTTTGTGGATTAAAAAAACTAGAATATAAATATATCCTAGTAAATATAAGCTAAAATATACCATGATTGACAGGGAATGTCAAGTCAATGCTACAAGCTTTTTTGTATTTTAACTATTATTTGGAGAATGATATTTGTATATAATGCTGCAATTATATCGTCTAACATTATGCCCAGAGATCCAGAAAGTTTTTCAAGGCTTTTGATGGGTGGAGGTTTTATTATATCGAATAACCTGAAGAGTAAAAATCCTGCAACTATTATCCATAGCTTGCATGGTAAAAATGCCAGGGATAACATCATGCCGCAGGCCTCGTCGATAACTATCTGCCCGGCGTCCTTCCTCTTAAAGAGGTTCTCTGCCTCTCCTGAAAATGCCATCCCAAGTGCGAATATGGCGATAAATGATATCGCATAAAGGGCCGCGCTATCTTTTACGAGAAGATAGACCGCGAGCCCGCCTATGCTCCCGAATGTCCCGGGAGCGACCGGCGCATATCCGATATAAAGAAAACTCGTGACAAATTTAATGATGCTTTGCATTGAAATATACGTCCCTGTTCTTTACCAGATACCCGACGCCGCTTATGACGGTAAGGGCGGTCGTGACAAGCATGAGCGCAAATATCGTATCCTTGTATATCATCTCTGTCCTGTCTGTCCAGAAACCGAAGACCTTGATGCCAGCCTCCCTTAATATGAGGAATATGAGTATCGCCAGTATTGAAGCGACCTGGGATACCATCTTCTGCTTTCCGCCGATATCCGCGGGTATCACCTTGCCCTTCGTGAGGCTGAAGAGCCTTAAGCCGGTTATCGTTATCTCCCTGAGCATTATAATGACCACCATCCAGGCAGGCACGAGCTTTAACTCCACAAATGCCATGAATGCCGCAAGTATGAGTATTTTGTCGGCTATCGGGTCCATGAGCTTCCCGAAATCGGTGGAGATATTCTGCTCCCTTGCGATAAATCCGTCTAGAAAATCTGTGAACGAGGCTATCAGGAACGTGAAGAGCGCGAGTGATTTCGCAAGAACGCCGCCGCAGAAGAGAAAAAACATGAATACGAATGTCAGGAATATCCTCGATATCGTCAGTTTGTCGGGAAGCGTCATACAGCCTCTCCTACCAGGTCGTATTCTAAAGAATCCGTTATCTTGACATCATAAAAACGCCCTGTCTTCAGGCCCTTGCCGGCCACATAGACTATGCCGTCTATCTCGGGAGCGTCGCTTTCTGTCCTGCCTAAAAACTCGCCTCGTTCGCCTTCGACCTTTTCATCTATTAGGACCTTCAGGGTCTTGCCTGCGAGAGAGGCGTTATATGCTTCTGATATCTTCTGCTGGGCCCTCATGACCTCGTCGAGGCGCTGTAGTTTCACTTTCTCCGGCACCTGCGGGCGCATCTTAGATGCAGGGGTACCATCCTCTTTAGAATAGCTGAAAGCGCCAAGCCGCTGGAACTTCACTTCCTTAATAAGATCTAAAAGCTCTTTGAGGTCCTTATCCGTCTCACCCGGGAATCCCACAATGACAGACGTCCTTAAGACTATGCCCGGGATGCGCGCCCTCAACTTTTCGATCAGGTCCATTATATCTCTTTTTTTCGTCTTTCTGTTCATGTTTTTAAGCATCCTGTCGCTCGCATGCTGTATGGGGATGTCCAGATACTTGCAGATCTTATCTTCGCCTGCTATTGTATCGATAAGTTCGTCCGTATAATGCGCGGGATGCGTATAGAGCACCCTTATCCACTCGACGCTGTTCTTGAGGCATGAGGCCCTCTTTAAAAGCTCGGCCAGCATGGGTCTTCCGTAATTATCCTTGCCGAATAGCGTGGTGTCCTGGCCGACGATCTCGAGCTCTTTTACGGATCCGGAGCGAGACACATTTTTTATCTCTTTCAAGACAGATTCGACCGTCCTGGACCTCAGGCGGCCGCGCAGGCGGGAGATTATGCAGTAACTGCAGAAATTGTCGCAGCCTTCCGATACTTTTATATATGCGTAGTGTTTCGGTGTTAATAGCGCTCGCGGAGAACTATCATCATACAGGTAGTCGACTTTTTTCGATACGACCTCGTGTCTTGCTCCGCGCTCTATCTTTTTAAGATAGGACGACAGTTTCGCAAAATCGCTCGTTCCGAAAACAGCGTCCACTTCAGGAAGTTCGTCTAGAAGTTTGCCTTTATACAGCTGGGGCAGGCAACCGCAGACCACGATGCGCCCGACCTTCCCCTCTCTCTTAAGGTTGGCGGCTTCCATTATGGCGTCCACGGATTCTTCGCGGGCCGACTGGATGAAGGAACAGGTGTTTATCACCAAAAGATCCGGGTTCTTATCAGCGCCGGATACGGTGTAACCGTGTCTTTTAAGGGTACCGAGGAGGACTTCGGAGTCTACGAGATTCCTTGGACAACCGAGGCTTGTTATGGCGACTTTCGGCATGGGGAGCTTAAGGGGTTAGCGCGCCCTCATCCCTTTTCTGGTTATCTCAAGATTCTTGATGCCTTTTCCAGGCGACGCGAGAAGATTGCCGTTCAAGGATACTTCCACCGCTTCGGCTCTGGCGACATAGAGGTCTATCTTTTCCTGCGCCTTGAAAGATTCGTGCGCGCCTTTCGGCAGGACCCTCTCCATTATCAGGACGCCGTCATTTTTCACTTTGACGAGGACCGAGCGCTTCGTCTTTATAGAGACTGTGATAGGCGCGCTCTTCGCGGCGGCCTCTTTGGAGGTCTCGTCTTTCACGGCCGCGGCAGTTTTTTGCGGCGCCGGTGCCGGCTTGGCAGCAGCCTTCTTTTTAGGGGCCGCGCTCTTATTTTTTATCGTATAAACTATCTTGGGCTTTTTCTTATTGAATGCGCCGGCTATCTTCTTTCCTATGAATCCGACCGCGAAGATGAGCAATACTGCAAGAATGACCGAAGTCGCGACATATATGAATTTGACTATGGTCTCCGGGCGCAAGCCGTACGCCTGATCCCTCCTGGCCGCCTCCACCTCCTGGCGGGATACCGCGACGACAGGCTTCTTGTCCGGTGAGACCGGCTCGGTCCTGTTTACTTCCACCGGTTTCGGATGGACGGGCCTGTCGGACATCTTCTCCTGACGGGCCACGGGATATCCCTGGAGTATCTCCGCGGGGTTTAGCCCCAGAAAATCGCAGTATTTTTTCAGGAAGCTCTTTACGTAGGTGTAGCTCAGTATCTGGTCACACGAGCCCTCTTCAAGCGCGACGAGGACGTCGGCGTGTATGCGCGTCTTCTTGTTGACCTGGTCGACGGTAAGAGACTTCGACTCCCTGGTCTTCTTAAGCATGTGGCCTATGGTCTGCATGACCACTCTACTTGCTTGTATCTGCTGGGGATTCGGCTGTTCCACTTCTTGACTGGTACTCCTCTAGCGTAGTTAAAAGGTCCCGGGGCTTTGAGCCCTGATACGGCCCCACGATGCCCTCGTCCTCCATCATGTCTATGAGCCTTGCCGCTCTAGTATATCCCAACCCTAGGCGCCTTTGCAAGACCGAAACCGAGGCCTGCCTCGATTCGAGTATCATCCTGACCGCTTCTTCATAGACCTCATCCTTGTCGAATTTCTTGAACGAGCCCCTTTTCGAATCCACTTCTACAAGTTCGGCTATGTAGTTGGGTTCCCGCTGGCTTTTTATGAAATCGGTTATCGCCTCGATCTCTTTTTCCCCGATGAGGCTGCATTGCGCGCGCATCGGTTTCTCCGACCCGGGCTCTATGAACAGCATGTCGCCCTTGCCCAGCAGCTTATCGGCGCCGTTATCGTCCAGGATCGTGCGCGAATCGACCTTCGAAGCGACCTTGAACGCTATCCTCGCCGGCAGATTCGCCTTTATGACGCCGGTTATGACGTCGACCGAAGGCCTCTGCGTGGCTATTATCATATGTATGCCGACGGCTCTTGCAAGCTGCGTTATCCTCTGTATCACGCCTTCGACCTCGGCCTGCGCAACGACCATGAGATCGGCGAGTTCATCCAGGACTATTATCATGTACGGAAGCTTAGGCTCCGTCCCCTTGGAGGCCTTCTCATTGTATATCTCTATATTCTTCGTTCCCGCAGCGGCGAGGAGCTCGAACCTGTTAGACATTTCGCCGATGACCCATTCAAGCACCGCGGCAGCCTTCTTTGAATCCGTCACTACCGGCGCCAAGAGGTGCGGCAAGCCGTTGAAATTCGACAGCTCTACTTTTTTAGGGTCTACCATGATGAACTTCAATTCGTCGGGCGAATACGACAACAGGAGCGATGTCAGGACCGCGTTGATGCACACGCTCTTTCCGGATCCCGTAGTGCCGGCGATCAAAAGATGCGGCATCTTGGCGAGGTCCGCTATGACCGGTTTCCCGGCTATGTCCTTGCCCAGCGCGAGCTTCAATTTACCGGTGTGCTCGGCATATTCCTTTGATGCCACGATCTCTTTAAGGTAAACTAGCGAGGCTTTGGCATTCGGCACTTCCACGCCTATCGTGCCCTTGCCCGGGACCGGCGCTATTATCCTTACGGATACGGCTTTCATAGCAAGCGCTATATTGTCCGACAATGACATGACGCTTTGCACCCTGACTCCGGGCGCCGGCTCAAGTTCATACAATGTCACGACAGGGCCCTGGCTTATCTCGATGACCTTGGCCTCTATGCCGAAGCTTGCCAGCGTCTCTTCGAGAGTAGCGGCATTTGCGCTAAAATCTTCTTTTGCCACTCTTGTGTCCGAAACCGGCGGAGACTGGAGCAGGTTGATGCTCGGAAGCTTATACTCGCTTAGCTCCGGCGGCGCCTTACGGGCCGCGGCAGGTTCTTTGGCCGGCGTGATCACCTGCGGCTTATTGATGACCGCCGCATTTGTTACAGGCGCAGGAAGGTTCGTTTTCACGCCCGGCTTGGGCGGCGCCACGGGCTCTTTCTTCATGTCTGGGATATTTATCTTGACCGGCTTGTCCGGAAGCTTCGGCTTCTCGGTCTTTAGGGACCCGTTGGATCTGTCTTCAGTCTTTACGTTCGCCGTGACAGGCCTCTTGACTGCGACCCTGGTAGATTCTTTGGGCTTCGGCATCCGCTCGACTACATCTTCGGAGATATTCCTGACCCTGTTGAATATGCCTGACAAGAACGGAAGGAGCAGGAATTCCGTCGCAAGAAGGACTGACAGTAAAAATAGGACTCCTATGACCACCATCGATCCGGCGTAGCCCAGATATTTTATTAAAAAGTCGGAGAATATGAGGCCGAGCATCCCTCCCAGGCGGAAACGGTACGCATTGTCGCCTACGGCTATTATCGAGAACATCGCGCTGGAAGCGAGTATCAGGAAGAATGTGCCGAATGCTTTGAAGTAGAGCTTCTGCGGCGTCACGCCGTAGAACCTTGCTATGGCCCAGCTCAATACCAATAGCGGCATCACGTAAGCGCTCATCCCCATAACGAAGAATAGCGCGGCTCCGAGATACGCCCCTACGAGCCCCGCGAAATTCCTGGCGGGCGCATTTATCCTGGACGTGAATATCGACAGGTCCGCGAAATCGAATGATGCCAGGCTTATGAACATAAGTATGACTATGGCAAAGAGTATTACAGCCTGTATCTCATTCCATCTGTTCGTCTTCTCTTCCTGTATTCTTGCCATGATATCATCCTTTATAGAAAAAGACCACGCACGCGCCGGCGATAAGACAGTATATGCCGAATATGTAAAGCCTGTCTCTTCTTATTATATTTAAAAGCATCTTTATGGCGGCAAGCCCTGTCAACATGGCGGCAAGCCCGCCTGCCGCAAAATACACCATCTCGCTTCCTGTCAAACTGGCCGTTATGTCGCGCGCCTTAAAAACGCTCGCTCCCAGTATCGCCGGTATCGCCAGAAGGAACGCGAACCTGAAGGCCTTCTCTTTCTCGAGCCCCGCGGCCAGGCCGGCGCCGATAGTAGCGCCGCTTCTTGATATGCCAGGCAATATCGCTATCCCCTGCGCTATCCCTATCATAATAGAGCTGATAAACCCTAGCTCTTTTCTTGAGCCTTTTTTGCCATAGTAAAACGAGAGAGCGCTTGAGATAAATAACCATATCCCGGTGACCAGAAGCATGAACCCGACGAACCTGGGCGCGCCGAAAGCATTCTCGACCGCATCTTTAAACAAAAGCGCTATTATGAATGTCGGCACTGAAGCTATTACCAAAAAAAGGAGCGTTTTTCTCTCTTTGTTAAAGAGCGCGAGTATGTCTTTATAGAAGAATAACAATATCGAGACCAAAGTGCCCAGATGCAGGAATATGTCGAATGCGATCCGCGGTTCTTTGATCCCGAACAGACCCTGGAATATCACAAGATGTCCGGAACTTGAAATGGGAAAGAACTCCGTGATACCCTGAATAACGCCTAACACTACTGCTTCGACTATAGACATCCTGTCACTTTCCGGTATGGCCGAAACCGCCGTGCGACCTTACGGTATCGTCGAGCTCAGGCATGACTTCTATGTCAGCCCTTATCACTTTCTTTATGACCATCTGGGCTATCCTGTCGCCTCGCTTTATCCTAAAGGGCTCTTTGCCGTGGTTTATCATGATCACGCTCAATAACCCGCGGTAATCCGAATCTATGGTGCCTGGCGCGTTCACCAGGCTTATGCCGTGCTTTAGCGCAAGCCCCGAACGCGGGCGGATCTCGGCTTCGTATCCCTGAGGAATACTTAAATAAATGCCAGCCGAGATAAGCTTTATCTCGCCTGGCAATATTATCGCTTCATCTTCTACGTCGGCGCACAGGTCCATCCCGCTCGACCCGTTCGTGGCGTATTTAGGAAGCGGCAGGTCCTCGCAACCTTCTTTTCTCTTAAGGTGAACCTTTACACTGTCCAAGTAATAATCCAGATTTGCAGAGGCGCGGCCTCTACATTAACCACTATCTTCTACGGCGCGAATCGCGCCCACCACCGCCCTGTTCGCTCGCACCCTCTTCCGGCTTCCAGTTCGGGTCAGCTCTCTTTACCGATAAGTTCAGGCGGCCCTGATCATCTATCTCAAAAAGTTTCACGGTGACCTTGTCGCCGAGTTTCACGACATCCTCAACGTTCTTGACGAACGTGCCGGATAATTCGGAGACATGTATCAACCCTTCCCTGCCCGGCATTATTTCGCAGAAAGCGCCGAACGCCATGATGCGCTTTATCGTGCCATTATAGACAGTACCTACGATCGGCTCCTCTATAAGGCCTCTTATCATTGCAACGGCCTTATCTACGGATGCTGAATCGACAGAAGCGACCTGGCACATGCCGTCATCTGAGATATCTACCGTGGCGCCTGTCTCCTGTATGATCTTCTTTATCATCTTTCCGCCCGGCCCTATGACCGTGCCGATCTTGTCTTCGGGAAGCTTTATGCTGACAAGGCGCGGGGCAAATGTTGATACGGCCTCTTTAGGCCTTGATATCGTGGAGACCATCTTATCAAGGATGAAGAGCCTGGCCTTCTTTGCTACCTCGAGGGCCTTCTTTATCGTATCCATGCTGATACCCTGGACCTTGAGGTCCATCTGGAGCGCCGTAACGCCGTTCTTCGTGCCTGCAGCCTTGAAATCCATGTCGCCGAAATGGTCCTCAACGCCGCCGATATCCGTGAGTATTATCGGCTCCGGGCCTCCTGTTATGAGGCCGATCGCTATGCCGCTCACAGGCTCCTTTATCGGAACGCCGGCATCCATGAGCGAAAGAGTGCTCGCGCAGACGGTAGCCATGGAGGATGAGCCGTTCGACTCAAGTATCTCGGAAACGACCCTTACGGTATATGGGAACTGCTCCTTGGACGGCATGACGGCTTTAAGCGCTCTCTCGGCAAGCGCGCCGTGGCCTATCTCGCGCCTTCCCGGTCCCCTCATCGGCCTTACTTCGCCTACCGAGAAAGACGGGAAATTATAGTGGAGCATGAAACTCTTCTGGAGCTCGCCCTCGAGAGACTCTATCATCTGCTCGTCGGCGCTCGTCCCCAGGGTAGTAACGGAGAGGCTCTGCGTCTGGCCGCGGGTAAATAACCCTGAACCGTGCGTCCTCGGCAATACCCCGACTTCGCAGGTTATTTGCCTTATCTCGTCGAACTTCCTTCCGTCGACCCTCTTCTTCTGGGTGATGATGAATTTCCTTACCTCTTCTTCCTCTACTTCGAGGAGGGCCGCCTTCACATCTTTCGCCTCGATCTCTGAATCGTCGGTAACAAGCTTCTCGTCGATCTCTTTGGAGAGGATGCTTATCGCTTCTTCCCTCTGCTCTTTGGTGTTCATCCTGTTGATCTCGGCCAGCCTGGCGACCGCCAGCTCTTTGACCTTATTGAGAAGGCCCTCGTCTACTATGAAAAGCTTCACGTCTTTCTTCTTCTTGCCGATCTCTTTCTGCATCTTCTCCTGGAGATCTATGATAACCTGGAGATTTTCGTGGCCGAACTTTATCGCGTCAAATATGACCTCTTCGCTAAGCTCGTTGGAACCCGATTCGACCATCACCACGGCTTTGCGCGTGCCTGTAACGATGATATCTATGTCGCTTGACCCGAGCTGCTGGAACGTGGGGTTTGCAACGAACTTTCCGTCTATCCTCCCGACCCTTACCGTGCCTATGGGGCCGTCGAAAGGTATGTCTGATATGGTAAGGGCTGTCGAAGCGCCCACCATGGCAAGAACGTCGGAATCATTTTCTCCATCGCTCGACAGGACGATGGCGACGAGCTGCACTTCGTTTATAAATCCCTTGGGGAATAGCGGCCTTACGGGCCTGTCCATCAAGCGCGCCGAAAGTATCTCTTTCTCCGTGGGCCGTCCCTCTCTCTTAAAGAACCCGCCCGGTATCTTGCCGGAGGCGTATGTCTTCTCCTGGTATTCGCAAGTCAACGGGAAAAAGTCTATCCCTTGCCTTGGTTCGGATGATACGGCCGTGACCAGCACCACGGTCCCGCCCAGGGTCACTGTAACTGCGCCATCGGCCTGTTTCGCCATCCTGCCGGTTTCGATTATAAGGTTATTATCCCCCAGGGCTATCTCAAATTTTTTTATCATATTCTCTTTCTTGTGTGGTTTGTTGTTTTTGCGGTTAAAAAACGTTCAAGCGGACTATTTTCTCAGGTCAAGCTTCTTGATAAGGTCCTGATAACCCTTGCGGTCTTTTCGCTTTATATACTCCAGGAGCCTGCGCCTTATGCTTACCATGCGCAGCAACCCCTGCCTGGAATGATGGTCTTTTTTGTGCGCCTTGAAGTGGTCTGAAAGAGAGTTAATCCTCTCCGTCAACAAGGCTATCTGCACATTGGGTGAGCCCGTATCTTTTTCGTTTATTTTATAACTGCCTATTAATGATGTCTTCTTCTCTTTTGCTAAAGCCAATTTACACCTCTTTCTTGATCTTCTCTTTAGTTTTCTCTCTTTTGTAAGATATTAACACAGGACATATTTTTTGTAAACATATTTTTATGTCAGGAATGGCCAAAATAGGCTCTCGCCCTCTTCACGTCCTTGTGTATCTGGGCCATCAGGGCTTCTTTTGTCTTGAATTTGAACTGATCGCGCATCTTCTTTATAAATATTACCTCTATATCTTTACCATAAATATCCTCATTGAATCCTAATAGATGGACTTCTACGGTAGGCTCAAGCTCATGAGACCACCTGTGGAATGTCGGTCTTATGCCTATGTTCAATACCGCTTTATAGATTTTTCGGTTGAGCTTTACGGTAACCGCATAGACCGCCGAAGGCGGTATAGCCTCATGGTGGGGGTTTATGTTAGCCGTGGGAAATCCCAATAGCCTGCCGCGCTTGGCGCCGTGGACCACTGTCCCGAGTATCGATACCGGCCTTCCAAGCATCCTGGAGGCCTGTTTAAGATCGCCCTTCACTATGAGCTGTCTTATAAGGCTTGAGCTTACTATGCGGCCGTTTATCTTTACATGCTTTAAGGCGACGGCCTTGAAATCCGTCTCGGATGAAAGCTTCTCCAGCATCCTCGTGCCCGCCCTGGCCCCTCTTCCGAAGAAGAAGTTGTCTCCTACATATATCTCCTTCATGCCGAGCTTACCTATGAGGATATCTTTTACGAACTTCTCCGGAGAGATGCGGGACATCGCCCTGGTGAAAGCAAGAAGGGCCACATAATCTATCCCAAGGGCCCTTATGGTCCGGATCCTGTGCTCCAATGATATGAGGCTCGGTATCTTTACTTTGGGATATAGGACTTTAAGCGGGTGCGGGTCGAATGTGACGGCGACGCTCTTTAAACCAAGCGCCCGGGCGCGCGCCACAGCATGCGATATTATCTTTTTATGCCCGACATGGACGCCGTCAAAAACACCGACAGTGACAACGGAACCTTTTGCAGGTATATCGAGCGCCTTTAAACCGTGGATTATCTTCATACGGCTGCCGCAGGCTCCCGGGCTTCCAGTCTCCTCGCGAGGCTGCTAGAGTCCATTCGGGCAAGCTCGTCGAGTGCGAGCGCCTGGTCTACGGAAAAATCGCCGGAACGCGTTCTTCTCAACCTTGAAAGGTGGGCGCCGCAGTTCAGACTCTCGCCGATATCCACGCAGAGCTGGCGTATATACGTGCCCTTAGAACAAGTCACGTCGAATTCTATCTGCGGGAGCGACATGCTAAGTATCTTAAGCTTTGAGATAGTGACCTTTCTCGGTTTTACATCGACGCTTATGCCCTTTCGGGCGAGTTCATAAAGTTTTTTGCCGTTATGTTTCACGGCCGAATACATGGGCGGCATCTGCTCGATCTCTCCCGTAAACTTTTTGAAGGCCTCTTCTATCTCTTTTGCCGTGACCTCGATCGTGTTGTCAGATGCAGAGAGTTTTCCCCACGCGTCTCCGGTATCGGAGCTCTGGCCGAGGGTCATCTCGGCGCGATACTCTTTATCATGCGCCATCAGCCGGTTCGACTCTTTCGTGGCTTTACCGATCAACATAATAAGAAGGCCCGTAGCCATGGGATCGAGCGTCCCCGCATGCCCGACCTTTTTAAGGCCGAAACGCTTGCGTATAAAATCTACGACATCGTGGCTTGTCATTCCCTGCGGCTTGTCTACTGCTAATATCCCATCCATATATATGGATTATACCTCTTAAAATACGAAATCCCAAGCATATTCTGCCTGGGATCGTTTTTGTAAATGCGGACTCGCATCAATGCTTTATCCGCAGATATTTGCCGGGATTACCCTCTGCCAACGGTCTTATTGATGTTGACGAGAATAAAAATCCCTGTGACCAAGAGCCACAGAGATCCGATCAATGTAAACATTTTACCAATGTCCATATACCCTTTCTTATTGTTAAGTCAAACCAAGTTTAGCATCTTTTTGCTAAACTTTCAAGACAAAAGTTACCACCTTTTTTATATTTTAATTAGAAAGGGCGGTGCGCGGAATTGCTCACTTGGCTTTCTTTAAAGTAGCTGCAAAATTACCGAAGAGGGATTCAAGGATGGTGCTCCACATCACTTTATATTTTTTGTCAAAATAAATGGTATCTGAGACGAGCTTGTTGTCCACGAGTATTATCCTAACGCCTGTGAAATAGGCGTCTTTTGCCCTTGTCTTGCCGGGAAGCTTCCTGGACCATCGGACCTGCCCCTCCATCTTGACAGGGCCTTTCACCTTAGGCTCATACACCTCGATAAAGAGAAGGTCTCCTTTTTCCAGCTTCTTCTTCGAAATAAAGCAGAGGCCCTCTGCGCTGACATTCTTGCTCAATCCCGAATATTTATGCGAGTCCGAGGCCTTGTGGTTGCTCACAAGAACTTTGAACTTGACGCGAGTCTGAATATCGTATTTCAGGTGAAAATATATCTTCACCTCAGTATCATAACGGGGGTATTCTCTCCTCTCGCGATCTATGTTTTTTACGGGATCGTTCTTCCTGTTCATATAGCTGCTCCTCTAGAACTGTATGTTGATCAACGGCCTGTCGTACCTGGCGCGCAGCTTGCTCCTGCACTCTCGGCAAAATCTGTCTTTCTTCCTGTCCGTATCCGCGAGGCTGCTGGAAAAGTACATAACGCATTTATTGTCCGGACAATGGCTGAGCCTCCAGGCGTGCCCGAGTTCATGGACGGCCTCTTTCACGGATCTCTTAAGAAATAGCTTGTCGTCGGGCTTTAAGCCGTAATACTCGTTCTTAAGCCGGGTAACGGATATGATCAAGACCCCACTCCTGGCATCGGCTGCGCCGAAAACGAAACTGAGGTCCGGCGCGTAAAGATCGACGTCGACTACCGCCATGTACCGCTCGACCCTCGTATCGACGGTCAGCCGGCCTTCTATCTCATTTAAGAGGGATCCTGCATCATACTGCTTGCGCGAAGCGTCATAAGCGCTCTCGGGCAGGGCCTCTCTCGGCGCGATCTCGACATCCGCGGTCATCGGCAATGAATCCGGGATCGCGTCTCTCAGTTTTTCTATAAAGCTCTCTTCTATGTCTCCGGCAGGCACCAGATATACATGCTCTTCTACGACCTTCGCCTCGCAGCAGCCGGGAAGATATGCCGACGATAACAGCGCTATCGCTAAAAATAACTTTAGGATCATTTGATATCTATCGTGACGAGGAACATGTCGTCGGTGACCGGCCCGATCCTGAATTTATTCAGCGCCTCGATCAAGCTATTATTGAAAACTGCCGGAGTCTCGCCGGCGCGTATCTTGACAAAATCCTCCAGCCTCTTCATCCCGAACAGCTCGTCCTCTTCCCCCTTTGTCTCCGTAAGCCCGTCAGTGAACAGCACTATCCTGTCGCCGCACCCGAAATCGAGCTTTCCTTCAAATATCTTCGAGCTCGGCCCCTCGACGTCTATGCCGAGAAAATAGGTCTGCGACTCCAGCAAGCGTATATTATTGTCGCCGTGACGGTGCAGTATCTGAGGCGGATGGCCGTAATTGGAATAGTATAACACTTTCTTGCTGAAATCGACAAGTCCGGAACAGACGCTGAAGTACATGTTCGTCTGCCTGAAATGTTCCTGGACGAAAGAGTCCAGCTCCTTCATCAACGGCCCGGGCTCCGGGTTCTTGTTCACAAGGCTCTCGACCTCGCCGTATATCCTGTTGACGAGAAGAGCGGCCGGCACGCCGTGGCCCGTGACATCGCCGATCAAAAAGAAGAGCGAGCCGTCCCTGGTCGTATGGAAAGTGGCATAATCCCCTCCGACCGTTGAGAGCGGTATGTAAGTAATGGCGATATCGGACCGTTCTGTCTTTGTCGATCTTGGTATCAGGGTTTTGTGTATATCTCTGGCAAGAGCAAGTTCCATTCTCATCTGCTCGTTCTTCTCCTCCAATTCCGTCAATAATCGGAAGTTCTCCTTCTCCCTGGCCTCGTCCCTTTCCCTTATCACGGCGCAGATAATTATAGAGACCGCCAGAAATATCAGGCCATCCACATAGCCGCCCGGCCTTAATATAGGCTCTTCCGCCATTGGAGCGAATTTCGCGACCCAGGCGAATGTCGCCGAATACCCGAGCGCAAAGGACAGGCCCGTGAGCGCGACCTCATAAACCTCCCATGGCATTATGAACGATATCAAAAATACGCTTAACGCGAATATCTCGGAACTCTGCATTATGTAGTAAGGATATATCATGAATAGCGCGGTAAGGGCCGCTATGACCGACAGAGAGAATATCCACGCCGCTATTTTCGCCTGTAGCAGGGTGGCCGCCGGCCTGCTCACCGATATCGCCAGAAGAGCCGCCGCTACGAGAAAGATATCTATGAATATCTCTCTATTGTCATACG
Source organism: Candidatus Omnitrophota bacterium (assembly GCA_020057115.1). Lineage (GTDB taxonomy): Bacteria > Omnitrophota > Gorgyraeia > 2-01-FULL-45-10 > 2-01-FULL-45-10 > JAGVGJ01. The sequence continues at coordinate 26,036 of JAGVGJ010000010.1, read as the reverse complement.
AAACAGGATCCACAACGAAGCCCAATATCCCCACGCCTATGAACAAGCCTATGGTAAGGCCGCAGAAAAGGCGCAGGCGGGATCTCATGATGCCGGTCTTCGCCTCATCATACTCTTTTATGTACGGGAATAATATTTTTCGGATCTTTATTTTCATGTCATTCTGTTATTCCAAAAATTCTATGTCTGAAACGCGGACCTTTATCCTTCCGGTCCATGCCGGATTCATATCCGTTATCGGGCATTGAAAATCTTTAGAACCGCCGGCCTTAAGCGAATCGGGCTGGGATTTGCTGCCAAAGATCGGCCACACCGAACCTTCGGCGAGGATATTGCCGTTCTTGTCCAAATAATAGACGGCCACTTTAAGTTTTATTACGAGCTTATCTCCGGAATTCTTCAGGGTCCCATAAACATATTTTTTCGGGGCCGCGGATTTCGGGTCTACCTCGTCGATCGTCCCGGTGCCGGAAAGAGCGACGTACTTTTTTACGTAATCCGCTTTAACCGGATCCTTTTTTAATTCGGCGCTCGGCAGGTCTACCTTCTTATCGTATCCGTTCTTTGCATGGCCTTTATTGAGCATGCTGGCATATCCGGCATATGCCAGCATGCTAACGATAGCTATCCCGATGATCGCAAGCGCCGCCCGAAGAAATACGCCTGTTTTTGATGCGGCGGCCTTTTTGTCGTATATGCGCTCGCCGCAATATCTGCACTTGATCGCTTCGGCCTGTATCTCCTCGGCGCAAAAGGGGCATCTTTTAGTCGGATGAGCGTATCTCTCCAACGCTTCGTGCACAGCCTTGCCCTTACTCTCTATCGTCTCGGCAGGTTCGCTCGTCTGGCTTGCATCATCCCGCTTTAAAGGCGCAAAACAATGCTCGCAAGAAGGCGAATACTTATTCGTCTCTTTTCCGCATTTACCGCATTTTATCAGATCGCTCATCTACCGCTCCTCATCGCTGATTCTCTAGCGTCCGATCCTGGCGTAAAATTCGCTCCACGGGAATTTTTTCCCGGGACAATCGGTCTTCGCGCCGGTGACCTTGCCATGACCGACCGTATTGGCAGAAGATATCTTGTAATTTGCCCGCAAGGTGTTTACCAGACAGACTAAAGAGTCCATCTGTTTCTGCGATACCTTGTCTTCGTTAAAATTCCCGACAAGGCATATGCCGATCCCGACGGAATTCATGCCGCCTGCCTTGCAATGCGCCCCGTCCATCTGTTTCGTCCAGCGCGGCGTAGGCTCTATCTGGCCGTCCTGTTTCCCCCCGGTGCCGTTATCTATGACAAAGTGGTAGCCTATGGTATCCCATCCGCGGCCGCGATGGGCCTTATAAAAATCCAAAGCATTGCCTTCATCTGTCGCGCTGTGGTGTATTACGACGTATTTCCATTTATCGGTCTTATATATGGAGATGACCGGCCTCACCGGAGAGGCGTTCGGGATGAGAAGACGCTGCCCCATCTCAAGCTTCGTCGAGTCGCTCAATCTATTGGCTTTCATGATATCGTCAATAGGTATGTCGTAAATCTTTGCTATGCGCCATAGCGTCTCGCCCGGTCCTACGACGTGGACTGTATCCTGCCGCAATGCTGCGCCTGCCGGCTCTAAATAATAAGTGACCGGGCCGGAATAAGAGCCCGGCCGGGCCGGCGCCCTGGCGCATGAAGCCAGGATCGCTGCCAGCGCCAATATTAAAAACGGGTAGAGACGTCTCCTCATATTCCTGTTATCCTAATGTTCGTGTTTCGGTTTAAAATAGACTACCGTATCGCTCTCCGGGAGGTGCTCTTTCAGGTCCTTCTCAAAATTATCCGCCAGTTCTCCGACCTCTCCGACGGTCAAGTCGCTCTTCACCATAAAACATACGTCTACGAAGATCTTCTTGCCGGCCTTCCGGGACCTCAGCCTGGAGACGCCGAATGACCTTGGCTTGTACTTTTCCACGACCCTTCTCACCGCGCCCTGGATATGTTCCGCCGGCACCGCATCCAGAAGTTCGAGGATGTTATGAGCTACGGCTTTGATCGGCGAGCGCACTAAAAGCAGCGCAAGCATTATGGCCATTACAGGATCTACGTAAGGAGTTATCTTCGCATATCCTTGCTCGCGCAACACGAACCCTGCGAGAAAACCCGCCGCTATCCCGAATGACAAGATCGTCTCGACCTTCCACTGCATCACGGAACCCTTCAGTATCGCAGAATCCGTCCTATGGGCGATCCTGTTTATATACCAGGTGATGGCTATCGCCATCACGCCCGATACTATCTCAGCTATAACCGGGATCCCGTAGCCTGCCACGTCTTCAGGATGGATCATATCCTGTATGGCGAATTTCGCGCTGATAAGGCACGTCATGATTATGAGGGCGCCCTGCATCACTATGGTCAATGGCTCGTATTTGGTATATCCGAAATTGTAGATATGGTCCGGGGGGCGGTGCACTTTTCTTACCGAGGTATGGGTAAATACGGCGGTGACTAATATGACGAGGTTCGTCGCCGCGTCGAGCAGCAATGTTATAGAGTCCGCGATAATGCCAGCCGCAGCGGCGATCACGAAGAGCGCGGCGGATCCGGCTATGGCCACCTTGACAGCCAATGCCTGCTCTTCTTCCTTGCTATAGCGGTTCAATATCTCTTTTGGCATATTTACTTGAAAACGCCGTATCCTGCCCTACCAGACGAATGGCAGGATGCGGTATTTTACCCTCGAGGCATATTCCGCATAACCGGCAAGCTCTTTCTGGAGCATCTTGTCTTCCAGATATGCGCGCGTTATGAGGAGGCTTTCTACAAAGACGGCCGGGATGATGGCCCATAACGATCCGAGGATGAAAGGCACGCTTATGATAGAGAGGATCATTCCATGGTACCCGGGATGCCTTATGTAGCGGTACGGGCCGTCGTCGATAATATGGTGCCCCCTGTCCGTCTGGATGCGGACAGCGCTCGAATAGAACCTGTTCCTGAACATGGCCCACATGCTGACGATGGTGGAGAGCATGTAAATAAGAGAGCTCATAACGTAAACGATCGTGGGCAGCTCCGGCGACCACCTGAAGCGTCCCGCGTCAAGGCTTGCTATGAATATAGTGGCAAGGCATGCCGGTATATAGGCTACTATGAATATCCTGTCCCACCATTTGACCCCGGGTCCAGGCTTAATACGCTCTTTCAGGAGCTCGAGCTTCTCGAGGAATACCACGTAAGATATCGCTAAGAGGACCGCTGAAGTCGCTATGTAGAGCCATCCCTGCCAGTAATCCATCCGGCCGGCCCCTATGAATATAACGAGCATCGATAGCATCAGTATCAAGAGCCTCGCAAAGTTTATCTTGAAGTACTCTACAAGATGGGATCGCATTAAGGCTCCTTTTTATAGGACATTGTTCTCCGCGAGGAATTCCGCGAGCTTCTTTTTAGTTGATTTTACCTGATATCTTATATTCTACAAGAAATATTTTGAAATAATAATATTAAATTTTATCATCGTTTACCGGCGGACTAAAATATTGATGGCTTAAAAATATGTACCTGGCAAAAACAGCCCCGGCGAAACCGCTTCCGGATGCTATCAATATATCGGAAACCGACGGCAAGCGGCCCGGAACCAACAACTGAAGCGTCGTCACCGAGGCTGCGACCAGACCACAGGCGATAGCAGAATAAGCCAGGGCCCGATTCGTCAGCATAAGACGCTTGTGCAGGATATAATAGAATATCTCTAAACCGAGCGCAAAATAGAGCGCCGACTTCTGCATCGCATCCCATATGGTCAGTATGTTGAAATTATTTATATATGCCCGGAAAGGTATGAGCTCAGCGCCGCTTATCTGAGCGCGGATCGAGGACGCGTCCATGCAAAAATTGAACGGTTGCAACCCTTTGAGGAAAATCAGAAGCCCAGTCAGGACAAAACATAACCGGAAGAACTCCCCTATCGACCTGTTCGCATTTTCGCTTGAGCGGAGCATCGGATATCTTTTATATTTCAGCGCATAGGGATAGGCGATGCATGCGCCAAGACACATCCAGAACGCATAGGCACATATGTTATGCAGGGATGGCTGCCGTGTCACGATGAAGAGCTTGCAGGATTCGATAAAGACTATCAATGCGAATGACAGGGTTGTCTTTTTTACGACTCGTCCCAAAAACTCCCCATCCCCTTTCATGCTTGCCACAACGGCGCTTGCGCCCCAGACAAGATACGGTATGCCTTCCAGAAAGAATCTTGACGACAGCATATCCGGCAGGAATAGGCTCGTGCCGAACCCGGCCATGCGTTTCGCCGCGCATGAAAGATCCGGCACAAGACGGAAAGGGTATGTGCCGCCTATAAAGAATGCGGCAGCCATGGTTGTCCATAACAACCTGACGGGATTCTCGCGGAGGATCGGCTTATACCTTTCCGCAAGGAACTTGATCACCCCTACATCCTTGAGAATTGCCACGCTAAGGTATCCGGATACGGCGGCTATCACGCTCGTACCTATGTCAATGAGCGAAGAGAACCTTCCGGGGATGCTCGCCTGGAGGATCTCTATTATAGAGTTAAGCATGAACGCATATAAAGCGACATAGAGGGCCCCGAGAACCGTCTCTTCCCTGTCTTTATAATCGCTGAAAAATACGGCGCACAACCCTCCGAGAATACCGAAGATCACCAGATTAGCAAATATATCGAGGTCGGTGAATTTGATATTTGAAGGATGGAAAAGTTTATACGTATTCTCGAGAAGCGCCGCGGGGCTGAAACTCTTAAGCGCGAAAGGATATAGCGTTACGTAGAAGATGAACAATGTATAGATAAGTATCGAGATTATTGCCGACATGCCCTCTGCCTCCAGCCGTCTACTTTCCGATTATACCGTCTATTATCCCCAAGAGCGCGCTCACATGGAACGGCTTTGCTATGTATGATACGGCGCCCATGTCCATGCCCATCATTATGTCTTTGGCATCATGATGACTGGTAAGCATTATGACCGGCATATCTTTATAGTCTCTGTACTTCTCTTCGCTCCTAAAGCGCCTTAAGACCTGATACCCGTCCATCTTCGGCAGCGTGATATCAAGGATCATCAGGTCCGGCTTCTCTTTAAGGACTTTCTCGAGCCCCTCCTCGCCGTCATAGGCTGCGGCTACTTCATATCCTGCTTCTTCGAGGTTTAGCTTCAGGAACTTGACGAAATCGCGTTCATCATCTACGACAAGAAGTTTTCTTATCATGCCCTCACCTGCGCCTTCTTCTTAATCTTTATGGAGCATCTCCTCAACTTTCGCGATCACCTTATTCTCAACTTCCGCAAGAGTTCCGTCTATAACGCAGCCGGAGGCCTTCGTGTGGCCGCCGCCTCCGAAGGATGAGGCTATCTTGTTCACGTCGGCATCTGCCTTGGCCCGGAAGCTGACATGGATCTTGCCCGGATACTTCGGGTCCTCCCGGAATAACATCGCCACCATGACCTTGTCTATGGACCTGGCATAATTCACAAGGCCTTCGGACTTCGAGATATCGGCGCCTGTCTCTTCAAGCATCTTCTTCGTAAGCTCCATATATGCTATGTCCCCGGTCTTGTCCACTTTTACCGTAGAAAGGACGCGGCCGAGCAGTTTTATGTCGGCTATGTCCCTGCGCTCGTATACGTTCTCCGAAACCTCGGCCGGGTCCAACCCATATCCCAAAAGCTCTCCGGCTATTTCGTGAGTGACCTTAGACGTATTATCATAATTGAATGAGCCGGTATCTGTCAGGATGGCTATATAAAGGCAGAGGGCCGCCTCTTTCGTAAGCTCGACATCCATATCCTTGAAGAGCCTGTAGACCATCTCGCCTGCCGAGCTCGCCTTGGCGTCGACCCAGTTTATCCTGCCGAACTTCTCGTTCGATATGTGGTGGTCTATGTTGACAATGAATTTGTCCTTTATGGAGTCTGCGACCTTCCCGACCCTTTTTAAGGTCGGGCAGTCGAGAACGAGCGCCACGTCGAACTTGTCCGCGGATGTTATCTTGTTCAGGACCCGGTCCGCTTTCGGAAGGAACCTTAGATGCTCCGGGACCTGGTCGGCGTCATATATGAACGCCTCCTTGCCGAGAGCGTCCAGGAGCTCCTTCATGGCAAGCTGGCTTCCGAGAGAATCTCCCTCGAGATTGACATGCGCCGTTATGAGAAAACGATTATTCGCCCTTATCGTCTTGATTATCTGGTCCATCTTCTTTCCTCTCCTTCTTCAGCTTGTCCAGCAGGTCATATATATGTTTCGTATATTCAAAAGAGTCGTCTATCTTAAAGGCTATGTCAGGCATGAACCTTAGTTTGACCTTATCGGCCAGACGCCCCTTGATATAGCCCTTCGCGTTATTGAGCCCCTTTAGCGCCTTATGCTTGTCCTTGGGATCTCCCAGGATGCTGAAATATATCCTGGCAAACCTTAGGTCCCTGGTAAGCTCGACTTTTGTTATAGTAATGAATCCTATCCTCGGATCTTTTATTTCCTGCTGGACTATCTTTGCCACCTCTTCCCTTATCGCTTCCTGGACCCTCTCCGGCCTCTGTGTCGTCATGATATCTCCGTCTTTATGAATTTGAGCTCGTCCGTCCTGGTCCTGAGCTCTCCATCTATCTTTTTATGCAATACCTTGTCCAATATCTTCTTGAACTTCGGCCCGGGCTTCAGTCCCAGCGCTTTTATATCATCGCCTTTTACGGCTATCCGCACAAGGCTGTGCTTCCCGATGAAATCTTTTATCCTGGCCTTTGCAAGTTTTGAGGTAGCGGAGGCGAGAAGAAGCATCATCGCCTCGTCGGATAATTTGTTCAGTATCTTATAGACCTCGCTCGGGCGCATCCTCGCATTCCCTGCCAGCGCCCGGGCGGCCGCCTTCCCGTATCTCTTGTAAGAGAGTATCCGCATCGTGTCGGATTTCCGGAATACGAACTCGCGGCATATCGAGGCTATCTCTTTATGGCTCAGCTGTTCCAGGAGCGCCATAAGGTATATGAGCCATCTTTCAGCCGGCCCCTTACCGGGAAGCGATCCGTACCCACGGCAGGTCATGTCTATTGAGCCGTAGAGCTCTACCATCTTCCTATCCAGCTTAAGATCATGGTGTATGAATTTAAGCTCGTGCAGTTCCGCCATCCTCTTAAGGGCTTTTAGCGCGCCTTCCTCCTGGAGTATCAACATTATCTCATCTCTTATGCGCTGGGGCTGGACTTTTTCTATCATCTCCTTCTCTACGGCCCCAAGTATAAGCTCTTCGGTGTGTTTTTCGACGGCGAACCCGAGGCGCTGCTCGAAACGGACGGCCCTGAATATCCTGGTAGGGTCATCTATAAAGCTCTTGTCGTGGAGCGCCCTTATCCTGCCGCGGGCCAGGTCAGCCTCGCCTCCGAAGAAGTCTATCAGCTGGCCGAAATTTTCCTTATTGAGGCTTGCGGCCATGGCATTTATCGTAAAGTCCCGGCGGATAAGGTCATTTTTCAAAGAGCTAAATTCGACCGTGGGAAGGGCTGCCGGCTTTTCATATGTCTCTTTGCGCGCAGTGGCAAGGTCTATCTTCATTCCGTTCTTCATGAAGACCGTGCATGTGCCGAACTTCTTATGCACGACGAGCGTCCCTCCGAGATCTTTTGAGAGTATCCTTCCGAAATCCATGGCATTCGGTTCTATCACGATATCGAGGTCCAGGTTCTTACATCCCAGGAGAAGGTCCCTCACAAGCCCTCCTACGACGAATGCCGTATATCCGAACGAGTTGGCGAGCCTTCCGATATGTTTTAAAACCGTTGTGACCTTTTTGGGAAAACACTGGTCCATCTTCTTGGCAAGGTTCACCACCACCTTCTTCTCTACCACTTTAGGGCCGGAATAGAGTGACGCGTGGACGCTGCGCAGGACATCGGTCCTGTTGATAATGCCCACCATTTTCCCGTATTTCACGACAGGCAGTATCCCGATATTATCTTTCAGCATTATCCTGTGTATCTCATGAAGCGGGGTCTCGGGCTTTACGGTAACGAAGGAACTCGACATGTAGCCCTTCACCTTTGAATGGCCGTAGCCGCGCCTTATCGCCTTGTTCAGCATCCCGAAAGTGATGATGCCGGCTATCCTGCCGCGATCCACCACAGGCAGGCCGCTCGTGCGAGCTTTTAGAAGCGCCTGTTTGGTGTCATCCACCCTGCTGGCGGGCCTTACGCTCTCCGTTTCGCGGGACATGATATCCAGCGCGCATATCTTGAGTTTTATATTTCTCTTCAATACTTTTATGAGCTTCTCTTTTACGGCGCCGGCGTCATGCGAGCGGACCTTCGCTGCAGCAGCGCTCGGATGGCCTCCTCCGCCGAAAGAGGCCAGGACCCTGTTCACATCTACCGACGGGATTTTGGAGCGCGCTATTATGTCGACCCTGCCATGCCCGGAATTGTCCAAAAGGACGAATAATACCGGTATATTCTCCACATCGAGAAGTTTGTGTATCAGCATCCCGAGCTCGCCCACGTAATCCCCGCCGGACAACTCTATCATCGATACGTGGATGCCGTTAACGGTCACCCTCTCGGTCGAATTGATGAGCCTGGTGAGGAGCGACAGCTCCGCTTCGGTCAATTCCCTGTTGATATAGCTTGAGACCATGGACAGGCTGGCCCCCTGCGAGAGGAGAAAGCTTACCATGTCAACGTCGAGGTTCGTCGTCGTCCTGTATGTCAAAGATCCGGTCTCTTCGTATATGCCGAGAAGCATTATCGTGGCCTCAAGGTAAGAGAGCTTGATATGCTTTCGTTTTATCATGTCGGCCAGTATGGTGATGGTCGAGCCGACCTCTTCGGAAGTATCCTTATCCGCGACCACATCGCCCTTCATCGGAGGATGGTGGTCATATACATGGACCTCAACGCCCTTGTCGAGCAGCTTTGCAGCTATCCCTATCCTGGAAGGCTGGCGCGTATCGACGAGTATCAGCCTGTCAATGCCGTCGAGGCTGCACTCCTTCTCCGACTCAACGATTATCGCCTCTTTTGCCAGCGACAAAAACTCCCTCACCGCCTGTTCCTGCGAGCCGGGCAAGAGAAGCCGCGATTCAGGATAGAGCTTCTTCGCCGCTACAAGCGATCCAAGCGCGTCGAAATCGGCATTTACATGCGTAGTTATCAGGTCCATCTACCTTCGCCTTCCGGAATCATTCTGCAGGGCATCCAGGAATCTCGGATCCGGTTTCATCCCCATAGCCTGGGCTTTATAAACATCCTCCCAGCTCTTATCGTAGTTCCCCTTCTTATAATAAGCCACCGCCCGGTTGAAATATGCAAGCGGGATATTCGGGTTATACATTATTATCTTGCTAAAATCTAAAATGGCTTGGTCCACATCCCCTTTAGCGGCATATGCAAGCCCCCTGTTATTATAGGCCTCCAGGTATCCGGGATTTAATTCGATCGCCTTCGTGCAATCTGATATCGACTGGACATAATTACCCTTCTTTGCATAAGCAAGTCCGCGGCTATTGTAGACCAGATGCGCCTGTTCCATGCCCATATTGATGGCTCTCGTATAATCATCAATAGCATCTTTGATCTCTCCTTTGCCTTCGCGCAATACTCCGCGGTTGTAATACGCCATGGTAAGGTTCGGATTTACTTCTATCGCTTTATTGTAATCGGCCATGGCAAGATCTATCTCGCCCCTTGCGGCATATATATGGCCGCGATTATTGTATGAGTTGGCATTCTCCGGATTCAATTTTATAGCCTTTGTGAATCCAAGTATCGCTTCATCGGCTTTACCATCCCTGGCATATTCCATGGCCTTCTTGAATACCGCGTCGTCTGCGGGGACCTTCGCCTTCTTAGCGCAACCGCTCGATGCCGCAAGTAATGACGCTACAAGCGCTACCGTAAAAATAACTTTTAGATCACGAAAATATGAAGACATCTTGCCCCCTTTAATGACCGCGCTTTTAAGGGCGCGGATGGAACTGTTTGTGTATAGACTTTAATCTCTCTTTGTTTATATGGGTATATATCTGGGTAGTGGATATGTCGGAATGCCCGAGCATCTCCTGCACCACCCTCAAGTCCGCTCCGCGCTCCAAAAGATGGGTCGCAAAACTGTGCCTCAAGGTATGAGGCGTTACATCCTTCTTTATGCGCGCCGCCTTGGAGCATCTTTTTATCATCTTCCAGAAAGATACCCTCGAGACCTTCTTTCCCAGCCTTGATATGAAAAGATGCGGGTCCTGCCTCTTCTTGAGCAGCTTAGGCCTCACCTTTTCCATATAGCGGATCACGGCCTCTTTGGCCTTCTTGCCGATAGGGACTATGCGCTCTTTGTCGCCCTTGCCCCTGCATTTTATAAAACCTACGTCCAGGTTCAACCCCTCCATGGTCAGCTCGACGAGTTCCGAGACGCGCATGCCGGTCGCATACATAAGTTCGAGGGCCGCCTTATCACGCACGCCCATCCAGTCGCGAAGATCCGGGGAGTCGAGAAGCCTTTCCACGTCCTGCATGCCCATCACGTTAGGAAGCGGCCTTATGAGTTTCGGCGATTCGATGATACCGGCGATATCATCCTTTATGAAATGCTCCTGGACGAGGAACCTGTAGAACATCTTTATGGCAACAAGCGCCCGCGATATGGAGTTGCTCGACAGGCCCTTCTCTTTTAAGCCCAGCATGTAATCGGTTATATCCTGCCGCTTTATCCTGTCGATATCCTTTACGCCTATCTTCTCGAAATGCCCGATGAAATGGACGAGATCCGTCCGGTAAGAGGCGACCGTGTTCTTGCTCAGCCCCTTCTCTACGGTCATATAATTCAAGAACTCTTCAAGCATCGCCTTGATTTTGCACCTCTGGACCCTTGACCCTGGCCCCTGGACCCTATGCTAAAAACGGATTATTCTTCCTCTCCTCGCCTATCGTCGACGGCCCGCCATGCCCGGGGTATACAATGATATCGTCTTCGAATGTAAGGAGTTTCTCCCTTATAGAACTCAAGATCTCGTCTTCATCCCCTCCGGGAAGGTCCGAGCGGCCTACCCCGCCGTGAAATAACGTATCGCCGGTAAATATCACATTATCCAAAACCAGCGATATCGAGCCCCTGGTATGTCCCGGCGTGTGTAATACCTTCATCTCAAGCGACCCCAGGCTTATTGATTCGCCGTCCTTTAAAAGCCTCGCGGCTTCGGGCGAGACTATGTCGAACATGAATATCCCGGCAGACATGTTCTTCTTCGGATCTGTCAGGCAATCCTTGTCTGCGGCATGGATATATACGGGCGCGCCCAGCTCCTTATTTGAAGCGATATGGTCGCCGTGGCCGTGCGTGTTTATTATGAACTTAAGCTTAAGGCCGTTCTTGTCTATGAAGCGCTTTATCTTGTCTCCGTCGGCGCCAGGGTCTATGACACAGGCATCCTTTGTGTCCGGGTCTGCCACGACATAGCAGTTCACCCCGAGCGGTCCTACGACGAACCTATTGACCAGCGCCTTGCGGCTTGGCTTCATCCTTTGCCTCGCTATTTTCTGCGGCTTTAGCTTCCTCGACCGGCGGCGTCTGGACCACGGATGCGGATACGGGCGCCTCTACGCTTGTCGGCGTGACTTGCGCCTCTTCCTCGGAAGTCTTCACAAGGTGGTCCTTTGCTCTCTTATAAGAGAAGTCGCGCTTTATCGCCCTGTCCTCCCTTTCGAGGGAGCTCTTCACGTAATCGATATTGAACTTGGAGAGGTCTTCATAAAGGATTATCTCTCTGACTTTCATTATCCTGTCTATATGCACCTGGAACTTGTCTTGCCATTCCGGGACAAGCACGTTCTGCATGTCCTTCATGTTCGAGACTATCTCTTCCATGCACCGGACATCCTTTTTATGATTACCCCCGAGGTCGGATAAGAGCTCGGACATCCATGTCACTACGTATGAATAATGTTTTTTGTAAATTTCGGGGCTCGGTTTCTTCGGATATTTTCTCTCCTGGTATATCTTGGGCCTCTTCTTGACATCCTTCTTCTTTCTCGTGAACTTCTTCTGCCATTCCGGGCTACAGCCGGCAAGACTTATCGCGAGGCATGTTACTATCAAAATATTCGAAAATCTTTTCATGCATAACTCCTTGTTTAGGTCATAGGCCCGCAAGCTTATTAAACTCCTCTTCCGTTATCACTTTAACGCCCAGGGCCTTTGCCTTGTCGAGCTTCGAACCTGCCTCCTCGCCGGCCACGAGGAAGTCCGTATTTTTACTGATGCTGGACGACGGATTGCCGCCGAGCTTCCTTATCAGACCCTCTATATCCGAACGGGAGCAAGTCTTAAGCGCCCCGGTCACCACTATCGTCTTTCCGGAAAGGACCCCTTTGGCCTTTTCTATCTTCTGCGACATTCTTAAGCCCGCGGCCTTAAGCTTCTCGATGACCTTCATGTTCTCTTTACTCTTGAAAAAATTATGTATAGAGTCGGCAACCACGGGGCCGATCTCGTTTATCCTGGTAAGCTCTTCTATGGCGGCGCCGGCCAGCTTATCGATAGACCCGAAATGGTTCGCCAGGACCCAGGCTACGTGCTCGCCCACATGCCTTATGCCGAGCCCGAAAATAAGTTTATTAAGATCATTGGCTTTGCTCTTTTCTATCGCCTGGATAAGATTGGAAGCGCTCTTCTCGGCCATCCTGTCAAGGCGCTTCACGTCCTCGAACTTAAGTCCGTATATATCGCCATAATCTTTTATAAGGCCTTTATCGACGAGCTGGTCGGCTATCGCCTCGCCCATATTCTCTATGTCCATCGCATCCCTTGAAGCGAAGTGAAGGACCGCCTCTTTTATCTGCGCCTGGCAGCCGACGTTCTCGCATCTTACGGCGACCTCATCCTCATCGCGGACAAGTTTAGAGCCGCAGACCGGGCACTTCCGGGGTATGGGGAATGCCTTCTCATGCCCCGTCCTCTTCTCCTTGGCCACGCTCAATACTTTTGGTATTATCTCACCGGACTTTTCAACATACACCTTATCGCCTATCCTGACATCAAGCCTCTCTATCTCGTCGAAGTTGTGGAGCGTCGCCCTGGATACGGTAGACCCGGAAAGATGGACCGGTTCTAAGATGGCGACGGGCGTGATGGCGCCTGTCCTGCCGACCTGGATTATGATATCCTTTACCTCCGTAAGGGCCTTTTCGGCCGGGAATTTATATGCGATCGCCCAGCGCGGGCTCTTGGATGTCATGCCGAGCGAGTCTCTCTGGCCGAAGTCATTGACCTTAAGGACCATGCCGTCGATGTCGAACTCAAGCGAGCCTCGTTTCGGCTCCCATGAGTTGCAGTAATCGATCACCTCGTCTATCGTCCTGCAGAGCTTATAGTGGGGGTTTACCTTAAAGCCGGCATCTTTCAGGTAATCCAATAGCTCAGTCTGGGTCTTGAATTCCTTGCCTTCATAATGGCCTGCGCCCCATACGTAGATGTCTAAATGCCTCTTTGCCACCACGTTCGGATCGAGCAGTTTTAAAGAACCGGCGGCGGCATTCCTGGGATTGGCGAAAAGCTCCTCGGCGGCCATCTTCTTCTGGCGGTTTATCTCGTCAAAACCTTTCCTGGTCATATAGACCTCGCCGCGAACCTCGATGATATCGGGCGGGTCTTTTATATCTTCGCTGAATGAGAGCGGTATGGACTTTATCGTCTTCAGATTATTAGTGACATCATCACCCTCGACGCCGTCACCCCTTGTGGCGCCCGTCGCCCAGATCCCTTTTTCATATGTAAGCGAGATGCTGACGCCGTCGAACTTAAGCTCTACCACGTACTCGACATCCTCTCCCTTAAGGTTCTTCCTGACGCGGCTGTCGAACTGCCGTATCTCGTCCGGCGAATAGGTGTTGTCCATGCTGAGCATGGGAGCCATGTGTTTAACTGTCCCGAACTCCTTAAGCGGCTTTCCGCCGACGCGCTGGGTCGGGGAATCCTTTGTGACGAACTCGGGGCGGGCGTCTTCCAGGTCCTTTAACTTCCTGTATAGAGCGTCATACTCATGGTCTGACAGGGATGGCTTATTGAGGACATAATAGAGATGGTCATGGCGCCTTATCTTGCGCCTCAGCTCTTCCATCTCTTTCCTTACGTCTTTAACCGTCATATTTTACCGTCCCTGGGCGAGCCTGTAGGCAAGTATCGGCGGCAGGCCCGCCTGCAGTATCTTCTCCTGGGCTTTCTTTATGTCGTAGGAGACCCTTTTGATCTCTAGGGTAGCTTCTTTGTCGTCGTATATCGCATAGGCGGCGAGCGGATCCGAGTCGCGCGGCTGGCCTATGCTGCCCGCATTTGCCACATATTTCCTGTCAGGCTCGATCGTTATCTTGCCGGTCGCAAGCTTCACCCTGGTGCCGGAATAAAATATTCCCGCCACGTGAGAATGGCCCACAAAACATACCGGAGGCTTCATGAACTTCATGTTGTGGTAGGCGTCATAATCGTTCAATATGTAACTGAATTCTTCCGGCGCGTCCAATGAGCCGTGAACAAGCGCGAAATCCTTGCCCTCGTAAGCAAGCTTGAAAGACCTTAAATATTCGATCTCTTCCTTGCTGATCCTCGTCTTCGTCCATTCGATAGCGGCCTTGGCGGCGTCATTGAAATACCCGAGCTCAAATTGCCCAAGGACGCCCCATTCGTGGTTCCCTGCTACCAGCACTTCCGGAGACAATGTCTTAAGCAGCTTTATGCATGCCGATGGGTCGGCGCCATAGCCCACGACATCGCCCAGAGAAAGGTACCTGTCGACCCTATCTTTCGAGATCGCTTCCAGCACGGCCTGGAATGCCTCCAGGTTGCCGTGTATGTCGGAGATGACGGCATATCTCATATCAATCAAACCTCACTTCAAAACCTTCGAACTCGCCCGTGGCTTCGCTTGAGTTCTTATCGATATCGCGTATATAGCCGCTAAAGATCTCTTCGATCTTACTGAGGAACTCCCCGAGCGCGCTCTCCTTACCCTCAACCAGCACCTCGACCCGACCGTCCGTTAAATTCCTGACCCAGCCGGCAAGTCCCAGGTCCTCGGCAAGCCTCTCGGCAGCGTACCTGAAACCAACCCCCTGAACGGATCCCGAGCAGTATAGATGCAGACGCTTATTCATCCTTTACCGTCTTTTGAACCGCGCCGATGGCTATTATCATAATTAGCATATATTATACTATAAAGAGATAGGGACAGCGACTATTTTTCAAGCGAAAAATAGTCGCTGTCCCTATTTAGAATGGTCGGGAAGGCGGGATTTGAACCCGCGACCTCTTGGTCCCGAACCAAGCGCGCTAGCCAGCTGCGCTACTTCCCGATCCGGTCAGCGACCTTCTACCATTTAAGGGCATCCTGTATCACTTCCGGCTCTTCCTTGAGAACCGGGCCGTAAGCTTTAGGTATAGGTATGAGGAACGTCGATACTTCATAGACGCCTACGACCGCTCTTACGAGCATCATAGCTATGCCCTGCGGCATGCCCAAGGCGATGGCCTTGACAGGGCCTTCGGTCTTATGCATCCTTGAGCTCTGCAGGTATATTTCGTAAGGAGAGGCCATGATATTGCTCGCTCCCCTTCCGAGTTTCTGTATCGCCGTATCGCAATGACCCAAAGCGGCAAAGCTTAATACCAATGATAAAACAACCAGCATCGAAATGATCGTCTTTAACATCTGTGGCCTCCTACCAGCTCATGTCCTCGAATACGAATTCGGGATCTGTCAATATCGGTTTATAATCCGGCGGGAAAGGCAGCGGGAACGTCACCGTCTCGTAGACTCCGACGACGCCTCTTACCAATACCATCACCACGCCTTTGGCTACGCCGTAAGTGACGGCAGACATGGGACCGTCTGATTTATTCACCTGGCCTATCTGCGCTACAAATTCAAGAGGGCAGGTAAGTATGTTGCAGATACCCCTTCCGATCTTCTTTATCGGCGTATCGCAATACGCGTCAGCCGCAAAACTCGCAACCAATAACAAAATAAGGACAACGAAAAATATCCTCTTCGCCATTTGACCTCCCTTTTTTATTTGTACGAATATAGCATATCAACGCCGTCTTTTCAAATCATTTCCGATGTTCTCCGCCTTTATCTGGTGAAGCGCTTAAGAGGATAGGGATGTCTTACGCGAACGCAAATTTCCCATAGGGAAAGTTTGCTCGGAAGAGCGCTAAATTCGTTGTAATTTAGCGCTCTTCGACGTCGCTCCAGACATCCCTATCCTCTTAAGCGCCGAAGCAGATGGTCGTCTTGCGAAAGGCAGAATGAGCGATAGCCGGAGCTTTCTTGTTTAGTGCGTACGCCCACAAGGAAGCAGGGTATCTGAAGCGACGTTGAATGTTGCTATTTTTCAACGAAAATAGTAACATTCCGAGCAAATTTTTCTATGGAAAATTTGCGTTCGCGTAAGATAGCCTGCTTCCTTGTGGGCGCGAGTAACCTGTAGAGGCCCGTCTTTAGTGAGTGCAGCGCTCTTAGACGAAGCCCTGCTCTTTTAGGAACTCTTCGGTGATGGTCTTCTTGTCCAGACCTTTCTGGCGCAGGATGTACTTGCCGAGTATATCGAACTCGATATTGATATCGCTTCGGACTTTCTTGTCCTTCAACGTGGTCTCGCTCATGGTGTGCGGTATGATATAGACCTTAAATATGCCCGGAGCCACCTCACCTATGGTAAGACTTATGCCGTCAAGGGCTATAGACCCTTTTTCCACGATAAGGCCGGCGAACTTTTCAGGCATAGCCACCTCTATCATGACATTCTGAGCGCTCTTTTTAACATCCGTTATCTTCCCGACGCAGTCGACGTGCCCCAGGACGAAATGGCCGCCGACAGGATCGCCGGCTTTAAGCGCGCCTTCGAGGTTGACTAAAGCGCCCGCTTTCAAAGACCCAAGAGCCGTCCTGCGCAAAGTCTCTTCCATGGCGTCGAATGACAGGGTGTCGCCCTTTTTCCCCGTAACTGTCAGGCATACTCCGTTAATAGCTATGCTGTCTCCTGCCTTCGCGTCCCTGGAAACGGCCTTTGCTTCTATTGAAAGTTTATGGATGTCTCCGGACCTGGTGATATTTAAGACTTTCCCAAGCTCTTTTACAAGGCCGGTAAACATCATGCCACCTCCGCTTCGATAAGGATGTCGTCCCTGAACTTCTTCAGTTTTATATTCTTCAATTTTACCGCGTCTTTGACATTCTTCGCTCCGCGCCCCTCTACTGACGTAATGGCGTCCCTCCCGCCTATTATCTTCGGCGATATGAAGAACAGGACTTTGTCGGCAAGGCTTTCTTCCAGGAGCTTAGCGTTCAAATTCCCACCGCCCTCTACGAGTATGCTCGTTATCTCCCTCTTCGCAAGCTCTTTTAAAAGGGCCCTTAAGTCCACCATGCCGCCCTTGGCTTTCACGATGATGACCTCGGCGCCCAACTCTACATACCTTCCGATTTTCGAACTTTTGCCTATCGTGACAATGATAAGAGGCGCGCGTTTGATATTTGAGAATATTTTGGCATTTAAAGGAGTCCTTAAGTGCGAATCTACTATTATCCTTACAGGCTGCCTTGAGCCTTGTATCCTGCTGGTGAGCAGTGGATCGTCTTTTATAATTGTATTCACCCCTACCATTACGGCGTCCGACAAGGCGCGTAATCTATGGACATATCTCCTTGAATCTTCGGATGTGATCCACTTCGAATCTCCGGTCCTTGTAGCTATCTTTCCGTCGATAGATTCCGCGGACTTCACTGTCACATAAGGCATATTTTTTGTGACGCGCTTTTCGAACGCTTTATTCATGGATCTCGCCTCGTCTTTAAGGATGCCTACGACCGTTTTGATGCCGTGGCGTTTCAACATCTTTATTCCCCTGCCTCCGGTGAGCGGGTTCGGATCAGGCGTTGCGATCACCACCGTTTTTATCCCGGAATTTATTATGGCGTCGGTGCACGGCGGCGTCCTGCCGAAATGATCGCACGGCTCAAGCGTCACGTATAGAACGGCGCCGTTGGCCTTCCTGCCGGCATCCTCTATCGCGTTTATCTCCGCGTGCGGAAGCCCTGCCCTTTTATGGTATCCGCTGCCTACGACCTTGCCGCCCCTTACTATCACGGCGCCGACAAGAGGGTTGGGACTCGTCATGCCTTCAGCCCTTTTAGCGAGGCTTAACGCCATCCTCATATATCTTTCGTCTGGTTTCATCTATTGCTCCGCTTTATGGAGTCGGCCTCTTCTTTGAGTTTCTCTACAAGCATATACGGCACGCGCACGGAACCCATCAACACCCTGCCCTTGCCCAGGCCGTGGCAGTCAGATCCGCCGGTCATGAGAAGACCATAGCGCCTGGCCATCTCCTCATAGCGCATCCTCGCGGCCTGCTTGTGGTCGGTGTGGTAGACCTCTATGCCCCTCAAGCCGTAATCGACGAGCTCAGGGATATAGTCGTCATTTCCCATGAGCGCCGGGTGGGCTATGACGGGAACGCCTCCTACCTTGAGTATCGCCTCTATAGCCTCCTTCGGCGAGAACTTGACGTAAGGCACGTAACATGATTTCTGAAAACCTATATACTTCTCGAATATCTCCTTATAGCTGCGAAGCTTTCCTGTCTTCATCATCGCCTGGGCTACATGGAGCCGCCCTACGGTCCCTCTGCCGGCGAGGTTGAATATCTCTTCCGCCTTGACGTTTATACCGGCCTCGTTAAGCTTCTCGACCATGACATGGATGCGCGCTATCCTCGCCTTCTGGATCTCTTTAAGCCTCTTTACGAACCACGCGGCCTTCCAGTCTATGCAATAACCCAAAAGGTGTATCTCCGCGTCAACTTTCTCCGCGGTCATCTCTATGCCGGGTATCACCTCGACGCCCGTTTCCCCGCTCAGGCTCTCGCACGGGCCTATTCCGCCTATGGAGTCATGGTCGCAGATGGCTATGGCCGATAGCTTCTTGTCAGCCGCGCATGCCATCACCTCTTCCGGGGAAAAAGTGGAGTCGGAATAGAAAGTATGGACGTGCAGGTCGGCGCATTTCATCTATTTTGCCTTCTTCTCTTCGGTCTTGTGGATATTGTCAAGTATGCCGTTCACGAACTTCCCCGAATCTTTGTCGCCGTATCTCTTGGCTATGTCTATGGCCTCGTTTATCGAGACCTTCGGCGGTATGTCGTCCATGAACATGAGCTCGCATGTCGCAAAACGCAGTATGTTCCTGTCTATGACAGCCATCCTGCCGATGCGCCAGTTAGTGGCATGCTTCGATATAATGGCATCGATCGCCTTCCTATTCTCGATCACGCAGCGGACGAGCGAGTTCGCGAACTTTCTTATCTCGACGTCGTCCTCCTCAATATGCTTCCAGAAGACCTCCATCCGCTCCTCCGGGCTGTCCTTCGTCAAGTCGATCGAATACAGTATCTGCAACGCGCATTCCCTTGCCTTAGTCCTCTTTCTCATTCAGTTACCC
This sequence comes from Candidatus Omnitrophota bacterium, assembly GCA_020057115.1. Classification (GTDB taxonomy): domain Bacteria; phylum Omnitrophota; class Gorgyraeia; order 2-01-FULL-45-10; family 2-01-FULL-45-10; genus JAGVGJ01. Next base: position 6,528 of record JAGVGJ010000010.1, on the reverse strand, counting down.
CCATATGACCTTCGCTAAAAAGTTCCGTTTTATATCTATCGCCCTGTACGGGCAGACTTCGTGACAGCACATGCATCTGACGCACTTCGCGTAATCAATAGAGCACGACCTCTCCTCTATGGTGATACAGCTGACCGGACATGTCACTTTGCATAGGTTACACCTGGCGCATAAGGCGGCGTTTATAACCGGGTTGAACTTGACCAGCGCCGCAAGGCTGTTCAATAAAGCGCGCGGCAGGATCTTCAGCGGCGCCGTCTGCGGCAGCTTAAAATCCTTGGCGACGAACGAGCCTATGTCATCCCCGACTATCTCTATTTTTTTAAGGTCCATCTCTCCGAGGCCGTTAGAATGGGCCTCGGTTATGAGCCTTATGTCGCCCGGTTCAAGGCCCACCACCCTGGCGACGCACGAGTCCATCGCCACCGCGTCGGCACTTGCCATGACAAGGTCCATCTTCCTTAATGTCCCGGATGACGGGCCATCGCCTTCCATCGCGACTATCCCGTCAAGGATCGTAAGGTGCGGCCTTACTATTGAATATACCTTGGCGAGGATCTTAGCCAGATCCTCTTCTTTCGGGGCCTTTGAATGGCAGGACGCCTTGTATAATCCCGTAACGGCGCCGAAGACATTCTTTATCCCGGCAGTTATGACGGTTACGCAGTGCGTCTTAAGTTTCGGCACGGAGATGATCCTGTCGACCTCGAATATCTGCCGGGCGACAGGTATGTTGTCGACAAACCTTGAGTTCGTAAATTTGACGAGCTCTGCGCCCTCTTCTTCAGCCACGAGTTTCATGCCGGACGACTCGAATATCTCGTCTATGTTCTTCCCGTATCCTCCCGGCGAATCGCCTATCATCACGGTCCCGCCCGATGCCTTTACAAGCTTTACTATAGCCCTCACCACCTCGGGATGCGTATCTACGCCGTCCTCCGGCTTCCTGTCAGAGAGGAGGTTCGGCTTTATGAGGACCTTCATCCCCGGCTTTACGTATTCTCCCATCCCGCCCACAAGGTCGACCGACCTCTTTACGGCCTCGAAGACCTTCGAGCTATCGTAATCCTGACACCTCACGATCGATACTTTCGCCATTAACGTCATGCCTTTATCTGTTTCATCAAGAACACCAGGAAGACCATGTTTAAATTATGCAGCATGTGGACAGTTATCGACGATACCAGCGTACCCGTCTTCTCATACATATACGCGAGGAGCACGCCAAGGGCCATTATCGGGAAGAACCCCACGATATTCGTATGGAGGCTCGCGAATACCGCGGATGTTATGAGCATCGCCCAGAATATCCCTATCGTCTTCTTGAACGCATTATACATGAAGGCCCTGAAGAAAAGCTCTTCTATGACCGGGCCTAACACGGCGGTAAATATGCTCGTATATACCAGGAACGGCGCATTCTCCTCTTTAAGGAATAGTTCCACGACCGGCTGCGTTTCCGGGACGTATTTCGTGATCTGGACCACTAGCGCCACAAGTGCGAGTATCAAGACGAGTATAGGCGCGGCAGCTATATACCCCACCAGCCCGTAGAAGACGTTCTTGACGAAATTCTTTGCGGACAGGCCGAGGGATACGAGATCCTCTTTATACTGGTTCACGGTAAAGTATATTATGAATACTACGGCAAGCGTGTCCAGTATCGAGGTATTTACCATCATCCTGAAGTTATCGTCTTTAAGTATTGGAATAACCCGCAAAAGCAGTGATTCTATTATCACAAGCATGTAGCCGAAGAAGAGGAAGAGTATCACCACCCTCGCGACATCCCAGATGTTCCATCTGGCCGGTGGAGGCCTGTAGGTGTGGATCTCGGCGCTCTTCTTGCTCATCCGTAATGATGTAAGAAGGATATCTATCACTATGCCCAGAAGAAGGATGACCGTTATAAATAAGGACACGAGGCCAAATAGCGCCGCGAGCGTCTTATTCTTGGTAAGGGCCTCCTCGAGTTGCTCGCGCTTCATGAAGAGGGTGTTCTGGCGCTTCTCTTCAACGCCTTTAGTCTCAGGCACCGCGGAGGTTTTGAGCTCCGTTTTGGTTTTAGCAGGCCTTTGCTTTTCTCCGTCCCCTTCCGTCATGACTATGGTATTGACCAGAATGATGAATAAGAGAAGCAACAGATAAAGCCTCTCTTTACGCATGAACTCGAGCATCTTCTTCATCCGACCACCCCGTATGACCTCGGGCGGAACCTGGCCCCAAGAGACCTCGCGAGGGATTCGCACTTCGCCATATCGATCTCCGGAAGGTCGAGACAAGTGACCTCGACATCGATCTTGTTATTGACGCAATCCTTTATGAAATCCAGGACCGCCTTGTACGAAAGAGCTCCGAAGGCCGGCTCGCATATCTTTTCGTACTTATCCGCGTCTTCGGCATTCATGCTGACCGATATCCTGTCTATAAGCCCGGACAATTCAGCGGCTATCGGACGCTTATTTATGAGATCGCCGTGGCCATTGGTCACAAGCCTCACCTTAAGCCCCAGCGCCTTCATCTTCCGTGAAATAGACTTTACCTCATCCAGCCTTATGGTCGGCTCGCCATACCCGCAGAAGACTATCTCTTTATACTTCTTAGGATCGCCCATCGCTGCCAGGACGTCCGGCTCGGAAGGCTCCTTGTCGAGCTTCAGGTTGTGCCCTTTTACGAACTCAGTGGAATTGCGGACGCAGAAATAGCAATTGTTCGTGCAGCGGTTGGTTATGTTGAGATACAGGGATCCTCTTATCGGATAAACGATCCTCGTATCTTCGCGGATGTTCAGGCCGAATAATCTGTTGGCATTATGGGTCGTTATCCTTGCGATATCCTCGGCGGAAAGCCCCGATATGTTTTCCCACTCCTTCACCAGGTACGTCAGGTAAGCGGGTTCATTCCTCTTCCCGCGAACATCCTGCGGCGCCAGGAACGGCGCATCCGTCTCGAGCATCAGGCGCTCGATCGGAACGCGTTTCGCGACCGTCCTTAAATTATCCGCCTTCTTAAAAGTAAGATTTGCCGTAAACGATATATATAACCCCATGCCGAGACAATCCTCAAGGAACTTCTCATCCCCGGCGAAGCAGTGGACTACGCCTTTTACCGTATTGCCGCACTCCTCGCGCAATATGCCCAAAATGTCATTATCCGCTTCTCTTGAATGGATGATCAAAGGCTTGCCGGTTTCCACGGCAAGCCTTATAAACCTTCTAAAAGCATCCGCCTGCCTATCTTTAGGCGCGAGGTTGCGGTAATAGTCAAGCCCGACCTCGCCGACAGCCACGACTTTGTCTTCTTTAGCTATTTTCTTAAGCTCATCGATCGCTTCGTCCGTAACAGTCTCGGCCGCATGAGGGTGTATCCCGACCGTCGCATAGACCGCCTCATATTTTTTTGCAAGCTCTGATGCGCGACGCGTCCCCTCTATGGAGCTTGCGACATTTATTATTTTGAGAATGCCGGCATCCCTGGCGCGTGCGATCACCTCGTCCCGGTCGTTGTCAAAATCCTTGAAATCCAGATGGCAATGCGTATCTATCAGCATCTATGAACCTGCGTCTTTCGGTGCGGAACTATGACCGGTGATATAATGCGGTTTCGTGCGGAGAAATTTTCCGTAAGCGAAATGAGACTGATAAGTCTTGTGAAACAGCTTATAAAAACGCTGGCAAGCGCGCCAAGCGTTCTATCTATCAATATCTTCTGTCTATACGAGAGCATTATGCGATCCTGTGTGCTTATTCTTATTTTCACGTTATCGTATCACATATCCATGATAAAAACAAGAGGACGCCCTCGCATGGCACAAGGGCGTCCGTTTATATCAATATTAGCTTAAATTATGAATAATATTATGCGCTTATGAGCGCAGCTGAGACACTATTATAACTTGGCATAATATATGACGTCGAAGGCTTGTATGCCAGGCACCCTTTGATGAGCCGGGCCACGTCCCCTTTCACTATAGCATTTATATAGTCCGTAACGGCGACTTTATCGGTAAGATCAAAATGAGACCTTATATAGAATTCCAGCGTTCTGTATATCGAAGAATCCTTCTCCATGCTGTCATCTACCCTGCGTACGAGGAGCATTATGCAATAGGTATTCAATTGAAAATCGTCTCTGTAGGTTCCGCCGTCTTTGGCCGCATCCATCTTCGACTGTAATAGCACGCTTACGTTGACCTGCACGAACCTGATCCCGGCCTTCGACAATCTTTCGAGCTGCTCAGGATTGATATTGTCCGGCACAAGGACGACCGTCCTGGTCTCTTTATCTTTGGCCTTAGCGAGCGCATTGTCGATAAATTGCCCGTCTGTAATACCGCTCACGCCGTCAAGCTCGAACCTGTCCCCGAACTTCGACTGATGGGCCTTCAGCTCGCCTTTATCGAAGAACTCGGATGTCACAAGAAGCGTGTATCGATAGTTCGGATGGGTCGGTATATACTTTGCGGTATCTGTCACAAGTGCTATTATCCTGCCTATATCCAGGTGCCAAAATACATCCAACCCCTGCCGGGTAGGGCTATACCTATAAGGGACGCCCCTCTCTCCCAGATTTTCTATAAAAAGCAGGCCTTTTTCTATAAGCGCTTCCAGATCGCGCCTGGTCTGTGAATCGGCATTTTCGGGAAGCGAAGAAAATCCCAGCGCCGCCTTTTCGGAATTATATGCTTCGTGATAATCATCTATCGTAAATGATTCTTTCATGTAAAGTCCGGAGCGGGCTATTATGGTTATGGCGTCTTCCGGGCTTCTACCGAGCTTCCTGCCGAACGTGCCGTCAGCTTCACGGGACTGGCTATCCCCCTTCTCTTCTTTCAGCAGCATGAGCAGCGCTTCTTTGCGCACATCGCCGTCAATGGCCTTCGCCATGCCGGAATAGACAGCGACTTTCTGTTCAAAACTTAAGCTACCGCTCAGCATCTCCTTAAGATTACTTACATATATACTCTGTCTGGGTATAGTGGTATGCTCCTGTCCGTACGCTTCTATGAAAGCGCTATACACGGCTATCTTCTGGTCAACGCTAAGACCAGCGCCAAGCAAACTCTTCAGGGAGGTTATGCAATCCCTCCTAGTAGGGTAGTCGCGCGACTTAACCAGCCCTGCACATATTGCTATCTCTTGATCAAGCGTTATATCCGTGACCGATAAATTTTTTAAGGCATATACGTAGTGTTGCAGTTGGGCCGTTTCCTGCTTATACGCTTCCGCAAGAGCGCTATTGATCGCTATCTGTTCGTCGCGATAAAGCGCTTTCGCGAGCAATTGTCTCAGCATGATCACGCCCTCATATTTGAAACTCATATTGCATGATTTTATGAGGCCCGCGCATATTGCTATTTTCTGCCCGGAAGTCCTTTCGCCTTTCAACAGATCTCGCAGTTCCTTTACATATTGAAGATGCAGGTTCTCCTGACCAGGAACGCGGCTCAATATATCTATAAGAAGGCTATATACTGCGATCTTACGGTTAAGGACAGTTTCTATCAATGCCTGTTTCTCGTCTTTATTTCCAGTCTTCTGTCCAAGGTTTTTTACTATCTCGTCCCAGCCTTTATCCGAAAGAAAATAGTAGGACACTCCTCCCTGGTAAACCATTCCCAAGAAGCCCTGGTTTAAAAGCGCTTTTAAGTCCCGCTTGGCCGTAGTCTTGGGATTATTGGCGAGCTTCTCAAATCCGAGTTCGGGATAATTTCGGCGTACTTTTTCGTAAAACATCAGGTATGCTTCCAATGTAAAATGCTGATTGATGGACAATCGCGACAATGCGATGACTTTTAATGCGTCTCCCGGACTCTTACCAGGATGGTTCTTAAATGTCCCGTCTTCATTTCTGGGCCGGGCTTTTGGACGCATGGATGCCTCTATCATCCTTATTTGAGAAATGAGATCGTAAATATCCTCTCTCTTTTTTATATGGATAGCTTGCATCCCCGTCTTCTTGGCAGGTTCTATATCATTATCGACAGAATCTCCGACCGATATTGCTTGCGCCGGCACCACGCCCATTTTGGCTGAAACGATCTCGAATACCTCCGCATTTGGCTTGAATACCCCGAGCCCCTGAGATGTATACACGCCGTCGAGCAGGCCTCGTATGCCAAGAGCGTCTATAACATTATTCGCCAGTATCTCTGTATTGTTCGAGAATATTACCAGCGAATAACCGTCTTCCTTGAGCTCTTTCAATACTTTTATCAGTTTCTGGTCAGGCTCTTTGATCAGCTCCCGCGCATTTATCGCATCCCAGCGGTCGTCGATATCCTTATTTGTGATCTTGCCGCCGCCGATCTTGAGCAATGTCTTGGTAAAAGAGGTATATTTCAGCTCCTCCATCTTCTTTAAATATTCTTCTTCTGCGGTCTCGGCCGGTCTCCCTAATTTCTCGACATATAGATCATAAAACGCCTGTTTTTTGCACGCGGTGATGCCTATTCCGTCGCTATCTACGAGACTACCGTCAAGGTCCAAAATTATAAGGCTTATATGCTTCTTGGTAGTATTCGTTCCC